>CAZNPW010000031.1:0-35105 GCA_964575185.1 uncultured Exiguobacterium sp.
CATCCTGCAGGAGATCGGCCAGGCGCTCGACACGCCCGACGACATCATCTTCGACTGGCTGCACGAGGTGAGCTACCCCGCCCAGGCCTTCGGCCGCACGATCCTGGGTCCGGCGGAGCGGGTCGGGGCCTTCACCCGCGACGACCTGACGGGCTTCGTGGCCGCGCACTACGGCCCCGACCGGATGATCCTGTCCGCCGCGGGCGGGGTCGACCACGAGGCCATCGTCGCGCAGGCCACGGCGCTCTTCGGCGCGCTCGCCCCCACCGGCGACCGCCCGCCCGAACCCGCGCGCTTCACCGGCGGCGAGCGGCGCGAGGTCAAGCGGCTGGAGCAGGCGCATTTCGCGCTCGCCTTCGAAAGCCCCGGCTTCCGCGACGACGCCGTCCACGCGGGCCAGGTCTGGGCCATGGCGATGGGCGGCGGCATGTCGAGCCGCCTGTTCCAGAAGGTCCGCGAGGAGCGCGGCCTCTGCTACTCGATCTTCGCGCAAGGCTCCGCGCACGAGGATACCGGCTCGATCACCATCTACGCCGGCACCTCCGCCGCCGACGTGGCGAGCCTCACGCACCTGACGCTCGACGAGATCCGCCGCGCCGCCGGCGACATGACCGAGCCCGAGGTCGCCCGCGCCCGGGCGCAGTTGCGCGCGGGGCTGCTGATGGGGCTGGAAAGCCCCTCGCAGCGCGCCGAACGAAACGCGCGCCTGCTCGAGATGTGGGGCCGCGTGATCGGCATCGACGAGGCGGTGGCAAAGATCGACGCGGTGACCGTCGCCGCCGTGCGCGACTTCGGCGCGCGGCTCGCGGCCGGGCCCGCCGCGCTGGCGCTCTACGGCCCGGTGCGGCGCGCCCCGGGGATCGAGGCCATCCGCGACAGGCTCGCGGCCTGATGCTGGGCCTGCGGCGGCGTGCGCGGGTCGAGACCGAACGGCTGACCCTGCGGCTGCCCGTGCACACCGACTGGCGCGCCTGGGCCGCCCTGCGCGAGGCGAGCGCCGCCTTCCTCACCCCGTGGGAGCCGGTCTGGGCGCACGACCACCTGAGCCGCCGCGCCTTCACCAACCGCGTCTACTGGGCCCAGCGGGCCGAGACGCAAGGCGGCGCGCTGCCCTTCCTGATGATCCGCCGCGCCGATCAGGCCCTGGTGGGGGCCATCACGCTCGACAACATCCGCCGCGGGCCGGCGCAGACCGGGACGCTCGGCTACTGGACCGGCGCGGCCTTCGCGCGCCAGGGCTACATGCGCGAGGCGATCCTGGGCGTCGTCCATCACGCCTTCACGACGCTGGACCTGAGCCGGGTCGAGGCCGCCTGCCTGCCCGAGAACGCGGCGAGCCGCGGGGTGCTGGAAAGCACCGGCTTCAAATACGAAGGCGTCGCGCAAAGCTACCTGCAGATCAACGGCCGCTGGCGCAACCACGTCCTGTACGCCGCGCTGCGGCCGGACCGCCGGGGCCGCACCGACGCCGGCTGACGCCGGGCGCCGGGTGCCTCCCCTCTCCCCGGGGAGAGGGGATGGGGCAGAGGGACGGAGAGGGGATGGGGGAGAGGGACGCCCTCAGTCCGCCTGTCCCCCGATCAGCGCGGTGATCGCCGCCACCTGTTCGGCCACCAGCCCCGCATCGCCGCGGCTTTCCACGTTCAGCCGCAGGAGCGGCTCGGTGTTGGACGACCGCAGGTTGAAGCGCCAGGCGGGGAAGGTCAGGCTCAGGCCGTCGGTCTCGTCCACCTCCGCCGCCAGCGGCTCATAGGCGGTGCGCACCCGCGCGACGGTGGCGGCGGTGTCCGCGACGCGGAAGTTGATCTCGCCCGACGACGGAAAGGCGGCGCGCCGCGCGGCGATCAGCGCCGACAGCGGCTGCCCGCTGCGGCCCATCAGCTCGGCGACCAAGAGCCAGGGGATCATGCCCGAATCGCAGGCCATGAAGTCGCGGAAATAGTGGTGCGCGCTCATCTCGCCGCCGTAGACCGCGCCGGTCTTGCGCAACGCGGCCTTCAGATACGCGTGCCCCGTGCGCGCCTGCACCGCGCGGCCGCCTGCGGCGGCGACGGCGGCGCGGGTGCCTAGGACCACGCGGGGGTCGTGGACGATCGTGGCCCCCGGCTCCTTGGCGAGGAACACCTCGGCCAGGAGGCCCACGACGTATTCGCCGGGCACGAAGGCCCCGGTCTCGTCGAACAGGAAGCAGCGGTCGAAGTCGCCGTCCCAGGCGACGCCGAGGTCGGCGCGGGCCTTGCGCACGGCGTCCGCCGTCACCGGCTGGTTTTCCGGCAGCAGCGGGTTCGGGATGCCGTTCGGGAAATGCCCGTCGGGCCGGTGGTTCACGCGGGTGAAGCGCAGCGGCACGCCATGCGCCGCCAGCGCGGCGGCGATGGCGTCGAAGGTCGGTCCCGCGGCCCCGTTGCCCGCGTTGACCACCACGTGCAACGGCCGCAGCGCTGCCAGGTCCACGAAGGACAGCACCCGGTCGAGGTAGGCCGCGCGCGGGTCCGCCGCCTGCACGCGGCCGCCGCCCTTCGCCCGCCCCATGTCGCCCGCGGCAAGCCGCGCCATCTCGGCCAGCCCGCTGTCCTGGCCGATCGGCGCAGAGCCGGTGCGGACCATCTTCATGCCGTTGTAATCCGCCGGGTTGTGGCTGGCCGTCACGCAGATGCCGCCGTCGGCGTGCAGATGGGTCGTGGCGAAATAGACCTCTTCGGTGCCGCAGAGGCCCAGCGCCAGCACCTCGGCCCCTTCGTCCGTCAGCCCCGCCGCGACGGCCGCGGCAAGCCCGGGCGACGACAGGCGGCAGTCGTGCCCCACCACGACGCGCGCGGCCGGCAGGGTGCGCGCGAAGGCCCGCCCGATGCGGCGGGCGATGCCCTCGTCGAGGTCGACGCCGAGGCGGCCGCGGATGTCGTAGGCCTTGAAGCAGGTCAGCATCCGCCCCGCTTAGCCGCGCCGGCCCCGCCGGTCAAACCCGCAGGACCGCGCCGGGGTTCAGGATGCCCAGCGGGTCGAGCGCCGCCTTGACCGCGCGCATCGCGGCGAGCTTCGCGGGGTCGGCGTAGCGTTCCAGGTCCGCGACCTTCAGCCGCCCGACCCCGTGTTCCGCCGCGACCGACCCGCCCATGTCGTGCACGATGTCGTGCACCGCCGTCCGGATCGCCTCGCGGCTCTCCTCGTGGTCGGCCCGCGTCCGGCCCGGCAAGGGAAAGACGTTGAAATGCAGGTTGCCGTCGCCGACATGGCCGAAGCAGTTGATGCGGAAGGTGCCGATCCGGGCGATGGCCGCCTCGGCCGCCGCGATGAAACGCGCGATCGCGGACAAGGGCACGCTGATGTCGTGGCTGCTCACCGCGCCGATCCGCCGGTTGGCCAGCGGCAGGCTCTCGCGCACGGCCCAGAACGCGGCCGCCTGCGCGGCACTCGCCGCGATCAGCACCTCGCCCGCCAGCCCCGCCGCGACCGCCGCCTCCGCCAGCCCCTCCATCGCCGCGGCCCCGGGCAGCGCCGCAGGCAGGCCGAGTTCCACCAGCACCGACCAGTCGCTGCGCAGCGGCAGCCGCACCTCGGGCATCGTTGCGGCCAGGAACCCGAGCCCCACGCCCGAGATCAGCTCGAACGCGCTGACGAGCCCCGGCAGCCGTCCCTCGGCCAGCGCCAGCAGCGTCAGCGCCGCGGCGGGCGAGGGCACCGCCATCAGCGCGACCGCGACCTCCGCGGGGCGCGGCACCATCCGCAGCGTGGCCGCGGTGATGATCCCGAGCGTCCCCTCGGACCCGATCAGCAAGTCCCGCAGGTCATACCCCGCGTTGTCCTTGCGCAGCCGCGTCAGCCCGTGGTGCACCGCCCCGTCGGCCATCACCGCCTCCACCCCCAGGCACAAGGACCGCACGTTGCCGTAGCGCAGCACATGCGTCCCCCCGGCGTTGGTCGCAAGGTTCCCGCCGATCGTCGCCGTCCCCTCGCTGGCCAGCGTCAGCGGGAACATCGCCGGCGCCGCCACCGCGTGCACCCCGGCGAGCGTCATCCCCGCCTCGACCGCGATCACGCTCTCCTCGGGCCATGCCCCGCGCACCGCCGTCATCCGCTCCAGCGACAGGACCAGCGGCGCGGGGCCGCCCGCCATCACCTGCCCGCCGACCAGCCCCGTCCCCCCGCCCCAAGGCACGATCCCCACCCGCGCCGCCGCGCAGGCGCGGACCAGAAGCGCCACCTCGCCGACGGTGGCAGGGCAGGCCACCGCCCCCGCAACCCCCCGCCACCGCCCCCGCGGCTCCTCGATGTGCCGCGCATCGGGGGACCGCAGCAGGCCACAGGGCAGGGTGGACAGGAAGGCGGGCGAGCACGGGTTCAGCATCCCCGCACCCTAGGGGCACGGATCACTCCAGGAAAGCCGGCTCCAGCACGATGATCGTGGGCTCCGACGGCAAGAGGTCGCGCGACAGCTCGATGTCCGGCTGGTCGAGCCGCACGACCCGGAACTGCCCCTCCATGCCGCGCAGGAACTGCTCCAGCGACGCGCCGGAAAACCAGTGCATCGGCAGCACGACCGACGACCGCAGCCGTGACACGACCTGCGCCATGTCCGCGACCGGCATGGTATAGCCGCCGTCCACCGGCACCATCACGACATCCAGCCGCCCGATCGAGGCGAAATCCTCGTCCGTGGGCATCTGCTGAAGATGCCCCAGGTGCCCGATGCACAGCCCCGCCACCTCGAAGATGAAGATCGAGTTCTCCTCCTCCCGCACCGCGCCACTGATGCGGGGGCGGATGTCGGTCGTGACGTTGCGCACTAGCATCTCGCCGAGGTCGAGCTCGTGGACGGCCGGCCCCGTCGCGTCGCCCCACCCTTGCAGCACATGCGCGATCCGCGGGTCGGGGTCGGGCGTCCAGTGCGTCGGGTGCGCGTTGTTCATCGTCACCACGTCGGGCACCACGTCGGGCTGGCCGATGAAGCCCGCATAGTCGGTCACCGCCACCAGCCCGCCCGCCGTCTCGATCAGCCACATCGCATGGTCGAGAAACCGCAGCCGCACCGTGTCGGCCTCGAGCGGCGCGCCGAAGGCCGCAGGCACGACCGGCGCGTCGGCCCGCGCCAGGGCCTGGCAGTTGCTGGGGATGCGCTCCTGCGCCCCCGCGGCGAGGGGCAGCAGCAGCAGCAGCAGGGCGGCTCTCAGCATCCGGGGCACCTCCTGCGGAGTGACCTAGGGGCGGGCCCGGCGGCGTCCATCCGTTCACGCAAACGTCAGGGCAGGATCCGCCGCGTCCCGGCGCAGGCCGGGACCTCTGCCGCACCGCACGACCCGCCGCATGGCTTCAGTCACCAGTGCCCGGTCGACGGCATGCTCTTCCACGGCTCCACCGGCTCCAGCGCCTCGCCCATCTGCAGAAGCTCGACGCTGATGTTGTCCGGGCTGCGGACGAAGGCCATGCGCCCGTCGCGCGGGGGGCGCGCGATCGTCACCCCGTTCGCCTGCAGATGCGCGCAGATCGCGTGGATGTCCTCCACCGCATAGGCCAGATGCCCGAAATGGCGGCTGTCCGACGGCAGCCCGTCGTCGCCGTCCCAGTTGTAGGTCAGCTCCACCGGGCAGTCGGGCTGGCCGGGCGGGGCCATGAAGACCAGCGTGAAGCGCCCGCCCGCGTTGTCGTAACGACGTGTCTCCTCCAGCCCGAGGAGCCTGTAGAACGCGATCGAGGCGTCGAGGTCCTTCACCCGGACCATGGTGTGAAGATAGCGGATCTGCATGGCGGTGTTCCTTGCCTGTCCCGGCAAGCTAGCACCGCGGGCGGCGGAGGAAAGTCAGAACGCGCTGTCGATCCCGAACGAGATCGCCGTCGTCGTCGTCGCATAGCGGCTGACATTCGACGCGGTGCGGCCGGTCTGCAACCGCAGGACGGGGGCGAAGCCCATCACCGACCAGTCGTCGAAGGTCAGATCCGCCGACAGTCCTGCCGACCGGTCCTGCCGCCCGGCGGTCACGTTCACGTCCCCGAACAGCACGAAGACGGGGTAGTCCCGCAGCGACGCGGTGGCCGAAAACGCCACCTCCGCCGGCCCGACGCGCCAGTCCGGGCGCAGGCCCAGCGACAGCCGCACGGCATCGTAGGTGGAGTTCGCGTCGTCCGACCGCGAGGTTTCCACCGTTAGCCCCGCGTCCCACCGCCCGGTCCCCCAGGGCAGCGCGCGATCGGCGAGCAGCGTGGCGGTCGCGCCGTCGACGCGCAGGTTGCCCGTCCCCTCCCAGGCGCGCGTCACCTGGCCCGACAGCCACAGCGACCCGGCCTGCCCCCGCGCCAGCGCCGTCTGCGCCCCGATGTTCAGGCTTTCCGCATAGGCCGCCCCGCCGGCCCAGGACTGCGCCACCCCGGCGCTCAGGCTGACGGGCCAGCCGCTTTTTCCGGCCAGCAGGTCGCGCCGCAGCGACAGCCCCAGCTCGGTCCGGTCCAGGTCGCGCGACCGCACCGCACCCGCCGCCCCGCGCGAGGCCGCGTCGATGCGGTTGCGCACCACCTCGGCCGACAGGCCCAGAACGGTCTGGCCCGTCCCGCTGGCGGACACCAGCCGCTCCGCCTGCACCCGCACCGCGGCGCGCGCGCCCGACAGCGCGACCGCCCCGTTGTCGAGCCGCCCGATCACGAAGTCGCCGATGCGGAACACCGGGTCGGCCGCGCCACCGTTCAGGTTGTCGCTCGGCCCGGCCTCCAGCCCGAAGCTCAGCCGCCAGGGATTCTGGTCGCGCACGAAGGCGAGGTCCTGCCCCGACTGGCCGCGCGCCGCGTCGTCGGGGGCCACGTCCAGCGACCGGCGCAGCCAGAATTGCGCCGCGAAGGGCCGCCCGGCGTCGAACGCGGCCCGCGCGGTGTTGCGGGCGATCTCGTAGCGCAGGACGGGCGCGGCGTCGCTCGCACGGCCCCAGGCGGTCCGGCCCGCGGCCACCGCGGCCTCCGGCCTTCCCAGCCGCGCTTCGGTCGCAGCCAGCAGCAGCAGGATGCGCGGATTGTCGGGGTCGATCGTGACCAGCACCTGGGCGATGCGGTAGGCCACGTCGTAGGCCCCCGCGGCGTAGGCCGCCTGCGCCGTCAGAAGCGCCTCGTCCGGCGTGGCGCGCAGCGTCTGGGCCTGCGCCGCCGTGGCGGCCAGCGCCAGCAACGCCGCGCCGGCAAGGCGCCGCAGGCCGCGCACCGTCAGCGCGGGGTGCAGATCGGCGAGGCGCCCGCCAGATCGCAGCGCGGCAGGTTGAAGGCGCCGTATTCCCAGATGTTGCTCTCGCCCTGGATCGGGTTGACCCAGATCACGCCCGCCACGTCGGTCGCCCCGTCGCCGCCGAAGGCCCCGTCGTAGTTGCCGACGGCCTGGCCGGGCGAGCCGCGGAACTCCACCGCGCCGAGGAAGGTGCCGTTGTCGCTGATCTCGGTCTCGCGCAGGACCAGGTCGGCCAACCGGCTGGTGTCGATCTCGGTCACCGCGCCGCTGCCGTCCACGACCGAGATCGAGTTCAGCCGGTTGCCGTTCCGGTCTTGCAGCGTGCGCCGCACGATGGCGCCCTCCACGACCTCGCCCTCGCCCGACCGTTCGAACTGCGCGTTGACCTGGATCTCGCCGCGCACCGACAGCGACTCGCCCGGGCCGGCCGAACCGGGCCGGGGCGGCGTCGCGGGGTCGAGGAAGCCCGGCACGAAGACGCCCGCGTAGGTGCCGTAATAGCTGAAGGTCCCCTGCTCCGGCCCGGGCGAGGGCGAGGGGCTGGCCGCGATGTCGGGGCGCGCATAGCCCGTCAGCCGGATCCAGCCGCCGCCGCCGTTGTTCTCGTTGAACTGCCCGCCGTCCGAGGCCGCGACGGCCAGCAGCGTCTCGCGCTCGTTCTCGGCCACGTAGGCCAGATACGACCGCGTCATGTTGGTTTCCTGGAACTCGTAGGCCAGAAGCCGCGGCGCGCCGCCGCGGGCGGGCACGTCCATCGCCGGGCGGCGGTTGAACGTCCCGAACTCGCCCGACGAGCTGACACCCGCCATGTCGATCTCCAGCGTCTCGCCGTCGTAGCTGAAGGCGCGCATCGCCTCCACCGTGCGGCCGTTGCCGTCGGACGGTGCCGTCGGCTGGCCGGGGGTGTCGGGGCCAGGTGTCGGGGGCGTGTCGCCGATGGGGTTGCCGCTGCAGGCCGCAAGCACCGGAAGCGCCAGAAGCGCCGCTACCTTGGATTTCATGTGACTGCCCGGTCGAATGATGTTGTTTTGTCGGCAACTGTGCCTGAAAACGCTGGAAAGTCAAAGCCGCACGCCACCCGCGCCGCGCTTCGCCGAAAGGCGTGGCGCGTCTGCACCACGCCACCCATGCGCATATCGCGTCGGGCCGCCGCAAGATATGGTTGAACTCCCCCGATTCCCGAGGAGGCTGCCATGCCCATATCCCCCGACCAGGCCGCCGAGATCGCCGCCCAAAGGTCCACCCCGCACCCGACGCTGCGGGCGACCTCTGCCGGGATCGAGGCGCGGATGTACGAGGCGATCCCGGTGCTCGACCACGGCTTCGTCCGGGTGATCGACTACATGGGCGACGATTCCGCCATCGTCCAGGCGGCGCGGGTGAGTTACGGGGCCGGCACGAAACACGTTTCCAACGACGAGGGGCTGATCCGCTATCTGATGCGGCACTGGCATTCGACGCCCTTCGAGATGTGCGAATTGAAGCTGCACGTCAAGCTGCCGGTCTTCGTCGCGCGGCAATGGATCCGCCACCGGACGGCGAACGTGAACGAGTATTCGGCGCGCTATTCGATCCTGGACCGGGAGTTCTACATTCCCGCGCCGGGGCAACTGGCGGCGCAGAGCACGGTCAACAACCAGGGCCGGGGGGAGGTATTGCAGGGCGAGGAGGCGCATCGGGTGTTGCAGATGCTGAAAGGCGATGCGGACCGGGCCTATGACCATTACGAGGCGATGCTGTCGCAGGACGGCCAGCAGGGCCTCGCGCGGGAATTGGCACGGATGAACCTGCCGGCGAACGTCTATACGCAATGGTACTGGAAGGTGGACCTGCACAACCTGTTCCATTTCCTGCGGCTGCGCGCGGACGCCCATGCGCAATACGAGATCCGGGTCTATGCCGAGGCGATCTGCGATCTCGTGGCCGCATGGGTGCCGCTTGCATATGAGGCATTCCGGGATTACCGTCTGGGCGGGGTGGCGTTGAGTGCAAAGGCGGTCGCGGTGTTGAAGCGGCGGCTGGCGGGGGAGGCGGTGGGGTTCGAGGAGTCGGGCATGAGCCGGGGGGAATGGCGGGAGTTTGAGGGGATGTGGGGTGAGTGAGGAAGAGTTTGTCGAGTTCGTTAACAGGATGAATGAGAGGAAGCGAGCTGACATAGAGCGCATCAAGAGTGAGTGCTCTGATTTCTGGCGCCGAGGAGAGAGTATTCCGGCCGAAATATTGAAACAGGTATCTAGCCTTGGAATTCCTATTGCGGACATCCTGGAACTAAGTCCATTCTTTCCAATCTTTAAGCTAACCGAATCGGTCTCGGCAGGATACTCAAATTTACAGAGTAGTCTGTATTCGCTTTTTAGAGATTTTGGGGCGCTGTACTCGGAAGCGCGATACGGCGGATCAACTCCCAGTGACTTGCTGACATTCCAAGCGCAAGCCTCCCTTGCGCTATTCTTGTTTTCCGCAGGGTCGCTGGTAGATACATATCGCACGCTGCGAAAGCAGGATCAGGATTTCGACGACGCCTACGAAGATTTGTTCAAAGCGTCTTTTCAGGATAAGCTTCTAGTTAAGTTCGTTCAGGACTTGCGAAATTGTTTCGGCCACGCTTCCTTTGTCGATCCAAAGTGGTCAATGAGTTCGACCATTGGTCAGCCGGAGTTGGCATCGGCAGTTATGTATTTTGACGCTAGAGATCTCAAATCTGCATACAAGAAATGGACTGCAGAAGCGAAGCTCTTCATGGAAATGCATCCGAAGATCGATATTACTCACGTTGCGGCAACTTACTTTGCGATGGCAAAAAGGTTTTTTCAGAGTTACCAAACACGCTCTGGCATTCTATTCAGCCCACTGTACTCCGAGCTTCGCAGGGTTCACGGATACCTTACTACATCTTTGCTAGCTCGAAACACAGAGCTCCTGTTGCAGATCATTCCTGCCGGATCATCGGCTGCTTTTGAGCACATTGCAGATCATTTCACCGCTGAGGAATTGCATAGGATACTCGCGCTCCCGATGAGGAGCAAAAAGCAAGTTGATTACATGATCCTCCTTCGCGATCCGCTCGGAACATGCGATGTCGATCTGAGGAAAAGACTTTATGGTGCCTTTGACGTAACGGACACAACTTAGGCTGAACTGAAGATTGTACTTTCGCAGCTTTTATAGCCGCTGCAATCGGGTGGCCTAAACTCTTCGATTTGGTTCAGGATCGCCCTCGCCGGCGTCAAACTTCATCACTCCAAGATTACTCCTCTAAAACGTCCTCCGCTACCGGTCTTGCAGGGGTAGAATTTTTAGTACATATTCTGGTAGCCAACTAGATGTATACCGGAGCCCCTCCCATGACCCGCATCCGCGCCAGCCGCGTCGCCTCGATGACCGAGATGCGGGAGCCGCACAAGGTGCTGGAGCAGGCCAACGGGCAGCCGGTGGCGGTGCTGCGGAACTCCCAGGTCGTGGGGTATTTCGTGCCGGTGGAGGCGATGGACACGCGGGAGCATCGGTATGCGACGCGGGACGAGGTGATGGCGCATCTGGAGGAGTCGCGGGAGCGGGTGCAGCCGGTGCTGGACTACCTGCGCGACAAATGAACTTCGTCCTTCTGTTGCCCGATGATGTCGAGGCGCTGCACGACCATGTCCTCAACCCCGGGGAGCTGCCGGGACGGGCGCGGGACAAGTCGCTCGACTCGGCGCTGGCGCGCGTCGAGAACCGGCTGGCCTACGGGACGATCGGCGACGTCTACGACCTCGCCGCCGCCTATGCCGTGGCCATCGCGCGGGGGCATTGCTTTAATGACGCCAACAAGCGCACGGCCTTTCGCACGATGTATGCGGCGCTCGCGCTGAACGGCGTAAGGATGGATTTCGACACCGAGGCGGTCGGCCGCGTCATCATCTGCTGCGCCGAGGGGCGGATGGATGACGTGGACCTTTCGGGCTGGCTGCGGGGGCGCTAGGTGCGCACCGGCTCTCCCGGGATGAGCGCGCCGCCTTCGTGGCGGTCCTGGCGTTCGATCTCGCTGTCCATCTCGGCCCCCATCAGCACGATGAAGGCCGACAGCCACAGCCAGGTCAGCAGGATGATGACCCCGCCCAGCGTGCCGAAGGTTTCGTTGTAGGAGCCGAAGTTCGCCACGTAGATGGTGAAGGCGACCGACCCCGCCAGCCACAGGACGGTCGCGGCGATGGCGCCGGGGGAGATCCAGCGCCAGGGGACGGGGCCGCGCGCGGGGCCGTGGCGGTAGAGGAGCGCGAGACCCGTGGCCACGATGGCGGTCATGAGCGCCCAGCGGACGACCAGCGCCACCAGTCCGGCGAAGGTGCCGAGGGGGACGACGGCGAGGATGGCCGGGATGACCGCGAGCAGCGCGACGATCAGCATGAACCCCGCGACGAGGGCGAGCGTCAGGCCGAAGACGGTGGCGTAGAGGCGGAGGAAGCCGCGGGTCTCCTGCACCTCGAAGGCGACGTTCAGCCCCTCGATCAGCGACTGGGTGGCGCGGGAGGCGGAGTAGAGCGCGATGACGAGCGACAGGATCGCGGCGAGCGTGAGGCCGCCCTCGCGCGAGCCCGCCACCGCGACGGCCTGGTCGATGATGATGGTGGCGGCCTCCTGCGGGAGGATGCGGGACAGTTCGGTCAGCTGGGCCTGGACGGCGGCGGGGTCCATCAGGAACCCGGCGATGGCCATGAGAAGGACGATGGCCGGGAAGATCGAGGCGAGGCCGTAGAAGGCGACCCCGGCGGCGATCAGGCTGATGCGGTCGGCGTTCATCTCGCGGTAGAGGTTCCTGGCGAGGACCCACCAGCCGCGGCCGCGCAGCGGGCCGGGCGACGGGGGGGCACCGGCGGCGGCGGGCGCGGCGGGCGTGGTCGGCATCGCGATGTGTCCCCGATCGTTGCCAGCGACAACGCGGGACGCCCCGGCGCGTTCCCGTGGCGGTGCGGGCCTTCCCGCGGCGCGGCGGCACGCTAGGTCCGGGCGGAAAGGAGCCCTTTCCCGTGCAACCCCTGATCCTTTACGGCGCGACCGCGGCCGTGTTCCTGATCCTTGATGCGATGATGCTGAGCGTCGTGATGAAGCCGCTGTTCCAGGCCCGCATCGGGGGTCTGATGCTGGAGAACATGCGGATCGGCGCGGCGGCGGCGTTCTACCTCGCCTATGTGGCGGGGCTGGTGTATCTGGTCTCGTGGCCGGGGCTGACGGCGGGCGGCGCGGTGGTGATCCCGGCGGCGATCATCGGGGCGATGGCCTACGGGACCTACGAGTTCACGAGCTATGCGATCATGAAGGACTGGCACTGGACGATGGTGGCGGCGGACGTGACCTGGGGGACGGTGCTGACGGCCTTTTCGGCCTGGGCGGGGGTGGCGATCACGAAAGCGGTGGCGGGATGATCGTCTATGGCCTGTCCACCTGCGACGCCTGCAAGCGGGCGATGAAGGACCTCGCGGCGATGGGGCACGCGCCGGTCTTCCGCGACGTGCGCGCCGCGCCGCTGGCCGAGGCGGAGATCGCGCGGTTCGTGGCGGCGTTCGGGGACCGGATCGTGAACCGGCAGAGCACCACCTGGCGCGGGCTGTCGGAGTTCATGAAGGAATCGGAGGCCGAGGTGCAGCTGGCCCAGCACCCGGCGCTGATGAAGCGCCCGGTGGTGGAGCACGAGGGCCGCCTGACGCTCGGCTGGGACGAGGCCGTGGCGGCGGGGTTCAGAGCAGCCTGAGGTCGCCCGCCGACTGCTTGCCGTCGCGGCCCGTCTGCAGCTCGAACCCGACTTTCTGGTTTTCGTTCAGGCCCTTGAGGCCCGCCCGCTCGACCGCGGAGATATGGACGAAGATGTCCTTTCCGCCGCTGTCGGGGGCGATGAAGCCGTAGCCCTTGGTGCTGTTGAACCATTTCACGGTGCCGGTGGGCATGCCGTTGTCTCCCTTGGCCGATGTCCGGGGGCCGCGGCCCCACCCGTGCAACCAAAGCCTTCGGCTGCCGATCGGCGTCGAAACTTCGTCGTCACATGCGTGATAGTGCCGCAAGGGCAATGAAAATCAAGCCCCGTGCGGGGGGCACGCCGCCCTCTCCCCCGGCCCCTCTCCCCAGGGAGAGGGGGGCGCGGGCGGAGGCGGCATCGCGACGTCGCGGCGGCGGTCGGCGGGCGGCGGGCACCTCCCCTCTCCCCGGGGAGAGGGCTTACCGCTGGTCGGGGGCCAGCGCCTCGGCGGCGAGCGTCATGACGGCGGCGTCGAGGGGCAGGGCGGTGCTGCCCGTCTCGCCCAGGCGGCGGAGGCTGACGGTGCGGGCCGCGACCTCGGCCATGCCGATGGCGAGGATCACGGGCACCTTGCCCACGGAGTGTTCGCGGACCTTGTAGTTGATCTTCTCGTTGCGGATGTCGGCCTCGGCGCGGACGCCGGCGGATTGCAGCGCGGCCACCACCTCGGCGACGTAAGGATCGGCGTCCGAGACGATGGAGGCGACGACGACCTGCCGGGGGGCGAGCCAGAAGGGCAGTTTCCCGGCGTAGTTCTCGATCAGGATGCCGATGAAGCGCTCGAACGACCCCAGGATCGCGCGGTGCAGCATGTAGGGGCGGTGCTTCGCGCCGTCCTCGCCGACGTATTCGGCGCCCAGCCGGTCGGGCAGGTTCGGGTCGACCTGGAAGGTGCCGCACTGCCATTCGCGGCCGATGGCGTCGGTCAGCTTGAAGTCGAGCTTCGGGCCGTAGAAGGCGCCGTCGCCGGGGTTGAGCGTGTAGCTGTAGCCCGCCTTCTGGATGGCGGAGGCGAGCGCGCCTTCGACCTTGTCCCAGGTTTCGTCCGACCCGATGCGGATGTCGGGGCGGGTGGACAGGAAGATGTCGAACCGCTCGAAGCCGAGGTCGCGGTAGACCGAGGAGAGCAGGTCGAGGAAGGCCGCGCATTCGGCCTCGATCTGGTCCTCGGTGCAGAAGATGTGCGCGTCGTCCTGGGTGAAGCCGCGGACGCGCATCAGGCCGTGCATCGAGCCGGAGGATTCGTAGCGGTGGCAGGAGCCGAACTCGGCGAGGCGCAGGGGCAGGTCGCGGTAGGACTTCAGGCCCTGGTTGAAGACCTGGACGTGGCAGGGGCAGTTCATCGGCTTCAGCGCGTTGATGCGCTTTTCCTTCGCGCCCTCCTCGTCGACCTCCACGATGAACATGTTCTCGCGGTAGGCCTCCCAGTGGCCCGACTTCTCCCACAGCACGCGGTCGAGGACCTGGGGCGTGCGGATCTCGCGGTAGCCCGCGCGCCGGAGGCGGCGGCGCATGTAGTCCTCGAGGCCGCGGTAGACCTGCCAGCCGTTGGGGTGCCAGAAGACCATCCCCGGCGCCTCGTCCTGGAGGTGGAAGAGCTCCATCTCGCGGCCGAGCTTGCGGTGGTCGCGCTTGGCGGCCTCCTCGAGCATCGTGAGGTGGGCCTTGAGGTCGTCGCGGGTGCGGAAGGCCACGCCGTAGATGCGCTGGAGCATGGGGCGGGTCGCGTCGCCGAGCCAGTAGGCGCCGGCGACGTGGGTGAGCCTGAAGGCGTCGGCGGGGACCTGGCCCGTGTTCTGCAGGTGCGGGCCGCGGCAGAGGTCCTGCCAGGGGCCGTGCCAGTACATGCGGATCGGCTGGTCTTCGGGGATGCGGTCGAGGAGTTCGAGCTTGAAGGGTTCGGCGCGGGATTCGTAGTAGGCGCGGGCGCGGGCGCGGTCCCAGACCTCGGTGCGGACGGGGTCGCGGGCGGCGATGATCTGGCGCATCTGCGCCTCGATCCGCCCGAGGTCCTCGGGCGTGAAGGGCTCGGCGCGGTCGAAGTCGTAGAACCAGCCGAAGTCGCGGACGGGGCCGATGGTGACGCGGACCTCCGGCCAGATCTCCTGCACCGCGCGGGCCATGATGTGGGCTGCGTCATGGCGGATCAGCTCGAGCGCGGGGGCCGCGTCCTTCATCGTGTTGAGCGACAGTCGCGCGTCGGCGGTGAGCGGCCAGGCGAGGTCCCAGTGCGCGCCGTCGACCTGGGCCGAGATGGCGGCGCGGGCGAGCGAGGGGGCGATGGCGGCGGCGACCTCGGCCGGGGTGATCCCGGCGTCGAACCGGCGCACCGCACCGTCGGGGAATGTCAGGGAAATCTGCGGCATCGCTGGTCCTCGTCGGTTCGGCGCCCACGGCACGCCCGGTTGCGGGTTGTCGGGGGCGGGAGTGCCGGGGTGGATGGGGCAAGTCAAGGTAGGATGGGCAATATTGCCCATCCTACCCAGCGCCGCCGCCGCGTGGCACAAGGGCGCATGGAGCGAGTCACGACAACCGACGGGCGGGAGCTGGCCTTTCACCGGACGCCCGGGGCGGGGCCGGGGGTGGTGTTCCTGGGCGGCTTCCGGTCGGACATGGGCGGGACGAAGGCGGTCTTCCTGGAGGAATGGGCGCGGGCGCGGGGGCGGGCGTTCCTGCGGTTCGACTACTCCGGGCACGGCGAGAGCGGCGGGGCCTTTGCCGATGGCGCGATCTCCGACTGGCTGGCCGATGCCCTGGCGATGCTGGGGGTGGTCGAGGGGCCGCAGGTGCTGGTCGGCTCGTCGATGGGGGGGTGGATCGCATGCCTGCTGGCGCGCGAGCGGCCGGAGCGGGTGGCGGGGCTGGTGACGGTGGCGGCGGCGCCGGACTTCACCGACGACATCCGGGCGGGGCTGACGGACGCGCAGCGGGCGGCGCTGGACGGGCAGGGGTTCTTCAACGCGGCGTCGGGGTATGGCGAGGACTATGTCCTGACCCGGCAGCTGCTGGAGGACGGGGCGCGGTGCCGCGTGTTCGACCGGCCGCTGCGGCTGGGCGTGCCGGTGCGGATGCTGCAGGGCACGGCGGATGCCGAGGTGCCGGTGGCGACCGCGCTGCGGCTGATCGGGCACATGGACGCCGAGGACGCGCGGCTGGTGCTGGTGAAGGGGGCGGATCACCGCTTTTCCTCGGCGGCGTGCCTGGACCTGATCGCGCGGGCGGTGGAGGAGGTGGCGGGCGGGCAGGCGGCGCCGCGCCCGCCCGGCCCGGCGTCGGCTATTTTGCCACCACGGCCAGCTTCGGCCGCGCCGCGTTGCGGTCGATGAAGCCGAGGACCAGCGGGCGGATGTTGAGCCGCCAGCTCTTGCCGGCGAAGATGCCGTAGTGGCCCGCGCCCTGTTCGAGGTGGTGGGCCTTCTTCGCGTCGGGCAGGCCGGTCAGCATGCCCAGCGCGGCGACGCACTGGCCGGGGGCGGAGATGTCGTCGTTCGCGCCCTCGACCGTCATCACCGCCACGTCGGTGATGCGGCCGATGTCGACCGGCCGGCCGGCGACGGTGAAGGCGTTCGCGGCGATCTCGCGGTTCTTGAAGATGCGTTCGACGGTGGAGAGGTAGAACTCGGCCGCCATGTCCATGACCGCGAGGTATTCGTCGTAGAAGCGGTTGTGCGCGTCCTGGTCCCCCGCCGTCCCGTCCGCCACGCGGAAGATCTGGTCGGTGAAGGCGCGGCTGTGGCGGTCGGCGTTCATCGACATGAAGGAGGCGAGCTGCAGGAGGCCGGGGTAGACCATCCGGCCGACGCCCTTGTACTTGAAGCCGACGCGCTGGATGACCCAGCCCTCCAGTTGCCCCATCGTCACGCGGCGGCCGAAGTCGGTCACGTCGGTGGCGGCCGCGTCGGGGTCCACCGGGCCGCCGATCAGCGTCAGGGTGCGCGGCTGCGCCGCCGGGTCCTGTTCGGCCAAAAGCGCGGTGGCCGCGAGCGCCAGCGGCGCGGGCTGGCAGACGGCGATGGCGTGGGTGTCGGGGCCGAGGTGGCGCAGGAAATCCGCGAGGTAGAGCGTGTAGTCCTCGACGTCGAACGTGCCCGCGCTGACGGGGATGTCGCGGGCGTTGTGCCAGTCGGTGACGAAGACGTCGGCGTCGGGCAAAAGGCTCGCCACGGTGGAGCGCAGGAGCGTGGCGTAGTGGCCCGACATCGGCGCGATGAGGAGGATGCGGCGGGGCATCGGCGCGCGGCGGCGGACGGCGAAGTGGATCAGGTCGCCGAAGGGTTTCTCGACCAGGCGGACCACGTCGACGAGGTGATCCTGCCCGCCCTCGCCCACGATCGACCGGATGCCCCAGTCGGGTTTCGCGGCCATGCGCGCGAAGCTGCGCTCGGCGACCTCGCCCCAGGCGCCGGCGAGCTTAAGCCAGGGGTTCATCGACAGGGCGAAGGCCGGCTGGCCCGCCATGGCCCGCGCGGTGGCACCGGCCCAGCCCCAGCCCAGACGGGCGCTTTCCATAAGGTCGTAGGCCATCATATACTTCATCACGGGCTCTCCTGCCCCGGGGAGGGGCCTTTTGCACGTTCCCCCGGGACCAGGCGACCGATGCTGCTTTGCAGCAAGTTAGGACGAAGGGCCGGGCATGACAACCGATGACGCCGAGTCTGACCCGGACGCGGGGCCGAATGCGGACCGTCTGATGGCGAATCTGGCGCGGATCGAGGATCTGGCGACCCGGCTGACCCGGGCGATGGCGCGCCGCAGGGCGGCCGATCCGGCGCTGGCGGGCCCGTCGGTCGAGATGTATGCCAAGGCGATGGCCGCATACTGGGCCGACGTGGCGCAGAACCCGGCGAAGCTCGTCGCGCAGCAGGTGGGCTACTGGGGCCGCACGCTGCGGCATTATGCCGAGGCGCAGAAGGCGCTCGCCCGCGGCGACCTGCGCCCGCCTGCGGAGACCGGGCCGAAGGACCGGCGCTTCGCGCACCCGCTGTGGGACAGCCACCCGGGATTCGCCTTCGTCCGGCAGCAATACCGGATCAACGCCGACGCGATGCTGGGCGCCGTCGGGGACCTGCCGCTCGATGCCGCGACGCAGAAGCGGGTGGACTACTTCTTTCGCCAGATCGTCGACATGCTGGCGCCGACCAACTTCCTGGCGACCAACCCCGACGCGCTGGAACGCGCGCTGCAGACCGACGGCGAGAGCCTGGTCATGGGGCTGGAGAACCTGATCCGCGACGTGGAGGCGAACGACGGCGACGTGCTGGTGACGCTGGCCGACCGCGAGGCGTTCCGGGTCGGGCAGAACATCGGCACGACCCCGGGCGGGGTCGTCTTCCGCAACCGGCTGTGCGAGCTGATCCAGTACGCCCCCGCGACGGCGACGGTGCACAAGACCCCGCTGATCCTGTTCCCGCCTTGGATCAACAAGTTCTACATCCTCGACCTGGCGGCGCAGAAGAGCCTCGTCAAGTGGATCGTCGACCAGGGGTTCACGCTGTTCGTCGTGAGCTGGGTGAACCCCGACCCGTCCTTCCGCGACACCGGAATGGACGACTACATCCGCGACGGATACCTGGCCTGCATCGACGAGGTGCGGCGGATCACCGGCGAGAAACGGGTCAACGCCGTCGGCTACTGCATCGCGGGCACCACGCTGGCGCTGGTGCTGGCCTGGCTGCAGCGGCAGAAGGACGCGCGGGTGAAGTCGGCGACCTTCTTCACCACGCTGACCGATTTTTCCGACCCCGGCGAGATCGGGGTGTATCTGGACAACGATTTCGTCGACGGGATCGAGCGGCAGGCGCTGCGCGACGGGATCCTGTCGAAGCTGTTCATGGGGCGGACCTTCAGCTTCCTGCGGTCGAACGACCTGATCTGGCAGCCCGCGATCCGCACCTACATGCTGGGCGAGAAGCCGCCGGCCTTCGACCTGCTCTACTGGAACGGCGACGGGACCAACCTGCCCGCGAAGATGGCGATCGAGTATCTGCGCGGCCTCTGTCAGGACGACGGGCTGGCGCAGGGCACGTTCCGGGTGCTGGGCGCGCGGGTTCGCCTGCGCGACGTGAAGCTGCCCTTGTGCGCGGTGGCCTGCGAGACCGACCACATCGCGCACTGGCGCGGGAGCTTCGCCGGGGTGCGGCAGATGGGGGCGCAGGACAAGACCTTCATCCTGTCGCAGTCGGGGCACATCGCGGGGATCGTCAACCCGCCCGCGAAGGGCAAGTACGGGCACTGGACGCACGACGGGCCGCTGACCTCGCCCGACGACTGGCTGGCCGGGGCCACGTTCCATGCGGGCTCGTGGTGGCCGCGCTGGGGGGAATGGCTCGCGGCGCGGTCGGGGCGGCAGGTGCCGGCGCGGCAGGTGGGCGATTCGCTGGCCCCGGCGCCGGGGACTTACGTCACGGCAACGCCAAGCGCCTGATTTCGCGGCGCAACCGGAGCGTTTGCTGCGCTGCAGCATCACCCCTTGCAATGCTGCAGTGCAGCATCTATATCGACCGCATCGAACAACCGGCCGGGACGGCCATGCGGAGCGCGACGGACATGAACAAGACCCCCGACTTCACCAAGGTGATGCAGGACATGATGGCGTCCTTCCCGATGGACGCCTCGGCGTTCCAGAACGCCTTCAAGACGCAGGCCGCGATGGCCGAGAAGCTGTCGAAGGTGGCGCTGGAAGCGGCGGCCAAGTCGACCGAGATCTCGTCCAAGTGGGCGCACGAGGCGATCGCGAAGCTGGGCGACGTGTCGCGCGCCAAGGCGGAGCCTGCGGACTACACGAAGTCGGTCAGCGACTTCGCCAGCGCCGCGGCCGAGATGACCGCCGAGCACATGGCGGCCTTCGCCGAGGTGGCCAAGAAGGTGCAGATGGAGACGGTGGAACTGATGCTCGCCGCGGGCAAGGACATGTCGCAGGACGCCTCGGCCATGGTGAACAAGGCCGCGACCGACGCGACCTTCGCGGTGAAGAAGGCCGCCGCGGCGGCGAAGTAGGCCGCTGGCACCCGCATGACCCCGGGGGTGGAGCCGATGGCTCCGCCCTTTCTTTTTGCGCCTGCAGCGCATAGCGTCGGTTGAAACGGGAGACCCCGCGCCATGACCGACAAGCCGCTTCTGATCAAACGCTACGCGAGCCGCAGGCTCTACAACACCGAGACGAGCGACTACGTCACGCTCGAGGACATCGCGGGCTTCATCCGCGCGGGGCGCGAGGTGCAGATCGTCGACCTGAAGACGGGCGACGACCTGACGCGGCAGTATCTTCTGCAGATCGTGGCCGAGCACGAGGCGAAGGGGCAGAGCGTCCTGCCCGCGTCGGTGCTGACCGACATGGTGCGCGCCTATGCGACGAACATGCAGGCGGTGATGCCGCAGTTCCTGCAGGCGAGCTTCCAGATGCTGCGCGACAGCCAGGCGCGGATGATGGAGAACCTGGGCGCGCTGCCGAACCCGATGGCGAACCTGCCCGGCTTCGACGCCTTCGCGCGCCAGCAGGAGGCGTTCCTGAAGGCCATGACGGGCGGCCGCGCGCCCCCCGCCGGGCCGAAGCCCGAGGGCCGCGGCGATGACGGCGAGATCGCCGAGATGAAGCGGCAGCTCGCCGAGATGCAGGCGAAGCTCGACAAGCTGTGACGTGGACGGGCGCTTGAGCCTCTGGGGGATCGAGGTCTTCCTCGCCGTCGCCGACGAGGGCGCGGTCACCGCTGCCGCGCGAAGGCTGGGGGTCAGCGCGAGCGCGGTCAGCCAGCAGATCGTGGCGCTGGAAGCGGCGCTGGGGGTGACGCTGCTGGACCGCGCGGCGCGGCCCGTCGTGCTGACGCCCGCGGGCCTCATCTTCCGCCGCCACGCGCAGGTCATGCAGAACGCCGCCGACGAGGCGCGGGCGGCGCTGGCGGCGTCGGACATGGCGGGGCTGACGACGCTGCGGCTGGGGGTGATCGAGGATTTCGACGCCAACGTGACGCCCGCGCTGCTTGCCGACCTTGCGGTCGAGCTGAAGGACTGCCGGTTCCTGCTGGAGACGGGGCCGAGCCACCGGCTGCTCGATGCGCTCGACGCGCGGTCGCTCGACCTCGTGGTGGCGGCCGACATGATGGGCGAGGGCGGCGGCGGCGGGGGCGAGCCGCGCGAGGTGCATCCGCTGCTGGCGGAGCCGTTCGTCGCCGTGGTGCCGAAGGGCGGCGAGATCGCGGCGCTGCCGCTGATCCGCTATACCCAGCGGCACCACATGGGGCGGCTGATCGCGGCGCATCTGGCGCGGCACGACCTGCGGCTGGCGCACCGCTACGAGCTGGACAGCTACAGCGCGATCTTCGCGCTGGTGGCGCAGGGCGCGGGGTGGACGATCCTGACCCCGCTCGCCATCGCCGCCGCCGACCGCTTCCGCGCCGCGACCGAGGTGCTGCCCTTGCCCTTCGCGCCGCTCGACCGGCGGATCGCGCTGACCGCGCGGGCGGGGCTGCTGGGCCCGCTGCCCGCGCAGATCGCACACCGCCTGCGCGGGCAGATCGCCGCGCGCATCGTGGCCCCGATGGTCGCCGACCGGCCCTGGATGGCGGGCGGCCTGCGGGTGCTGTAGGCCCCGCCGCACGGCGTGGCAGGCCGGTGCGGGCATGGCGGGGTCCGGGGCCCGGCCGGGACGCGGCGCGGCGCGGCGGTCAGCCGAGCACGAGGACGTCGCGGGAGGAGAGGCTGATCTCGGTGCGGTCGCCCACCGCGGGGGGCGGGGTGTCGGGGTGGTTGAAGGTGTCGAGCGCGACCAGCGACCCGGCGGCGCGGGCGCGGATGCGGATCACGGCGCCCATGAAATGCACGTCCTCGATCACCGCGGGCAGGGTGATCTCGCGGCCCGGGGCGGGGCCGAGGCGCACGGCCTCGGGCCGGAGCGCGAGGGTGACGGGGCCGTCGGGGGCGGCCAGCGGAAAGACCGCCTGGCCGAGCGTGACGCGGCCGCCCGACGCGGTGCCCCTGAGCGTGTTGAGCGTGCCGACGAAGCCCGCGACGAAGGGCGTGGCGGGCTGGTTGTAGACCTGGAAGGGGGTGCCTGTCTGTTCGGCGATGCCGCCGTACATGACGACGACGCGGTCGGACATCGACAGCGCCTCTTCCTGGTCGTGGGTGACGAAGATGGTGGTGATGCCGGTGCGGCGCTGGATCTCGCGGATCTCGGTGCGGAGCGAGACGCGGATCTTGGCGTCGAGCGCCGAGAGGGGTTCGTCGAGCAGAAGGACCTTGGGGCTGGGGGCGAGCGCGCGGGCGAGGGCCACGCGCTGCTGCTGGCCGCCCGAGAGCTGGAAGGGGTAGCGGGACCCGAGGTCGGGCAGGCCGATGAGGCGCAGCATCTCGCCCACCCGGGCGCGGCGCCGGTCGGCGGGAAGGCCCTTGATCTTCAGCCCGAAGCCGATGTTGTCGGCGACGGTCAGGTTGGGAAAGAGCGCGTAGGCCTGGAAGACCATGCCGATGTCGCGCTGGTTGGGGCGCAGGCGCGTCACGTCCTGCGCGCCGATGTGGACGGTGCCGGAGGTCGGGGTCTCGAACCCCGCGACCATGCGCAGGACGGTGGTCTTGCCGCAGCCCGAGGGGCCGAGGAGCGAGACGAACTCGCCTTCGGCGATGTCGAGCGAGAAATCGCGGACGACGCGGCTGTCGCCGAAGGTCTTTTCCAGGTGGCCGAGGCGGAGGAAGCTCATGCGGGGGGCCTTGCGTGGGACAGGCGGTTGACCGTCTGGATCAGGCCCATGCAGGCCCAGGTGATGGCGAAGGCGATGACGGCGAGCGCCGCGGGTTCGTAGGCGCGGTTGCTGCCCAGGGTCTGCATGAACGGCCCGAAGGCGGGGCGGTCGAGGAGGGCGGCCATGGTGAACTCTCCGATCACGATGGCGAAGGTGAGGAAGGCGCCCGAGAGGACCGCCGACAGCACGTTCGGCAGGATGACGCGGGCGAGGATCGTGACCCAGCCCGCGCCCATCGACTGCGCGGCCTCGGTCAGCGTCGCCACGTCGATGGTGCGGAGCCCCGTGTCGACGGCGCGGTACATGTAGGGCAGCGCGAGCGTGGTGTAGCCGAAGGCGAGCAGGATGTTGGTGCCGGTGGCCGAGCCCGTGAAGGGCAGGAAGGACGAGGTGTTGTAGAGCCGGATGTAGCCGAAGACGATGACGATGGCGGGGATCACGAGCGGCAGGAGGGTGATGAACTCGATCAGCGGGCGCAGCTCGGGCGTGCGCAGGCGGACCCAGTAGGCGGTGGGGACGACGAGGACGGTGCCGATCACGATGGTGACGAGCGCCATGGCGACCGAGTAGAGGAAGGTCGCCTGGAAGGCGGGGTCGGTCAGGATCACCGCGTAGGCGTCGAGCGAGTAGACGCCGCGGCGCATGGAGAGCGAGAACTCCACCGTGCCGATCAGCGGCAGGATGAAGTAGAGGCAGCCGAGGAGGAAGGCGGTCCAGGCGAGCGGCTTCATCTCAGCCACTGTTCCGACCGCGCGCGCAGCCAGATGTAGAGGCCGTTGGCGGCGGCGGTGATGACGATCATGCCGAGCGCAAGCGCGTAGCCGAGGTGCGGGTTGCCGAGCACGTCGCCGCGGATCTGGGCGTAGAGCAGGATCGGCGCGATGTTGAGCGCGGGGCCGGTCAGCGCGATGGCGGTGGCGACGGCGCCGAAGGCGTTGGCGAACAAGAGCGCGAAGGTGCCCAGCAGCGCGGGCGTCAGGATCGGCAGCGCGACCATGCGCCAGTACTGCGCCCGCGTGGCGCCGAGCATCTGCGCGGCCTCGCGCCATTCGCGCCTGAGGCCCTCGAGCGCGGGGGTGATGATGAGGATCATCAGCGGGATCTGGAAGAAGAGGTAGGTGAGGATCAGGCCCCAGGAGGACAGGAGGTTGAAGCCGTAGGCGCGCAGGTTGATACCGAAGTCGTTGCGCAGCCACAGGGTGATGAGGCCGGCCGGCCCGATCGTGGCGATGAAGGCGAAGGCGAGGGGGACGCCCGCGAAGTTCGACGCGACGCCCGAGAAGGTGAGGAGCGGCGGCTTCATGCCGCGGGGCAGGCCGCCGAGCGTGACGGCGGCGGCCATGGCGAAGCCCGCGGCGCAGCCGAGGAGGGCGGACCAGAAGGACACCTTGATCGACACCCAGTAGGCGTTCAGGATCGAGGGCGTATTGAGGTCGGCGACGTTCTGCAGCGTCCAGTCGCCTTCGGCGGTCTGGAACGCGCCGAGCACGATGTAGAGCGTGGGCAGGATCAGGAACAGCGCCGCGAAGGCGAAGAAGGGCAGGACGCCGAGCCAGCGGAGGGGGGTGCGCATCGGGGTGAGGGGGCAGGGCCCGCGACCGGGCCCTGCTCCGGGTGCCTTACTCGACGACGTTCGCGCCGACGGTCGAATCCCAGCCCGCCGTCACCGCTGCCTTGTTGGCGTTGACCGCGTCGAGCGACGGGAAGACGGCGCGGGCGTAGGCGTCGGCCGGGGGCAGCTTGTCGATCATCTCCTGCGGGACGACGCCGCGGGCCACCATGTCGGTGTAGCGGATCGGGTGGCAGTAGCCCGAGAGCCAGTTGAGCTGGCCCTCGTCGGAGTAGAGATACTCCATCCACAGCTTGGCCGCGTTGGGGTTCGGCGCGTAGGCGCTGATCGCCTGGACGTAGACCCCAGCGAGCGAGACGTCCGAGGGGATCACGACCTCGACCGGCGGGTTGCCCGCCAGCGTGTCGCGGGTGGCGAGCGCGTTGTAGTCCCACTGGATCAGGATCGGCGTGGTCCCCTGCGCGAGCGTGCCCGACTTGCCGATGACGGGGACGAAGTTGCCCGCGTCGTTCAGCTTCTTGAAGAACTCCAGCCCGGCTTCGCCCGCGGCCTGCCCCGGTTCGGCCCCGGTCGACATGCCCGCGGCAAGCACCGCGAGGATCGCCTGGTTCGACGCGCGCGGGTCGCCCGCGAGCGCGACCTGGCCCGCGTATTCGGGCTTCAGGAGGTCGGCGAAGGAGGTGGGGACGTTCTGGACGAGGTCGGTGTTCACGGCGAAGGACATCACGCCGTAGTAGTCGCCGTACCAGTAGCCGTCGGCGTCCTTGGCGTCGGCCGGGATCGTGTCCCAGGTGGACACCTTGTAGGGCTGGATCAGCCCTTCGTCCTTGGCCTGCGGGCCGAAGGCGAGGCCCACGTCGATCACGTCGGGGGCCTGCGGACCCGTGTTGTCCTTGTTGGCGCGGATCGCCTCGAGCTCTTCGGCCGAGGAGGCGTCGGGGTTGAGCTCGTTGATGACGATCTCGGGGTATTTGGCCTTGAAGCCGTCGAACATGGCGGCGTAGTTGCACCAGTCGCGCGGCAGGGCGATGGTCGTCAGCTTGCCTTCGGCCTTGGCGGCGGCTTCCAGCGCGGCCATGTCGGTCGCCTGGGCGTTGGCCATGCCGCCCGCCACGAGCGCGATCAGGCTCGCGGCCGTCACAATGCGCGTCATCACAGTCATTGGGTTGCTCCCCGTTCAGGTGTCTCGCGCCTTCGCCTTCGGCCCATGCTGCCCGGACACCGTGGCGGGTGCTTTGTGGCAGTTTTGTAACGGGGCCATGAAGCGTCTGGCAAGCCTGACCTATCGGGGGGATGTGACGCGCGCGTGACAGCGGCGGCTAGGCGTGTGCGGCAGCGAAGCGCGGGTGATCGACGGACGCGCGGGGGTCGGAGGCGATGTTGCCGAGGCTGACGTACTGGCGGTTGCCGCGGAAGTCTCGCGAAGGCCAGGGTGCCCGGGTCGAGCACCCGGACGAAGCCGCGCGGCCCGCCGCGGTGCTGGATGTAGGGCCAGCCGGTCGCGCCGACGGTCGCCATGTAGAAGCTGTCGCGCGCGGCGATGAAGGCGGATTCGGCGCCCGTCAGGCGGTCGGGGCCGGTCGAGCCGTGGTCGCGCGTGGCGTAGGCCTCGCGGCTTTCCATCGCGATTTGTGCGGCCTTCACGGCGGGGGTGAAGAGGGTTCCGAGGTGTAGCGGGCGGTCATGGGCGGTGTCCTTCAGCAAAGCAGGAGGTCGGGCAGGTCATTCAGGATGGCGCGGAAGGGGCGTGGGCCGCCCAAGCCGCGCGGCGGGCGGGGCGTCGCCGGTCAGCGGGGCGATCAGGTGGCTGGCCATCCAGTCTTGCGCCCGCGCAAGCACCTCCGCCGCCATGTCGCGTTTGCCGCCGGGGTAGGTGGTAGAGGCTCGCCTTCCGCAACCCGCTGGCCTCGGCGAGCGCGCTGAGCGAGGCACCGTCGTAGCCCATGTCGCGGCCTGTCGCTGGTGCACGAGCGCGCGATTCCGGCGACCGGCGGGGTGATCGACCTGTCGCGGTATCTCGATGACGGGTATCGGCTGGTGACGCTTTAGCCGTCGAACCGCGTCGCCCCCCTGCGGCGTTCGTCGACCGGGGCGGTCAGGATCACCGCCTGGTGGGCGCGCTGGTCGCAGGCGGCGCGGGGGCAGATGCGGCAGTTGATGCCGATGGGGGTCAGGCGGAGGCGGGCGACGGTGAAGCCTTCGGCGTAACCGATGGCGGGGGCGTGTTCGACGGCGCAGCCGAGCGCCACGGCGAGACGGTTGTCCTGGCCGTGGCGCTCGAAGGTCGGCCGGTCGACGGTGCGGCTGACGACGAAGAACTGGCTGCCGTCGGGCATTTCGACGAACTGCGGGATGGTGCGGCCCGGCGTGCGGAACGAGGTGTGCACGTCGAGCCGCGGGCAGGCCCCGCCGTATTCGGCGAGCGGGAAGCCCGTGGCGTTGAAGCGCTTCGTGACGTTGCCGCCCTTGTCCACCCGGAAGAAGAAGAATGGCACCCCCTGCGCGCCGTCCCTCTGCAGCGTGGTGCAGCGGTGGCAGGCCTGCTCGAAACTGACGCCGAAGCGGGTGGCGAGGTGGTCGAGGTCGTATTTCGTGGCCTGTGCCTCGGTCAGGAAGGGGCCGTAGGGCATCAGGACGGCGGCGGCGAAGTAGTTGGCGAGCTCGACGCGCAGCCGCGCCGCGCCGCGGGGGTCGGTGATGCCGGAGCGGGCGACGAGGCCGTCGAACAGCGGGCGGAGTTCCAGTAGCCCGGCCATGTGGGTCAGCTGGAAGATGCGGTTGATGTGGTCGAGCGCCTCGGAGAGGAGGATCTCGCGGCGGGCCTCGTCGTATTGCCGCAGCGTGCCGGGCAGGTCGGCGACGGTGACGAGGCGGGTCGCGATGCCCTGGTCGCGCAGGCGGGATTTCAGCGCGGGATAGGTGTCGTCGCGGGCGGGCGGGTCGGTCCAGAAGGCCTCGGCGGCGTCTTCCAGTTCGCGGAAGTGGTTGCGGTTGCGGCGGAAGTGGTTGTGGACCTGCGCCTCGGGCGTGGTGGCGATGTCGGGTTCGGCGGCGGTCAGGGCGGACAGGCGGTCGGTCGCGGCGGCATAGGCGCGGTGGAGGGTCAGGAAGGCCTGGGCAAGCGCGGGCGCGTGGGTCAGCGCGGCGCGGAGCTGGGGGAGGTCGGGCTTGTCGGCGAACAGCGGGTCGGCCAGCGCGGCGCGGAGGTCGGCGAGGCGGGTCGCGCCGTCGTCCTCGGCCAGGTCGCGCCAGTCGGCCCCGTAGGCCTCGAACAGGCGCAGGAGGACCGCGACGGAGACGGAGCGCTGGTTGTTCTCCAGCAGGTTGACGTAGGCCGGGGAGACACCCAGCGCCTTGGCCATGGCGCCCTGGGTTTCGCCGCGGTCCTGGCGCAGGCGGCGGAGGTGGGGGCCGATGAAGGTCTTCTTCATGTTGCGTTTACAGTATTACAAGACGGCTGGGTTGTGAAGTTTCGCGTTCACAGCGGAACCCGCTTTGCCTTTGCACCTGTGGCGCGCTGGCGCATGAGGGACCAAAGCGGAGGGCACCCCATGAAGACCGGCATCGTCCACCTGTGCATCCCCGGGCCTACGCCCATTCCCGAACCCGTGCGGCAGGCGATGAACGTGGGCTCCCAGGACATGCGGGCGCATGACTTCGGCGCGCTGTGGACGGGGCTGTTCGCCGACCTGAAGGACATCCTGCGGACCCGCGATGGCACGGTCATGCTGTTCCCCGGCAGCGGGACGGCGGCCTGGGAGGCGGCGATCACCAACACGCTGAGCCCCGGCGACCGGGTGCTGATGGCGCGGCACGGGCAGTTCAGCACGCTGTGGGTGGAGATGGCGCAGCGGCTGGGGCTGGAGGTCGAGGTGATCGACGCCGACTGGGGGCAGGGGGTGCCGGTCGACGCCTTCGCCGCGCGGCTGGCGGCGGACCGGCGGGGCGAGATCAGGGCGGTGTTCGTCACGCACAACGAGACGGCGACGGGCGTGACCTCCGACGTGGCCGCGGTGCGCCGCGCGATGGACCAGGCGTTCCACCCCGCGCTCCTGTTCGTGGACGGGGTGTCGTCGGTCGCCAGCATCGACTTCCGCATGGATGACTGGGGGGTCGATCTGGCGGTCACCGGCAGCCAGAAGGGCTTCATGTGCCCGGCGGGGCTGGGGATCCTCGGCGTGTCGGCGAAGGCGATGGAGGCCTCGCGCCATGCCACGATGCGGCGGGCCTACTTCGAGTTCCGCGACATGGTGAGCATGAACGCCACGGGGTATTTCCCCTATACCCCGCCGACGCAGCTCCTCCACGGGATGCGGGCGGCGGTGGACCGGATCAAGGCGGAGGGGCTGGACAACGTCATCGCCCGCCATGCGCGGCTGGCCGAGGGCGTGCGGCGGGCGGTGGCGGCCTGGGGGATGCAGGTGGTCGCCGACCGGCCGGAGCTGGCCTCCGACACGGTGACGGCGATCCGGGTTCCTGCGGACGTGGATGCGCGCGAGGTGATCCGGGTGGCCTATGACCGCTACAACTGCAGTCTGGGGTCGGGGCTGGCGCGGCTGGCCGGGCGGGTGTTCCGCATCGGGCATCTGGGTGACACGAACGAGGGCATGGTGCTGGCGGGCCTCGCCGTGGCTGAGCTGAGCCTCGCCGAGGCGGGCGCGCGGGTGGCCTTCGGGTCGGGCGTGGCGGCGGCGCAGGGGTGGTTCGCCACCGCGCGGCGGCCGGCAACCGCGATGGCGGCGGAGTGAGATAGGATGGCCCGCATCGCCCATCCCACGGTCGGAGGACACCCATGAGCCACACCCTTCACCCCCTGCGCCACCCGCGCCTGCAGCGGTCGACGCTGGCGGTCCCCGCGAGCAACCCTGCGATGATCGACAAGGCGGTCGGCTCGACGGCGGACGTGGTGTTTCTCGACCTCGAGGACGCGGTGGCCCCGCCCGAGAAGGAGCAGGCGCGGATCAACGCCATCCGCGCGCTGCGCGAGATCGACTGGGCGGCGCGGGGCAAGACCGTCAGCGTGCGGATCAACGGGCTCGACACGCACTACATGTACCGCGATGTCGTCGACGTCATGGAGCAGGCGGGCGACCGGGTGCACATGATCCTGGTGCCGAAGGTCGGGGTGCCCGCGGACCTCTACATGGTCGACGCGCTGGTCAGCCAGATCGCGCAGGGGCGGGGCTACACCAACCGCGTGGGGCTGGAGGCGCTGATCGAGACCGCGCTCGGGATGGCCAACGTCGAGGCGATCGCGCAGTTCGCCCAGTTCGGACAGAACCGCCTCGAGGCGCTGCATTTCGGCGTGGCGGACTATGCCGCGTCGATGCGGGCGCGGACGGTGAACATCGGCGGGCTGAACCCGGATTACCCGGGCGACCAGTGGCATGCGGCGATCACCCGGATGGTGGTGGCCTGCCGCGCCTACGGGTTGCGCGCGATCGACGGGCCGTTCGGCGATTTCAGCGACCCCGAGGGTTACAAGGCCGGGGCCCGGCGGGCGGCGGCCTTGGGCTGCGAGGGGAAGTGGGCGATCCATCCGAGCCAGGTGATGCCGGCGAACGAGGTGTTCAGCCCGCCCGAGGCCGAGGTCACGCGGGCGCGGCGGATCATCGACGAGCTTCGGAAAGCCGAGGCCGAGGGCAAGGGAGCGGCGGCGCTGGACGGCAAGATGATCGACGCGGCGAGCGAGCGGATGGCGCGGAACGTGCTGGTGCTGGCAGACGCGATCGCGGCGAGGTAGCGCGCCCTCTCCCCCGGCCCCGCTCCCGCAGGGAGAGGGGTGACCTTTCCCCCGGTGCGGCGCCTGGGGGCGGGCACCTCCCCTCTCCCGTGGGAGAGGGCCGGGGGAGAGGGTGCGGCGACGATGACATTGGAGGACGGGCGATGGACATCCACGAACACCAGGCCAAGGCGATCCTGCGCGCCCACGGCGTGCCGGTGCCCGAGGGGCACGCGGCCTCCACCATGGATGCGGCGCGGGCGGCGGCGACGGGCAGCGGACCCTGGGTCGTGAAGGCGCAGGTCCATGCCGGCGGGCGCGGGGCGGCGGGGGGCGTGAAGCTCTGCCGGACGCCCGCCGAGGTCGCGGATTTCGCCGACCGGCTGATCGGGACGCGGCTGGTGACGAAGCAGACCGACGCGAAGGGCAAGCCGGTCGAGGCGGTCTATGTGGAGCACGCGACGGACATCGCGCAGGAGATGTATCTGGCCGTCGTCGTGGACCGGGCGGCGGAGCGGGCGATGGTCGTCGCCTCGCGCGACGGCGGGATGGAGATCGAGGACATCGCGGCAGCCGACCCTGGGCGGCTGCACCGGTTCCACGTCGACCCGGGCCTGGGGCTGCACGACTGGCAGGTGCGGGAGCTGGCTTTCGCGCTGGGGCTGACGGGGGCGCAGGTGGGGCAGCTCGGTGCCATCGTGCGCGGCTGCGTCGCGGCCTTCCGCGACCATGACGCGGTGATGCTGGAGGTCAACCCGCTCGCCGTGACCGCCGCCGGGACGCTCGTCGCCTGCGACGCGAAGATGAGCTTCGACACCAACGCGCTGTTCCGGCAGGAGGCCGTGGCCGCGATGCGCGACCGCGCGCAGGAGGATGCGCGCGAGGCGGCGGCGGGGGACCATGGGCTGTCCTACGTCGGGCTGGCGGGCGACATCGGCTGCATCATCAACGGCGCGGGGCTGGCGATGGCGACGATGGACATGATCCATCTGGCGGGCGGGGAGCCTGCCAACTTCCTCGACATCGGCGGCGGCGCCTCGCCGGAACGGGTTGTGCGGGCGTTCAGGACGGTGCTCGCGGACGGGAACGTCAGCGTCATCCTGGTGAACATCTTCGCCGGCATCAACCGCTGCGACTGGGTGGCCGAGGGCGTCGTCGCGGCCTACCGCGAGGTCGGGCTGACGCTGCCCGTCGTGGTGCGGCTGGCCGGGACCAACGTCGAGGAGGGTCGGGCGATCCTGCGCGCCTCCGGCCTGCCGATCATCACCGCGGGGACGCTGGCCGAGGCGGCCTCTGCCGCCGTCACCGCCAAAGCCGCCTGAGGGGACACGCCATGGCCATTCTCATCACCGAGACGACCCGCGTCATCGTGCAGGGCATGTCGGGCCGCATCGGCCAGTTCCATGCCGCCGACATGATCGCGCAGGGCACCAACGTCGTGGGCGGCGTGACGCCGGGCAGGGGCGGGCAGCGGCTTCTGGACCGGCCGCTGTTCGACACGGTGCGGCAGGCGGTGGAGGGCGCGGGGGCCGAGGCCTCGCTGGTCTTCGTGCCGCCGCCCTTCGCCGCCGACGCGATCATCGAGGCCGCGGCGGCGGGCATCCGCACCGCCGTCTGCGTGACCGACGGCATCCCGGTGGCCGACATGATGCGGGTGAAGCGATACCTTTCCGACCAGCCCGCGGACCGCCGGATGCGGCTCGTCGGGCCGAACTGCGCCGGGGTGATCTCGCCCGGCCGCGGCTTCATGGGCATCATGCCGCCGCACATCTACCTGCCCGGGCGGGTGGGAATCGTGGGGCGGTCGGGGACGCTGGGGTATGAGGCGGCGGACCAGCTGCGCGCCCTGGGGATCGGCGTGTCGACGAGCGTGGGCATCGGCGGCGATCCGGTGAACGGGTCGTCCTTCCGCGACATCCTCGCGCTGTTCGAGGCCGATCCCGAGACCGACGCCGTGATGCTGATCGGCGAGATCGGCGGGCCGCAGGAGGCGGAGGCGGCGGCCTGGGTGCGGGCGCACATGACCAAGCCCGTGGTGGCCTACATCGCGGGCCTGTCGGCGCCGAAGGGCCGCAAGATGGGCCACGCCGGCGCGATCATCGGCGGGGCCGGCGAAAGCGCGCCGGAAAAGGTGGAGATCCTGCGCGCCGCCGGCATCGCGATCGCGCCCAACCCGAGCGCCATGGGCGCCACGATGGCACAGGTGCTGGGCCGGCGGATGGCGGCGTAAGGGCCTGTTCTTAGGAGATTTTGGCTCCGGCGGTAGGGATCGAACCTACGACCAATTGATTAACAGTCCGGAATCGTTGCATAATTTGAGCTCATCCGGGCTGTTTCGGGGCGTACGCACCCTTGAAAACATTGCAAGATCGGTCCTGTAGGCCAACCCGGCCTCACCTGGCTTCACCCCAGAAACTGTGCTCAGGACTGTACTTTCCATGGCCATCTTTAAGTTCACCGAGGCCCGGATACGGGACCTCGCCCTCGGCTCGGGCATTCACAGGGACACCGACGTCAAGGGCCTGCTCTGCATCTGCCACAAGACCACGAAGACCTTCGCCTGCCAAGGGGACGTGCGCCGCGAGAAGCGGCTGGTGCGCACCGTGCGGGTCAAGATCGGGCGCACCGACCTGGTGCGGCTCGCCGACGCCCGCAGCGAGGCGAAGCGCCTCATGGCCACGATCCAGTCGGGGGTGGACCCCACGGCGGGCCCTGCGTCCACCGGCATCACCCTGGAACAGACGCTGGTCGAGCACCTGAAGGAGCGCAGCCTGTCGGCGGCGACGGTGCGGGGATACCAGTACCACATGGACCACTACCTCAAGGGCCTGCGCAAGCGGGCGGTGGCCGACATTTCCCGGCAGGACTGCCGCGACCTGCTGGACACGCTCACGCGCCGCCACGGCAAGACCACGGGCGGGTCGGTGATGCGGACGGTCAGGGCGCTGGTCAACACAGCCCGCCGGCACGACGAGACGATCACGGCGAACCCGGTCGATGCGATCCGCGTGCCCGCAACGCCGAAGCGGCAGGTGGGCGAGCTGGACGTCGCCGCCTTCTCTGGCCAAGACCTGCAGAACATAGAACGCAAGTACAAGGATGACTTCATCGGCTATCTGCACGTGCAATGGCTGCTCATGTCGAACGAGCCCGTACTGATGCAGGACCTGACCGGCACAATCGCGACCCGCATGGTTTCGCTGGAAACAAGAAAGTCGTTCCTCGGAAAGGAAGACCCGGACCTGTTCGAGCGTGACCTGCGGCCGGAGGCAAGCGGCGTGTTGAACCGGTGCCTTGAAGGTGCCCGAAGGCTGGCAGAAAGCGGACGGTTCACGGCCCCGCGGTCCATGGACGGGCGCAAGAAGGAGATACTGCGCGAGGCATCCACCGTCGCCGCCTTCGCTTCCGAACGCCTGGTGCCCGACAAGGCAGCTAGCGTGACCAAACAGGAGGTGTACGACGCCTACCAAGCATACTGTCGCGGCCATGGCCGCACAGCCACCGACCAGAACATCTTCTGGCGAGACCTGCGAGCGTCGGGCAAGTTCAACGACGCGATGCTGAAGCGCCCGTCACAGGAGGGGCAGGTGCGCGTCTACGTTGTCAAAGGCCTGCGGGTGGAACTGGACGCTGACGCGCTGCCCTTCGGTCCGGGCGACGACTTTGACGACTGAAGCCGGGGCGGCGGCAGGGGAGGCCAGCACCGGCCGGTTGCAGGCCGACGGTTCGGGCATCCCGCTGGGCGACTGCGCGACGACCAGTGCCGCGGCGCCGAAGACGAACGCGAGCGTCAGCGTCACGGCCGCCGAGGCGACCGCCAGTCTGACGAGCCGCCTCATCGGACGGTCCCCCGAAGCGGGACCATGACCGGGCCGCCGCGCGCCTTTCCGCCCACGACGAGCCCAAGTGGGCCCGTCGGACCCCCGAAGGCGTCGAGGTGGGCCTTGACCGCAGCCCGCAGTCGCACCAGCTTGTCGGCGGTCAGGCGGGACGCGACGGCCAGCGCCATCGGGCCGTCGCAGACGATCGCGTCGGCCACCGTCCCGTGGCTGCCTGCGCGGAACAGTTCGGCCAGCGTGGCGGTCGTAGCGTCGATCACGCTCAGGCCGCGGCCTCCTTCGACGCCGCGCGGACGCGCGACGGCGCAGGCACCCGCGACACGAAGGCCACCTTGTTCTCGATCCGCCCAACGGCGGACCCGACACACGTCGCCGCGGTCATGTCGCGGCCGAGCCCATCGCGGGCGGGTTGCCCCATCCGATGGACCGTCACGGTCACGGGGAAGCCGCAGGCCCTGGTCAGCTCGCGGGCGTGATCGAGGGCCTCCGACTGCGCGTAGGCCAGTTCGGGGAAGGTGGTGAACACCGCCCCCATGGTCAGTCTGTACGTCATGTCCGTCTCCAATCTCAGGCCCCGGAAGTGGGCGCCTGTGGGCCGGACGTTGTCGTGGAGATGGGCACCCGCGAGCGGGATAAGCGACGGTTTCTCCAAGACTTTCCGCTACGGGCGCTGAAGCGAGATGTGAGCGGCCGCTAAGTGTTACCCCGCTCGCGGCCGCCTCCCGTCGGCGCATCCTTGGGCCGCGGGTCGGCCGCGGTGGCCGACCGCGCTCAGGAGGTGAGTCCATGGAAGATAACGCTGTCCCGATGATCGAGGGGGCCGACGGCAGCCCGGTCGAACTGTTCGAGGTGCTGCGCGACATCGTCGCGCGCGCCCGTGCCGCCGACATCGGCGAGGAAGACTTCGTCGCCATGGTCGGCGGAGCTTACGAGGCGACCTCGGACTTACGGAACAGCCCCGGCAGGAAGGCCCTGCCGGGGCCACCTTCCAATCCACGAAATGACGGCGCCGAAGCCCAACGAAGCAACTGTTGAGCGGGTGCAGGCGTTTCTCCCGCTCGCGACCGCCCACGAGGGGCGCATCATGGGGCATCAGCAACGGAGAACCTGACCGTGACCATCTTCCTCTACGCCCTCTCGAACGACTGCGCCCGGCTCTGCCACAAGCAGGCCAGCGTCTCCTGCGCCGTCACTGCCGACATGATCGAGGCTGCTTGGAAGGCCGAGGGCTTCATCGTCAACCGCACCGTGGAGAACTGAGCCATGGCCGCG
>CAZNPW010000032.1:0-34563 GCA_964575185.1 uncultured Exiguobacterium sp.
CGATGGCGGTCAGCGCCTCGCGGACCTCCTCGAGCTTGAACGGCTTGATCGCTGCAATGATGAGTTTCACGTCGCTCCCCTTGTGATCGTTGGCGGCGCCGCCGCTGGGGCGGTCCCTCGCCTGTGACAAGGCCGCGCATCACGGCGCGGTGACAAGGAATGCGGCACGGGCCGCCGCGACAACCTGTCCGTCATTGCGCAAATGTTGTGCGACGGAAGCAGACCGCCCAAAGAAACGGCACATGCAGAAACCGGCAGCGGTCCGCGCAAGCTTACCATCGGCGCTTGAACCCGGTATGCTAACGGGCAACACACACGCGGCAAAGCGGGCGGGCAGGCATGGCAGGATCGGACAGGGGGCGCGGGACGCTCGTCGCGGACAGGCGGTATGGCAAGACGCCGCAGCCGCCGAAGCCGGCACGGCCGCCCCGCGCGGGCGCCGCGCCGCGCAGACGCGGGCTTGCGGGCCGGATCGTGACCGGCATCTTCCGCATCCTCTGGGGCGCGGCCTGGCGCGGCACGGTCGTGCTGGCCGTGCTGCTCGGCGGCTGGGTCGCCATCATCCATTCCACCTTGCCCGAGGCCTCCGCGCTGATGGACGGGCGGGCGCGCGGGTCGGTCACGATGCTCGACGTGGGCGGCCAGCCCTACGCCTGGCGCGGCGAGACCTTCCAGGACATCGCCGCCGACACCGTGTCGCCCAACCTCCTGAACGCGGTCGTGGCGACCGAGGACAAGCGGTTCTTCCAGCACGTCGGCGTCAGCCCGCGCGGCATCGTCAGCGCGATCCGCATCAACATGCGCGAGGGCCGGGGGCCGCTCGAGGGCAACGGCGGGTCGACCATCACGCAGCAGGTGGCGAAGCTTCTGTGCCTCGGCGTCGCCTACGACCCGACGCAGTGGGACTCCGAGTCCGCCTACGAGGACGACTGCCGCCGCGGCGGCATCCTGCGCAAGATCAAGGAGGTGCCCTATGCCCTGGCGATGGAGTGGAAATACTCCAAGGCCGAGATCCTGACGATCTACCTCAACCGCGCCTACCTGGGCGCGGGGGCGCGGGGCTTCGAGGCGGCGGCGCAGCGGTATTTCGGCAAGTCGGCGCGCGACGTGACGCCGGCCGAGGCGGCGATGCTGGCGGGCCTGCTGCAGGCCCCGAGCCGCTTCGCGCCGACCAACAGCCTGGAACGGGCGCAGAACCGGGCCGCGGTCGTGATCGGCCTGATGGCCGAGCAGGGCTACCTGACCCCGGCCCAGGCCGCCGACGCGCTGGCCAACCCCGCGGTCCTGAGCGAGGCGGCGGCCACCCGGTCGGGCGGGTTCTTCGCCGACTGGGTGATGGAGACGATGCCCGACTTCCTCGCCCGCAAGACGACCGAGGACGTGACGGTGCAGACCACGCTCGACCCCCGGGTGCAGCGCGCCGCCGAGGAGGCGCTGGCCTGGACCTTCGCGAACAAGGCGACGGAGGAGGTGGCCGGGGCGCAGGCGGCGATCGTGGTGATGAGCGCCGACGGCGCGGTGCGGGCCATGGTCGGGGGGCGGCAGACGGTGGAGGCGGGGGCGTTCAACCGCGCCACCCAGGCGCTGCGCCAGACCGGCAGCGCCTTCAAGCCCTTCATCTATGCCGTGGCGCTCGACCTGGGCTACAGCCCGGAGGATTTCGTCGAGGACACGCCCCTGACGGTCAACATCCCGGGGTCCGGGCCGTGGTCGCCGTCGAACTACGACAACAAGTTCAAGGGCATGATCACCCTGACCCAGGCCCTGCGGGAAAGCCGGAACATCCCTGCGGTGCGGGTGGCGATGGCGGTGGGACTCGACCCGGTGCGCGCGGTGGCGAGCCAGTTCGGCATCGCCTCAAACATGGCGCCGGGGCCCGCGCTGGCGCTCGGCGCGTCGGAATCGACGCTGATCGAGATGACGGGGGCCTATGCGGGCATCCTGAACGGCGGGTCGTCGGTCACGCCCTACGGCCTGTCCGAGGTGCGGGTGAAGGGCGACGACACGCCGCTGATCGGCCAGGCGGGGGGGATCAACGAGCGCGTCATCAGCGAACGCGCGGCGGGCGAGCTGATCTACATGATGACGCAGGTGATCGAGGACGGCACCGGCAGGCGCGCCAAGCTCGACCGCGAGGCGGCGGGCAAGACCGGCACCACCAACAGCTTCCGCGACGCCTGGTTCGTGGGCTTCACCGCCGATTACGTGGTGGGGGTGTGGACGGGCAACGACGACAACAGCCCGCTGAAGGGCGTGACCGGCGGCGGCCTTCCGGCCGAGATCTGGCGCGAGGTCATGGTGCGGGTGAACGAAGGCGTGCCGCCCCGGCCGCTGCCGATGATCGTGCCCGCGCCGCGCGCCGCGCCGCTGGCCGCGGCGGGCCTGTCGCCCGGCGTGCTGGAGCCGGAACCCTCGCAGCCGGTGATGAACCCCTCGTCCACCGATGTCGAGGCGCTCTTGCAGGACATCCTGCGCCAGCGCCAGAACTAGCCACCCGGCGGCACCGCGGCGGACAGCGCGGGGCGCGCCCGCGGCGACGGGCGCGGGCCGCAGCGGACGCGCGCGCGGTCAGGAGGTCTGCAGCGCCGCGGTCAGCCGGTCGATGTCGCCGCCCTGGGCATCGAGCATCGCGCCGATCTCGGCGCGTTCCGAGGCGAGCATGTTCACGCCTTCGATGATGATGTTGAAGAACAGGTTCTTCCCCGACCGGTCCGAGACGTGCCACCGCAGGTCGAAGGGCTGTTCGCCCTGCAGGTAGGCGACCGAGACGACCTCGAAGAACGACTTCACCGGGCGGGCGTCGGTGACCTCGATCTTGCCGCCGATGAACTCGCGGAAGCGGCGGCCGTACTTGCGGCTGACGTAGCCCTGGTAGGCCTGGGTGAAGGCCTGCATCTGCGCTGCGGAGGCGCTGCGCGCGGCAGGGCCGAGCGCCGAGCGGGCGATCGTCGGCACGTCGGCGTAGCGGGCGAAGATGCGTTCGAAATCGGCATACATCGCCGTTTCGGACTTGCCCGAGTTGATCGTCGCGTTGACCTCGCCGATGGCCCGGTCGATCAGCGCCCGCGCCTCGTCGACCGCCAGCGCCCGCGCCGGGCCGGCCATGAACCCCGCCCCGGCCAGCAGGCTGCCGGCCACGAAGGTGCGGCGCGAGAGGGGGAAGTTACTGTTCGGCATAGGGATCCTCGTAGGGGTCGATGGCCGCGCCGTCGTCGCCGGTCTGGCCGAGCTCGAACCGGCGGTTCTGGACATACAGGAGCTTGGACTGAGCATAGCTGTCCGCGCTGTCGTACAACACCCCGTCGATCGTTTCGGCGAAACGGTAGCGATCACCAAGCCGCGAGCCGACCTCGGCACCGGCCACCGCCCGGGCCGGATCGCCCGCGAGCAGCCGCGTCGGGTTGGTCGCGATGTCGACCAGGCGGCCCACCGCGTCGCGTTCGGTCGACGGGCCGAACAGCGGCAGTTCGACGTAGTTGCCCTCGGCCGCGCCCCAGACGTAGAGCGTCTCGCCGAAGTCGGTCTGGGGGCGCGGCAGCCCCAGGCCCGTCGCCGGGTCGAAGAGGCCGCCCACCCCCGCCGTCAGGTTGACGGCAAAGCGCAGCACGTTCAGCGCCGCGAGGTCGGGCTTGCCCTGCAGGACGAAGTTCACCACGTCGCCCGGCGCCTCGGCGTTCTCGGCGAAGTTGCCGATGCCCTGGCGGACCGGCCCCGGCACCACCGTGCCGTAGACCTGCGAGGCCGGCCGGACCAGCGCGGTGTCGATCCCCTTGTTGAGCCGATGGACCGCGCGGTTCACATTTTCGTTCGGATCGGGTATCGTGGGCGGAACCGGCGGGGCCGCGCAGGCCGACAGAAAGACGGTGCCCGCGACAATCATGCCAAAATGTTGCCATCTCTTTCCGGTTTGGCAAGAATTGGATGGAATGAGATTGACCATGCGGCGTCGCCCCGTCACTGCGCCCCGGACCTCGGGACCCGTGCTTACGGCGCGGCGGGGCCGATGACAACGGGGCCGGGGGTCACGATTCGGGACCCGCGTGGATTTCTGCCGGTGGCGGAGAAGGGCAGGACATGTCGAGACCGGAGTTTGCCCGCGGCGATGCCGAACTGAAGGCCGCCCGCGCCGACCAGACGCCGGTGCTGGTCGCGGTCATGGTCTTCTCCACGCTCGTCAACCTGCTGATGCTGACCGGGCCGCTCTACATGCTCCAGGTCTACGACCGCGTGCTGGGCAGCCAGTCGGTGCCGACGCTGGTTGCGCTGACCGGGCTCATCACCTTCCTGTTCCTGGCCATGGGCTTCCTCGACCACGCGCGGGGCCGGATCATGGCGCGCATCGGGGCCAAGATCCAGGAGCGGCTCGACCGGCGCGTGTTCCAGGCGAGCGTCCGGCGGATGACGGTGAACCCGGGCGACCAGACCGCGCTCGCGGCGCAGCGGGATCTCGAGGCGATCCAGCGGCTCTGGGCCTCGCCGGTGCTGCTGGCGATCTTCGACATCCCGTGGACGCCGCTCTTCTTCGGCGCGATCTTCATCTTCCACCCCTGGATGGGCTGGCTGGCGGTCGCCGGGGGCGCGGTGCTGATCGCGGTCACCTGGCTGAACCAGCGGCTGACCGAGGGGCCGCTGAACCGCACCAACAACCTCGCCATGCAGGCGGAACGCTACGCCGACAACCTCAAGGCCGAATCGGAGGTGATCCAGGCGCTGGGGATGCAGTCGGCGGGCTTCGACCGCTGGCAGCGCGCACGCGGCACGGCGCTGGGGCAGGCGATCCAGGCGGCGGACCTCGCGGGCGTGTTCGGGTCGGTGACGAAGACCTTCCGGCTGTTCCTGCAGTCGGCGATGCTCGGCCTCGGCGCCTGGCTCGTCCTGCGGGGGGAGCTGTCGGCGGGCGCGATGATCGCGGGCTCGATCCTGATGGGCCGCGCGCTCGCGCCGGTCGAACAGTCGATCGGCCAGTGGGCCGTCGTGACCCGCGCGCGGGAGGCGCGGGGCCGGCTGGCCGAGCTTCTGTCGCGCACGCCCACCGAGCCGGAGCGCACGAAGCTGCCCCGCCCCCGCGCCATCCTCGAGGCGCAGAACCTGACCGTGGTGCCGCCGGGCGAGCAGCAGGCGGTGCTGCGGATGGTCAGCTTCCGGCTGGAGCCGGGGCAGGCGCTGGGCGTCATCGGGCCGTCGGGGTCGGGCAAGTCGACGCTCGCGCGGACGCTGACCGGCGTGTGGCGGCCGGCGGGGGGCAAGGTGCGGCTCGACGGCGCGACGCTCGACCAGTACGACCCCGACGTGCTCGGCAGCTACATCGGCTATCTGCCGCAGCGGGTGACGCTGTTCGACGGCACCATCGCCGAGAACATCGCGCGGCTGTCGCCGACGCCCGACCCGCAGAAGGTGGTGGAGGCGGCGCAGAAGGCCGCCGCGCACGACATGATCCTGAAGCTGCCCGAAGGCTACGACACCCGCGTCGCCACGCTGGGCGGAAGGCTGTCGGGCGGGCAGATCCAGCGCATCGGCCTCGCGCGCGCGCTGTATGGCGACCCGGTGCTGCTGGTGCTGGACGAGCCGAACTCGAACCTCGACAACGAAGGGTCGATGGCGCTGAACATCGCGATCCGGTCGATGAAGGACGCCGGCCGCGCGATCCTCATCATGGCGCACCGGCCGGCCGCGATCCAGGAGTGCGACCTGCTCCTCGTGCTCGAGGACGGCACCCGCCGCGCCTTCGGCCCGCGCGACCAGGTCCTGCGCGACATGGTCAAGAACCACACCGAGATCGTGCGGGCGACCGGCCCGGGGGGCGTGACATGAGCGAACCCCGCAAGTGGTCCACCGCCCGGCCCATGTGGATCGGCGTCGTCACCACGGTCGTCCTCGTCGCGGGCTTCGGCTGGTGGTCGGTCGGCACCCGCATCGCCGGGGCCGTCATCACCTCGGGCCAGATCGAGGTGGAACAGCGCCGCCAGCTCGTGAACCACCCCGACGGCGGCATCGTCGCCGAGATCGACGTGGCCGACGGCCAGACCGTCGCCGCGGGCGATCTGCTGATCCGGCTCGACGGGTCCGAACTGCGGTCGGAACTCGCCATCGTCGAGGGGCAGCTGTTCGAGATCATGGCCCAGCGCGCCCGGCTCGAGGCCGAGCGCGACGGTGACGCGGGGCTGACCTTCGGCGACGAGCTCGTCACCGTGTCCGCGACCCGCGCGGAGGTGCAGAACCTGATGACCGGGCAGGAGAACCTCTTCGCCGCCCGGCGCGAGACCCTGGCGCGGCAGACCGAACAGCTCGACCGCCGCATCGGCCAGATCGATTCGCAGGTCGAGGGGATCACGGCGCAGGTCACGGCGCTCGGCACCCAGCTCGCGCTGATCGAACGGGAACTCGCCGACCAGCAGGGGCTGCTCGACAAGGGCCTCGCGCAGGCGAGCCGGGTGCTCGCGCTCGAACGCGAGCAGGCCTCGCTGCAGGGCCAGGCGGGCGAGCTGCGCGCCTCGGCCGCGCAGGCCGAAGGCCGCAAGACCGAGGTGGAGCTGGAGATCCTGCGTCTCGCCGACGCCCGGCGCGAGGAGGCGAACGCGCAGCTGCGCGACATCGGCGCGCGCGAGCTTGAACTTTCCGAACGCCGCCGGGTGCTGAACGAACGCATCGCCCGGCTCGACATCCGCGCCCCGGTGGCGGGCATCGTCCTCGGCCTGGCCGTCACCACCCCGCGCTCGGTGATCCGCCCGGCCGAACCGCTGCTCTACATCATCCCGCAGGACCGTCCGCTGGTCATCGCGGCCCAGGTCTCGCCCATCAACGTCGACGAAATCCGCGTCGGGCAGGAGGTCAAGCTGCTGTTTCCCGCCTTCAGCGCCCGGACCACGCCCGAACTGCGGGGCCGCGTCACCATGGTCTCGGCCGACGCGCTGACCGACCAGCGCACGCAGGCGAACTTCTACCGCGCCGAAATCGAGCTGTCCCCGGGCGAGTCCGAAAAGCTCGGCGACGTGACGCTTTTGCCCGGAATGCCGGTCGAGGCCTTCATCCAGACCGACGAACGCACGCCGATGGCCTATCTGGTGAAGCCCTTCACCGACTACTTCGTACGCGCCTTCCGCGAAGGCTGACCTTGCCGCCCGCCTTCGCCGGGGCTAGCGTCCCGGCGGACAGGAGGCCCTCCATGCACGCGCCCGCCTTGCACCCGATCGACGCCCGCCTGAGCGAACTCGGCCTCACGCTGCCCGACGCGCCGCCCCCGGCCGCGAACTACGTGCCCGCGGTGGTGGCGGGTGGGATGGTGTGGATCTCGGGCCAGATCAGCCGCGACGCCGCAGGGCTCGTCACCGGAAAGCTCGGCGCGGACCTCGACGTCGGCCAGGGCGCGGCGGCGGCGCGGACCTGCGCCATCGCGATCCTCGCGCAGCTCAAGGCCGCGGTCGGCGGCGACTGGGCGCGCGTCGCCCGCGCGGTCAAGCTGACGGGCTTCGTCAACTCCACCCCCGATTTCACCGACCAGCCGAAGGTCATCAACGGCGCCTCGGACCTGCTTGTCGCGGTGATGGGGGACGCCGGCCGCCATGCCCGGTCCGCCGTCAGCGCGCCGAGCCTGCCCCTGGGCGTCGCGGTCGAGGTCGAGGCGGTCTTCGCGCTGGCATGACGGCCTTCCTGCGCCGCCGCCCCTTCGCCCACCGCGCGCTGCACGGGGCCGGGCGGCCCGAGAACTCGCCCGCCGCCATCGCGGCCGCCATCGCGGCGGGCTACGGCATCGAATGCGACGTCCAGCTTTCGGCCGACGGCCAGGCGATGGTGTTCCATGACGAGACGCTCGACCGCCTGACCGCCGCGACCGGCCCCCTCGCCGCCCGCCCCGCCGCCGCCCTGCAGACGATCGCGCTGCGCGGCGGGACCGACACCATCCCGACCTTGCGCCAGGTGCTGGCGCAGGTCGGGGCCTCCGTGCCGCTGCTGATCGAGATCAAGGACCAGACCGGCGCCATGGCCGCCACCGACGGGCGGCTGGAGCATGCGACCGCCGCCGCGCTGCAGGGCTACCGGGGCGAGGTCGCGGTCATGTCCTTCAACCCCCACGCCATCGCGGCCTTCACCCGCGCCGCCCCGGGCATCCCGGTCGGGCTGACGACCAGCGCGTATGACCCGGCCGACTGGGCCCCGCTGCCCGCCGCCACCTGCGACCGGCTGCGCGCGATCCCCGATGCCGACCGCTTGCCCCTGTCCTTCATCAGCCACGAGGCCCCCGACCTGCCCCGCCCGCGCGTCGCGAGCCTGAAGGCGCGCGGCCTCGCGGTGCTGTGCTGGACGATCACCTCCGCGCCACAGGAAGCGCAAGCCCGCGTGATCGCCGACAACATCACCTTCGAAGGCTACGCCGCCCGGCTTGACCCTGGCCCGGCCTGAGCCACCCTCTCCTTCATCTTCCCACAAATATCCCGGGGGTCCGGGGGCTGGCCCCCGGTCTGCGCGCGCCACATGACCGACATCTCGCTCACGGACGGCATCGCCGCCATTCCCGCCGCCGACTGGGACGCGCTGCAGCCGCAGGCCCCGCGGCCGCGCGACCCCTTCACCACCCACCGCTTCCTCGCGGCGCTCGAGGCCTCGGGCAGCACCGGGCGCGGCACCGGCTGGCAGCCGCAGCCGCTGGTTGCGCGCGCGGCGGGGCGTATCGTCGGGGCGGCACCGCTCTACGTCAAAAGCCACAGCCAGGGCGAATACATCTTCGACCACGGCTGGGCGCAGGCTTTCGAGAACGCGGGCGGACGCTACTACCCCAAGCTGCAGGTCGCGGTGCCCTTCACCCCCGCGACCGGCCGGCGCTTCCTCGGCGAGGTGCCCGAGGCGCTCGCCGACGCCGCGGTCGACCTTGCCGACGGGAACGGGCTGTCGTCGCTGCACGTCACCTTCTGCACCGCCGAGGAGGCCGGGCGGCTGGCCGGGCACCGCGGCCTGCTCCACCGCGTCACGCAGCAGTTCCACTGGGTCAACCGCGGCTACGGCGATTTCGACGCCTTCCTCGCCGACCTCTCCAGCCGCAAGCGCAAGATGATCCGCAAGGAACGCGAGACGGCGCAGGCCGCGGTCGAGATCCGGACGCTGACCGGCGATGCCATCGAACCCGCCCATTGGGACGCCTTCTGGACCTTCTACCAGGACACCGGCAGCCGGAAATGGGGCCGTCCCTACCTGACGCGCGCGTTCTTCGCCGCGCTGCAGGCCACGATGCGTAACGACGTGCTTCTGGTGCTCGCGTTCCGCGACGGGCGGGCGGTGGCGGGGGCGCTGAACTTCATCGGGGCCGACACGCTCTTCGGGCGCTACTGGGGCTGCACCGAACAGCACCCCTGCCTGCACTTCGAGCTCTGCTACTACCAGGCGATCGACTGGGCCATAGCCCAGGGCCTCGGCCGGGTCGAGGCCGGGGCGCAGGGCGAACACAAGCTCGCCCGCGGCTACCTGCCGGTGCCGGTGCATTCGCTGCACTGGATCCGCGACCGGGCTTTCCGCGCCGCCGTCGCCCGCTATCTCGACCAGGAACGCCGCGCGGTGGACGAGGAGATCGAGGTGCTGACGGCCTACGGCCCCTTCCGGCGCGTCACCGTGGAGGAGACCGCATGACGCCGCTTCTGCCCGACGCCGACCGCCGCACGCTGCTGCCCGCGCTGGGCGCGACCGGCTGGGGGGCGGTCGAAGGCCGCGACGCGCTCCGCAAGGTCTGGCGGTTCCGCGACTTTTCCGAAGCCTGGGGGTTCATGAGCCGCGCCGCGCTGGCGGCCGAGGCGATGAACCACCACCCGGAGTGGCGCAATGTCTACAACACCGTCGACGTCACGCTGACGACGCACGACTGTCACGGGCTGTCGGCGCTCGACATCCGGCTGGCGCAGACGATGGACCGGCTGGCGGGCGACGCCGCGGTCCAGCGCGACCTGACCGCGCCGGTCGAAAGCCTGTGCGAGATCCGCGCACGATAGCCCGGCGCGCAGCCAGGGAGCTGCCTTGCGGATCGTCTACAGCTCCTGCAGCAGCGCCTCGCCCGCGCTGACGCCGCACGCGCCCGGGCTGTCCTCGACGTGGATCGCCGTGACCACACCATCCTCGGCAATCAGCGCATAGCGTTTCGACCGGCCGATCAGGCCGACCGGCGGGGCGGTGAAGTCGAGGCCCATGGCCCGCGTGAAGGCCCCGTCGGCGTCGCCCAGCATCGCGATCCCCGCCGCCGTCGCGCCGGTGGACTGCCCCCAGGCGCCCATCACGAAGGGGTCGTTGACCGCGACGCAGAGGATCTCGTCGATGCCCTTGGCGGCGAAGCGGTCCTTCGTGCGGATGAAGCTCGGCACATGGGCGGTGGTGCAGGTGCCGGTGTAGGCCCCCGGCAGGCCGAAGACGACGACGCGGCGCCCCTTCAGCCGCCGGCCGAGGTCCACCGGCTGCGGCCCGCCGTCGCCCATCGCCAGCAGCGTCGCGTCGGGCAGCCGGTCGCCTGCGGAAATCGCCATCGTCGTCCCCATCGGTTTGCGTTCGTGACGACCGGGGTTATAGGCTCGCGCCCGGTGGGCTGCCAGTGGGGGGCGCGGATGGGCGACGTGGTGATCGTGGGCGCGGGGCAGGCGGGTGCCGCGCTGGCCGCGCGCTTGCGCGCCGGGGGCCACGACGGCGCGATCACCCTGGTCGGCGAGGAACCCGCGCCGCCCTACCAGCGCCCGCCGCTGTCGAAGGCCTATCTGCTGGGTGAGATGGAGGCGGAGCGGCTATGGCTGCGCAGCGCGGAGTTCTGGGCGGACCAGGGGATCACGCTGCAGCTGGGCGCGCCCGTCACGGCGATCGACCCCGTGGCGCGGACGGTGACCGTGGGGGGTGCCGCGCTGGCCTACGCCGAGCTGTGCCTGACGACTGGTGCCGTCCCGCGCCGCCTTCCCGCCGCGATCGGCGGCGACCTTGGCGGCGTGTATACGGTCCGCACGCTCGCTGACGTCGACGCGATGCGGCCCGCTTTCGTGGCCGGGCGGCGGCTGGTGGTGATCGGCGGCGGCTACATCGGGCTTGAGGCGGCGGCGGTCGCGGCGAAGCTGGGGCTGGCCGTCACGGTCGTCGAGATCGCGCCGCGCATCCTGCAGCGCGTCGCCGCCGCCGAGACGAGCGCGCATGTCCGCGCGCTGCACCGCGCCAACGGGGTCACCGTGCTGGAGGGCACGGGGCTCGACCGGCTTTTGGGCGACGGCACCGTCCGGGCGGCGCGGCTGGCGGATGGGCAGGAGCTGCCGGCCGACATCGTGATCGCGGGCGTCGGCGTGCTGCCCGCGACGGCGCTGGCCGAGGCCGCAGGCGTGGCGGTCGACAACGGCATCGCGGTCGACGGGCATGGGCGGACCAGCGTGCCGCATATCTGGGCGGCGGGGGATTGCGCGTCCTTCCCCTGGGCGGGGCGGCGGCTGCGGCTCGAATCGGTCGGCAACGCCATCGACCAGGCCGAATGCGTGGCCGACAACATCCTGGGAGCCGCGCGCGACTACGACGCCCGCCCGTGGTTCTGGTCCGACCAGTTCGACATGAAGCTGCAGATCGCGGGGCTGAGCCACGGCTACGACCGCATCGTCACCCGCGGGCCCGCGGGCGGGGCGGTCAGCGTCTGGTATTTCGCCGAAAACCGCCTGATCGCCGTCGACGCGATGAACGACAGCCGCGCCTACATGGTGGGCAAGCGGCTGATCGAGATGGGAAAATCCCCCGCGCCCGAGGCCGTGGCGGACCCCGCGACCGACCTCAAGGCGCTGCTCAGGTGAGGATCATCGCGGGTCGCGCCCGGGGCCTCGCGCTGGCCGAGGTCGGCGCGGGCGACCCCGCCGCGCACCTGCGGCCGACGTCGGACAGGGTGCGGCAGGCGATCTTCAACCTCTTGCAGGCGGACGATCCGGTGACCGGCGCGCGGGTGCTCGACCTTTTTGCCGGGACCGGGGCGCTGGGGCTCGAGGCGCTGTCGCGCGGGGCAGCGCGGGTGGCCTTCGTCGACGACGGGGCCGCGGCGCGGGCGCTGATCCGGGCCAACGTCGAGAAGATGCGCGCCGGCGGCGAGACCGACATCTGGCGGCGCGACGCCACCGCGATGGGGGCGAACCGGGGCGCGCCCTATGGCCTCGTGTTCCTCGACCCGCCCTATGGCAAGGGCCTGGGCGAGGCGGCGCTCGCCTCCTGCGCGGCGGGCGGCTGGCTCGCGCCGGGGGCGGTGGTGGTGTGGGAGGAGGGCGCGCCGCCCGTGCCGCCGGCCGGTTTCGTGCAGGCCGACCAGCGGCGCTACGGCGATACGGTCGTGACGATCTTGCGCGCGCCATGATCGAACGGGCCTGGCGCAAGGGCGATGCGGACAGCACCGCCGTCTACTCCGACTGCGAGGCCTGGCGGTATCTGCTGACCCGGGTGTGGGACCCGGCAGGACCCCGGGCGCTGTTCGTGATGCTGAACCCCTCGACCGCGACCGAGGTGCAGAACGACCCCACGGTGGAACGCTGCGAACGCCGCGCGCGGGCGCTGGGGTTCGGGGCCTTCCGGGTGACCAACATCTTCGCCTTCCGCGCGACCGACCCGCGGGTGATGCGCGCGGCGGCCGATCCGGTCGGGCCGGACAACGACGCGGCCATCGCGGGCAGCGTGCCCTGGGCCGACCGGATCGTCTGCGCCTGGGGCAACCACGGGCTGTTCATGGACCGCGGTGCCCAGGTCGCGCGGCTGCTGCGCGGGGCGGGGGCGGCGCCCTGGGTGCTGGGGCTGACCGGGGCGGGGCAGCCGGTGCATCCCCTGTACGTGCCCTACGGCCGGGCGCTGATCCCCTGGGATCAGGCTGCGGCCTGAAGCCGGACGTCGGCCGAATCGAGCGGCCCGTGCACCACCGCGACCCGCACGCCGTCGAGCATCACAGCCGTCTGCCCGCCGTCGCCCGCGGGGGCCGTCGTGACCTGCGGGTCGGGGTGCAGCGCGGGATCGTACATCAGCACGAGCGAATCCTCGCCCGGGGCGAAATCGGTGATCTGCGCGGGGCCGGTGTCGGGGCCATAGTCGGTCAGGTTGAAGCTGTCGGCCCCCGCGCCGCCGCTGCCCCAGTCGCCGCCGCCCAGGGTCAGCGCGTCGTCGCCCGCGCCGCCGTTCAGGAAATCGGTGCCCGCATCGCCCGTCAGGGTGTCGTTGCCGTCCAGGCCGTCGAGCGTGTCGTCGCCCGCGCCCCCGCCCAGCCGGTCATCTCCGCCGCCGCCCGACAGCCAGTCATCGCCCGCGCCGCCTTCGGCCAGATCGTCGCCGGTCCCGCCGAGCATCACATCGGCCCCGTCGCCGCCCAGCATCGTGTCGTCGCCGGTGCCGCCGGCGAGGTCGTCGTCCCCCGCGCCGCCATCGAGCCAGTCGGCCCCGTCCTCGCCCATCAGCCGGTCGGCGGCATCGCCGCCCCAGACGGTATCCTCGCCGTCGCCGGCGAAGACCTGGTCGGTCCCGCCGCCGCCCGTGATGAGGTCGTGCCCGGCACGGCCGTCGAGCTGGTCGGCCCCGTCCCCGCCCAGGATCGTGTCCTGCCCGCCGCCGCCCGCGACGATCGCGCCCTTGTCACCCGCCGCGAGCACCTGGTCGGGGGGCGGCGGTTCGGGCACGTCGTCGCTGCCCGCGACGTAGTCGGGATCGTCGGGGTCGGTCGCGCGCGGCGGGTCGAGCAGATCGCCCTCGCCCCGTTCGCTGTCGTCGTCGTCATCCTGCGGATCCGCGGTGTCCGCCCGCTGCGCGGACGACATCGAGTCGGCCAGGACGCCCGCCATCAGCGCACCCAGAAGTCCCATGATCCCGAGCATCGCCCGCCTTCCACGCGTTAACCAAGATGTCGGCCAAGTCCGCGTGCCGACACGACAATCCCACGCATCCATGCCAGATTTTCCGGCCCGAATCCACCGTCCGATCGCAGCGGTTCGCGACAAATGCGGGGCATTCCGCGAAACAAGGGGTTTCCCTTCCGCCGCCCGTGGCGTATCTGCGCCCATCCGCCGATGGTCGGCGGACCGCTCCACGGGCCCTGCTGGACGACATCCCGGCTTGCGCCACCCTTCGGAAGGAGACCCCGATGTCGATCACCGTCGAAGAAAAAGCCCGCCTCATCAAGGACTACGCCACGAAGGCCAATGATACGGGCAGCCCCGAGGTGCAGGTCGCGATCCTGTCGTCGCGCATCGCCACGCTGACCGAACACTTCAAGGGCCACAAGAACGACAACCACTCGCGCCGGGGCCTTCTGATGATGGTCGCGCAGCGCCGCAAGCTGCTCGACTACCTGAAGACCAGGGACGAGGCGCGCTATGCCGCGCTGATCGCCCGGCTCGGCCTGCGCCGCTGAGCCCGGCCGCAATGCAGGACGCCCGCACCTGACGGTGCGGGCGTTCGCATGTCGGCGGCCTCCACCCTGGCGGGGCCGTCAGCCCTCGGCCTCTTCCTTCTTGCGCTCGGCGATCTCCTCGCCGGTCTCCTGGTCGACCATCTTCATGCCGAGCCGCACCTTGCCGCGCTCGTCGAAGCCCAGAAGCTTGACCTTGACCTCCTGGCCTTCCTTCAGAAGCTCGTTGGGGTGGTTCAGCCGCTTGCCGGAAATCTGGCTGACGTGGACCAGTCCGTCGCGCTTGCCGAAGAAGTTCACGAAGGCGCCGAAGTCGACCAGCTTCACCACGCGGCCGGTGTAGACGCGGCCCTCTTCGGGCTCGGCCACGATCGACCAGATCATGTCGTAGGCGCGCTTGATCGCCTGCTGGTCGTTCGACGCGATCTTGATGACGCCGTCGTCGTTGATGTCGACCTTGGCTCCGCTCGTCTCCACGATCTCGCGGATGACCTTGCCGCCCGACCCGATCACTTCGCGGATCTTGTCGGTGGGGATGGTCAGCGTCTCGATCTTGGGGGCGTATTCGCTGAAGGCGTTGGCGTGGCTGAGGCTCTTGCCCATCTCGGCCAGGATGTGCAGCCGGCCGTCCCTGGCCTGCGCCAGCGCCTGCTCCATGATCTCGGGGGTGATGCCCGCGACCTTGATGTCCATCTGCAGGGACGTGATCCCCTGCGCCGTCCCGGCCACCTTGAAGTCCATGTCGCCGAGGTGATCCTCGTCGCCCAGGATGTCGGTCAGCACGGCCCAGCGCCCGTCCTTTTCCAGGATCAGGCCCATGGCGACGCCCGCGACCGGCGCCTTCAGCGGCACGCCCGCGTCCATCATCGACAGCGACCCGCCGCAGACCGAGGCCATGGACGACGACCCGTTCGACTCGGTGATCTCCGACACGACCCGGATCGTGTAGGGGAAGTCGGTCGGCGCGGGCAGCACCGCCTGGAGCGCGCGCCAGGCGAGCTTGCCGTGGCCGATCTCGCGCCGCCCGGGGCTGCCCACGCGGCCCACCTCGCCGACCGAATAGGGCGGGAAGTTGTAGTGCAGAAGGAAGTTCGACCGATAGTTGCCGTTCAGCGCGTCGATGATCTGTTCATCCTCGCCGGTGCCGAGCGTGGTCACGACCAGCCCCTGCGTCTCGCCGCGGGTGAAGAGCGCCGAGCCGTGGGTGCGCGGCAGGATGCCGGTTTCGACCACGATGGGCCGCACGGTCCTGGTATCGCGCCCGTCGATCCGGCCGCCGCCGTTGATGATGTCGCCGCGCAGGATTTCGGATTCCAGCGCCTTGAAGGCCGGCCACATGTCCGGGTCGGCGCGTTCGTCATCGGTCAGCTGGTCCTTGACCGCATGGATCGCGGCCTCGATGGCCGTGGTGCGGGCCTGCTTGTCGCGGATCGCGAAGGCCGCGCGCATCTGGGCCTCGCCCAGGCCCTTGATCCGGTCGGCCAGCGCCGAGAAATCGGGCGGGGCGAAGTCGAAGGGCTCCTTCGCGCAGTTCTCGGCAAAGGCGACGATCAGGTCGATCACCGGCTGCATCTGCGCATGGCCGAACTTCACGGCACCGAGCATCTCCGCCTCGGTCAGCTCGTAGGCCTCGGATTCGACCATCATCACGGCCTCCTTCGTGCCCGCGATGACGAGGTCGAGCCGCTGGTCGGGCTTCAGCCGCAGCTGCGTCATGTCGTCCATCGCCGGGTTCAGCACATACTGGCCGCCCGTGAAGCCGACCCGCGCCGCGCCGATCGGGCCCATGAAGGGCACGCCCGAGACGGTCAGCGCCGCGCTGGCCGCGATCATCGCCACGATGTCGGGGTCGTTCACCAGGTCGCAGGACAGCACCGTGGCCATCACCAGCACCTCGTTGCGGAACCCTTCCACGAACAGGGGCCGGCAGGGCCGGTCGATGAGGCGGGAAACGAGCGTCTCCTTCTCGGACGGCCGCGCCTCGCGCTTGAAGAAGCCGCCGGGGATCTTGCCCGCGGCGTAGTATTTCTCCTGGTAGTGGACCGTCAGGGGGAAGAAGTCCTGCCCCGGCTTGGCGGTCTTGGCGAAGGTCACGTTGGCCATCACGGCCGTCTCGCCCAGCGTGGCGATGACCGAGCCATCCGCCTGCCGCGCAACCTTCCCCGTCTCCAGCGTCAGCGTCTCGGCGCCCCACTGGATGGATTTCTTCGTCACGTTGAACATTCATCATCCTTTCGAGGTGCGGCCCCTGCCGCGCCCTCGCATCTGGCGGCCCCATTGCCGCCGCCCCCTATCCTTCGTGCATGCGCCCGGGGGCAGGGGCCGCCACGTCTCAGATGGCGCGCGCCTTACAGGAAACGGCGGCGGGGGGAAAGGGGGCGCGGCCTTCGCGGACCCGGTCACGGCCCCGACCGGCCGGGGATCCCTGCAATCCCGCGCTTGACCCCGCCCCGGCCCGGGCGCAGCGTCGCCCTGCCGTGACTCGCGCATCCGCCTCCGCCGCCCCGCTGATGACCCCCGTCCTGGTGGCGGGCTTCGCGATCCGGGCGAGTTACGGCGTGTTCCAGATCCCCGTCGCCGACGAGTTCGGCTGGGCGCGGGCGGAGTTTTCTCTCGCCATTGCGATCCAGAACCTCGCCTGGGGGATCGGCCAGCCGGTCTTCGGCGCGCTGGCCGAGCGGTTCGGCGACCGCAAGGCGATCGTCGCGGGGGCGATCCTCTATGCCACGGGGCTGGCGCTGTCGTCGCTGGCCACGCAACCCTGGCAGATGCAGAGCCTCGAGGTGCTGGTGGGCTTCGGCATCGCGGGCACCGGGTTCGGGGTGATCCTGGCGGTGGTGGGCCGGGCAGCGAGCGCCGGGAACCGGTCGATGGCGCTCGGCATCGCCACCGCGGCGGGCAGCGCGGGGCAGGTCGTCGGCGCCCCGGCGGCGGAGCTCCTGCTGCAGGTGATGGACTGGCGGGGCGTGTTCCTGACCTTCGCCCTGGTGATCCTCTGCGCGCTGTTCGCGCTGCCCTTCCTGCGGTCGCCCGCGCTCGCCAGCCGGGCGGAGCTCGAGGAAAGCATGGGCACGGTCGTGCTGCGGGCCTTCCGCGACCCGTCGTTCAGCCTGATCTTCCTGGGGTTCTTTTCCTGCGGCTACCAGCTCGCCTTCATCACCGCGCATTTTCCCGCCTTCGTGACCGAAAGCAGCGCGCCGATCGCGCCGGGATCGCTGCTGGCCGGGTTGGGCATCGCCTCGACCTCGGCGCTGGGGGCGGTGGCAATCAGCCTGATCGGGCTGGCCAACATCGCGGGCACGCTGGCGGCCGGGTGGCTGGGGATGCGGTTCAGCAAGAAATACCTGCTGGCCGCGATCTACGCGGGCCGCACGGTGGTGGCGGCCTGGTTCATCCTGGTGCCGATGACGCCCGCAACGGTGCTGGTGTTTTCGGTGCTGATAGGCAGCCTGTGGCTGGCCACGGTGCCGCTCACGAGCGGGCTCGTCGCGCATATCTACGGCTTGCGCTACATGGGCACGCTCTATGGCTTCGTGTTCCTGAGCCACCAGCTCGGCGCGTTCATGGGCGTCTGGCTGGGCGGGCAGCTTTACGACATGACCGGGGACTACCGGCTCGTCTGGTGGATCGGCGTGGGGGTGGGCGCGTTCAGCGCCATCGTGCACCTGCCGATCCGCGAACGCCCGCTGGCGGCGGCGACGGCGGCGTGATCGTCTGGCCCGCCGAATACGACGCGCGGAAAGAGGCGGTCTTTGCGGCGCTCGCGCGGGCGGCGGGCGGCGGTCGGCGGCTGGCGGTGGTGCCGGTGTCGTGGCGCGGCTGGCCGGGGGCCGAGGCGCGGGTGACCGCGGCGCTGGCGCGGGCGAAGCGGCAGCCGTCCGGCGCGGTCGGACGCTGGGCCAAGGCGGCGCTGATCCGGGGGCAGTATGCCTGGGCGCGGGGGTATTTCACGGCGCACCCGGACCATCTCGCGGTCGCCTGGAACGGGCTGACGGGCACCCGGAAGGCCTTCCTCGACGGGGCGCGGGACGCGGGGGCGGCGGTGCTGCACGCCGAGCTTGCGCCCTTTCCGGGCCGGGTGACGCTCGACCCGAGGGGCGTGAACGCGGAGGGGTCGGTGCCGGACGACCCCGCGTTCTTCCGGGGATTTGCCGGCAGCGGCTGGCGGCGGCTCGGCGAAGGGCTGGCGGCGCGGCCGTCGCGCCGCGCGGATGTCGGGCAGGCGGCGGGGGGGCTGCCGCCGGGGCCGTTCCTGTTCTGCCCGCTGCAGGTGCCCGAAGACACCCAGGTGCGGCTGTTCGCCGGGTGGACGGGGGGGATGCAGGGGTTCCTCGCGGCGCTGGCGCGGGCGTCGGCCCGCCTGCCGCCGGGCTGGCACCTGCGGGTGAAGGAGCATCCGAGCGCGAAGCTGCGGCTCGACCTGCGGCTCGGCGACCGGGTGGTGGTGGACAACGCCACCGACAGCTTCGCGCAGGTGGCGGCGAGCCGGGGCGTGGTGACGCTGAACTCCAGCATGGGGCTGCAGGCGTTCCTGTGGGACAGGCCGGTGCTGGCGCTGGGGCGGGCGTTCTGGGCCTTGCCGGGGGCGGTCACGGTCGCGGGGGACCAGGCGGCGCTGGAGGCCGCCTTTGCCGCGCCGGACTGGGGGTTCGACCAGGGGCTGCGGGACGGGCTGATGACCTGGCTCGACCGCCACTACTGGCCGCGCTTCGCCTGGCCGGGGGGGGAGGCGGACCTGCCCGCCTTCGCCGCGCGGATTGCACAGGCGCGGGCCTTGCGCTAAGCGGCGGCGATCCTTGGAGGGACGAATGGGCTATCGCGTCGTCGTCGCCGGCGCCACGGGCAACGTGGGCCGCGAAATGCTGAACATTCTGGCCGAGCGGGAGTTTCCCGTGGACGCCATCGCGGCGCTCGCCTCGCGCAAGTCGCTGGGGACCGAGGTGACGTTCGGCAACCGGGTGCTGAAGACGCTGGACCTCGACACCTTCGACTTCGCGGGCTGGGACATCGCGCTGTTTGCGGTGGGCTCGGGGCCGACCAAGACCTATGCGCCGAAGGCCGCGGCGGCGGGCTGCGTGGTGATCGACAACTCGTCCCTGTATCGCTACGACCCGGACGTGCCGCTGATCGTTCCGGAGGTGAACGCGGACGCGATCCACGCTTACGCGAAGAAGAACATCATCGCCAACCCCAACTGCTCCACCGCGCAGATGGTGGTGGCGCTGAAGCCGCTGCACGACCGGGCGCGGGTGGTGCGGGTCGTCGTCAGCACCTACCAGTCGGTGTCCGGGGCTGGCAAGGACGCGATGGACGAGCTGTGGGACCAGACCAAGGGCAAATACGTGCCCGGGCAGGAGGTCGCGCCCGCGAAGTTCCAGAAGCAGATCGCCTTCAACGTGATCCCGCAGATCGACGTCTTCATGGAGGACGGGATGACGCGCGAAGAGTGGAAGATGGCGGCGGAGACGAAGAAGATCCTCGATGTGTCGATCAAGGTCACGGCGACCTGCGTGCGGGTGCCGGTGTTCGTCGGCCATTCCGAGGCCGTGAACGTGGAGTTCGCCGAGTTCCTCGACGAGGACGAGGCGCGCGACATCCTGCGCGAGGCCCCGGGCGTGCTGGTGATCGACAAGCGCGAGCCGGGGGGCTACGTGACGCCGATCGAATGCGTGGGGGAGTATGCCACCTACGTCAGCCGCATCCGGCAGGATTCCACGGTGGAGAACGGGCTGAACATGTGGGTCGTCAGCGACAACCTGCGGAAGGGCGCCGCGCTGAACGCGGTGCAGATCGCGGAGCTGCTGGGGTCGAAGGTGCTGAAGAAGGGGTAAGCGTCGCGCCGGGCCACGGGCCCGGAGGCATCGCTTCGGTGGGTCTGGGTCCGGCGCGTCCCGGCGGAGGCCGGCCCCGGTCGGTCGACCGTCGCCCCTTGCGGGCCGACGCACCGACCTGCAATCCTCCCCCCCATGCCCGCCCCTCCCCGCTTCATCCACCTCCGCGTCCATTCCGACCATTCGCTGCTGGAGGGCGCGATCCCGGTGAAGGACGTGGTCCGGCTCGCCGCGGCCGCGGGGATGCCTGCGGTGGCGGTGACCGATACGGACAACTGCTTTGCGGCGCTGGAGTTTTCCGTCACCGCGATGGGGGCGGGGGTGCAGCCGGTCGTGGGGTGCCAGGTCAGCCTGTGCCACGACCCGGCGGCGCCGGGGGAGAAGCCGCGGGTGCCCGCGCCGGTCGTGCTCTTGGCGCAGTCCGAGGCCGGGTGGCGGAACCTGATGAAGCTGAACTCGTGCCTCTACATCGGCAAGGCGGGGCAGCTGCCGCAGGTGACGGTGGCGGAGCTTGCGGCGCATGGGGCTGGGCTGATCTGTCTGACGGGGGGGCCGGAAGGGCCGCTGGGGCGGTTCATCGCCAACGGCCAGATGCCCCGGGCGCGGGCGCTGGCCGAACGGCTGGCGGCGGTCTTCGGCGACCGGCTGTATGTCGAACTGCAGCGCCACCCGGAGGGCGGCGCGCTGCCTCCGGCCGAGGCGGCGAGCGAGGCGGGGCTGATCGACCTCGCCTATGACATGGGCCTGCCGCTGGTGGCCACGAACGACGTCTACTTCCCCAGGCCCGAGATGCACCAGGCGCATGACGCGCTGATCTGCATCGCGCAAGGAGCCTACGTCGACCAGCAGGCCCCCCGCAGGCGGCTGACGGCGCAGCATTACTTCAAGTCCGAGGCCGAGATGGCGGCGCTGTTCGCCGACCTGCCCGAGGCGCTGGCGAACTCGGTCGAGATCGCGCGGCGCTGCGCCTTCGCCGTGGGCAAGCGCAAGCCCATCCTGCCGCGCTTCGCCGGTGACGAGGTGGAGGAGCTGCGCCGCCAGGCCGAGGCGGGGCTCGCGGCGCGGCTGGCCGTGGTGCCGCACGCCGTGCCGGTGGAGGACTACCGCAGGCGGCTCGCCTTCGAGGTCGGCATCATCGAGCAGATGGGCTTTCCCGGCTATTTCCTGATCGTCGCGGACTTCATCCAGTGGGCCAAGGCGCGGGGGATCCCGGTCGGCCCCGGCCGGGGGTCGGGGGCCGGGTCGCTGGTGGCCTGGGCGCTGACGATCACCGACCTCGACCCGCTGCGCTACGGCCTGCTGTTCGAGCGGTTCCTGAACCCCGAGCGGGTCAGCATGCCCGACTTCGACATCGACTTCTGCATGGACCGGCGGGAAGAGGTCATCACCTACGTCCAGGGCAAGTATGGCCGCGACCGGGTCGGGCAGATCATCACCTTCGGCGCGCTGCTGTCGAAGGCCGCAGTGCGGGATGTGGGGCGCGTGTTGCAGATGCCCTACATGCAGGTCGACCGGCTGTCGAAGCTGATCCCGGTCGAAGGCGTGAAGCCCGTCAGCATCACCAAGGCCTTGGCCGACGAGCCGCGGCTGCGCGAGGCGGCGAAGGAGGAGGTGGTGGCGCGCCTGCTCGACTACGCCGCGCAGATCGAAGGATTGCTGCGGAATGCGTCCACCCACGCCGCCGGGGTGGTCATCGGCGACCGGCCGCTCGACGAGCTGGTGCCGCTGTACCAGGACCCGCGGTCGGACATGCCGGCCACGCAGTTCAACATGAAGTGGGTGGAGGCGGCGGGGCTGGTGAAGTTCGACTTCCTGGGCCTGAAGACGCTGACGGTGATCCAGACCGCGGTGGACCTGCTCGCGGCGCAGGGGATTGCGGTGGACATCGGGCTGATCCCGCTGGACGACCGGGCGACCTATGACCTGTATGCGAGCGCCCGGACGGTCGCGGTGTTCCAGGTGGAAAGCTCGGGCATGATGGACGCGCTGCGGCGGATGCGGCCGACCTGCATCGAGGACATCGTGGCGCTGGTGGCGCTCTACCGCCCGGGGCCGATGGAGAACATCCCGGTCTATTGCGAGGTGAAGAACGGGCTGCGGCCGCCGGAGTCGATCCATCCCAGCATCGACCACATCCTGAAGGAGACGCAGGGGATCATCGTCTACCAGGAACAGGTGATGGAGATCGCGCAGGTCATGGCGGGCTATTCGCTCGGCGGCGCGGACCTCTTGCGCCGGGCGATGGGCAAGAAGATCCCCGAGGAGATGGCGAAGGAGCGACCCAAGTTCATTGCCGGGGCCACCGCGAACGGGGTGACGGCGGAGAAGGCGGGCGAGGTCTTCGACCTTCTGGAGAAGTTCGCCAACTACGGGTTCAACAAGTCCCACGCCGCGGCCTATGCGGTGGTCAGCTACCAGACGGCCTGGCTGAAGGCCAACCACCCGGTCGCGTTCATGGCGGCGGTCATGACCTGCGACATCCACCTGACGGACAAGCTCGCGCTCTACAAGCGCGAGGTGGACCGGATGGGAATCCGGGTCGTCGCCCCTTGCGTCAATGCGTCCGGGGCAACGTTCGGGGTGCGGGACGGGGCGGTCGTCTATGCGCTGGGCGCGCTGAAGAACGTGGGCGTCGAGGCGATGCGGATGATCGTGGCGGCGCGGGGGGACCGGCCCTTCGCGACGCTGTTCGACCTTGCCCGGCGGGTGGACCTGAAGCGGATCGGCAAGCGGCCCTTGGAGATGCTCGCACGGGCGGGAGCCTTCGACGCGCTCGACCGCAACCGGGCGCGGGTGTGCGAGGGGCTGGATGCGCTGACGGCCTACTCTGCCGCGGTGCACGAGGCGAAGGGGTCGGCGCAGGGGGGCCTGTTCGGCGAGGGCGGGGCGGACATCCCCGAGCCGCGGCTCCCGTTCCGCGACGACTGGATGGCCGTGGAGCGGCTGGCGCAGGAGCACCAGGCGGTGGGCTTCTACCTGTCGGGCCACCCGCTGGACGACTACATGAGCGCGCTCCGACGGCGCGACGTGAAGACGCTGGCGCAGGTGACGGCGTCGGCGGAGGCCGGGCCGCTGGTGGCGAAGATGGCGGCATCCGTCAGCGCCCGGCAGGACCGCAAGTCGGCGCGCGGCAACCGTTTCGCCTTCGTCGCCTGTTCGGACCCGACGGGACTGTTCGAGGTGACGGTGTTCTCCGACGTGCTGGAGGCCGCGCGGGACCTTCTGGAGCCGGGGCGGAACGTGGTGCTGCAGGTGGAGGCGACGCTGGAGGGCGATGCGGTGAAGCTGCTCGCCCGCGGGGTGCAGCCGATCGACGCGGTGGCGGCGGAGGCGGGCGAGCAGGCGATCCGCATCCACCTGCGTGACGCGGCCGCGGTGCCGTCGCTCGCCACGCTGTTCCGGCGGCTCGACGGGCGGGGGCGGTGCCATGTCACGCTGACGGTGCCGGATGGCGCGCGGGAGGTCGACGTGGAGCTGCCCGGGCGGCTCGCGGTGACGCCGCAGGTGCGCGGGGCGATCAAGGCGACGCAGGGCGTGCTGCTGGTGGAGGACGTGTAGGGATGCCCGTCCCGGCCCTGCGCCGGGACCTCTGCCCGACCCTGCGCGGGGGTCTGTCCGGGCCAGGCCCGGCACGGGTTTACCCGTGGACGGGGCGTCCTACCAGTGCGGCGGGGGCGCGTTCGCCTCGTCGGAGCCGAGGCCGCGCGCCTCCCGCTCCGCCTCGCGTTCGGCCAGAAGCCGCACGGTCCGGTCCAGCCGGTCGATCACCTTGTCCTGCCGGGCGACCACCGCCGAGAGGTCATCGACCTGCGTGATCAGGTGGGCCACCCGTTCTTCCAGCGCCGTCAGGTCCATCGCCTCTTTTCCTCGATCGGCCCGTCCGGTAAGTCGTCCCGACCGTGACGGGGGTTTCGCATGGACAAGCCACGCCGCCCGAAGGCCGAGACGCCGAAAGGCTTCCGCGACTATTTCGGCGCGGAGGTGACGGAACGCAAGGCGATGCTCGATGCCATCGCGGCGGTCTACCACCGCTACGGTTTCGACGCGCTGGAGACGAGCGCGGTCGAGACGGTGGAGGCGCTGGGCAGGTTCCTGCCCGACGTGGACCGCCCGAACGAGGGGGTCTTCGCCTGGGCCGAGGACGGCGACTGGCTCGCGCTGCGCTATGACCTGACGGCACCGCTGGCGCGCGTGGCGGCGCAGTATCGGGCCGATCTGCCCTCGCCGTATCGGCGCTACGCGATGGGGCCGGTGTGGCGGAACGAGAAGCCGGGGCCGGGGCGGTTCCGGCAGTTCTACCAGTGCGATGCGGATACGGTGGGCAGCGCCAGCGTGGCGGCGGATGCCGAGATGTACGCGCTGGTGGCCGACTGCCTGGAGGCGGTGGGGATCTCCCGGGGCGACTACCTGGTGAAGGTGAACAACCGTAAGGTTTTGAACGGGGTGATGGAGGTGGCGGGCGTCCTCGACCCCGCCGACGAGGCGCGGTTCGCCGCGGAACGGGGGATCGTGCTGCGCGCGATCGACAAGATCGACCGGCTGGGCGAGGCGGGGGTGCGGGCGCTGCTGGGGCCGGGGCGACGGGACGAGAGCGGGGATTTCACCAAGGGCGCGGGGCTTAGTCCAGAGCAGACTGAAATCATCTTGGGATTCGCATTGGGAACCAAGATTGTAGAGTCGATACTAGTGAGACGTTCAGAAGAAAGTGCGGCCTCTGCCAGCAGCAGAAACCCAGCACGTTCTCTATTGGCAAACCTTTGGGAAAAGAACACCAAATGGGCATCTATTTCTTCCTTAGAAATCATCAACGATTTGCTGCTCGATTACTTGGATGAGTTGACCCGGACCAGCGAGGTTGGACGAAGTGGAGTTGCGGAGCTGCGAGAGATTATCTTTCTGCTCAAATCTGCTGGATATTGTGCTGACCGCATCAGGATCGACCCTGGTGTCGTGCGAGGGCTGGGGTATTATACAGGCCCGGTCTATGAGGCCGAACTGACGTTCATGATCGCGGACGACAACGGTCGGCCGCAGCGGTTCGGCAGCGTCTCGGGCGGCGGGCGGTATGACGGGCTGGTGAAGCGTTTCACCGGGCAGGACGTGCCGGCGACGGGGATCTCCATCGGCGTCGACCGGCTGCTCGCGGCGCTGGCGGCGCGGCGCAAGGCCGTGGCGGAGCCCGGGCCGGTGGTGGTGACGGTGATGGACCGCGACCGGCTGGCCGACTACATGGCCATGGCGGGGGAGCTGCGGGCGGCGGGCATCCGGGCCGAGGTCTATCTCGGCAACCCGAAGAGCTTCGGCAACCAGTTGAAATATGCGGACAAACGCGGCAGCCCCGTCGCCGTGATCCAGGGCGGGGAAGAGGCGGCACGGGGGGCGGTGGTGCTGAAGGACCTCGTGCTCGGCGCGCGGATCGCGGCGGGGGCGAGCCTCGCGGAGTGGCGCGACCGGCCCGCCCAGGTCGAGGTGCCGCGGGCCGGGCTGGTCGCGGCAGTGCGCCGGATGCTCACGGCGTGAGCAAGGCGGCGATCCGGGCGGTCGCCGAACGACTGTTCGGTGAGATTCTGGAAACCGGCGCGCTCGCGGTGGAAGCCGACATCCTGCTGCCCGCCGGCACGCTTCTGGACCTGTATGGCGAGGACATCCGGGCGCGGGCCTACACCACCCACGACCCCGCACGGGGCGAGATGATGCTGCGGCCCGATTTCACCGTGCCGGTTGTGCAGGGCCACATGGCGCGCGGGGCCGATCCCGCCCGCTACGCCTATCTGGGCGAGGTCTTCCGTCGGCAGGACCGGCCTTCCGACCGGCCGACGGAATACCTGCAGGTGGGGTTCGAGGTCTTCGACCGCGATGCGGACGCGGCGGATGCCGATGTCTTCGCGCTGTTCGCGCGGCTGCTTGCGGACCTGAACCCCACCGCGACGATGGGCGATTTCGCGATCCTCACGGCGGCGGTGCAGGGTCTGGACACGACGGCGCGGCGCAAGGCGGCGCTCCTGCGCCACATCTGGCGCCCCGCGCGGTTCCGCGCGCTGCTCGACCGCTTCGCGGGGCGTGCGGAGATGCCCCCGACGCGCGCCGCGCTGCTGGAGCGGCTGGCGCAGGCGAGGCCGGAGGCGCTGATCGCCGCGGCGGGGCCGGTGATCGGCCTGCGCGAGGCCGATGAGATCGCCGCGCGTGCGGCCGCGCTGCGGGACGAGGCCGGGGAGCCGCCGGTCGACGCGGCGACAGCGGCGGCGCTGGACGCGCTGGTCGGGCTGTCGGCACCCCTGACGCAGGCCGCCGAACGCCTGTTCGCAATGGCGGAGACGTTGCCGCAGATCGGGGCGGCGGTGGACCGCCTCGGACGGCGGATCGCGGCGCTGCAAGCGCGGGGGATCGACGTCGGGAGCATCCGTTTCGTGGCCACGCACCTGCAGGCGACGCTGGAATACTATGACGGCATGGTGTTTTCCTTCTATGCAGGCCACGGCCTGCCCCCGGTGGCGAGCGGCGGGCGCTATGACGCGCTGACCGCGCGGCTGGGCGACGGGCGGTCGATCCCGGCGGTGGGGGGCGCGATCCGCCCGGGGCTCGTCGCGCGGCTGCGGGGGCTCGTCTGATGCTGCGGGTCGGCGTGCCGTCGAAAGGGCGGCTGATGGAGGACACGCTCGCCTGGTTCGGCGCGCGGGGCCTGCCGATGCGCGCGGCGGGCGGGCGGGCCTATGCGGCGGAGGCGGGCGAAGGGGTCGCGGTCGTGCTGCTGTCGGCAGGCGAGATCCCGCGCGAGCTTGCGGCCGGGCGCATCCACCTCGGCGTGACGGGCACCGACATGCTGCGCGAGCGGCTGCCCGACTGGCGCGCGCAGGTGGCCGAGGTGGCGGCGCTGGGCTTCGGGCGGGCGGATCTGGTGATCGCCGTGCCGGCGGCGTGGATCGACGTCGACACGCTGGACGACCTCGACTCCGCCGCTGCGGACTTCCGCGCGCGGCACGGCTTCCGGTTGCGGATCGCGACGAAGTATCACCGGCTGGTGCGCGAGCATCTGACCGCCGCCGGGGTCGCCGACTACCTCTTGGTCGACAGCCAGGGCGCGACCGAGGCGACGGTGGCGAACGGCACGGCGGAGGCCGTGGCCGACATCACCTCCAGCGGCGAGACGCTGCGGGCCAATCACCTGAAGGTGCTGGCCAGGCCGCCGATCCTGCGCAGCGAGGCGGTGCTGTTCGCGGCCATTGCGGCCGACTGGGGGGTCGTGCCGGATGCGGTGCGGGGGCGGCTCGCCGCGGCGGGGATCGCGCTGCCCTGACAGGGGGGCGCCCCGCCGACGTGAACGATCGTTCGGTCAGCGCAGCCCGATCTCCTCCAGCGCGCGGGCGAGCGTCGGGGGGAGCGGCTCTTCGCGCCCGCGGCCGGCGGGCAGGTCGCGCGGGGCGTCCTTCGGGTCCATGTAGCGCCAGCCCTGGAAGGGGCGGCGGGGGGCGGCGTCGGTGCGGATGACCTCGGTCGAGAGGTGGATGGCGCAGCGGGCGATGCCGTCGGGGCCGCGGTCTTCGGACAGGTCAAGGATGCGCTGGCGGCATAGGATCAGGCCCTTGATGACCCAGTAGAGCGAGCCGTCCAGCACCTCGCCGTCGCGCCGGGGCCACATGCGGGTGACGTGGATCGCCTGGCCGGGGGGCCAGCGGTGGCGCTGGCTGACCTGCCATGCCACCAGATCATCGACCGATTCCGCGCCGACGCAGAGTTTTTGCAGGTGAAGCATCGTTCCACCATAACCGAACCCCGCGCGGCGACAATGGACTCGGGGGCGCAACCGGCATATCTTGCGGGCTTCGCCCGCATCGCCACCATCTGCAGTGACCCGATGACCCGCTTTGCCGCCCCCATCGCCGAAACCATCTGGGACATGAAGTACCGGCTGAAGGCGGCGGATGGCACGGCGCTGGACGGCACGGTCGAGGACACCTGGCGGCGCATCGCGCGGGCGCTCGCGGCGGTGGAGGACGATCCGGCGGCGCATGAGGCCGACTTCTACGCCGCGCTGGAGGGTTTCCGCTTCCTCCCCGCGGGGCGGATCATCGCAGGCGCGGGGACCGACCGCAGCGTGACGCTGTTCAACTGCTTCGTGATGGGGACGGTGCCCGATTCGCTCGGCGGGATCTTCGAGGCTCTGAAGGAGGCCGCGCTGACGATGCAGCAGGGCGGCGGGATCGGCTACGATTTCTCGACCATCCGGCCGCAGGGCGCGCCGGTCGCCGGGGTGGCGGCGGATGCCTCCGGCCCCTTGAGCTTCATGGACGTGTGGGACGCGATGTGCCGCACGATCATGTCGGCGGGCAGCCGGCGGGGCGCGATGATGGCGACGATGCGCTGCGACCATCCGGACATCGAGGCGTTCATTGCCGCGAAGCAGGACCCGGCGCGCCTGCGGATGTTCAACCTGTCGGTGCTGGTGACCGATGCCTTCATGGCCGCGGTCAAGGCCGACGGCCCGTGGGAGCTCGTGTTCGGCGGGCGGGTCTACCGCACGCTGCCGGCGCGCGACCTGTGGGCGCGGATCATGCGGTCGACCTACGACGTGGCCGAGCCGGGGGTGATCTTCATCGACCGCATCAACGCGATGAACAACCTGCACTACGCCGAGACGATCGCCGCGACGAACCCCTGCGGCGAGCAGCCGCTGCCGCCCTACGGGGCCTGCCTTCTGGGCAGCATCAACCTGCCGACGCTGGTGACGGGGGCCTTCACCGACCAGGCGGCGCTGGACCTTCCGGCGCTCGACCGGCTGGTGCGGACGGCGGTGCGGATGATGGACAACGTTGTCACCGCCAGCCGCTTTCCCCTGCCGCAGCAGGAAGCCGAGGCGCGGGCCAAGCGGCGGATCGGGCTGGGGGTGACGGGGCTCGCCGACGCGCTCCTGATGCTGCGGCTGACCTACGGGTCGGACGCGGCGGCGGCGCAGACCGGGGCCTGGATGCGCGCCATCGCGCGGTCGGCCTATCTGGCGAGCGTCGATCTGGCGAAGGAGAAGGGGGCGTTCCCGCTGTTCGACGCCGAGCCGTATCTGGCGGGCGGCACGATGCGGCGGATGGACGAGGACGTGCGCGAGGCGATCCGGGCGCACGGCATCCGCAACGCGCTGCTGACGTCCGTCGCGCCGACCGGGACGATCAGCCTGTTCGCGGGCAACGTGAGTTCGGGGATCGAGCCGGTCTTCGCCATGAGCTACACCCGCAAGGTGCTGCAGAAGGACGGCAGCCGGACCGAGGAAGAGGTCGTGGATCATGCCGTCGCGCTGTGGCGGACGCTGCATGGCGATGCCGCCCTGCCCGACTATTTCATCGACGCCCAGACGCTGCCGCCGCTCGCGCATGTGAAGATGCAGGCGGCGGCGCAGGAATGGGTCGACTCGTCCATCAGCAAGACGATCAACTGCCCCGAGGACATCGGCTTCGACGCCTTCGCGGACGTCTACATGGCGGCCTGGGACCAGGGCTGCAAGGGCTGCACCACCTATCGGCCGAACGCAGTGACGGGGTCGGTGCTGTCGGTGGGCGAGGCCCCGGCGGCGGGCGAGGCGGTGACGCTGGCCGAGCCGATGCACCGCCCCGCCGCGCTGGAGGGGCAGACCTACAAGCTGAAATGGCCGGGGTCGGAGCATGCGCTGTATATCACGATCAACGACGTGGTGATCGCGGGGCACCGGCGGCCGTTCGAGGTGTTCATCAACTCCAAGAACATGGAACACTATGCCTGGACCGTGGCGCTGACGCGGATGGTCAGCGCGGTGTTCCGGCGCGGCGGGGACGTGAGTTTCGTCGTCGGGGAGCTGAAGGCGGTGTTCGACCCGCGCGGCGGGGCCTGGGTGGAGGGGCGGTATGTGCCGAGCATCCTGGCCGCGATCGGCGGGGTGATCGAGGGGCACCTGGTGGCGATCGGGTTCATCGCCGCGCCGGGGATGGGGCTGAAGGCCGACCCGCAGGCGCTGGCGGTCGGGACCGGGGAAACGCAGGACCGGCCGCAGGCGACCTGCCCGAACTGCGGCAGCTTCGACCTGCGCATGGCCGAGGGCTGCCTGACCTGCGGCAACTGCGGGTATTCCGAGTGCGGCTAGGCGGCTGCCCCCTCGCCCCATCCCTCCCCCACGAGGGGGAGGGCGGCGTTGTCAAGGGTCTGGTCAGATGACCCAGATGTCGGCGGCGGTCAGCGCGGTGGCCGGGGTCGAGGATGGCGATCACCGTCCGCCCCCCCGCACCCGACCCGTTGCTGTCGAGGCTGAGCGTCCCGGTGGCCTGCGCGTAGATCAGCCAGTCGGAGGCATCCAGCGGTTGGCCGAGCCGCTTGAAGTCCGCGGCATCGAACCGGCCTGCCGGCCCGAGCGAGCCGAAGACGGCGTTCTCGATGGCGAGGATGTCCGCCGCGCCGAAGTCGGCGATGCGGTCGGCCTGGCCCGCGGCGGGGCGGCTGTCGATGACGAACCGGTCGGCATCGGCCCCGCCCGTCAGCACGTCCCGGCCCAACCCGCCCGCCAGCGTGTCGCGCCCGCCGCCGCCCCAGAGCGCGTCGGCATCCGTGCCGCCGACCAGCCGGTCGTCCGCGCCGTTGCCGCCGAGCGAGTCGCGCCCGTCGCCGCCGAACAGCGCGTTGGCCCGCGCGTTGCCGGTCAGCGCGTCGTTGCCGGCCAGGCCCGCGATGGTGCCGGTCGCGTCCACGCCCAGCCGGTCGGCGCCCGCCGTGCCGCGGCCGAAGATGCGCGCGGCGATGCCTTCGTTGTCGCTGTCGATCGATTCGGATTCGTAGGCGACGACGAAGCCGCCCCCGGCGAGCGCGCGGACCACGGGGGAGGTCTGGCTGTCGTAGTCGTCGGCGTTGAATCCGATGCGGAAGGTGGCCGAGATCGGCGTGCCGGTGGGTGACAGGATGCGGCCCATCACGTCCTCGCCCGGACCGACGTCGGGATATTGCTCCCACACCACGACGATCTCGCCGGTGGCGAGCTGCGTGACCGAGGTGTCGAAGATGATTTCGTCCGTGACGAAGATGGCGCGGTCGTTCCGCACGATGTTGCCCCGCGCATCGAAGAACCGGACGGCCACGGCGTTGTTGAAGTCATCGGACGGGAAGCCCACGTCGCGGCCATAGCGGGTGTGGCTCATCACGAAGCCGCCGTTGGCCAGCGGCGCGAGTTCGTAGGCGAGGCCCCGGTTGTTGCCCATCGAGGTGATCTCGCCCTCCATGACGCCGAGCGAGAAGTCGGCACGCAGCACGCGGCCCTGTCCGTCGGTCAGCGTGCCGCGCAACTCGTTCGCGTCGATGTCGGTGCCGTCGGGAAAGCTCGATTCGCTGCGCCAGACGGTGATGGTATTGCCGCCGCGCAGCGCCACGCTGTCGGGCGGACCCTGGTCGAACTCCGTCACCCGGATGCTGTCATGGACGTCGCGCGGGGTCAGGGCGGTGCCATTGGCGGTGAAGGTGCGGCTGTAGATTTCCTCGAACGCGATGCCGGTGCCGGGCCGGTCGCCGACATCGGCGACCCAGGACACCCGGAAGCCGCCGTTCGCCAGCGCCACGACCTCGGGCGCGTAGGCTCCGCGGTCGCCGGTGGTGGCGGGGGTGTCGATGCGGAAGGCGTCCTGCCGCACCGATCCGTCGGCGTTGTAGATCTTGACGTAGATCTTCTCGTCGGTGCTGAAGATGTCGTCGTAGTTGTCGAAGGTGAAGGCGACCACGGTGCCGCCGTCGCGCAGCCGGGCGACCGAGGGCGTCTCGCTGACGCTGCCGTTCACCGCGTCGATCACGATCTCGCCCCCGACCGGGCGGCCGGAGGCGTCGTAGCGCTGGCCGGCGATGTAGGTCAGCGCGAGGTCGCTGTCGTCGTAGTTGTTGAAGTAGCTTTCCCAGACGATCATGAAGCTGCCGTCGGCATAGGTCACGATGTCGGGGTTGCGCTGCCAGTTGTCCTGGTAGGTGTTGACGCGGAACTCGTTGGCCATGCGGGACTCCTGCCTGTGTTTCCCGCAGCCTAACGCGGGGCATGTGACGCCGGCACCGGGAGGTCAGGAATGCCCGACCCTGCGGCGGGACACGTTGGCGCGATCCTGCCGACGGTGGACTCCGGGCGCGGGACGGCCTAGCTTGTTCCCTGTTCGTTCACGGTGTCCCCCATGCCCTTCGCCGAGCTGTCCGCGCAGTCGAACTTCACCTTCCTGACCGGGGCCTCGCACCCCGAGGAGTTCATGCTGCGCGGGACCGACCTGGGGCTGCCCGCGCTGGCCATCGCCGACGACAACTCGGTCGCCGGGATCGTCCGGGCCGAGACCCAGGCGCGCGAGATCGCGCGGACGGGCGGGGTGCCGCCGCGGCTGATCCCGGCGGCGCGGGTGGTGCTGGCGGATGGCTTCGCGGCGACCGTGCTGCCGCGCGACCGGGCGGCCTGGGGGCGGCTCTGCCGGCTGCTGACGCTGGGGCGCAGGCGGGCGGTGAAGGGCGACTGCGAGCTGACCTTGGATGACCTGTGCGCCTGGGGGGAGGGGCAGGAGATGCTCCTGCACCTGCCCGACGCACCGCCCCCCGCCTGGCTGGACGCCGCCCGCCGCCTGGCCGGGGCCTTCCCCGGCGCGGTGCACCTGGGGGTCGCGCCCGCCTACGACGGGCAGGACCGCGCCCGGCAGGCGCGGGCCGTGGCGGTGGCGCAGGGCCTGGGGCTGGACCTGGTGGCCACCGCCCGGCCGATGATGCACCACGGGTCGCGCCGCCGGCTCGCCGACGTGCTGACCGCGATCCGCACGCGCAGCCGCGTCGACGCGCTGGGCCGCGCCGCCCTGCCCCATGCCGAGCGCCGCCTGCGGTCCGAGGCCGAGATGCGGCGGCTGTTTGCCGGCTGCGAGGCGGCGGTGGACCGCGCGGGCGACATCGCGGCGCGCTGCAGCTTCAGCCTGCGCGAGCTGCGCTATGAATACCCCGGCGAGGCCGCGGGCGGCGAAAGCGCGGCCGAACGCCTGACGCGGCTGGCGCAGGAGGGGCTGGAATGGCGCTACCCCGCGGGCATCCCCGACAAGGCCGCCCGCCAGATGGCGCACGAGCTGCGGCTGATCGCCAAGCTGAAGTATGAACCCTATTTCCTGACCGTGCACGACATCGTCCGCTTCGCCCGCGACCGCGGCATCCTGTGCCAGGGGCGGGGGTCGGCCGCGAACTCCATCGTCTGCTATGCGCTGGGGGTCACGTCGGTCTCCCCCGAGATCGGCACGATGGTGTTCGAGCGCTTCGTGTCCGAGGCGCGCAACGAACCCCCCGACATCGACGTGGATTTCGAGCACGAGCGGCGCGAGGAGGTGATCCAGCACATCTACGACCGCTACGGCCGCCACCGCGCGGGTCTCTGCGCCACCGTCATCCACTATCGCGGCAAGCGCGCGGTGCGCGAGGTGGGCCGCGCCATGGGCCTCAGCGAGGACACGCTCGCCGCGATGTCATCCCAGATCTGGGGCTGGGGCGGGGCAGGGCAGGTCACCGACGACCGCCTGCGCGAGATCGGGCTCGACCCCGCCGACCGGCGGCTGCGGCAGACGATGGCGCTGGTCGAGGAGATCCAGGGTTTTCCCCGCCACCTCTCCCAGCACGTCGGCGGTTTCGTCATCACCGAAGGGCGGCTCGACGAGCTGGTCCCGGTGGAGAACGCGACGATGGAGGACCGGACGGTCATCTGCTGGGACAAGGACGACATCGACACGCTGGGCATCCTGAAGGTCGATATCCTGGCCCTGGGGATGCTGTCCTGCATCCGCAAGGCCTTCGACCTGATCGAGACGCACACCCACACGCGGTATACGCTCGCGACCCTGCCGCCCGAGGACCAGGCGACCTACGACATGCTGTGCAAGGCCGACTCGTTAGGGGTGTTCCAGGTGGAAAGCCGGGCGCAGATGAACTTCCTGCCGCGGATGCGGCCGCGCAAGTTCTACGACCTGGTGATCCAGGTCGCGATCATCCGCCCCGGCCCGATCCAAGGCGACATGCTGCACCCCTTCCTGCGCCGCCGGAACGGGCAGGAGGAGGTGAGCTTTCCGTCCGACGCGCTGGGGGCGGTGCTGGCCAAGACGCTGGGGGTGCCGCTGTTCCAGGAGCAGGCGATGCAGATCGCCATCGTCGGCGCCGGGTTCGACCCGTCCGAGGCCGACCGGCTGCGCCGCGCGCTCGCCACCTTCAAGAAGCACGGCAACGTGTCGGAGTTCCAGGGCCGCTTCATGGAGGGCATGGCGCGGAACGGCTATGACCAGGACTTCGCCGCGCGCTGCTTCGCGCAGATCGAGGGGTTCGGCAGCTACGGCTTTCCCGAAAGCCACGCGGCGAGCTTTGCGCTTCTCGTCTACGCCAGCGCCTGGATCA
>CAZNPW010000033.1:0-34010 GCA_964575185.1 uncultured Exiguobacterium sp.
TTCAACATCGGCGAGAACGAGGTGACGGCGGGGGAGCTCAAGACCCGCGGCTACTACCAGGGGTCGAACGTCAGCTACAACCTGAAGAAGCTCGTGGATCTCGGCTACATGCACCACCAGCGCTCCGACATCGACCGCCGGTCGGTGCGGGTGCGGCTGACCGAGAAGGGCCGCCGCCTGCGCGGCGTGGTGGCCGACCTCTTCGCCCGCCACGCCGAGGCGCTGGAACGCCGCGCGGTGATCGGGACGGAGGGTCTCGACGACATCAACCGCGCGCTGCGGCGGATGGAGCGATTCTGGACGGAACAGATCCGCTACATCTACTGAGGTTTCCGCGGAAAGCGGGGGGAGGGGCCGTCGGCCCCTCCCCCCGACCCCCCCCTCCCCGATCGGGGGCTTTCCGCCCCCGATGTGCTGCTCGCAATTGTTCTGCAATGGTCGAAATTAAACTGCAACGGCCGGTCGCAGCCGGGAAGATCCGGTAGCAGGTGGTAACAGCTGATCAGCGGCGCGCGGTTTCGGCACGGTGGCGGTGCCACCAGCGGTGCAGGCCGGACCTTGACGGGCGGGTTTCGGGCGGGAAGTGGGCGGCGGCCTCGGCAGCGATGTCGGCGAAGGTGAGGCGGTCGATCCGTGCCAGGACGAAGGCGCGCAGGTCCGGGTTGGCGTCGATCTTCGACAGGCGGCCGGTGCGGTGTTGGCGGCGGTGGCGCGCGTCCGGGTCTTCGACGGCGGAATGGAAGGACGGTTCAAAGGGGGCTTCGACGGCCGATTGAACGGTCCCGCCAAGCGCGGCATTCAGGCGGTCCAACGCGCGGGCCGCGTCGTCGCAAGCCTGGCGCAGGCCGACGGCAGACACGGGCGGGATTGCCGGTCCTTCGGTCATCGGCTATCCCATCCGCGCAGGGCGTGACACGGTGATATTCTCGCGGCCGTAGCACGACCGACAGGTCGGAGCGCTATGCGGGGTTTCCGGGCAACCGGGTGCGAGGCCCTGCCGCCCTGCGCTTGGCTTGTCATCGCACCCTCTCGTCGCGCAGGTAGCCGCGCACGGCCACGTCGGTCTTGCGCAGCCGGCGGGCGATTTCGGCGGTGGACATGCCCTGCCAGGCCAGCATCTTCGCCAGCCATCGGTTCGCCAGCGGCACCCGCTTCTGAAGCCCGTCCGCGACGGCGGCAAGCCGCTCGGCCGCGTCCTGGCCGACAAGGCGAACGTGCCCTGCCCGGTGCGGGTTGCCGTAAACGGTCAGCTCGGCCCCGCCATAGGCCAGGAGGAACGCGACTGCGCCGTCCGACCCCAAGGCTTCGACGTAGGGCGCGACCTGCGCCGGCGGGCGCGGCATGGGGCGGGCGACGGCGGTAGGTGGCGGCGTGTCGGGCGTCACGGGCGGATCGGACCTTTGCCAGGGTGATTGCGGCAGGCCCGATCCGGCACCCCGGAGAAAGGTGCGGGACCGGGCCTTCCGGGCGGTGAACGACGCCGCCCTTCACGTCCCCGGACCCTCGACCGGGGGCGCAAACCTTCAATCGGCCAGCGTGCCCGGCTTCAGGCCCAATTGGGCACAGACGGCGGCGGCAAGCGATCCATCCGGCGCGTCGGCGGTGCCTCTGGCGGCGGCGGGCGGGCGGTTCGGAAGCAGCTCGCGGTGCAGGGCCGCGAACGTCGCGCCGGACTTGGCAAGGAAGGTGTCGAAGCTCGCCTCGTCGGAACGGCAGAGGGCCAGTGCCCAGTCCCGCATGGCCGGCGTCAGATAGCCCCGGTCCATCGCAACCCGGACCTTTTCCGCCGCGCGCCCGGCGGCGACTTCGGCGCGTTCGGTCGCCCGCGCGCTGGCCAGCGACTGCATCACGTCCATTGGCACGTAGAGGGCGGGATCGGGCTTGCCGCCGGCCAGTTCGGAAGCCGTGGCCGTCGCGGGGCCTCCGGCAATCTTGCGCAGCTGCGCTACCATCCGCTCCACCAGGCCCGCCACGGCGTCGGCCGTGGCGTCGGTCGGCAAGCCCAAGGCCGTGACTAGGCGCGCCATGAAGGCCGCGGGATCGGCGGTGTCGGTGTCCTTCATCGTCGGTTCCTCACGGGCAAGGGCTTTCAAGTGCAGGTTCGGCTTGTGGACAAGGCCCGCGCCGGTCAGGCGGACGACCTGCGCCGTGGACGGGCTGAAGAGGAAGGACGGCGACAGGTAGCGGTAAGCCTTCTGGCCGATCAGCTCGGCTGCCGTGGCGGTCCATTCGACCCGGCCCCAGAGGCCGCGCGCATCGGCCTTCAGCTCCTTCAGCCATCCCGCCGCCGGCACCGGGCCGGTGCGCGGCTTGCCGTCGTCGAGCTGGTGTTCGTAGTCCACCGGCAGGTCCACGCCCCGGCCTTCGAAGTCCAAGATGACCGCCGCCGGGTCGGCCAGATCGAAGACCCGGCCGTCGCGGCCGGTCATGCGCCCGGCGGGGAAGAGCTGCACCCACTGCGGCGCGGCGGTGCCGGTCAGCTCCACGTCGCAGATGGCGGACCGCAGGCCGGTCATCATGCGGCCCGCGTCAGGCTTTCGTCCAGGCGCACCCACACGCCCTGGGGCACCACGTCTTCGATCAGCCCCGCCCGCGACCGCGTGGCGGTGCCGTCGGTCCGCGCCACCTGATCGTCGTCCAGGATGAAGCATATCCGGCCGATGTCGGCGATTGTGATCAGGTCGCCGGCACTCGCGTTGCGGAAGAGGAAGATGCCGGGCCGCCAGGTGACGGATGCTGCGCCGGCCGCGCCCAAGGTGTTGTCCACGGCCTCTTCGGCCCGGCCGACGCCGACGGCGTTGACGGCCACGGCCCCGCGCACCAGGTGGCCGGTCGCGTTGCGCATCAAGAGCGCACCGGCGAAGATGCGCGTGGCCGCGCCGACAAGGCTGCGGCGGTTGTCGCCGGTGCGGGCGAGAGTGTTGCGGTCGGCGGTCAGGGGCATGGCGGCGGTCCTTCAGGTCCGGTCGGGCAGGATCAGGCGAGGTAGGGCGAGACGATCAGCTTGGCCGTGTCCTTCCACGGGTTCGACGCGCCGCTCGCACCGTTCGCGCTGTTGACCAGGTCGAGACCCGCCTGTTCGAGCGCGGGGGGCACGACAAGCGCCGTCGGGGTGACGCCCAGGATGCGCCCGCCGTCGGCCCGGAAGCCCATCATGGCGGCGCGGGCGGCGGCATAGTTGGCGGCGTTCAAGGTCTGGCGCGACCCCCAGGCAAGTTGCCATAGGCCGAAGCCCGCGTTGACCCGCGCCCGCAGGCCGTAGAGGTAGTTGTCGTTGCGGAAGACGTATTCGTCGTTCGCGTCGGTCACCTGCTGGAAGTCGTAGCCCGACCGTTCCTGCCAGATCATCGGCCGGATGGACCGGCTGGTGTCCAGGAGGAACCAGGGCGTCCCCGCCCCGCCGTCGGTGTTCGCCACCAGCGTCGTGACGCCGTCCGCACCTTCGACCGGATGGTCCACGTCGAAGAAGAACTGCCCGTCGTAGCAGACCTGCGAGAAGCCGTTGCGCAGCAGGCCGAAGAGCATTTCGTCGGGGTGCCGCTTCGCGTTCTGCCCCATCTCGGCGAACATCGGCTTGAAGACGCCAAGGCGGTCGTCTTCGATGTCTTCGCGGCGGACTTCGACGGTCGCCTCGAACTTCCGGTTGAGGATGCTGAAGCTGTAGGTGCGCAGGTTCTGCACCTGCCGCTGGCCGATCCACTCGCGCATGCCCGGCATCGCGCCGATCCAGCTGTAGGTTTCGTCCCGCCCGACGCTGGGCACCGTCATCGCGATGTGCTGCGCGTGCGACGGGGCCAGCATGTAGGCGTCGGTGTAGACCGACTTGAAGCCCTTGTAGACCAGGTCGAGCGCGGCGGTGTTGGTCAGCATCGGTGATCGTTCCCTGACTGGCGCGGCGGCGCCTGTTGTCGGTTCAGGGATACGTTCCGGGACGAAGCGGAAACACCCGCAACGATGTGTGGGGAAGCGGTCAGGCTTGCGCGCGCGCGACGGCGGACTTACCGTCGGTCCGGGACGCGCGGCATGAGAACGCTGCCTCATACGCAGCACGGTTCGGCCGTTAGTGACAGGGCGCGTCTCGCCACTGCCCCAGCCTTCAAAATCTAAACGTCAACGACGCGAATTTAAACGGGGTGCCGGGCTTCCGGGTAGGGCGGGCCGCCCCCGAACCGGAAGGCCCGTCAGCGGCCCGCTCCTGAAGTCTGCGGATATGGAAGGGGCGGCGCGTTGCCGCGCCGCCCCTGTTGTCTGCCGTGTCGATCCGGTCAGGCAGCGGTATCTGCCGGCTTGGACCGCCGCGCCGCCACGGCACGCGCCTTCATCGCTTTCAGCGCCGTGATGATCCGCCCCGCCATGGGCGCGGTTACGAAGCGCAGCGCGCTAACCTTGAAGGTGCCGGTCAGCCATTTGTTCAGCTCGTCTTCCCCGGCATAGGCGAAGCGGGTGTATTCCTTCCACAGGACGCGGATCAGCTCCATCTGCGGAAAGCTCGCCATGCCGGGCCGCTTGCCGAAGTCCGGCCCCTTCGCCTCGAGCGGCCGGAAGCCGCTATAGGCGAGAAAGCCCATGAAGGCGTCGAAGGCGTCCTGATCCATGTCGGTCGAGCTGGTGACGCCGGCGATCTGCGCCAGCGCCGTGCGATACATGCCGTCGGTCCAGCCCAGCTTCTGGACAGCGACGTGCAGGAGCTTCTGCTGATTGCGCGACAGACTCATGCCGCACCGCCTTCTCGCGCTTCCCGCGCCGCGCTGTGCAGGTGCAGGTCGAGCATGTCGAGCGCGTGGAACTCGCGGTCTTCCATGCTCCGCACCGCCCGCGCCGACATCCGCATGAACGCCTGAATGACGGGGTCTTCCGGGTCTATAGTCCCGCTTGCGGCACGGTAGCTGAAGAAGTGGAAGATCTGGCCCGCGTCGCGCGCCAGCTCGAGAATGTCAGGGATGGCCGTGTCGAGCGTGGCGATTTCTTCCGTCGTCAGCTTCAGAGGCACAGTCAGCGCCCGCGCTCTGCGGTCCGCCTCGACTGCTTCGAGCGCCGCGTGGTCGGGGATGACCGCTTGGTGCTTCAAGGTCATTGTACGCCTCCCATGGTGAAGCCTGCCGTCGAAGCGTAGACTTCGACCTTCTCCGCGCGAGCCATCCTGACGTAGGCGCGGTCCATGATTGCGGTCGCGGCCACCGCATCGGCCTGCATCGCCGCAATCGCCGGTGCCAGGCGCGGGAACCCGCCAAGTCCCTTGGCCAGCGTGTCCAAAGCGGTCGCCTGCCCGGCGACGAAGATCAGGATCGACATGAGGTCGTCCCCCAGCTGCGCCAGCTGGGCTTCCGTCCCCGGCACGATCATCAGCCGGGCGTCGTCCGGCACGGCAAAGGTGAAGGTCAGGGCCTGCATCACACGCCCCCCTTCATCTTGATGACCTGCCGCAGCATCGCGACCGTCACCGGCTTATCGCCGGCGGCGATCCGCGCCGTCCGCGCCACGCTGTCAAGTGCGCGCAGATTGCCCGCGACCGCCCCCAGCTGCTCAAGCTCGGCCGTCAGGTCCGCCTGGCCGGGGAAGAGCGCCTTCGCCAGGTCGGCGATTTCCGCCTTATCCGGGCCGGGCAGGCGCACGTTGTGCGTGACCCGCGACAGAAGCGGCCGGAAGCCCGCCACCCGCAGGTTGCCGCCCTTGCCCATGAACATCTCGTTACCGACCAAGGCGCAGCCGAAGGCCGGACCGCTGGACAGGCCAAGCCGCGCATGGGTGCCACGATCCCAGAGGGACCGGATTACCTCAAGGATTGCCGGCTTCAGCTCCTGCGCTTCGTCCACCAGAAATGCGACCTTCCGGCCGAAGTCCTGGAACGGGTAGCCCCGCAACAGACTGTCCAGCGCCTCGACCCCGTCGGCCGTCGATCCGGCTTCGATCCGGTATTGCGACAGCACGGTGCGCGTGAAGGCGCTGATCGACCCGCCGTTCGCCGGCGAGGCCGTCGCGCGGATCACGTCCACGCCGCGCCCTTCCAGCTCGGCCGTGATCCGGTCGAGCGCGAAGGTCTTTCCGATGCCCGCCGGCCCGCGCAGGATGGCAAGGCCCGCGCCGGCGATCACGTCGTCGATGACGCTGCGCAGGATTGATCCGACCGCCGTCGGAATGGTAGCTACGTCCATGTGTGATGCCCCCTTGAAGGTCACGTTGCACAAGAGGGGCCGTTGCGGTTGCCACCGCTGGCCCCTCGCCTCCCCTCGCCAAGCACGGCGAGGTATTCTTCCGCTTCCGCCCGGACGCGGGCCATTTCGGCCGCTTCGGCTTCGGCGGCGGTGATGACGGCACCGGACACGCCGGCGCGGTCGCTGACCGCCAGCGTCCAGGCGTCGGGCAGGTTGGCCGCGACCGGTGTCATGTCAGCCGCCGCCGACAGCGCCGCCTGAATGTCCACGCCGGGCGTGGCCGTCGCCGCACGGCGCGCAAGCTCGTCCCGTTGACGGCCGCGCATATCCGCCGTGCGATGCGCCCCTGCAATCTCGGTCGAACCGAAGGTGTCGGCATGCAGCTGGTGGAGGGTGCCGTCGCGCAACAGCACCACAGGCGCATCCGGGTCGCGCAGCGGCACACAGAAGGCCACCTGCCTCTCGCCCATCATGTCCGCCAGCACCGGCGCGGAATAGACCCGCCCGCCGATGGTCACGGCCCCCTTGCGCACGTCCCGGCGTTCCTCGCGGCTGAAGATCAGGTCGAAGGCCGCTTCGTCGGGCACCTGCGCGCGGTGGCCGGTGTCTGCGATCTTCGCCTCGAGCGTGCCCTTCGGCGACTGGCCCTTCAGGTCGCCGTGCTGCGGCGTCCCGTTGTATTGTGTGACGGCCGTTGCCAGATCGGCGACCAACTGGTTGGGACCGCGCTTGTAGGACGCGACGGGCACCCCGCGCTTGGCCATCCGCGCGCGCAGCGGGTTGCCGCCATTGTAGCCCGGCAGGGCACTGACGAAGCCCTTTCCGATGATGTTGAAGCACCCTTCGAGACGCCCTTTCCCTTCCGGGCTGTAGGCGCGGCACCGGATGACCTTCGGCCCCGTCATCTTCGCCAAGGCGGCGAAGCGCGTGATGCAGTCATGCAGGAAGGCGAACTCGCTGCCGTTGTCGATCATGAAGTTTTCAGGCATCCCGCCGTGCGGGCTGGTCAGCACCTCCCACAGGGACTTCACGACGTCGCGCTGCGTCACGCCCTGGCCGGGGCCGCAGATGACCGGATAGGCCCAGACGTAGCCGCTTGACCCGTCCATCCACACGATCAGCGACAGGCTGATCGGCACCATGCCTGACCTGTCCCGCGCGGCTGCGTCCGCCACCGTCACGTCCACGCTCCACACGTCGCCGATCAGCAGATCCATCGGCCGCGCCGCGAGGCCGCGTCTGACGTGGTGGTCGTGCTTTTCGATGAAGGACCGATGGTCGCGGTTGAAGGCAGCGACCACCTTCATTTCGCCGAAGTGTCGGATCCAATGCGCGCTGATCTTGCACATCGGCTTCAGCTTGGCCGTCGGAAGGTCGACGCCTGCCGCACGGGTCAACCGCTGAAGCTCTGCCTCGCTCACGAAAGCCGCGCGCCGCCCCGACATGCCCTGTGCCAGGCACGACCGGACAAACCCCTCAAGCTGCTTTTCGATGCCTGCCTGCACGTCGGCCGGCAATCCGCAACGGCTCGACCATGTCCGGGTGACTTGGACGCGCGGCTTGCCCTTGTCGGCGCGGCCGGCAGGCATCAACGCCGCGACCCCGCCGGCGTCGGCACCGTCGCACCAGGTCCGCAGGGTCCGCTCGCTGATCCGCTTCAGCCGGCCGGCGATGACATGCTGTTCCCCGGCCGCCTGACGGAAGGCCGCGGCGCGCGCAGCTGACCCTTTCGGCATGCCGAGGATCGGGGCGATGATGCGCTGGCGGTCGGTGGCGATGGCGACCTGCCGGTCTTCGGGACGGGTCTTGGCGGGCCGTTCAACGGTCGTTGAAGGCGGGGTTTCAGGGAAGCCTAGAAGCTGGCGAAGCGCAGGCGAGGCAAGGTCAATGTCGAGTGCCAGCGCTTGGCCCGATGCGCCGCCACGCTGGCCGCTGATCGACGCAATCGGTAGGCTAAAGCCTCGCCAACGTCCGCCGTTCAAGGCCTTCTTGAAGGCCAGCTGAGCCGCGCGGTCGCTCACGCCAAACGCATGTGCTACTTGGGCGGCAGAGACCAGCTGGCGGGCGACAATCGTCACTCTGCGGTTGCCCTTAGCTTCGCCAGAAATAGCACGGCCAGCGCGCGAGCTTTCGGCCCTCGCCGAGTGCCTGAAAGGGCGGTCGTAACGGACTGTCGGACGAAGCCGTGTGAAACACAGAACGCCGCGAGCGATGTGCCCCGCGCTACTAAGGTCGCACGAACCTCTTTCAAAAGACGTTCCGAAGGTGTATCAACGTGCAACATGCAGGGCCACCTAGCGCCCGGCTTTGGGCGCAATGCAACATTGCATGTTGAAATGCGCCATGTCAAGGAACTGCTATGGGCGAAGACGCTGATCAAACTGTTGAGGCGCTAAAGCGCAGGTTTCGGGCGCCAACGGATCAGGCCTTGGCGGCCCGACTGAAGCTAGGTCGAAGCACCGTGACCAGTTGGCGCCGGCGTGGGACTGTGCCGGAACGCTATGCGCGCTTGGCAAAGGAAGTCCTGGCCTTCCCGCCTGACCTCTTGGACCGCTCATGGTCGCCCGTTGAACATGCCGCGATGACGTTGGCCCTCGTCCGACTTATAAAGGGCAGTGCGGATGACGTTGGCGACTTCCCAAGGTTCTTGTCGAAGGTCAGTTTCCTTGCCCCGCGCCTGGCCGTTGGGCTAGAGCATGCGCTGATCGACCTCTCCGCGCGTATGACTGAAGCTGGCATCGAAGATCCGACGCAGTGTCTGAACCTGATCGTCTTCGAAGAGTTTTTCGCTCCAAAGTGACTTTCGCCAATCGCTTCGCCAATGTTCGCCGGTTGAGCAAAATCAAGCACTTACCATTGGCGAAGGTCCGGTCCGACTGCGGACCCCGCCCTCCCACGACTTCCCTCGCAAAATCAACGCCCTAGCCGCGCATCGCACTCCTTGCGTTGCAAAATAATTGCGTCCACCGTTGCAGAATAATTTCGCGCGGTTCACCGAACCCCCGAGGATATTTCAGGGAAGATGAAGGACGGGGGTCAGCGCCACAGGTGCGCATGGCCCGCCAGGGCACCTTGCAGCCTGGCGAGCAGCCGCGTCCCCGGTCCGGCGGGCGGGATGACGCCCGAGGCGAGGCGCTCCAGCGCGACCTCCGGCGGGCAGGGGTGGCCGCTCACGGGGTCGCGGTAGCGCGGGTAGGCGATCAGCGCGGCGTGGACCAGCGCCACCAGGTCGGGCCGCGCGGTGCGCCGCGGCGGGATCGGACCGAGGTCCGTGGTCAGGCCCCAGCCCGCGTAGAACGGCGCGCCGAGGACCGTCACCGGCCTGCCCCGCAGGAGCGCCTCGAAGCCGAGCGTCGAGGTCATCGTCCAGACCTCGTCGCAGGCGTCGATCAGCGCGACGGCGCCCGCCTGCCGCGCCACCGTGTCGGCCAGCGCCAGCGTCGCGGCATCGACCGCGCCCTGCCGCAGACCGGCCTCGACATCGGGGTGCGGCTTGTAGACGATCACCGCGCCGGGGTTCGCGGCCCGCACCGCGCGGAGCAGGCCCGCGTTCGTGCGCACCTCGCCCGCGCCGCGCAGGATGCTCGCGTCGTCCTCCACCTGCCCCGGCACGAGGATGCGGCGGCCCGCGGGCAGTCGCGGCAGGGTGCCCGGCAGGTTGTATTTCGACAGGCCCGCCGCCGTCAGCGCCGCGAGCAGCCGCGCCGCCCGCGCCGCGCCGCCGGGCGGCAGGGGGGCGGCGACCAGCCGCTCGAGCCGGCTCTCGCGGGTCGGGTCGTAGTAGATGCCGAGGTCGTCGGTCACCACCGACAGCGGCGGCACCAGCGCGGCGCCGAGCCCGCGCGAGCGCAGGAACCCGTCCTCCACCCGCAGCACGCGCGGGGCGGCGAGGCCCGGCGGTTCCTTCCCGGCCCAGACCAGCACCCCGCGCCCCGTGCGCGCCGCGAGCGCCGCGGCACGGTCCGGGCTCGTGCGGAACAACACCGGCCTGACCGACCCGAAGCCCTGCTGCAGCCAGCCGCGCTTCCACAGCCGCATCCCCCCGGCGACATGGCCCCGCCGGTCCTCGCGCCAGACGCGCACGCAGGCCTCGAGCTGGTCGAGCACGTCCTCGACCTCGCACAGCCGGTCGCGGCAGGGGTCGTACCACAGGGCGGCCGCGATGCAGGCGGCCGCGAAGAGCTGCGCCGCGCTGCGCGGAATGCCGCGGCCCGGCGGCGGGGCCCGGTCGTCGGTCAGGCCCCAGCCCGCATACCAGGGCTGGCCCCAGATGACCGGCCGGTGCCCGGCCATCACCGCCTCCCAGCCGAGCTGCGAGGTGACGGCATGCACCGCCACCGCCCCGTCGAGCAGCGCCCAGGGCGACACCGGGTCGGGCAGCAGCACCGTCCGGGCGTCGCGGTCCTGCGGCCCGAAATGGCCCGCGCGGAGCCCGGCCGCCGTCTCGGGGTGGGTCTTGACGACGATCCGCGCGCCCGGATGCGCCGCGCGCGCGGCCGCGAGCATCTGCGCGAAGGTCGCCGCCGAGGCCCCGCCGTGGCGGATCGAGGCATCCCCCCGGGTCTGGTCGACGACGAGCACGTAGCCGGGGGCCGGCACGGGCCGCAGAGGGTCGTGGATGTTGTATTTCGACAAGTGCAGGCTGCGGATCCGCGCCATCGCGGCCTCTGCCCGCACCACCATGTCGGAATCCTGCAAGCCCGCGATCGCCCGTGCGATGCGCGACGGCGCCGTCGCATCGTAGAAGACGCCCGCGCCGTCGAGGATCAGCCCCAGCGTCGGATCGCCTGCACGGCCGGGACGGAGCGAGCGGAGGAAGGCGTCCTCGACCCGCAGCAGCGGCACGCCCGCGCGGCGCGCCACCGCCTCGCCGCGCCAGGCGCGGGACGACCGGCCCCAGACGGCGACGCCGTCACCCGGCCCCGGCCAGCCGACCGCCAGGCGGTGCCCGGCCAGCTCCATGATCCGCCGGACGCGGCGGTCGCGCAGGAAGCCGCCGGAATAGACGCAGAGGCGCCGGGGCAGATCCCCGGCCACCTCCATCTCAGCCGCCGGCCGTGGTCGCCACCGATCCGGCCGTGGTCGCCACCGATCCGGCCGCGGTCGCGGTGCCGGTGATCGCCGACAGCGTCTTCTGCCACTGCACGAAGGGTGCCTCGGTCACATACAGCGTGTCGCCGTCGCGGATGACGAAATCGCGCGCCTCGAACATGCCGGTCGGCTGCGTCAGGTCGAGCACGTAGACCATGCGCTGGTCGCCCGTCAGGTCGGACCGGCCCAGGACCTGTCGGGCGATGGCCTCCGGTTCGTTGCGGAAGACGAAGACGCCGGTGGGGTCGGCCAGCGCCGATGCCAGTCCGCCGACGCTCGCGATGGCCTCGATCGCCGACAGCGTCTGAGTCTCGAAGGGCACGCGGTTCTGCGTGCCGGTGGCTCCCAGCACGGTGAAGGCGCGCGTGTCGCGCTCCACCACGATCTGGTCGCCCGGGCGCAGCGCGATGTCGACGCCAGGGTTCTGATACAGGTCCTGCAGCCAGACCTTGCCCGTCTGGCTGCCGCGCGTCACGCGGACCAGCGCGACCGCGGGCTCGATCGCGACGCCGCCCGCGCGGGCGAGCATCTGGCTCAGCGTGCGGGTCGGCCGTTCGATGGCGTAGACCCCCTGCGCGCCCACCCCGCCCGAGACGGTGACGGTCGATCCGTCCCCCGCCGCGCGCTGCACCGTCACCTGCGGGTCGGGCGTCTGCGCATCCAGCAGGCGCGTGATGGCCTGGCGCAGGCCGTCGGGCGTGTTGCCCGCGGCGCGGACGCGGCCCGCATAGGGGATGAAGATGAAGCCCTGGCCGTCCACCTGCACGTTGTCGAGCGCCGAGACCCGCTGGCCGGTGTTGCCCAGAAGCGGGTCGTCGCGGACGTTCTCGAACACGGTGATGACCAGCGAGTCCCCGGGGTTGATCGCATCCGACCCCACCAGGCCTGCGTCCAGGAAGGCCTGCGAGAACCCGAAGGCCGGCGTGACCGCCGTGGCGCGCGTGACGCGGCTGTCGACCGACACGACGAAGGCATCGCCCCCGTTCAGCACCGAACCGTCGAAGATTTCGCCTTTCGTGGGTCCGGGGCGCGGCAGGCCGCAGCCGGCCACCGACGCAACGATCACCATCAGGGCCAGCGTCCTGGCCCCTTTCGGGGAGAATCCTGTCACTGCTCGGGCCCCTTCTTCCGGGTATGCCTCAGGTTTTGCGGGCAAGCCTACAGAAACGCGTGCCTTCTGGCAAAAGCATTCACGTCACGATCGTCAACTGTTGCCGGGGTGCCGCACGGCCGAGCGACAGCGAGTCGTAGGGATCGTCGGGTGACAGGATCATGTCGACGACCTGCCGCAGAAGCTCGCGCCGTCCGCGCGCGCTGTAGAAGCCGCCGGGGATCTGGCTCGTTTCCAGCAGGTAGTGGCGGTAGTCGCGGTAGGCGCGGCCGTCGGGGCGGTCGGGGCGCGCCAGGAAATCGGGCAGCGCCTGCGTGCTGACGAACTCGGGCTTGGCATAGACCGCCTCGCCGAAGACCTTCAGCGGCAGCCCCCGCCACAGCACCTGCTGGCCGGCCGTCGAATTGACCGTGATCGCCGAGCGCGCGTGGTTCAAGAGCGCCGCGAGCTTGCCGCCGCGCACGAAGTGCACCCGCCCCCAGACCCCCGCCGTCCGGGCGAGCCGCCGGATCTCGGCCTGCACCGGCACGCGGCCGTCCTCGAGCGGGTGGGCCTTGAACACCAGCCGGTGGTGCGGCGGCGCGCCGCGGGCGAAGCCGTCGATCACGACCGACAGGAAGTCCGCCATGGTGCGGAACGGCGAATGCGCCTGGAAGCTCGCGTCGTGCTCAAGCTGCAGGATCACCAGGTGGTAGGGATAGCCGCCGTGCTTGATGCGCAGCGTGGCGAGCGTGCGTTCGGCGCGGTGGACCGGCATCAGCACCAGCCGCTTGCAGTAAAGCCAGAACTCCTGCCCCACGGTCAGCGCGCGATGCGGGCGGAAGTCGCGGTAGTCCCAGAAGCCGGCCAGCACGAACCAGTGGTAGAGCGCCCCCCAGAACATGTGCTGGCGCATGTCGCCCCAGCGGGCGGGGGCGTCGGGCAGCTCCATGTCGGCCTTCTCCAGCGCGGCGCGCATGTCGGCGACCGACAGGCGCATCAGCCGCGAATGGCCGTTGGTGCCGCCGCGTTCGTAGGTCACCCAGTAGGGGCGCAGGTAGCCTTCCTCGAAGACGTGGACAGTCAGGCCCCGGGCGCGGGCGGCGGCCACGGCGGTGGCGTGGACGGGCCGGGTGTCGCCGTAAAGCACGAGGTCGGTGATCCCGCGGGCGTCGATCAGCGCGGCGACCGTGGCGGGCCAGTCGGCGGCGGCGCCGCGATAGGGGATGTAGGTCGCGGTGGTCGGCCAGAAGGCCCGGTCGCCGCGGTTGAAGCCCACCCGCCAGACCTGCGCGCCCGCCGCCTGCAGCATCCGGCCCAGCGCGTGGAAGAACGGCCCGTGCGGCCCCTGCAGGAACAGGAACCGGCGGTCGGCGTGGATCGAGGGGGCAAGCGTCATGGGCGCGATACTGGCAGCGGTCGGGCAGGCGTAAAGGGCAAAGGCTGCTCCGGCGTTAACGGGCGATGCGGGCCGAATTGCGGCGGCCGCCCCGGTGGGCTACACGCAGGCCATGTTCACCGGCATCGTCACCGACGTGGGCGAGGTCATCGCCCTGTTTCCCGAAGGCGACCTGCGCCTGCGCATCGCCACCGCCTACGACGTCTCGCGCATCGACACCGGCGCCTCGATCGCCTGCGCGGGCGTCTGCCTGACCGTGATCGCCACCGGCTCCGCCCCGCGCGGCTGGTTCGACGTGCAGGCGAGCGGCGAGACGCTGGCGCGGACGACGCTCGGCCGCTGGCGGGTCGGCACGCGGGTGAACCTCGAACGCGCGCTGCGGGTGGGCGACGAGCTCGGCGGGCACATCGTCTCGGGTCATGTCGACGGGCTGGCGCAGGTCATCGCGACCGCCGCCGAGGGTGACTCCTTGCGCGTCAGCTTCCGCGCGCCCGACGCGCTGGCGGGGTTCATCGCGGCCAAGGGCTCGGTCGCGCTGAACGGCACCTCGCTGACCGTCAACGGCGTGCGGGGGGCGGAGTTCGACGTGAACCTGATCCCCCACACCCGCGCCGTCACCACCTGGTCCACGGTCGCCCCGGGCGACCCCGTGAACCTCGAGGTCGACACGATGGCCCGCTACGTCGCGCGGCTGCGCGACTGGGGGCGGTGAGACGCCCTCTCCCCCATCCCTTCTGCGGCAAAGGAGCGCCCGCGCCCGGCCCCGGCCACTCCAACGGCCCCGCGATGGACGCAGGCGTGGCCTGACGCACCCCTTGCTAGACCGCCGCCCGCGACAGGCTCCTGCCCACCCTGCCGATCGAGATCCTGCGCGGCCGCGTCCGCCGCGCGCAGGGAGCTCGGCCTCGACTACATAACCTGCGCCTCGGTTCGTGCCGCCACCGGGCATGACGTGGTGGCCTTCCTCTTCTCCTCCAACGCGCTTTGCCGGGCGGCGCTGTCGCCCGGCCTGCCCGCCGACCGGGCGGCGAAGCTCGCGGGGCGGCAGGCTGCCCGCATCGGCCTCGCCACCCATCCCTGACCCCGGCCGCGATGGTGGGGGGCGCACAGGGGATGCGCGCCGCCACCCACCTCGCCCCCGCCTGGCTCGCGCCCTTCGGCCCAGCCAGCGGCCCTGCAGGCCGCCCTGCCCTGCCCGCCCGACCGCGCGGTGCTGGTCGGGGACCACGGGATGGAGGCCGCCTGGGTCGCCCCCGGCCGGCTGGCGGGCTATGTGTCGGCGGACGGGTTCTTCGTCGCCTGAGCACCCTCTGGCCCTTCCCTTTCCCCCGCGCTACACCCCCGCGCATGACCGACTTCTCCGACGCGATCAGCACCACCGAGGACATCATCGAGGATGCCCGCAACGGGCGGATGTTCATCCTCGTCGACCACGAGGACCGCGAGAACGAGGGCGACCTCGTGATCCCGGCGCAGATGTGCACGCCCGCCGCGATCAACTTCATGGCGACGCACGGGCGGGGGCTGATCTGCCTCGCGCTGCCGGGGGCGCGGATCGACGCGCTGGGGCTGCCCTTGATGAGCCCCAAGAACTCCAGCCGGCACGAGACCGCCTTCACCCTGTCGATCGAGGCGCGCGAAGGGGTGACGACGGGCATCAGCGCGGCCGACCGGGCGCTGACGGTCAGCGTGGCGATCGACCCGACGCGGGGCGCGGCCGACATCGCCACGCCCGGCCACATCTTCCCGCTGAAGGCCAAGGACGGCGGCGTGCTGGTGCGGGCCGGGCATACCGAGGCGGCGGTGGACATCGCCCGGCTGGCCGGGCTGAACCCCTCGGGCGTGATCTGCGAGATCATGAACGACGACGGCACGATGGCGCGGCTGCCCGACCTGATCGCCTTCGCCCAGCGCCACGCGCTGCGCGTCGGCACGATCAGCGACCTGATCGCCTACCGGCGCCGGCACGACAACCTGGTGAACGAAAAGGCCGTGCGCGCGGTGCATTCCGTGCACGGCGGCGACTGGCTGATGCGCGTCTTCGCCGACGACATCCAGGGGGCCGAGCACGTCGTGCTGTCGAAGGGCGACATCACCACACGCGACCCGGTGCTGGTGCGGATCCATGCGCTGAACCCGCTCGAGGACGTGCTGGGGATCGGCGGGGGCGACCTGCCCCGCGCGATGCGGACCATCGCGGCCGAAGGGCGGGGGGTCGTGGTCCTGCTGCGCGACACCACGATGAAGATGGTCGGCGCGGGCGAGCATTCGCCGCAGACGCTGCGGCAATACGGGATCGGCGCGCAGATCCTGTCGGCGCTGGGCCTGTCGCGGATCACGCTCGTCACGAACAGCCGCCAGCCCAGGGTCGTGGGGCTGGAAGCCTACGGCCTGACCATCACCGGCACCCACGCGATCACGGAGAGCTGACCATGGCCGAGGCCGAGCTCCACCACGCCCTGCCGCTGCCCGCCTTCGACCGCCCCGTGCGGCTGCTCCTCGTCGTCGCGCCCTACTACCGTGCCATCGCCGACGCCCTGGTCGCGGGGGCCCGCGCCACGGCCGCCCACGCGGGGGCCGAGGTCGAGGTGGTGGAGGTCCCCGGCGCGCTGGAAATCCCAACCGCCATCGCCATGGCCGAGCGGCTGGCGAAGTTCGACGGCTACGCGGCGCTCGGCTGCGTGGTGCGGGGGGAGACCACGCATTACGACACCGTCTGCAACGACTCGAGCCGCGCGCTGAGCCTTCTGGGCCTGCAGGGGGCCTGCATCGGCAACGGCATCCTGACGGTGGAGAACCTGGGCCAGGCGGAGGTGCGGGCCGATCCCGCGCGGGGCGACAAGGGCGGCGGGGCGGCGGCGGCGGCGCTGCATCTCGTGGCGCTGTCGCGCCGCTGGGCGCGCGCGCCGCAGGGCATCGGGTTCCGCCCGTGAAGCCGGACAAGCGCCAGATGCGGTCGGCCGCGCGGCTTTACGCCGTGCAGGCGCTGTTCCAGATGGAAAGCTCGGGCCAGACGGTCGAGGGCGTCGCGGCCGAGTTCGAGACCCACCGCTTCGGCGCGACCTACGAGGAAGGCGCCTTCGCCGAAGGCGACGCGGGCCATTTCCGCAAGGTGGTGGGCGATGCCGTGAACTGGCAGGCGAAAATCGACCGGATGACCGACCGCGCGCTGGTCGCGGCCTGGCCCATCGACCGGATCGACCCGGTGCTGCGCGCGCTGTTCCGCGCCTGCGGGGCGGAGCTCGTGGCCGCCGACACCCCGCCGAGGGTCGCGATCACCGAATACGTCGATGTCGCCAAGGCCTTCTTCCCCGACGGGCGCGAGCCGAAGTTCGTCAACGCCGTGCTCGACCACATGGCGCGCGAGGCGCGGCCCGAGGCCTTTGCCTGAGCCGTTAACCGCGGCTTCACGCGCGCCGTGGCATCACGCGGGTCATGCGGTGGATATGCGTCCCGATCCTGCTTGCGGCCTGCGGCGTGCCCGACCGGGTGGCGCCCGCCTTCACCGCATACGACTGGCGGCTCGCGGCGATCGACGGCGTGGCCTTCCCCGCCACCGCCACCCTGGACATCCGCCCGACCGGCCTCGTGCTCGGCCGCACCCCGTGCAACCGCTTTGCCGGCACGCTGACGCGCTGGCCGCCGGGGTGGGAGTTCGGGCCGCTCCGCCTGCGTGACGCGCCCTGCCCGCAGGGCAACGCCGAGGCCGCCTTCATCGCCGCGCTGACCCGGGCGACACGGGCCGAGGTCACGGGAACGATGCTGGAACTCCGCGGCCCGGGCGGTCTGGTGTTGCAATTCCGCCGCAGTTTTCCGCCCGGCTGAAAGGCCAGGAACATGGCCCCGGAAGCCCCGTTCTCTGCCCATGCCGCGGGCGGGCGACGACATGGCCCGGCCGGCCACATGGAAAGGACTGCTCATGACGAAAACCCTTGCTCTCGCCGGGGCCGGCTGGCTCGCGCTCGCGGCGGGCGGCGCCTTCGCGCAGACGACGATCACCGGCATCGACGACCTGAACGACCGGCTCGACGACATCCGCGAGCTTGCCGACGACGACATCGCCGAGGCCAACGATGACCTGCGCTTCGGCAACCCCGACGCCCAGCAGGGCTTCTCGGGCTCGGCCTCGCTGTCCTACGCGGGCCAGACGGGCAACAACGAATCGCAGGAACTCAGCGTCGGGGCGCGGCTGCGCTACGCTGCGGGCCCGTGGGTCCAGACGCTCGGCTTCGCCATCGACTTCGCCGAGGACGGAGATGCCAAGACGAAGGAAGACACGCTGGTCGTCTACGACGCGAACTACTACTTCAACGACCGCTTCTACGCCTTCATCCTGGGCCGTGCGGTGACCGACGGGCTGGCCGACACGGCGGGCGACATCCGCACCGACGCCTTCCTGGGGGTCGGTCCGGGCTATCGGATCATCAACACCGAAGATGTCGCCTGGCGCGTGCAGGCGGGTGCCGGGATCAGCTACCTGAAGAACGGCATCAATGAAAGCGAGACCGACGCGGGGGCCATCGCAAGCTCGCGCTTCTACTACCGCTTCACGCCGACCGTCTTCATGACGAACGACACCGACGTGCTGAACTCGAGCGGCACGCTGCGGGTGAACAACGACCTCGGCGTCAGCTTCCAGGCGACCGACGCGCTGACCGCGCGGATCAGCTACCTGACCGACTACAACGAGGCGCGCGACATCCGTTCGGACAACCGTCTGGGCGTGTCCATCGTCTACGGGTTCTGACCCCTCGCCAGGACCACGGGACGTATCGGCGGAAGGGGGGCGGGGACTCGCCCCCCTTTCTGCATCGGGGAAGGCCGGGCGGCGGGCCCGCAGCGACCGTGGGGGCGTGAAGTTTCCCGAGAGCCTGACGTGTCAGGTGGGGACCAGATACCGGGACCAGGATCCCGGCAGAGCCAGCCCCCTCAGGAGTGATTATCGGCCACTGGAAAAATGGCCCCACACGCGAAGAGCAGCACCCGCCATGGGCAGAGGTAGGCCCCCGGGCCGCCGCCCGCAAGGGCTACCGGCCCGCGACATCCAGCAGGCGCGTGCGCTTCTTCAGCCAGATGCACAGGACCTCGACCGCCGCCACCGCGGCCATCGCGGCGTGCAGCCAGCCCATCGGCTCGACTTCCGCCCAGTTCTGCGCGACGGTGATGAGGTACAGGACGACGACCGCGCCGAAGACGCTGGCGTGTTCGCGCCGGACCACCGTGCGCCAGGAAAACGGCATGTCCGGTGGCACCCAGCCGCGCAGCCGGGGGATGAAGGCCGGCGTCCGCGCGGCCCAGACGGTGTAGTCGGCCCCGAAGCTGTCGGTCAGGAACCGCTCCTCGGCGGCGATGATCCGCTCGTAGTAGGGGATCAGCACGAGCACGAAGACCAGCGCCAGCACCAGGCTCTGCGCATAGAGGACGACGCCCAGATACATCACGCAGTTGAACAGATACAGCGGGTTGCGCACCACGGAATAGACCCCGGTGGTGTTCAGCCGGGCCGCCTTCTGCCCCGCCGTGTTGCGCCCCGAGGTGCCCGCGGGCACGAAGCCCACGGTCAGGATGCGGCCCGCCTGGCCCAGCACCACCAGCGCCACCGCGATAAACTCGAAGGTCCCGCCCAGGGTCTCGCCCACCATGGCCTCGACCGGCTCGCCCTGCATCCCGGCCCAGACCAGGGCCGGCACGAAGGCCAGCAGCACGTAGCTCCGCCAGCGGAACAGGGTGGCACCCGACTGGGCCATGTGGTCGCGGATCAGCATCTGTCCCCCTGGGCGTGACGTTCGGGGAAGGGCTCCCCCGATCGCCGTGCCGGGTCAATGCGTCGCGTCGCAGCGCCCCGCCGATTTCGCGCCCGCTTGCACGGCGTTCACATTTCGTTCATGCTCTGCGCATGAACGCCGACCCGCAGCTTCCCGCCCTGCCCGGCCAGCGCCTGCAGCGCGGGGTGATGCGCGCGCTGCGCGCGCTCGATTTCGCCTGCGTGGACGAGCTGGTTCCGGCCCCGGGCCTGCGCGTCGACGTGCTGGCGCTGGGGCCGCGGGGCGAGGTCTGGATCGTCGAATGCAAGTCGGGACTGGCCGACTTCCGCAGCGACCGCAAGTGGCAGGGCTACCTCGAATGGTGCGACCGCTTCTTCTGGGCGGTCGATGCCGATTTCCCGGCCGGGATCCTGCCCGACGGCACCGGCCTGATCCTGGCCGACGCCTTCGACGGCGAGGTGCAGCGGATGGGGCCGGAAACCCCGCTCGCGCCCGCCCGGCGCAAGCTGATGGTGCAGAGGTTCGCCCGCCACGCCGCCAGCCGCCTGCAGGCGCTGCGCGACCCCGGCTTCAGCGCCGTCCCCTGGGTCTAGCCATGCCCTGCGCCGCCTCGGCCGCCGCGCGCAGCTCCTCGGCGATGGCCAGCGCCTCTTCGGGGTCGAAGTCGAGCGGCACGTCGGCCCCGTCGTCGGCGATGACGTGGATGCGCACCATGCCGCGGTCGGTCGGCCCGATCCGCAGCTCGCCCCCCACGTCCTCATCCTTGCCCATGCGCGCCTGCTAGCCCGCCCGCGCCGCGCAGGCAACCCTTGCAATCGCCCCCCCGCGGCGCTATCCCGCCCCTCGCGTGCAGCCTTAGCTCAGTTGGTTAGAGCACCAGATTGTGGATCTGGGGGTCCCCCGTTCGAGCCGGGGAGGCTGTACCACTCCACCCGCCAGCGCCGGACGTCCTTCGCCGCGACCATCGCGCGCGTCGCCGCATCGAAGGCCGCGAAGTGCGGGGTGGCCAGGTGCAGGTCGAAGGCGGCGGCGTCGGTGTAGATTTCGTGCAGGAATACGGCGTCCCTGCCGTCCTCGGGCACCAATACGTCAAAGCGCAGGCAGCCCGGCTCCGCGAACGAGGCCGCGGCGTTCGCCCGCACCAGCGGCAGGAACCGCGTGGCGGTGCCCGGGTGCAGGCGGAACGCGACCGTCAGCCCGAACATCAGCCCGCGACGATCGGCGTGCGCAGCGTGCCGATCCCCTCGGCCGCGATCTCGACCACGTCGCCGGGGGAAAGGAACACCTGCGGGTTGCGGAACACCCCCACCCCGGCGGGCGTGCCGGTGGTCACGATGTCGCCCGGCTCCAGCGGCATGACGCCCGACAGGAAGGCGATCAAGCGGGGCAGCGGGAACAGCCAGTCCGAGGTGCGCCCGTCCTGCAGCTTCGTCCCGTTGACGTGGGTGGTCAGCCGCACGTCGCCGGGGTCGAGCGCGTCGGCGGTGACGATGCAGGGACCGATCGGCGCATAGCCCGCGAAGTTCTTGCCGAGCGTGATCTGCGCGTCCTTGAACTGCACGTCGCGCGCGGACAGGTCGTTCAGGAGCGTATAGCCGAAGACGGCGGGCATCACCTGATCCTCGGTCGCCTGGTGCAGGGCCGCGCCGATGACGGCCGCGAACTCCACCTCGTAGTCCATCTGCGCGACGCGCGGGTGGCGGGCGACGGGGGTGTCGGGGCCGACCACCGACGAGGGCAGCTTGGCGAAGAAGAAGGGCTCTTCGGGCATCTTCGCGTTGGGGTTCTCGGTCGCGTGGGCGCGGTAGTTGATGCCGGAGCACAGCGCCTTGCCGGGCCGGATCGGCGCGTGCAGGCGGGCGTCGCGCAAGGCGTGGCGGGGGGCGCGGGGCAGGCCCTCGCGGATCGCGGCGAGCCGGGCGGGGCCGCCGCGGATCACCTGCATCAGGTCGGCGGCGAGCCCGGCCTCGGTCAGGCTCGCGACCGCGTCGCCGTCGAGCACGCCCGCCTGGGGCGACCCGCCGGCGCGGCCGGGCAGGGAAAAGGTGACCAGTTTCATGGCGTCTCCAGCGCGAAGATGATCTTGTGATGGGCGGCGGGGTCGGCGGAAAGGCGCGCGAAGGCGGCAGGCGCCTCGGCCAGGGCCATGCGGGTGGCGATCCGCAGGTATCCGATGTGCCCCCCGGCAAGAAGCCGCAGCGCCTCGGGGAAGCAGCCGGTCGAGGCGCGCGAGCCGTGCAGCGTGACCTCATTGCGCGTCAGGTCGAGGCCGGGGAAGGCCACGGTCGTGCCCTTGGGCACGAGGCCCAGGATCACGATCCGCCCGCCCGCGGCGACGAGGCCGACCGTCGCCTCGATGGCCGCGACCGCCCCGGTCGCCTCCATCACGACCGGCATCCCCTCGCCCGCGGTCAGCTCCGCGACCGCCTCGCCCAGCCCCGGCCCGGCGGGCAGCGTCTTCACCCCCAGGTCGCGGGCGATGGCCAGGCGCGTGTCGTTCAGGTCGGCCACCCAGACCTCGGCCCCGCGTTCGCGCGCGACCTCGGCCGCGGCGAGGCCGATCGGCCCCGCGCCCAGGATCAGCACCCGGTCGCCCGCCGCCACCTCGCCCCGGTTGCAGCCCTGCACGCCGATGGCGACGGGTTCTGCGAAGGCCGCTTCGACCATCCCCAGCCCCTCGGGGACCTCGTGCAGGTGCGTCGCGGGGGCGGTCAGGTGCTCGGCGAAGCCGCCGTCGCGGTGCACCCCGATGATCTGGAGGTTCGCGCAGCAGTTGGGCTTGCCCACCCGGCAGGGGTAGCAGTGCCCGCAGCCGATGAAGGGCTCCACCACCACGCGGGTCCCGACCGGAGGGCCGGAGACGCCGGGGCCGAGGGCCGCGACCGTGCCCGCGATCTCGTGGCAGCCGATGCGGGGGAAGGTGACGTAGGGGTTCTTGCCGGTGTAGATATAGAGGTCCCCGGCGCAGAGGCCCGCCGCCCCGACCGCAACCCGCACCTCGCCCGGCCCCGGGTCGGGCAGCGGCCGGTCGGCCAGCTCCGCCGCGCCCGGGGCGGGAAAGACTAGCGCCCTCATTCCCGCACCCGCCGCCCGTCGGGGCCGAAGGCGATCCAGTCGCCCGCGCGCAGCAGCACGGTGTCGCCCACCGCCTCGCCCCGCGCGACCGCGGCGTCGTGGTGGGCCATGTAGGCCGCCACGTCGGGGTCGCCGTCGAGCGTGATGTAATGGCAGGGCAGCACCGTCTGCAGCCCCAACCACTGCGCGGCGAGGAACCCCTCGTAGGGCGACATCTCGGCCGTCAGCATTTCGCCCGGCATGGGAAAGCGGTGCAGGATCTCGCGCGGGTTGCCGATGCCGATGCAGCCGATGTTGGGCCGGTAGAGCTCGGCCTGGAGCTTCAGGTCGGAAAACAGCGCGGTGTCGCCGTAGTGGTAGAAGCGCACGCCCTCGTCGGCATAGACGATGAAGGCCATCGGCACGCCCGAGATGAAGCTGCCGTCCTTCAGGCGGATCTGGCTCCAGTGGTGGCATTCGAGCGGCTGGATCTCGATCCCCGCGACGCGGACGCGGATGCCCCAGGTGGTCGCGCGGACCTGCTCGGCCGGGATGCCGCGGTCGATCAGCCAGGCCTTGACCTCGCCGCCGCAGACGACGGGGCAGCCGTAGCGGGCGGCGATCCTGTCGGTATCGCCCAGGTGGTCGACCGCGGCATGGCTGACCACCACCAGGTCCACGCGGTCGAAGTCGGTCGACCGGCAGGCGGCGCCCGGGTTGTCGTCGAGGAAGGGGTCGCACAGGATGCGCAGGCCCGCGCGGGTCACGATCTCGTAGGCCGCGACGCCGTGAAAGCGGATGCGGGTGTGGGGGTGCGGCATGGCAGGGCTTTCGGGGAAGGGGGACGGGACCGCGCCGGGGGAGCATCCGGCGCGGCCCACGGGGGGGCTACTGCACGCCGAGCGCGGTCAGCACGCCCGCCACGTTGTCGGCGGTGATGACCGCGACGCCCGTGTCGATCGTGTCGGGGATCGGCCGGCCGCCGTTGGCGCCGTCGAGCCCCGCGGTCCTCAGCCCGTTGGTGCGGTAGTCGTGCAGCATCTTGATCGAGTAATAGATGAAGAGCTCGCGGTTCTGCACGATGATGCCCTGGACCCAGCCCTCCTGCGCGGTCTTGAAGAAGTCGGGCGTCTGCTCCATCGCGGTGACCTTGATGTCGCCGGGGTTCTTGCCCGCCTCGCGCAGGGCGGTGACGATGCCCGCGCCGCTTTCGCTGTCGAAGCCCGCGATGCCCTTCAGGTTCGGGTAGGCGGCCAGCAGCGCGGCGGTCACCTGCGCGGCCTTCTGCGCGTCGCCGCCGTCGTCCTCGTTGGCGACGATGTTGTATTTCCCGCCGCCGTTGGCCTGCAGGTAGGCCTGGAAGCCCGCGACCGCCTCGCGCATGTTGCCCGCGTTGATGATCGACATCATCGCGATGTCGCCGCCGTCGGGCAGTTCCTCCATCATCTTCCTGGCCTGCGACACGCCCACCTGCGTCCAGATCGTGCCGATGTAGGCGAGCCGCCCGCTGTCGGGCAGGTCGCCGTCGACCACGACCGTCGGCACCCCGGCCTCGAGGCAGCGCTTCACGGGTTCGGTCAGCGACGGGTCCCAGCCGCCCACCACCGCCACGCCCGAGGGGTTCTGCGCGCAGACCTGGTCCACCGCCGAGATGAACCCGGGCAGGTCGAAGTCGGTGGGGCCCGCGACGATGACCTTGACGCCCAGCTCCTCGGCCACCTTCTTCATGCCGACGTAGTCGTATTGCACGAACAGGGGCAGGTTCGCCTTGTTCGAGATCCAGTAGTAGGTGTCGGTGGCGTCGGCAGGCCCGAACTCGGATTCCTGCGCCGCCACCGGTCCCAGGCTCGCGCCAAGGGCCAGCAGGACGGCGGCCACTTTCGTCAGGTGCTTCATCGGTTCCTCCCTCGAAGCGGTTGCACGTCACGGACCGGGCCGGTGGCCCGGGGTCGAAAGGATCAGGCGCGCTGGTTGCCCTTGAAGCGGTCGAGCGACACGGCCAGCAGCAAGACGATGCCGATCACGATGCCCTGCCAGAACACGCCCACGCGGTTGATGATCATGGCGTTCTCGACCAGCGCGATGAACACCACGCCCAGGATGCCGCCCAGGATGCGCCCCTCGCCGCCCTTCAGGCTCGCCCCGCCGAGGACCGTCGCGGTGATGACCTTGAGTTCGATCCCCACGCCCGCGTTGACGACGGCCGAGTTCAGCCGCGCGGCATAGAGCACCCCCGCGATGGCCGACAGGATGCCCATCAGCACGAAGCCGAGAAGCGTCAGCCGGTCGACGCGGATGCCCGACAGCTTGGCCGCCCGGGCGTTGCCGCCGATGAAGTAGTACTGCCGGAAGAACGGCGTCTGCGCGATCAGGAAACCCATGACGAGGGCGATCAGCAGCATCACCCAGAACAGCGCGGCCAGGCCGAACACGGGGTCGGTGATGCGGCCGAAATCGGCGAAGGCGTCCGAGATCGGGGTCACGCCGGTGCCCGCGGTGACGTAGGTCAGCCCGCGGTAGATGGCCATGGTGGCCAGCGTCGCGATCAGCGCGTTGATCCCCACCCGCGTCACGATCAGCCCGTTGACCAGCCCCGCCAGCGCGCCGACCGCGATGCCGACCAGCGACCCCGTCACCGGGTCCATCCCCCACCAGCCGATGACCACCCCCGCCCAGACCCCGGCCAGCGCCAGGGTCGATCCGCAGGACAGGTCGAACGTGCCCGCGATCATCAGGAGCATCATCCCGCAGACCAGGATGCCGACCGGGGCGAGGTTCAGGAACACCGCGCGCAGGTTGGCCGCGGTGGGGAAGTTCTGCGGATAGACGATGGACATCGCGATCACCAGGATCACGACCAGGATGCCCAGCGTCAGCTCGCGCGAGTTGGCGAGCAGCCGCAGCGTCCTTGAACCCGCGGACGCGGCCGGACGGGCGATGGTGGTGTCGGTCATGCGGACATCCTTTCCGGCGCGGCCTTGGGCAGGGTGGTGAAGCGGGTGGCGAGCCGCAGGATCGCCTCTTCGGTCGCGCCCTCGCCCGGCAATTCGCCCGCAAGCTGGCCGTCGGCCATCACGACGATCCGGTCGGCGAGCGCCAGCACCTCGGGCAGGTCCGACGACACCACGACCAGCGCGACGCCGCGGTCGGCGAGGCTGCGCAGCAGGCGGTAGATCTCGGCCCGCGCGCCGACGTCGACGCCGCGCGTGGGTTCGTCCACGATCAGGAGCCGCGGGTCGGTCGCCAGCCACTTGGCGATCAGCACCTTCTGCTGGTTGCCGCCCGACAGGTTGCCGACCACCTGGTCGGCGGAAGGGGTCGCGATCTTCAGCTCGTCGATGAACCGCCGCGTCACCGCCTCGGCCTTGGGGCGCGAGGCGCGCAGGCCCTGGGTCAGCCGCCCCGCGATGGCGACCGTCAGGTTGTCGCGCAGGCTCATGTCGAGGAAAAGCCCCGCGTGCTTGCGGTCCTCGGGCACCATGCCGATGCCCGCGCGGATCGCCTCGACCGGCTCGCGGGCGCGGAAGGGCGCGCCGTGCAGGGCCACCTGCCCCGCGGTGATCCGGCGCAGGCCGAAGACGGCCTCGCAGAAGTCCGACCGACCGGCGCCGATCAGGCCGGCGAGGCAGACGATCTCGCCCGCCCTGACAGTCAGCGACATGTCGCGGACGGCGGGCGGGGCGGCGACGCCCCGCGCCTCCAGCACCACCGCGCCCGGCGCGCCGCGCGTGGCCGCGCGATCGAGCCGCACCTCGCGGCCGACCATCATGCGGATCAGGTCCTGCGGGGCCACCGCCGCCACGTCCTCGGTGCCGACCAGGCGACCGTCCTTCAGCACCGTGACGCGGTGGCACAGCGCGAAGATCTCGGCCAGCCGGTGGCTGACATAGACGACCGACACCCCGCCGCGCGCCAGCGTGCGGACGATGTCGAAGAGCTTCTCGCTTTCCGTCAGGGTCAGCGCGGCGGTGGGTTCGTCCAGGATCAGGACCTTCAGGTCGCGGCTCAGGCACTTGGCGATCTCGACCACCTGCGCCTCGGCGGGCGACAGGTCGGCGACCCAGCGGCGCGGGTCGATGGCGACGCCCAGCCGCGCGATCAGCGCCGCCGCCTGCGCGTTCATCGCCCGCCGGTCGATCCGCCCGAAGCGGCCCTTGGGCTGGCGGCCGGCAAAGACGTTCTCGGCCACCGAAAGCTGCCCGACGAGACTCCCCTCCTGGTGCACGATCCCGATGCCCGCGTCATGCGCGTCGCGTTCGTCGATCCGCCCCAGCACCCGGCCATCGAGCGCCACCGTCCCCTCGTCCGCGGTGTAGACCCCGGCCACGATCTTGCCGAGCGTCGACTTCCCCGCCCCGTTCTCGCCCAAAAGCGCGTGGATCTCGCCCGGCCGGACGGTCAGCCCCACGCCGTCGAGCGCCCGCACCCCGGGGAACGCCTTGCCCAGCCCGGTGACCACCAGCCGCGTCATGCCGCCGTCGCCCCCCCGTCGACCAGGAAGGCGGCCCCCGTGGCATAGCGGCTTTCGTCCGCCGCCAGGTAGACCGCCGCGTGCGCGATGTCCTCGGGCGACCCCAGGCCCAGCGGGTGCATCCGCACCACCTCGGCATGGACCGCTTGCGGATCGGCCTGCTGCGCCAGGAACCCGCGGTAGAGCGGCGTGTCGATCGTGCCGGGGCACAGCGCGTTGACGCGGATGCGGTCGGGCGCAAGTCCCGTCGCCATCGACCGCGACAGCTGCACCATCGCGGCCTTCGACGCGCAGTAGGCCGGGTGCATGGCAAAGCCGATGAAGGCGCTTTCGCTGGCGATGTTGACGATCGCCCCGCCGCCCGCGGCGCGCATCGCCGGGATCACCTCGCGCGACATCAGGTAGACCGACTTGACGTTGACCGCGAAGGTCAGGTCCCAGTCGGCCTCGCCGATCGCCTCGACCCCGCCGGTGATCGAGATGCCCGCGTTGTTCACCAGCACCGTGCAGGGACCGAGCGCCGCGGTTGCCTCGGCCACGGCGGCGCGGACGGAGCCGGCGCTCGCCACGTCGCAGGTGACGGCGACAGCGCCCGGCAGCCCCGCGGCGACCCGCCCCGCCCCCGCGCCGTCGCGGTCGAGCACCGCGACCCGCGCCCCTTCGCGCGCGAAGGCCACCGCGATGGCCGCGCCGATCGCCCCGGCGGCCCCGGTCACGATCGCGACCTTCCCCGCCAGCCGGCCCATCACGCGGCCCGTTCCGCCAGGTACTTGGCCTGCAGCGCCGTCACCAGCGCGACCATCGTGTCGTTGACCGGCGTGGCCACCCCCGCCTCGCGCCCCGCCGCCGCGATGGCACCGTTGATGACCTCGATCTCGGTCTGCCGGCCTGCCTCCACGTCCTGCAGCATCGACGCCTTGCCGCCGATGGCCTTCTCCAGCAGGCCCGTGATCGCCGCCCAGCGTTCCTGGTAGTCGAGCGCGATGCCCTTGGCCCGCGCCACCGCCACGACCTCGGCCAGGATCGCCTCCATCTGCGCCTTCGCCGCCGGATAGGCGACGAGCTCATGCGCGAAGAACCGCAACAGCGCCGAGGTCGGCAGCGTGCAGCAGTTGAGCGCGAGCTTCTTCCACACCTCATCGAGGATGCGCGGGCTGACCGTGGTGTCGAACCCCGCGCTGCGCAGCGCCGCCTCCACCGCCTGCAGCCGCGGCGTGACCGAGCCGTCAAGCTCGCCCAGGAAGGTCATGCCGGTGCCGGGATGCTTCACCCGCCCGGGGCCGAGCAGCGTGCCGCCGTGGTAGGTCAGCCCCACGAGCACGCGGTCGCGGCCCGCGATCGCGGCGATCCGGTCGACGTTGCCCCAGCCGTTCTGCAAGGACAGGATCGCGGTCCGCTCGCCGATCATCGGCCCGGCCGCGGTGATGGCGGCGGCGGTGTGGTAGCACTTGACGAAGTTGACGATCAGGTCCACCGGCCCGACCGAGGCCGGATCGTCGGTCGCGCGGATCGGGAAGACGGGGGTGCTGCCGTCCTTCTCCTCGACCGCCAGCCCGTCGCGGTTGATCGCGTCGATGGCGAGGCGGGACACGTCGACCAGCGTGGTGTCGTGGCCCGCGCGCGACAGGTAGGCCCCGAAGATGCCCCCCATGGCCCCCGCACCGCCCAGAATGGCGATCCGCATCGGTCGTCCCCCCTCCCCGTGATGTCCAGCCTGCCCGATTGCCAGACTGTCCATTTCGCCTTACGTTGTCGTCATGTCTCATGGCTGTCAAGCATGATGGTATGAAAGGTCGATGGTAGAACCAATCCAGATCGAACGCCGGAAGCTGTTCGAGCACGTTGCCGAGCATCTCGAAGGGCTTATCCTGTCGGGCAAGCTCAAGCCCGGCCAGCGCCTGCCCCCCGAACGCGAGCTGCAGACGGCCTTCGGCGTCGGCCGCCCGGCGATTCGCGAGGCGCTCATCACGCTGGAACGTGCCGGGCTGGTCGAGATCGGCAACGGCGCCCCCGCGCGCGTGGCGCTGCCATCGGCGCAGGGCCTTCTCCTGTCGATGGTCCCTTCGGTCCGCCACATGCTGTCCACCGCCGAGGGCAACCGCTCGTTCCAGGCGATCCGCCTCCTCGTCGAGGTCGGCCTCGTGCGCCAGGCCGCCAAGGAGGCGACACCGGCCTTCATCGCCGACCTGCGCGCGGCGCTCGACGACAACTGGGCGGCGATCGACAACGCCGAGCGCTTCATCCCGTCGGACGTGCAGTTCCACTACGTGATCGGGGCCTTCGCGGGCGACCCGGCGATCCTTGCCATCCACGCCACGGTCAACGACTGGCTCGTCCACCAGCGCAAGGTCGCGGGCCGCGCCCCCGGCGAGCGCGCCCGGGCGGCCGAAGCGCATGGCCGGATCCTCGACGCCATCGCCGCGCGCGACCCCGACGCGGCCGAGGCCGCGATGCGCGCGCATCTCGCCTCGGGCTGGGCCAGCTACTGGAACCACGTCGAAGATGACTGACCTGCGGCTGGGCGTGATCGCCGACGACCTGACCGGCGCGTCGGACATCGCGGGCATCCTGACGCGCGCCGGGGCCGCGACGGCGCTGGTCGCGGGCCTGCCCGACGGCCCGGCACTCGCCGCCGGGGCGGTCGTGGTGGCGCTGAAGTCGCGGTCGATCCCCGCCTCCGACGCCGTCGCGCAGTCGCTGCACGCGCTGGCCTGGCTGCGGGCCGCGGGCGCGCGGACGGTGATCTTCAAGGTCTGCTCGACCTTCGATTCGACGCCGCAGGGCAACATCGGCCCGGTCGCCGAGGCGCTGTGCGACGCGCTGAATGCCCCCGGGGCCGCGGTCTGCCCGGCCTTCCCGGCGAACGGCCGCACCGTGTTCCAGGGCCACCTCTTCGTCGGCGACCGCCTGCTGTCCGAATCGGGGATGGAGCGGCACCCGCTGAACCCGATGACCGACCCCGACCTGCGCCGCTGGCTGGCGCGGCAGACCGCGGCCCCGGTCGGCCACCTGCCGCTCGCGGCGCTGCGCGCGGGCGAGGGGGCCGCGCGGCTGGCCGCCGCCTTCGCCGCCGGGCAGCGGCTGGTGATCTGCGACGCGGTGGACGACGGCGACCTCGACCTCGTCGGCGCGGCCACGGCGGGCCACCCCCTGATCGTCGGCGGCTCGGCCGTCGCCGCGGGGGTTCTCGCCGCCCTCGGCCCCGGCCGCCCGCCCGCTCGCCAGCCGCGCCCGAAGGCCGCGCCGGGCTGCGTGCTGTCGGGCAGCTGCTCCCGCGCGACGCTGGAGCAGGTGGCGGTCCACGCCGCGCGCCACCCCACCCTGCACCTGGCGCCCGACGCGCTGTCGGCAGACGAAGCCCTGGCCTTCCTCGCCGCCCACGTCGGCGCGCGCCCGCTCGTCGCGACCTCCGCCCCGCCCGACGCGGTCGCCGCCGCGCAAGCCCGGCACGGGCGCGACGCGCTCGCGGCGCGCATCGACGCCCTTTTCGCCGGCCTCGCCCGCCGCGCGCCCGCGCTCGGCTACGGCGGCATCGTGGTCGCGGGGGGCGAGACCTCGGGGGCCGTCGCCTCGGCTTTCGGCGCGCTCGCCTGCGCCGTCGGGGAGGAGATCGCGCCGGGTGTCCCGACGCTCTACCCCGCCGGCAGCGCGCCCGCCGGGCTGGTGCTGAAATCGGGCAACTTCGGCGGCCCGGACTTCTTCGCCCGCGCGCTCGACGCGCTGGAGGCCGGGCGGTGACCGACGCGCTCGCCCGCGAGCTCTGCGACCTCGCCCGGTCGCTCTTCGACCGGGGGCTGACCGGCGGCACCTCGGGCAACATCTCGGCCCGCTGCGCCGACGGGACCTATCTCTTCACGCCCACCAACGCCTCGCTCGGACGGCTCGACCCCGCTCGGCTGTCGCGGCTCGATCCCGACTTCGCCCATGTCGCGGGCGACCCGCCGACCAAGGAGATCCCGCTGCACCGCGCCTTCTACCGCAGCCGCGGCGCGCGCGCGCAGGCGGTCGTGCACCTGCACTCCCCCCACGCCGTCGCGCTGTCGACGCTGACGCCGGCCGACCCCGCCGACGTGATCACCCGCCTGACGCCCTACCCGGTCATGCGCCTCGGCGCGGTGCCGCGCCTGCCCTACATCCGCCCCGGCGACCCGGCGGTCGAGCCCGCCATCGCGGCGCTGCACGGCCGCTGCAAGGCCGTCCTGCTGGCCAATCACGGCCCCGTCGTCTCGGACCTGTCGCTGCCCGCCGCCGTCGCCGCCGCCGAAGAGCTCGAGGACGCCGCCCGCCTGATGTTCCTGACTCGCGGCCACCCGGCCGAGACCCTGCCCGACACGGCCATCGCCGAATTGCGCGCGCATTTCGGACGGCCGTGAGGGGTGGCGGAGGGTGAGGCCAGGACGTCCGAACCGGGACAGATCGAACGAAAGGTGCGACGGGGCTACTCGGCATACAGCGGTACTGCACACCTGCAGGCAGCGCACACTCGGACGGCGCTTTCTCCAGCCGGGACGTTCGAAGGTGATGAGAACGCGTTCCGCAGTTTCCTCGCCGCGGCAAAATCCCTCGAAGCGTGCCTGCCGTGGCGGCCTTCCATGGCTTGGCGTTCCTGCGCGGCAGGATGACGGCGGCAGCGCCCCGTTCGGCGATGGCGTGGTGGCACTTGCGCGTGTCATAGGCCCGTCGGCGGTGACGCTGGCGATCTTCTGGGCGGGAGGGATCCGGTCAAGCAACGCGGGCAGCATGGGCGAATCCCCTTCGTCGTTGCCGGTGACCTCGACCGCCATGATCTCCGGTGTTTCCTCTTCGACCCCGAGAGGGATCTTGCGCCAGACGCGCCGCTTGGACCCGCCATGCTTGCGCGCATTCCACTCGCCTTCCCCCTCGCCCTTGATCCCGGTGCTGTCGATCAAGCGGTGCAGCGGACCCTGCGACCCCGATGCGGGATGCTCACGGCCAGCGCCTTCTGGCGGCGGCAGAGCGTGCTGAAGTCCGGCACATCCCAATCCAGGCCAGTCAGGCATGGCAGGCCCTCCACGAACCCGGTCGTCTGCCGCAGCCCCATGCCGAAGAGGACCTTCATCGTCAGGCAAGTTGTCGGCGTCCAAGGACGCGCCGGTGGCCCCGCCGATGCCTGCTGCCGGGAACCAAATCGAGATCGACTTGGCGGGCGGGCACCGGATGCGGATCAGCGGCAGCTACGATCCCGAGGCGCTGGCTCGATTGATCCGGGGCCTGAAGGCGTGATCCCGGTTCCGGCCAACGCGCGGGTCTGGCTGGCGGCGTTCACCGATATGCGCACGGGCTTTGCGGCGCTCGCGGCGCAGGCCGAGGCGGTGCTGAAGCAGGGCCGGTTCGCCGGCATCTGGTCGTCTTCCAGCGCCCCCGGGGCGATCTGGTGAAGGTGATCTGGTGGGTAAGCCATTGTCGCGCCATTGGTCCGAGCGACAATGGCGCAGCAAGGTGCCTGCATGTTCATGAAGCGGCTGGAGAAGGGACGGTTCGTCTGGCCCTCGGCCAAGGAGCAAAGGCGCACTACTGATCCGGCTTGATGGAGAACCAACTCGTGTGAAGCCCGGGCCGGGCGACATCAAAACGGGAAGCGCCGCACGGCTCAACAGCCCTTGTCCGGTGCCAGAGGAGGCGGGCTCGGTGTTTGTCGGTGAGCGGGATCGGAGATTGCCAGCGCAGCTCCGCGCGCGCCGTGTCGCTCAGCTCCGGTAAGAATTGCGGATGTCCGTCATCATCGAACGTCACGAGCCCCCGGTCGAAGGCCGCGTCCCAAAGGGCCGAAAGCAGCAGGCCGTTATGCACGTCCAGCCGGTCGGCATCGCTGGCGCAATCCTTCCAGGCGATGATGTGGCTCGCGCGCAGAAGTGCCGGATCGGTGATCCCGGTCAGCGGGCAGCGGCCTTGCCAGTAGGTCATCAGCCGGTCGCGAAAGATGTCCTGGCCAACGCGCTGGATCACAAGCCTTTCGGCCTCGGTGCTCTTGGGCAGGTTGGCCACGGCCGTATGGAATTCCTCGAGAGGGCCATCGGGCAGCGTCACGCCCAACTGGTAGACCCGTGGCATCACGGCATAAAGCGCGGTCAGGTTCGGGAAGGCATAGCGCACGAGGCCCGGGCCAGGCATGTCGGCCTTGGGCAGGTTCAGATCCTCGACGATGCCAAGATGATCGAGGGCCAGAATCCACGGCCCATTGTGTCCGGCCGCGGCTAACCACACCGTGCCTTTCGCGGTCGTTGACCCATAGCGCACCCAGCCGTCCGTTTCGCCCAAGGCGCGGCGATAGCCGTTCTGCCAAGCGACCTTTTGGCATTCCTGCGAGACGACAAAGCTCTGCGGCGACTGGATCATTCCTCTACGCCTTCTCGTTCCAGAGCTTTTGCGCCGAAATGCCCATCGCCGTTTCCACGGCATTTGCAGCGCGGGTGACGGCGTACAGGTTCAAATCCTCGAACGCGCCCTTGTAGCTGGCCAGATAACTTTCGCTTCTGGGTTTCAGCCCGTTGCGCATCGCCACCAGATAGGCGCCCATTTCCGCCTCGACTTCCATCAGCGCGTGCGGCGTATCCCGGCGATCGGGCACCCGACGACCGGCATCAAGCCCGAGGTGCCCCAGGTACAGATGGGCCAACTCGTGCGCCACAGTGACGAAGCGCGTGGCAGCGTCGTGATTGCGGTTGTAGGCGAGCCGGTAGAGGTTCTTGCCGGTCTTGGCCTTCGACGCTGCCAGCAGGCGTATCCAGCCAGCTTGGCCGTCGCCGGCATCAAGGGCGACGATGTCGATCCGTTCCTTCTTCACCGATCGCATGAACTCGGTGAAGCGGTTGTCGGTCAGGTTGCCGATTGTCGGGAAGGCAAAGGCATCGACAGGGACATCGCGCCCCTCGGTATCGAGTATGTCGAAGACGAAATCGACCGGGCCCTTTGTGAGCTACTCCCCGATCCTTGGACAGATTTCCGGGTGTTCTAAGCTACTGCTTGC
>CAZNPW010000034.1:0-31294 GCA_964575185.1 uncultured Exiguobacterium sp.
CCGCCGCGCCGAGCGCGATGTCCCAGGTGCCCGAGAACCACACCGCCCCGGCCAGGAGCAGCGCCGCCAGCACCGCGAGCGTCACGAGGTGCCGCGCCGCGGGCCGGCCGCGCTGCCCCGCCCCGCCGCGGTAGAGCGCCGCCGCCCGCACCCGTTCGGTCCGCGCCAGCGGCCAGAGCGTGAAGAGGAACGCCGTCACGATGCCGTAGAAGGCGGCCTCGGCCAGCGGGCCGGGGTAGAGGCCGATCGCGGCCGGCAGGGGCAGGCGGGCCTCGATCAGCGGGCCGAAGGCGAGGATCAGCCCCGCGCCGAGCACCAGCCCCAGCGCCACGCCGGCCAGCCCCAGCACGCCCACCTGCACGAGGTAGGTCCGGAAGATCGTGCGCCCGTCGGCCCCGAGCGTCTTCAGCGTGGCGATGGTCGCGACCTTGCCCTCGACATAGGCGCGGACCGCCGCCGATACGCCGACGCCGCCGACCGCGAGGCCGGCCAGGCCGACGAGGATCAGGAAGGCCCCGATCCGGTCGACGAACTCCTGCACGCCGGGGGCGGCGGCGCGGGCGTCCTGCCAGCGCAGGCCGGTGTCGCGGAAGGCCGCCATGGCCTGCGCCTCGAGCGCGGCGAGGTCGGTGCCGGGCGGCAGGGACAGGCGGTATTTGGTCTCGAACAGGCTGCCCGGACCGATCAGCCCGCTGCCCGCAAGGTCGGCGGTTCGGACGATGGTGCGCGGGCCGAGGGTGAAGCCGGCCGCCGCGCTGTCGGGCTCGCGCGTCAGGATCGCGCCGAGGCGGAAGGTGGCGGTGCCGAGGCGGAAGCCGTCGCCGACGCGCAGGCCGAGCCGGTCGGCGAGCACCCGGTCCATCACCGCGCCCCGGTCCGCGAGCGCGTCGGCCAGCGGCATCGCGGGGTCGAGGACGACCTGCCCAGTCAGGGGATAGAGGTCGTCGATGGCCTTGACCTGGGTCAGCGCGCGGTCCTCGGTCTCGCCCTGCCCCACCACGGCCATGGAGCGGAAGTCCACGACCTCCGACACGCGGGTGGCGACGCGGTCCATGAAGGCGCGTTCCTCGGGGCTGGCGAAGCGGTAGGTGAACTGCATCTGCGCGTCGCCGCCGAGGATGACGGCCCCCTGGTCGCGCAGGCCGCCCTCGATCGCGGCGCGCAGGAGCCCGACGGCGGCGATGGCCGCGACGCCGAGCGCCAGGCAGGCGAGGAAGACGCGGAAGCCCGAGAGGCCCGACCGCAGCTCGCGCCGGGCGAAGGTGGCGGCGAGGCGCAGGCTCATTCGGCGGCCTCGCGCGCGGGGGCGGCGTCGGCGGCGACGCGGCCGTCGACCAGGCGGACCACGCGGTCGCAGCGGCGGGCGAGGTCGGGGGCGTGGGTGACGAGGATCAGCGTCGCGCCGTGGCGGTCGCGCAGGCCGAAGAGCAGGTCCATGATCGCCTGGCCGTTGGTGGCGTCGAGGTTGCCCGTGGGTTCATCCGCCAGCAGGATCGCGGGCCGGGGGGCGGCGGCGCGGGCGAGCGCCACGCGCTGCTGCTCGCCGCCCGACATCTGGCTGGGATAGTGGTCGAGGCGGTGCTTCAGGCCCACGGCGACGAGTTCCGCCTCGGCGCGGGGGAAGGCGTCGGCGTGGCCGGCGAGCTCCAGCGGCACGGCCACGTTTTCGAGCGCGGTCATGGTCGGGATCAGGTGGAAGGACTGGAAGACGACGCCCAGTTTGCCGCGGCGGAAGCGGGCGAGGCCGTCCTCGTCCATCGCCGTCAGGTCCTGGCCGAGCGCCGTGACGGTCCCGCCCGTCGCGCGTTCGAGCCCGCCGAGCAGCATCAGGAGCGAGGACTTGCCCGAGCCGGAGGGGCCGACGAGGCCCACGGTTTCGTGCGCTTGGACATCGAGGGTGATGCCCTTAAGTATCTCCACCGGCCCCGCGTTGCCGGCCAGCACCAGCTTCGCGTCCCGCAGAGAGATGACAGGTTCACCCATGATCGCTTCCTTCGCCGTGAATGCCGCATATGGCGCAATGCGCGAGTTCCGCAACTGCACGGTGGCGCTGATCGTCTGTGCGGGGGCGGCGGTGGCCGAGCCGGTGACGGTGGTTGCGCTGGGCGACAGCCTGACGGCGGGCTACGGGCTGCCCGAGGGCCAGGGCTTCGTGCCGCAGCTGCAGGCCTGGCTGGATGCGGCGGGGGCCGACGCGGTGGTGGAGAACGCGGGCGTCAGCGGGGATACCACGGCGGGGGGCCTCGCGCGGCTGGACTGGGCGCTGGGGCCCGGGGCCGATGCCGTGATCGTGACGCTGGGGGGCAACGACATGCTGCGCGGGCTGCCGCCGGCGGAGGTGCGGGCGAACCTGGATGCGATCCTGGCGGGCGTGCAGGCGCGGGGGCTGCCGGTGCTGCTGGTCGGCATGGCCGCCCCGGGCAACTACGGGGCGGATTACAAGGCGGCGTTCGACGCGGTCTACCCGGAGCTCGCGGCGCGGTATGGGGCGCTTTACGCGCCGAACTTCTTCGAGGCGCTGTTGCAGGGCACGGTCGATGCGGCGGCGATGCAACGCTACATGCAGGCGGACGGCATCCATCCCAGCGCCGAGGGCGTGGCGAGGATCGTGGCGGACCTCGGGCCGCAGGTGGTGGCGCTGGTCGGACTGGCGCGCGCTACACCGTGATCGCGGTGGTGCTGAGCACAGTGCGCAGCGCGAAGGACGACTGCATCTGCGCGACGCCGGGCAGGCGCGACAGGTGCTGGCGGTGGATGCGGGCGAAGTCGTCGGTGTCGGCGACGACCATCTTCAGAAGGTAGTCCGCCGCCCCCGCCATCAGGTGGCATTCGAGCACGTCGGGCACGCGGCGCACGGCGGATTCGAAGGCATTCAGCACGTCTTCCGCCTGCGATTGCAGGGTGATTTCCACGAAGACGGTGGTGGGCAGGCCCATCGCGCGCTGGTCGAGGAGCGCGACACAGGCGGCGATCACGCCTGCGTCCCACAGCCGCTGGACGCGGCGGTGGCAGGCGCTGGGCGAGAGGTTGGCGCGTTCGGCAAGCTCGGCGTTGGTCAGGCGGGCGTCCCGCTGGAGGGCGGCGAGCAGGCGGCGATCGGTTGCATCGATGTCGGGCATGGCGCAAGGAGTTTGCGCCGAAGCTTCAGGTCGCGCAAGGACCGGCCAGCCATGGCGGTTGCGGCGCAGGAAGTTTCAAAGCATTTGCGCCGGTTTCGCGCGACACTGAAGCCATCGCCGCGCGCCGCGGCCGAAGGGAGAGGTGCGATGAGGATCGGGTGCCCGAAAGAGATCAAGCCGCAGGAGTTCCGCGTGGGCATGACGCCGGACGCGGCGCGCGAGGCGGTGGCGCATGGCCATGCGGTCGTGGTGGAGACGGGGGCCGGGGTCGGCGCGGGGTTCGCCGATGCGGACTATCTGGCGGCGGGCGCGACCGTGCTGACGACGGCCGAGGAGGTCTTCGCCGCCGCCGACATGATCGTGAAGGTCAAGGAGCCCCAGGCGGTAGAGCGCAAGCGCCTGCGCGAGGGGCAGGTGCTGTTCACCTACCTGCATCTCGCGCCCGATCCGGCGCAGACGCGCGACCTTCTGGACAGCGGCGTGACGGCGATCGCCTACGAGACGGTGACCGATGACCGCGGCGGGCTGCCCCTGCTCGCGCCGATGTCCGAGGTCGCGGGGCGGCTCGCGCCGCAGGTCGGGGCCTGGACGCTGCAGAAGGCCAACGGCGGGCGCGGCGTGCTCTTGGGTGGCGTGCCGGGGGTGGCTCCGGGGCGGGTGCTGGTGATCGGCGGCGGCGTCGTCGGCACCCATGCGGCCAAGGTCGCGGCGGGGATGGGGGCGGAGGTGACGGTGCTCGACCGCTCGCTGCCGCGGCTGCGCTATCTGGACGACGTGTTCGGCGGGCAGTTCCGCAACGGCTTTGCCACGCAGGGGGCCATCGCGTCGCTCGCGGCCGAGGCCGACATGGTGATCGGCGCGGTGCTGGTCCCCGGGGCGGCGGCGCCGAAGCTGATCTCGCGCGCGCAGCTCGCCAGCCTGAAGCCGGGCGCGGTGCTGGTCGACGTGGCGATCGACCAGGGCGGCTGCTTCGAGACGAGCCGCGCGACGACGCACCAGGACCCGGTCTATGCGGTGGACGGGATCATGCACTACTGCGTGGCGAACATGCCGGGCGCGGTGGCGCGGACCTCGACGCTGGCGCTGGGGAACGCGACGCTGCCGTTCCTGCTGGCCTTGGCCGACAAGGGCTGGCGGCAGGCCTGCGCCGAGGACCGGCACCTGCTGGCCGGGCTGAACGTCCACGCCGGGCGGCTGACCTACGCCGCGGTGGGCGAGGCGCTGGGGCTGGACGTGACCGCGCCGGCGCTGGCGCTCGCCGCCTGAGGTTCGATCCGTGCAAGCCGAAGGCCCTGGACGGTCGTGCCCGGGGCCTTTTGCCTTGATCCGTGCAAGTCAGCGCTTCTGCAGCTCGGCCAGGATGCCCTTCAGCAGGTCGTTGTCCGACGGGCCGGCGGGCGGGGCCTCGGCCTTCTTCGGCATCATCCGGTTCACGCCCTTGACGATCAGGAACACCACCCAGGCGACGATCAGGAACTTGATGACCGCGTTGATGAAGTTGCCGATGTTGAAGCTCGCGTCGCCGTAGGCGAAGCCCCAGGTCGAGAAGTCGATGCCGCCGACGATGAGCCCGATGAAGGGGTTGATGAGATCGTCGACGAGCGAGGTCACGATGGCGGTGAAGGCCGCGCCGATCACCACGCCGACGGCCAGGTCGAGCACGTTGCCGCGCGAGATGAAGGTCTTGAACTCCTGAAACATCCGGTAGGTCCCCACGTTGGTTGTCCCGGCCCGTCACCCCGGCCGGTGTGTGCCCGTGCACAGCAGGCGCGCCTTATCGCACGACGCCGGGGTTCGACACGGGGGAAAATCGTCGCTACCCCGGCGGCCGACGTCAGAAAGGTGCGCAGCATGGCAGATCTTGCACAGTTCCCGATCACCCGGCGCTGGCCGCCGCGGACGCCGGGCGCGATCCAGCTCTATTCGCTGCCGACGCCGAACGGCGTCAAGGTCTCGGTCGCGCTGGAGGAACTGGGCCTGCCCTACGACGCGCATCTGGTGGATTTCGCCACGGGCGACCAGATGTCGCCCGATTTCCTGAGCCTGAACCCCAACAACAAGATCCCCGCGATCATCGACCCCGACGGCCCGGGCGGGCAGCCCTTGGCGCTGTGGGAAAGCGGGGCGATCCTCTTGTGGCTGGCGGAGAAGACCGGGCGGCTGATCCCGGAGGGACGCCGCTACGAGACGATCCAGTGGCTGATGTTCCAGATGGGCGGCGTGGGACCGATGTTCGGGCAGCTCGGCTGGTTCCACAGCTATGCGGGCAAGGAGATCGAGGACCCGCGGCCCAAGGACCGCTACCGGGCCGAGGTCGGGCGGCTGTTGCGCGTGCTGGACGGCGCGCTGGCCGGGCGGGACTGGATCGCGGGCGACTACTCCATCGCCGACATCGCGATCGGGCCGTGGCTGCGGGGGTTGCGCGATGTCTACAAGGCGGGCGACATCACCGGCTGGGGCGGGCTGGCCGAGGTGCCGGGGTATCTCGACCGCTTCCTTTCCCGCCCGGCAGTGCAGCGGGGGCTGAAAGTGCCCGCGCGGGGCTGATCCCCTTCATCTTCCCGGAAATATCCCGGGGGTCCGGGGGCTGGCCCCCGGCGACCTCGCCGCAACGAAAAACCCCCGGCCTTGGCAGGACGGGGGTCATCGTGACCGGGCTTTCGCCCCAGTGTCGCGGAACGCCTTTACAGCGCGCCTTCGCGGAGGGCCTTCTTCCGCGCGAGCTTCCGCGCGCGGCGGACGGCTTCGGCGGATTCGCGGGCCTTCTTGACCGACGGTTTCTCGAAATGCTGCTTGAGCTTCATCTCGCGGAACACGCCCTCGCGCTGAAGTTTCTTCTTCAGCGCACGAAGCGCCTGTTCGACGTTGTTGTCGCGAACGCTGACCTGCATGTGGTGTCACCACCTTCCTAAGCTAGAGTTGCACTGTATCGTGCAGGCGGCCGCGCTATAACCGAGGCCCGTGCCCCTGTCCACCGGAGTCCGCGATGACCGACCCTGCCCCCGACGCGATCCCCGACGCGATCCTCGACGCCGCTATGCCGCATGTGCCGTTCGAGGGCTGGTCGGCCGCGACGCTGCGGCTGGCCGCGCGCGATGCGGGCGTGCCGCCGGGAGTCGTGGCGGCGCTGTTCCCGCGCGGGGCGGTGGACCTGGCGCTCGCCTTCCACCGGCGGGGCGATGCGCGGATGCTGGCGCGGCTGGCGGTCGAGGACCTGGGCGCGCTGCGCTTCCGCGACCGGATCGCGCGGGCGGTGCGGTTGCGGCTGGAGGTCGTGGAGGACCGCGAGGCGGTGCGGCGGGGCACGACGCTGTTCGCGCTGCCGCACCATACCGCGGACGGCGCGAAGGCGATCTGGGGCACGGCGGACGCGATCTGGATGGCGCTCGGCGACACGTCGGACGACCTGAACTGGTACACCAAGCGCGCGACCTTGTCGGGGGTCTACGCCGCGACGGTGCTGTACTGGCTGGGCGACGATTCGGTCGGGCGGCAGGCGACGTGGGAGTTCCTCGACCGGCGGATCGACGATGCGATGCAGGTGGAGAAGGTGAAGGCGATGGTCGCGGCCAATCCGGTCGGGCGGTGGCTCGGGGGCGTGCTGGGCAGGGTGCGGCCGCTGCGGATGCCCGACGACCTGCCCGGCGGGGTCCGGCAGGGGTTCGGTCCCGGCCCCTTCGGCCGCCGCTGATGCCGATCGCCATCCCGGAGGCGCATGTGATGCGCGCCGTCCGCATCCGCGAGGCGGGCGGGCCCGAGGTGCTGGAGCCCTGCGAAATGCCCGTGCCCGTGCCGGGCCACGGGCAGATCGTCGTGCGGCTGGCCTATGCGGGCGTGAACCGGCCCGACGCGCTGCAGCGTGCGGGGGCCTATGCGCCGCCCGCCAGCGCATCGCCCCTGCCGGGGCTGGAGGGCGCGGGCACGGTGGTGGAGACGGGCCTCGGCGTGACGCGATGGCGGATCGGCGACCAGGTCTGCGCGCTGTTTCCCGGCGGGGCCTATGCGGAATACGCGCTGTGCGCGGCCGACCATGCGCTGCCGGTGCCCGCGGGCCTCAGCCTGCGCGAGGCCGCCTGCCTGCCCGAGACGGTGTTCACCGTCTGGTCCAACGCGGTGATGCGGGCGGGGTTGCAGGGCGGGGACCGCTTCCTCGTCCACGGCGGGGCGTCGGGGATCGGCACCACGGCGATCCAGATCGCCTGGGCGCTGGGGGCGCGCGTCTTCACCACCGCGGGATCCGACGACCGTTGCCGCGCCTGCGAGGCGCTAGGGGCGGAACGCGCCTGGAACTACCATGAGGAGGACTGGGAGGGCGGGATGCGCAAGGTGGGACGCGCGCATGTCATCCTCGACATGGTGGGCGGCGACTACCTGCCGCGCAACCTGCGGCTGCTGTGCGACGACGGGCGGTTGCAGATGATCGCCTTCCTGCAGGGGCCGAAGGTCGAGGTGAACTTCGCCGAGGTGATGCTGCGGCGGCTGACCATCAGCGGCAGCACGCTGCGGCCGCAGAGCGACCTGGCGAAGGCCCGCATCGCGGCCGAGGTGGAGCGGCACGTCTGGCCGATGGTCGCGGCGGGGGCGGTCAGGCCGGTGATGGACCAGACCTTCCCGCTCGCCGACGCCGCCGGGGCGCACCGGCGGATGGAGTCGGGCGAGCACCTGGGCAAGATCGTCCTTCAGGTCGAAGCCTGACGCGGGGCCGCCGCGCGGCGCAGGCGGTCGTTGATGGCGCGGCCGAGGCCGGTCTCGGGCACCGGAGCGACCGCGATCGCCCCGGTCGGCCCCGCCTGCGCGTCGGCCTGGCGGAGCAGGGAGAACAGCCGCGCCGCGGCCTCCACCACATTGCCGGTCTCGGACAGGTTCAGGCTGCCGCCGCCGGGACCGAAGCCGAGGAAGACCTCGTCCAGCCGCGGCCGCTCGGCGTCGAGGCGCAGGCGGGCGGCGGGGGCGTAGTGGCTGGCCGACATGCCGGGGGCGACGACGGCACCGCCGGCCTCGGCGAGCGGGGCCATGAGCGCCTTCGTCAACGCCTCCACCGGGACGCCGCCGGGGCGGAGCAGCGTCGCGGGGCCGTCGAGGCCGAGGATCGTGGATTCGACGCCGACCGCGCAGGGGCCGCCGTCGATCACCGCCTCGATCCGGCCGCGCAAGCCGTCGAGCACATGCGCCGCCGTGGTGGGCGACACCCCGCCCGAGGGATTGGCCGAAGGCGCGGCGAGCGCACCGCCGAAGGCCTGCAGGAGGCCGCGCGCCACGCGGTGCGCGGGCACCCGCAGGCCGACGGTCGGCAGCCCCGCCGTCACCCGCGGCGACAGGCCGTGGCCGGGCGCAAGCGGCAGGACCATGGTCAGCGGGCCGGGCCAGAACTGCCGCGCGAGCTTTTCGGCCCGGCGGTCGGGGACGGCGAAGCGGCGCGCGGCGGCGTCGCCGTCGACATGGACGATCAGCGGGTTGAACGACGGGCGCCCTTTCGCCGCGAAGATCCGGGCGACGGCCGCGTCGTCGGTGGCGTCGGCCCCCAGGCCGTAGACCGTTTCGGTCGGGAAGGCGACGCAGCCGCCCGCGCGCAGGATCGCCGCGGCGCGGGCCAGGCCGTCGGGGTCGGGCTTCAGGATCTCGGTCATGGTGATGCAGCGTCCGGGGTGCGGCAGGGGCGCGCGCGGCGCGGCAATAGCCGTCCCGGCGCCGGAGGGGAAGCCGGTGCCGTGCGCGGCGCCTGCCCTTCGGCGGTTCCCGTGCCGCATCCCGGCACGCGAGCCGCCTTCCGGTCATCCTGTGCGCCGTGCCGCGCAGCCCGGATCCGCCGGTTTGCATCGGGTTCCGGCTGGACCGGCGGCCAGGCGGGCGACACGACGGCGTGACATCTCCCCGTGACAGCGGCAGGGCGATGGGCTAGTCACGGGCAAAGAACCGAGGAAACCGCAATGGCCGACCACGAACCGGGCTCGATGGACATCAGGGACCAGGAAAAGACCTTCAACGCCTTCCTGTCGATGGTGACGCGCGCCACGATCCTGATCTTCGCGCTGCTGATCTTCCTCGCGCTGGTCAACGGCTAGACGATGCGCCCGGCCTTCCTCCTTGCGCTCGTCCTGGGCCTTGCGGCCTGCGCCCCCGCCAACCCGCGCATGGACCCGCCCGAGGCGGTCGCGGCCGCCGCCTATGTCGATGACGGACCGCCGTCGCTGACGCTGCTGACGACGCAGAACACGCGGACCGGGGGCGGCGCGCATACCGCGCTGCTCATCAACGGCAGCCAGCGGGTGCTCTACGACCCGGCGGGGAGCTTCTACCACCCCGACGTCCCCGAACAGGACGACCTGAAGTTCGGCATCACCGACAACGTCCTGAACTTCTACCTCGACTACCACAGCCAGCCGCCCTACCGGGTGATCGAGCAGACCATTCCCGTCAGCGCCGCCGTGGCCGAGGCCGCCATCGCGCGGGCCCGGGCGCAGGGGGCCGCGCCGATGGGCTTCTGCGCGAACTTCACCAGCAGCGTGCTGCGCGACCTGCCGGGGTTCGAGGGCCTGCCGCAGACCTTCTTCCCGATGGGGCTCGAGGCCGCCTTCGGCGAACTGCCGGGGGTGCAGGAGCGGGTGGTGACGAACGAGATGGTCGCGGGGCTGCACAACGTCGAGCTCGTGCAGCCGGAAGACGCCGCGGCGCGCGGGCTGACCCGGCCGTAGGCTTGCGGGCCCGGACCGCGCGGGCGAGGGTCAGGGGCATGCGCACCGCGGGCGTGATCCTTGCAGGCGGCCGGGGCCGCCGGATGGGCGGGGCCGACAAGGCCCTGGTGCGTCTGCACGACCGGCCGCTTCTGGATCATGCGGTGGCGCGGCTGCGGCCGCAGGTGGGGATGCTCGCGATCAGCGCCAACGGCGATGCGGCGCGGTTCGCGGCCTGGGGGCTGCCGGTGCTGGCCGATGCGCGGCCGCTGGGGCCGCTGGCGGGGGTGCTGGCGGGGCTGGACTGGGCGCAGGGCTGCGACGGGGTGGTCACGGTGGCGGTGGACACGCCGTTCTTTCCGCCGGACCTGGCCGCGCGGCTGGCCGCGGCGGGGCCTGCGGCGATGGCGGAAAGCGGCGGCGTGCTGCACCCGACCTTCGCGCTGTGGCCGGTGGACTGCGCCCCGCGCCTGCGCGCGTTCCTCGACAGCGGCGCGGTGCCGCGGGTGACCGATTTCGCGCGGGCGGTGGGGGCTGTGCCGGTCGCGTTCGAGGACGGCGACTTTCACAATATCAACACTGCGGATGAGCTGGCGGTCGCCGAAGGGCGGCGGGCTTGAAGATTTACGGCATCATCGGCTGGAAGAACGCGGGCAAGACCAGCCTCGTGGAGCGGCTGGTGGCCGAGATCACGGGGCGCGGGTTCGGCGTTTCGACGGTCAAGCACGTCCACCACGACGTCGACCTCGACCAGCCCGGCAAGGACACCTTCCGCCACCGGCAGGCGGGCGCGGCGGAGGTGGTGCTGGCGGGCGCGCGGCGGTTCGCAATCCTGCGCGAGCACCGGGGGGCGGAGCCGCCGCTGGCCGACGTGCTGGCGCGGCTGGCCCCGGTCGATCTGGTGCTGGTCGAGGGCTACAAGCGTGACGGCCACCCGAAGGTGGAGGTGTTCCGCGAGGGCGAGGGGCGCAGGCCCATCGCGCCGGGCGACCCGACGGTGCGCGCGGTCGCGACCGACGCGCCCGGGGCGATCCCGGCGGGCGTGCCGGTGCTCGACCTGAACGACACCGGGGCGGTCGCGGACTTCATCCTGCGCGAGACGGGGCTGATGGCGGGGGGGGTCTTCGACCGGGTGATCGTGGTCGACTGGTCCTCGGCGAACGCGCCGAGCCCGGCGAGGGAGTCCGCCGACGCGATCTGGATCGGCACCGCCGATGCACGGGGCGAGACGGCGACCTATCTGCGCACGCGCCACGCGGCGGAGGCCTGGCTGATGCAGGCGCTGGCCCTGCCCGGCCGCAGCCTGATCGGGTTCGACTTCCCGATGGGCTATCCGGCGGGCTTTGCGGAACGCCTGACCGGCAGGCGCAGCGCGGCGGCGGTCTGGGCCTGGCTCGCGGAGCGGATCACCGACTCGGCGGCCAACGCGAACAACCGCTTCGCGGTGGCGGCGGAGATCAACGCGCGGGTCGGGCCGCTGTTTTGGGGTCGGCCTGCGCGCGATGACCTGCCCGACCTGCCGACCACGAAGGCGGTGGATCCCGGGGCGCTGAACCTCGCCGAGCGGCGCACGGTCGAGGCGCGGCATGTCCGCAAGGCGCAGCCGGTGTGGAAGCTTTATACCACCGGCGCGGTCGGGGCGCAGGCGCTGACGGGGCTGCCGCTGATCCACCGGCTGTCGCAGCGCGATGGCGTGGCGGTCTGGCCGTTCCAGCCCGTGGCCGACGCCCGGGTGGTGCTGGCCGAGGTCTATCCCGGCGTGATCGACGGGCCGGTGCGGGCGGAGATCGCGCGGGCCGGGGGGGTGAAGGACCGCGTGCAGGTGACGCTGCTGGCCCGCGCGCTGTTCCGTCTGCCGCCGGCCGAGCTGTCCCGGCTGATGGAGACGCCGCCGGAAGCGGCGGAGGAGGGCTGGATCCTCGGCGCGCAGGACCCGCAGGCGCTGGTGCGATGCATATCCTGACCGGCCTGCCGCCGCACCTGAAGCCCGCCGCGGCGCGGCTTTACTGGGAGGCGTTCGGCGGCAAGCTCGGCCGGGTGCTGGGGCCGACCGACCGCGCGATGCGGTTCCTCGACCGGATCATCCGCTGCGACCACGCGATCGTCGCGGTGCAGGACGGGCGGCTGGTCGGCCTCGTCGGGTTCAAGACGCCGGGCGCGGCCTTCGCCGACGGGGGGTTCGGCGACCTCTGGGCGATCTACGGGCCGGGCGCGCTGTGGCGGGCGGCGGCGCTGCGGCTTCTGTCGCGCGAGGTCGACAACGAGCGCTTCCTGCTCGACGGCCTCTGCGTCGCGGCCGGGGCGCGGGGGACGGGGGTGGGCACCGCGCTTCTGGAGGCGCTGGGCGCGGAGGGCCGGCGCCGTGGCTACCGCGCGCTGCGGCTGGATGTGGTGGACACCAACCCGCGGGCGCGCGCGCTGTACGAACGGCTGGGGTTCCGGGCGATCCGCACGACCGCGACGGGGCCCCTGCGCCTGCTCTTCGGGTTCCGCGCGGCGACGACGATGGTGCGGGAGCTCTGAAGCCTGCGAGACAAGAGTGGGAACCGGTTTTGTCGCCCGGCAAGCGACCGAGCTAGTCGAAGGTCCCCGCCACGCGGCCGATCAGCATGAAGGCGCGCGCGGTGCGGGTGTCGGAGAGGGCCACGAGGTCGGCGTCGGTCGCCTGCGTCTCGAAGGCGGAGAAGGCGCGGTCGAAGCTGCGCAGGAAGTGGTGGCCCGCGTCGCGGAACACCGGGTCCTCGCGCATCCGGTGCGCCACGACGGCGAGCGCGTCGCGGTCGTGCACGCCGCCGAGCGCGGCGACGGCGCGGCCGCGCGAGCCTTGCGCGAAGCGCCGCCAGTGGTCGGGCTGGGCGCGGTCGTGGGCCAGGTCGTCGGTGAAGATGCCCTGCTGCGACAAGAGCGTCAGCACGTCCTGCGCGGCGCGGATCAGCTTGGCGGAGGTGCGGTCGGCCAAGGCCGCGCGCATCGCGCGGAAGCCCTCGCGGTCGTTCGCATCCTCGGGGAAGTTCAGCGCGCGGATGAAGTCCGCCGCGCCGACCGGGGGTGCGGCGCTGTCGGGCGCGCCGATCAGGGCGAGCTGTTCGTCGCGGGTGGGCACGGGCGCGGCGGCGCGGGCCGGGTCGCGGCGGGTGACGAAGGGCACGGGCTCCTCGCGCGTGGCGGGCGGCGGGGCGGGTCTGGCCGCGGGGGCGGGGGCCGCGCGCTTCATCGCGTCGACCGCGGCGCGCAGGAAGGCGGCCTCTTCGCGCAGGGTCCGCACCGCGCGCAGCGTCACCACCGTGGCCCAGACGGGCGCGAGCGGCAGGAGCAGGATCAGCACCGTCATCAGCACGCCGGGCGCCTCGGCCCCCGCGGGCAGCCGCCAGACGTAGGCGAGCACAGTCGCCGTCCAGACCGCCGACAGGAGCGCCGCCGCGATCTCGGGCCAGCGGGAGCCTGCGCCCGGCATCAGACGAAGCGCACCGACAGCACCTCGTAGCCCTTCACGCCGCCGGGGGTGCGGACCTCGACGCTGTCGCCCGCGTCCTTGCCGATCAGCGCGCGGGCGAGCGGGGACTTCACGTTCAGCCGCCCGCGCTCGATGTCGGCCTCGGCCTCGCCGACGATCTGGTAGGTGCGCTCCTCGCCCGTGTCCTCGGCGGCGAGCGTGACGGTCGCGCCGAACTTGATCGTGCCCGACAGGCGCGAGGGGTCGATCACCTCGGCCAGGCCCAGCATCCCGTCGAGCTGGGTGATGCGGCCCTCGATGAAGCTCTGCTTTTCGCGGGCGGAGTGGTATTCGGCGTTCTCCGACAGGTCGCCGAGTTCGCGCGCCTCGGCGATGGCGCGGATGATGGCGGGGCGTTCGACCGACTTCAGGTGCTTCAGCTCCTGGTCCAGCGCGTCGAAACCGGCGCGGGTCATCGGGATCTTGTCCATCGGCCCCTCGGCGAAAAAACGTGGCCACGGCGTCCCTGCGGACCCGTGGCATGGCGTCACATGACGCCAAAGACCGGCCCTTTGCAAGGCCCGCCCGGCGGATTCGCGCCGCCGCGTCGCGGTTGAAGGGGCGGTGGGCTTGTGGCAAAGGGCAGCGTCCCGAGGGAGGCAGGCATGGCGATCACGCGCGAGGCGATGGACTACGACGTGGTGATCGTGGGCGCGGGGCCTGCGGGCCTGGCCGCGGCGATCCGGCTGAAGCAGCTGTCGCCCGACCGCAGCGTCGTGGTGCTGGAGAAGGGGTCCGAGGTCGGCGCGCATATCCTGTCGGGCGCGGTGCTGGACCCCGCGGGGCTGGACGCGCTGCTGCCCGACTGGCGCGCGATGGGCGCGCCGGTGACGGTGCCGGTGACCGAGGACAACTTCTTTCTGCTGGGCGAGGCGGGCCGCGTGCGCATCCCGACCTGGCCGATGCCGCCGCTGATGTCGAACCACGGCAACTACATCGTCAGCATGGCCAACGTCTGCCGCTGGCTGGCGGGGGTGGCCGAAGGGCTGGGGGTGGAGATCTTCCCCGGCATGGCGTGCAGCGAGATCGTCTGGGACGAGGGCCGGGTGGCGGGCGTCGTGGCCGGCGAGTTCGGCCGCGACCCGGCGACGGGCGAGCCGGGGCCGTCCTACGAGCCGGGGATGGAGCTGCGCGGGCGCTACGTCTTTTTGGCCGAGGGGGTGCGGGGCAGCCTGTCGAAGCAGGTGATCGAAAGGTTCGATCTGTCCAAGGGGCACGAGCCGCAGAAATACGGGCTCGGGATGAAGGAGATCTGGGAGGTCGCCCCCGGCAAGCACCGCCCCGGCACGGTGACGCACACGATGGGCTGGCCCTTGGGGAAGAACGCGGGGGGCGGGTCGTTCATCTATCACATGGACAAAAACCAGGTGCTCGTCGGGCTGGTCGTGCATCTGAACTACGAAAACCCCTACCTCTATCCCTACGCCGAGTTCCAGCGGGTCAAGCATCATCCGATGGTCGCCGAGCTCTTGCAGGGCGGCAAGCGCGTGGCCTACGGGGCGCGGGCCATCGCCGAGGGCGGGTGGCAGTCGATCCCGAAGCTGGTGGCCCCCGGCGTCGCGATCCTGGGGTGCAGCGCGGGCCTCGTGAACGTGCCGCGGATCAAGGGCAACCACAACGCGATGCTGTCGGGCAAGGCCGCCGCCGAGGCCGCGCATGCGGCGCTGGAGGCGGGGCGCGGCGGGGACGAATTGTCCGATTATGAAAAGTCGGTGCGGACGGGCCCGATCGCGCGCGACCTGCGGCCCGTGCGCAACGTCAAGCCGATCTGGTCGCGCTTCGGTCTGACCGCCTCGCTGCTGGGCGGCGGGTTCGACATGTGGACGAACACGCTGGGGTTCTCGGTCTTCGGGACGATGCGCCATGGCAAGACGGATGCGGCGGCCACGGGCAAGGCCCGCGACCACGGCCCGATCGCCTACCCCAAGCCCGACGGCGTGCTGTCCTTCGACCGGCTGACCAACGTGGCCTACAGCTTCACCAACCACGACGAGGCGCAGCCCGCGCACCTGAAGCTCCGCGATCCGTCGGTGCCGATCCGGGTGAACCTGCCCGACTACGCCGAGCCCGCGACGCGCTACTGCCCGGCGGGGGTCTACGAGGTGCTGGGCGAGGGGGCGGAGGCGGTGTTCCGCATCAACTTCCAGAACTGCGTGCACTGCAAGACCTGCGACATCAAGGACCCGAGCCAGAACATCGTCTGGACCACGCCCCAGGGCGGTGGCGGGCCGAACTATCCGAACATGTGATGACCCCGCGGTGGACAGGGCCGCGGCAGCACCCCTAGGGTGCGGAAAACGGATACGCCCCATGCGCCTTCTGACCGCGACCGCCCTTGCCCTGTCTCTGTCCCTGCCCGCGCGCGCGCAGGACGGCGATCCGGGGGCCTACCTCGCGGCGCGGTCGGCCGCGATGAACGACGAGTACCGCGCCGCGGCGGGCTGGTTCGCGCAGGCGCTGCAGGCCGATCCCGGCAACGCGCGCCTGATGGAAGGGCTGGTCGGGGCGCAGGTCGGCATCGGCGACTTCGACGCCGCCGCCGCGCCGGCGCGGCAGCTGGTAGCCGCGGGGCAGCCCGGCCAGACCGCGCCCGTGGTGCTGACGGTGCTGAACGCCCGTGCGGGCGACTTCGCCGCGATCATCGCCGATCGGCCGCGGCTCGAGGCGGTGTCGAAGCTGTTCGGCCAGATGGCGGTCGCCTGGGCCGAGCTCGGCGCGGGGCGGAGCGCGGAGGCGATGGCGGATTTCGACGCGCTGGCGGCGACCCCGGCGCTGGAGGCCTTCGGGCTGTATCACAAGGCGCTCGCGCTCGCGTCGGTCGGCGACTACGAGGGGGCGGAGGCGATCCTGTCGGGCAAGGCGGCGGGGCCGATCACGGTGATGCGGCGCGGCATCATCGCGCATGTGCAGATCCTGTCGCAGCTCGAACGCAACCCCGAGGCGCTGGCGCTGCTGGACGCGAGCTTCGGCACCGCGTCGGACCCCGCGCTCGACAGCCTGCGCGCGCGGCTGCGGGCCGGCGAGCCGATCCCCTTCGACATCGCGCGCAACGCGACCGACGGCCTGGCGGAGGTGTTCTTCTCGCTCGCCAGCGCGCTGCGGGGCGAGGCCGACGACAGCTACGTGCTGCTTTACGCCCGGGCCGCCGCGGCGCTGCGGCCCGACCATGCCGACGCGCAGCTTCTGGTCGCGGATCTGCTGGAGCGGCTGGGCCAGCCCGAGCTCGCGGCCGAGGCCTATGCGGCCATTCCGCCGACCGACGGGGCATCCTATGCCGCCGAGATCGGCCGCGCCGAGGCGCTGCGCGCGGCCGGACGGGGCGATGCGGCGATCGAGGTCTTGCAGGCGCTGACCCGCGACTATCCGCAGGTGATCGGCGTGCACGTCGCGCTGGGCGACGCGATGCGGCGCGACGAGCGGTGGGAGGAGGCGCGGGCGGCCTACACCCGGGCGCTCGACCTCGCGGGCACGCCGCAGCCGCAGCACTGGCCGATCTGGTTCTCGCGCGGGATCGCCAACGAGCGGCTGGGCGACTGGGCGGCGTTCGAGGCCGACATGCGCCAGGCCATCGCGCTGTCGCCCGACCAGCCGCAGGTGCTGAACTACCTCGGCTACAGCTTCGTCGACCGGGGGGTGAACCTCGACGAGGCGCTGGGCCTGATCGAGCGCGCGGTCGCGCTGAGCCCGGATCAGGGCTACATCATCGACAGCCTGGCCTGGGCTTACTTCCGGCTCGGCCGCTACCGGGAGGCGCTGGTGCCGATGGAGAAGGCCTCGCTGCTGGAACCCGTCGATCCGGTGGTGACCGACCATCTGGGCGACGTCTACTGGGCCGTCGGCCGCCAGCGCGAGGCACGGTTCCAGTGGCACCGGGCGCTGTCCTTCGCGCCCACCGAGAAGGACGCGGCGCGGATCCGGCGCAAGCTCGAGGTCGGGCTCGACGCCGTGCTGGCCGAGGAGGGCGCGCCGCCGCTGACCGCCGTGACGGCGGATGGAAACTGAGGCGGCGCCGGCCAAGCTGAACCTTGCGCTGCATGTGACGGGACGGCGGGCCGACGGCTATCACCTGCTCGACAGCCTGGTGGCCTTTGCGGGGGTGGGGGACCGGGTGACGGTGGCGGAGGCGCCCGACCTGACGCTGCGGGTGACCGGCCCGATGGCGCGGGGGCTGGAGGGCGCCGACAACCTCTGCCTGCGCGCCGCCCGCGCGGTGGGCGCCCGGGCGGCGATCACGCTGGACAAGCGCCTGCCGGTGGCCTCGGGCCTGGGCGGCGGGTCGTCGGACGCGGCGGCGGTGCTGCGCGCGCTGGCGCGGCTGCAGGGCGTGCCGCTGCCCGCCGATCGCGGCCTGTCGCTGGGGGCCGACGTCCCCGTCTGCCTTGATCCGCGCCCCGCCCGGATGACCGGAATCGGCGAAGCCGTCGCCCCGGTCACGCTGCCCCCGGCGCATGTCGTGCTGGTGAACCCGGGCATCGCGGTGTCGACCGCGCAGGTCTTCGCGGCGCTGGCGCGGGCGGAGAATGCGCCCTTGCCCGAGATGCCCGCCATGCCGGACGCCGCGGCGCTCGCCGCCTGGCTCCGGACGACGCGGAACGACCTCGAGACCCCGGCCATCGCCATTGCTCCCGGGATCGCGACGGCGCGGACGGCGCTTGCCGGGCAACCGGGGTGCCTGTTCGGGCGGATGTCGGGGTCCGGCGCGACGTGCTTCGGCCTCTTCGCCACCGCAACGTCGGCCGACACCGCGGCGCGCGCGCTGGCCCGGGCGCACCCCGCGTGGTGGATCGCCGCCGCGCCGCTGCTGACCTGAACCTGCTGTTTCGCGCTCTCTTTCCGGCTCAAATACTCCACGGGGGGTGCGGGGGGTGTGAAACCCCCCGCCGCCTTCACCGCAGGCGCGCCACGACGTAGCCGGAAAGATCCTCCAGCATCCCCCGCAGCGGGTGGTCGGGCAGCGCAGCGAGCGCCGCGCGCGCGGTCGCGGCCCAGGCCACCGCCGCGTCGCGCGCGGCCTCGGTCGCGCCGTGGCGGGCCATGATCGCGCGGGCCCGGTCGAGGTCGCCGTCGCGCTGGTCGCCCGCTTCGATCACCCGCTCCCAGAACGCCCGCTCCGCGGCGTCGGCGCGCGCGACGGCCTTGATGACCGGCAGCGTGACCTTCCGCTCGCGGAAGTCGTCGCCGGTGTTCTTGCCGATCGCGTCGGTGCCGCCGTAGTCCAGCAGGTCGTCGACGATCTGGAACGCCATGCCCAGCGCGTCGCCGTAAACCCGCAGGCCCGCGACCTCGGCGTCCGTGCCGCCCGCGACCACGCCGCCGACCTCGCAGGCGGCGGCGAACAGGGCGGCGGTCTTGCCGCGGATGACTTGGGCATAGACGGATTCGTCGGTGGCCAGGTTCTGCGCCGCGGTCAGCTGCAGCACCTCGCCCTCGGCGATCGTGGCGCTCGCGTCGGCCAGGATGTCGAGCACGCGCAGGCTGCCCGTCTCGATCATCAGCTGGAAGCTGCGGGCGAAGAGATAGTCGCCGACCAGCACGCTCGACTTGTTGTCCCACAGAAGGTTCGCCGTCGGCCGCCCGCGGCGGCGGGCGCTTGCGTCGACCACGTCGTCGTGCAGGAGCGTCGCGGTGTGGATGAACTCCACCGTCGCCGCGAGCCTGACGTGGTGGTCGCCCGCGTAGCCGAGCAGCCGCGCGCAGGCGAGCGTCAGCATCGGCCGCAGCCGCTTGCCCCCCGCCTCGACCAGGTGGGCCGTGACCTCCGGGATGCGGGGCGCGTGGCGGCTCGCCATCCGGTCGCGGATCACCGCATTCACCGCCGTCATGTCGCGGGCCAGCGCGGCGGCCAGCCGGTCGTGCGGTTTTTCGGCGGTCTCGTCCAGGCTCATCCGCGCCCCACCCTTGGCGCGGGGTCGCCCTGCGCCTACCCTTGGCCCATGAAAGAGCTTCTGCGCACGACCGATCCCGTCGCCATCGCCTTTGCCAAAGCCCTGCTCGAAGGCGAGGATATAGCCGTCTTCGAACTCGACGTCCACATGAGCGTCCTCGACGGCAGCCTCGGCATCCTGCCGCGGCGGCTGATGGTGGCGGATGCCGACCACTTCGTGGCGGCCGCCGTGCTGCGCGACAACGGGATCTCGTGAACGACGGCGCGCTGACCGACGACGCCTTTCTTTCGGGCCGCCTGCGGCTGTGGCAGCCGCGCCGGGGCTACCGGGCGGCGACCGACCCGATCCTGCTTGCGGCCTGCGCCCCGGCGCGGCCGGGCGACCGGGTGCTCGACCTCGGCTGCGGGGCGGGGGCGGTGGCGCTGGCGCTGGCGCTGCGGGTGCCGGGGCTGCAGCTGGCGGGGCTCGAGGCGCAGCCGGCCTATGCCGAGCTCGCCCGCCGCAACGCCGCCCGCGCCGGGATTCCCTTCGCCGTCCATGACGGGCGGGTGGAGGCGATGCCGCCGGCGCTGCGGGTGCCCTTCGACCAGGTGCTCGCGAACCCGCCCTACTACCCGCCCGGCGGCACCTTCCCGCCCGACGCGGGCCGCGCCGCCGCGCTGCACGTCGACACGCCGATCGACCTCTGGGTCGCGGCGGGCCTGCGGCGGCTGCGGCCGGGGGGCTGGCTCACGATGATCCTTTCGGCCCCGCTCTTGCCCGAGGCGCTGGCGGTGCAGGCCAACGCGACCGTCCTGCCGTTGTGCGCGCGCCAGGACCGCGCGCCCGGCCGCGTCATCGCGCAATGGCGCAAGTCGGGGCGCGCGCCCTTCCGGCTGCTCGCCCCCTTCGTGCTGCACGACGGCCCCGCCCACACCGGCGACCGCGACGATTACCTGCCCGCCGCGCGGGCGGTGCTGCGCGACGGCGCCGATCTTCTGGGCCATTTCCGCTGAATGCCGTCAATGTGAGCGCGGCGGGCCTGTAAACGCCGGATGACACGACTCAGATGATGTGGTGCACTGGTGCCAGTGCCCACAACCCATGGAGGATCAGCATGAGCGTCACCTCGCATCTGCAGGAACTGCGCAGGAAGCACGAGGCCCTGTCTGTCATGGTCGAGGCCGAACAGCGCGCCCCTGGGTCGAGCGACCTGCGGATCGCCGAGCTGAAGAAGCAGAAACTCAAGCTGAAGGAAGAGATGTCGCGCCTGCAGGCGTGAGATTCATCCCGCCGCAGTGCTGCGGGATCCGGCGCTGGCCCGGGCGGCCAGCGCCGCACCGCCGACGATCAGCACTGCCGCGGCGGCGAGTGCGGGCCGCGGCGCGGCAAGCCCGGCCATGACCAGCGCCAGCACCGACAGGAGCGGCGCGGCATAGGACACGACGCCCAGAAGCTGGATGTCGCCGCGCTTCATGCCGATGTCCCAGACGAAGAACGCAAGCCCCACCGGACCGACCCCCAGCGCCAGCACGGCGAGCGCGTTCGCGGGCGAGGGCCGGACCGTCGGCTCGAAGATCAGGTGCGCGGGCAGCGACAGCGCGGCGGTGGCCAGGCAGAAGACGGTGACGGCGGCGGTCGGCACCTGCCCCATCCGGCGGCTGAGCACCGAATAGCCGGCCCAGGTCAGCGCGCCGAGAAAGGCGAGCGCCAGCCCCCAGCCGCCGCCGAATCCGCCCTGCCAGACCACCAGCGCCGCGCCCGCAAAGGCCATGACCGCCCCGGCCACATGCATCGGCCGCAGCCGTTCGCCGGGCAGAAGCCCCGAGAACAGGACGATGAACAGCGGCCAGAGGTAGGCGATCAGGCTCGCCTCGGCCGCAGGGGCGAGGCGCAGCGCGCTGAAATAGAGCGCGTGGTAGCCGAAGAGGCCCGCGGTGCCGAAGGCGTAGACGCGCCAGCCGATGCCGCGCAGGCGCCCGAGGCCGCCGGTCGCGGCCAGCCAGGCGAGCCCCAGCGTTCCGCCGACGGCGAAGGTCATCGCGTTCAGCTGGAAGGGCGGGATCGGGGCCGTCCAGACGGTGAGGAGCGCGAGCAGCGACCACATCAGGACCGCGGAAAAGCCGATGGCCGTGGCTCGCGCCCGCGTCACGGGTGCCCGGTTTCTTTGAAGAAACCGGCCAAAATCCTTCGAAGGATTTTGGTCCCGGCCCCGGCGTCGTGCCCTGCGTCAGACCACAAACTGACCGCCGTTGGCGCTGATCGTGGCACCCGTGATGAAGCCCGCGTCCTCGCCCGCCAGGAACACGACGATCCGCGCGATCTCCTCGGGCTCGCCCAGGCGGCCGACGGGGATCTGCGGCAGGATGCGCTCGGCCAGGACCTTGGGGTCGATGGCGCGGACCATCTCGGTCGCGATGTAGCCCGGGCAGACGGCGTTGACGGTGATCCCGGCCCGCGCGCCTTCGAGCGCGAGCGCCTTGGTGAAGCCGAGGTCCCCGGCCTTCGACGCCGCATAGTTCGCCTGCCCCGCCTGGCCCTTCTGGCCGTTGATCGAGCTGATCGAGATCACCCGCCCGAACTTGCGGTCGCGCATCCCCGACCACAGCGGGTGGGTCATGTTGAAGAGGCCCGTGAGGTTGGTGTCGATGACCTCGCGCCACTGCTGCGGGGTCATCTTGTGGAACATCGCGTCGCGGGTGATGCCGGCGTTGTTGACCAGGATCTCGATCGGCCCGTGCTCGGCCTCGACGTGCGCGGCACCGGCCCGGCAGGCCTCGTATTCGGCGACCGACCACTTGTAGGCCGGGATGCCCGTCCCGGCGGTGAAGGCCGCGGCGGCCTCGTCGTTGCCCGCGTAGTTGGCGGCGACCTCGTGCCCCGCCGCCTTCAGCGCGACCGAAATCGCCGCGCCGATGCCCCGGGTGCCCCCGGTGACCAGTGCCACACGTCCCATCGTCTCCCCCCCTCGTTGCCGTCCTAGCGTTCGACGCACATGGCGACGCCCATCCCGCCACCGATGCAGAGCGTGGCGAGGCCGCGCTTCGCGTCGCGACGCGCCATCTCGTGCAGGAGCGTCACCAGCACCCGCGCGCCGCTTGCGCCGATCGGGTGGCCGATGGCGATCGCGCCGCCGTTCACGTTCACGATCGCGGGGTCCCAGCCCATGTCCGCGTTGACCGCGCAGGCCTGGGCCGCGAAGGCCTCGTTCGCTTCCACCAGCTCGAGGTCGCCGACCTTCCAGCCGGCCTTCGCGAGGGCGCGGCGCGAGGCGTGGATCGGGCCCGCGCCCATGATCGCCGGGTCGAGGCCGGCGGTCGCGTGGGCGGCGATGCGGGCCAGCGGGGTGAGACCCCGCTTCGCCGCGTTTTCCTCGGTCATCAGCACCACCGCCGCCGCGCCGTCGTTCAGGCCGGAGGCGTTGCCCGCGGTGACGCTGCCGTCCTTGGCGAAGGCGGGGCGCAGCTTCTGCATCGCCTCGATCGTCGCGCCGTGGCGGATGTATTCGTCCTGGTCGACGACCGTGTCGCCCTTGCGCGAGGTGACGGTGACGGGCACGATCTCGTCCCGGAAGCGGCCGGCCTTCTGCGCCGCCTCGGCCTTGTTCTGGGAGGCGAGCGCGAAGGCGTCCTGCGTCTCGCGGCTGATCTGCCACTGGGCCGCGACGTTTTCGGCCGTCTGGCCCATGTGGTAGCCGTTGAAGGCGTCCCACAGCCCGTCGCGGATCATGCTGTCGATGAAGGTGAGGTCGCCCATCTTCTGGCCGGCGCGGAGGTGGGCGACATGGGGGCTGAGCGACATGCTCTCCTGCCCGCCCGCGACCATGATCCCGGCGTCGCCGAGCCGGATGTGCTGGGCGGCGAGCGCCACGGCCCGGAGGCCCGAGCCGCAGACCTGGTTGATGCCCCAGGCGGCGGATTCCTTCGGCAGGCCGGCCTTGATGTGCGCCTGGCGCGCCGGGTTCTGGCCCTGCCCCGCGGTCAGCACCTGGCCGAGGATCGTCTCGTCGACCTCGGCCTTGTCGATCCCGGCGCGGGCGACGACGGCCGCGATCACCGCGGCGCCCAGGTCGTGCGCGGGGGTCGCGGCGAAGGCCCCGTTGAAGCTGCCGACGGCCGTCCGCCCGGCCGACACGATCACGACGTTGCTCATGGCTTTCCCCCGGTCGCGCGGCCTCGCCGCCCCAGCGCTGCCCTAAGCGGAGGAGCCGCGAAAGGCAAGGTCGGGGCGCGGCGGGCCGGTCAGGCCCGCCTGCGCTCGGCCTCGGCGAAGGCGGGGCGGGTCGTCGGTGCGCCGAAGGCGTAGCCCTGCAGGCAATCGAGCCCGACGCGGCGCAGCGCCTCGGCCTCGGCGGCGGTTTCGACCATCTCGGCCACGGTCAGCATGTGGAAGTGGCGGCCGATCCCGACCATCGCCTGCACCAGCGCGCGGTTGTCGGCGCTGGCCTCGATCCCGCGGGTGAACATGCCGTCGATCTTCAGGATGTCGAAGGCGAAGTCGCGGAAGTAGCGCAGGCAGGTCTGGCCCGCGCCGAAGTCGTCGAGCGCGAAGCTGATACCCTTGGCCTGCAGGCGCGACATGAAGGCCACGACGAGTTCGGGCACCAGCATCGCGCTTTGTTCGGTGATCTCGAGGATCAGTCGTTCGGCGATCGTCGGGCCCTGCGACAGGCCGCGCTTCAGCGCCTCCATCCAGGGCGGGTAGCCGACCGACCGGGCCGACATGTTGACCGAGATGCGGATGTCGGGGAACCGGGCAAGCGCCTGCAGGCCCATGCGCAGCGCGGCCACGTCGATCTCGCGCCCGATGGCGTGGCTTTCGACGGCGGGCATGAAGGATTTCGCCGGGATCGGGCGGCCCGAGGGGTCCATCACCCGCATCAGCCCTTCGTAGAACCCGACGCGCCCCGGGTCGCGGGCCATCACCACCGGCTGCCAGGCGAGCGCGAGCCGCCGGTCGCGCAGCGCCTGCGTCACCATCGCCAGCACCTCACGGTCATTCGCCTCGATCGCGGCACCCAGCGGGCTGGCCTCCGCGTCCAGCGGGTCGATCTGCGGCTTGCGCGACATCTGGCGATTCCCTTCACCTGCCTTCCGGTGCCAAGATGTCGCCCGATCCCTGAACAGGCGGTGAACGGATCAAATGCAAACTATCGGACGCGGCCTCAGTCCCCCAGCAGCGCCTGCAGGACCGCGCGCGCGTCCTCGCCGGCCCAGTCGGCGTCGCCGATCAGGCGGCCGACCTCCTGCCCCTCGGGGTTCAGGATCACCGTCACGGGCAGGCCCATGACCCCCATGGTCCGCGCGAGCTCGCCCCGCGGGTCGCGCAGGATCGGCAGGTTGGCGATCCCCGCCTCGGCGTAGAAGCGTTCGATCCCGGGCAGCGGGTTGCGTCCCGTCGCGACCGGCAGCACGGCGATGCCGGGCATCGCGGCCTGCAGCCGGTCGAACGTCGGCATCTCGTAGCGGCAGGGCGCGCACCAGGTGGCCCAGAAGTTCAGCACCACCCACCGGCCCCGCCAGTCGCCCAGGCTGCGCACCCCGTCGTCGGGGTCGAGGAGCGCGATGTCGGGCAGCGCGACGGGATCCGCGAAGACGAGCTTCTTCATGTCGCCCGCGCGCAGCGCATCCGCCGCGGCGACATCGGCGGCGGCCGCGTTTGCACCGAACATCAGGGCCGTATACAGCACGACGTGTTTCAGCATTCCGACCCCGCGAGGCATTCCCATGACCGACGGCACCAACGCGATGTGGGGCGGCCGCTTCGCCGCGGGGCCGGATGCGATCATGCAGGCGATCAACGCCTCGATCGCCTTCGACCGGCGGCTTGCGGCCCAGGACATCGCGGGGTCCCGCGCCCATGCGGCGATGCTCGCCGCGCAGGGCATCATCACCGATAGCGACGCGGCGGCGATCGCGGAAGGGCTGCTCACCGTCTTGTCAGAGATCGAGGCGGGGGTGTTTCCCTTCCGCACCGACCTGGAGGACATCCACATGAACGTCGAGGCGCGGCTGAAGGAGCTGATCGGCGCGCCCGCCGGCCGCCTGCACACCGCGCGGTCGCGCAACGACCAGGTCGCGGTCGACTTCCGGCTGTGGGTGCGCGACCAGTGCGATCAGGCGGACGCAGGGCTGACAGCGCTGATGCGGGCGCTGGTGGCGCAGGCCGAGGCGGGCGCGGACTGGGTGATGCCGGGCTTCACCCATCTTCAGGTCGCCCAGCCGGTGACCTGGGGCCACCACATGCTGGCCTATGTCGAGATGCTGTCGCGCGACCGCGGCCGCTTCGCCGACGCCCGCGCGCGGATGAACGAATGCCCGCTGGGGGCGGCGGCGCTGGCCGGGACGGGGTTTCCGATCGACCGGGACATGACCGCCGCGGCGCTGGGCTTCGACCGGCCGACGGCCAACTCGCTCGACAGCGTCAGCGACCGCGACTTCGCGCTGGAGTATCTGGCGGCGGCGGCGATCTGCGCCACGCACCTGTCGCGGCTCGCCGAGGAGCTGGTGATCTGGTCGACCGCGCAGTTCCGCTTCGTCACGCTGAGCGACCGCTGGACGACGGGGTCGAGCATCATGCCGCAGAAGAAGAACCCCGACGCGGCGGAGCTGCTGCGGGCCAAGGTCGGGCGGATCCTCGGCGCGGCCGTCGCGCTGTTCACGGTGATGAAGGGCCTGCCGCTGACCTATTCCAAGGACATGCAGGAGGACAAGGAGCAGGTCTTCGACGCCGCCGACACGCTGGCGCTCGCGCTCGCGGCGATGACCGGGATGGTCGCCGACATGGTGCCCGACCGCGACCGGCTTGCGGCGGCGGCGGCGGCGGGGTTCTCCACGGCGACCGACCTCGCCGACTGGCTGGTGCGGGCGCTGGGGCTCCCCTTCCGCGAGGCGCACCATGTGACCGGCATGCTGGTCGCGGTGGCCGAGGACCGCGGCTGCGACCTGCCCGACCTGCCGCTGGCCGACATGCAGGCGGTGCACGCAGGGATCACCGCCGAGGTCTTCGGCGTGCTGGGGGTGGAAAACAGCGTCAACAGCCGGCAGAGCCACGGCGGCACGGCCCCGGCGCGGGTGCGCGCGCAGGTGGCGCGCTGGCAGGCGGCGCTGGGGTGACGCGGCGGGCGGGGCGCAGGGCACGTCCCCGGGGCGGGCGGCCCTGAACGCAGCGCCGATCGCCGCTGCATGCCACCTTCGGCCGATTGATGCAGGCGGATCGGCGCTGGACAGGGGGCCGTCCCCCCGGCACTGTGCCCTGGAAGCGGAGTTGCCCATGCGCGTTGCACGATTGCTTGCCCTTCTGACGCTCGCCGCCTGCGGGGTCGACGGGCCGCCGCAGCCTCCCGGCACCGCGCCCGGCGTCAGCCTGTCGGGCGAGGTGCAGATGGGCGTCGTCAGGCAGTAGGCCGGGCCCGCCGCCCCGCGACCGACAGGCCGCGCGCCCCCCGCTACGGCCCGGGCGCGGCGGCGGGCAGGCGGGCGTCGAAGGCGTCGTAGTCGGCGGCGGTCATGTCGGGCATGGCGGCCACGAAGGCCACCACGTCCCAGATTTCGGCGTCGGTCAGCGACGGCCCCCAGGCGGGCATGCCGGTGAAGCGGATGCCGTTCTTGGTGACCCAGAACAGCTCGGCCGGGTCCATGTCGTCGGCGTCCGGCCCGAAGGTCGGCGCCTGGGGGTTGAAGCCCACGGCCATGGCGTCGGGTTCGCGGCCCACGGGCGTGTGGCACATGGCGCACTGCGCGCGGAAGATGCGGAAGCCGCGGTCGATGTCGCCAGGCGGGCCGTCCGGCGGCACCGCCACGTCGCGCGCATGGAGGCCGATCGAGGCCTCGCGCGTGGTGACGAGGAGCCAGCGCAGCGGCGCCGAGTCGGCCACGGTGGCGCCGACGTTGAACGCGCCCGACAGGACGACGGCCAGCGCGGCGAGGGTACCCCCCACCACCAGGGCCCCGACGACGATCAGGGCATGACGGACGAAGACCATGGTTTCCCCTTTTCAGACGACGTAGATGTCCCAGCGGCCGTAGCTGTTGCGGATCGACCCGCGCGGGATCGACAGCGCGATCAGGAGCAGGCCCGCCGCCACGCCCGCCCACTGCGCCAGCGCCGACCCGGCCCCGTCGAGCAGCCAGGGGGCCACCACCAGCCACAGGCCGAAGGCGATGTTGAGGAAGCGCGCGGCCCGCGCCACCTCGGCCAGGGCGATGATCGCCACCGTCACCACCAGGAGCCCGACGAGGTGGTCGCTGTTGGCCATCTGCCCCGAGCTGCCGAAGGTCATCCGGCTGAACGGCAGCCACACGCCGATGCCGATGGTCGCCAGCAGCGTCCAGGGCAGCGTCACGCCGCGCGCGGCCTGCGCCGCGATGCGGCCCGCGGGGGCCATGAAGCCCGGGGCGCGGTCGTCGCTGCCGCCCTCCATCGCGCCGCCGGTCCAGAAGGTGCGCCAGAACGGCTTGCCCTGCCGGCGCGACCAGGCCAGGAACTGGCCCATCGCCACGAACTCGTCGAGCGAGAAGGGGATCATCAGCGCCATGCCCAGCGCGGTGATGAGGCACAGCGTGCACCAGGTGCCGATCACGATCGGCTGGGCGATGACGAAATAGATGCTGACGATGCCGAGCGGCAGGATCAGCAGCGCCAGCGCCAGCACCATCCAGGGCATGGTGCGCCAGCGGTCCTTGCCGCCCATGAAGGTCATCACCAGCTCGAGCGCGTAGACCACCGTGCCGAGCCCCGCGTCGGCCACCGGCCAGGCCTTGGACATGTCCGAGGTGATGATCGTCTCGGTCCCGTTGAGCCCGCCCGTGCCGGGGAAGAACGGCTCCCACTGGCCGTCGACGTGGCCCATCTGGTAGGCCGCCATGTAGCGCGACAAAAGCAGGCCGAGGAGCGCCAGCGCGCCGATGGGCAGCCGCTGGACGAAGGTGGCGGGCGCGTAGCCCCAGCCGGGCGGGATGTCGGGCTTGCCCATCATCCCTTCCATGCTCATGCCCGGCATCATCGGGATCAGCACCGACAGCGCGATCACCATGAGGCCCACCAGCGTGCCGTTGGCATAGGCCTCGGGCAGCGGCGTCCAGAACAGGAGCGGCGCGAACAGGAGCCAGCCGCCCACCACGGCGTTGGCCCATTGCGCCCAGGGGAAGCGGCGCCGGGCGTCGGCGGACAACAGCGAGAAGATCACCACCAGGACGCCGCTGGCGATGTCGCTTGCGGTCATCAGCATGGCGCGGTGCGCGAAGGGCGACAGGCCGCGGTCGGCCATCACCAGAAGCTGGTTGGCGTCGGGGGCGAAGACGCTGAGGTAGCCGAGCGTGGCGGGCGACAGGATCAGCCAGAAGCCCAGCATGGCCGCGACCCAGTGCGGCCAGAGCATGGCGCGGTGCATGTCGCCCACCATGTCGCCCATGTCGCCCGGGCTGCCCGCGGCGCCGTGGCGCATGCCGGGCATCGCGTGGCCGGGCATGGCGTGGCCGGCATGGCCCGCGTGGCCGCCGGCCATCCCCGCCATCGCGGGGGGCGCGGCGGCGGGCGCCTCGCCGCGGGGCGGCGGCACCTCGGCGCGCGGGCCCGCGACCACCAGGTTCATGCCGCACTTCGGGCACTTGCCGGGCGCGTCCTGCCGCACCTCGGGGTGCATGGTGCAGGTCCAGACGATGCCGTCGTCGGCCGAGGGCCCGGTCGCCGCCGACGCCGCGGCGGGCGCGGGGGCGGTGGGGGCGGCTGCCGCAGGCTCCAGCGTCATGCCGCACTTCGGGCAGCTGCCCGGCCCCGGCTGGCGGACCTCGGGGTGCATCGGGCAGGTCCAGACGGTCGCGTCGGCGGACGAGGGTCCGGTCGCGGAGGACGTGGCCGGGGCGGGCGCGGCGGAGGCCGGGGGCGTCTCGGGCTCCAGCGTCATGCCGCATTTCGGGCAGCTTCCCGGCCCCGGCTGGCGGACCTCGGGGTGCATCGGGCAGGTCCAGACCGTCCCTGCCGGGGAGCCCGGGCCTGCGGTGCCGCCGCTGCCGTGCCCGTCGTGGTTCATGCTCATCGCCCAGCCTCCTCCGCCTCGTCCTCGGCCCGGACCAGCATCCATTCCGCCGGCTCCAGGTCGTTCTCACGGTAGAACGCCAGAGCGTCCGCTTTCAGCGCAGCGACCATCAGCGGGATCGTCCGGCGCAGCGAACGGCGCGGCTCCCACCCCAGGAGCGCGCGCGCCCGCGCGATGTCGAGCGCGTAGTGGTCGCCTGCCCGCTCGATCATCCAGGGCTTGATGAACGGGTCCTGCCCGAGCAGCCGGTCCTCGACCCAGGCGCCGAGCTTGGCGATCGGGCCGGGGACGCTGATGAGCTCGAAGGATTCGTCGTGGATCTGCCGGGCGAAGCTGTGCTGGAGCTCGTCGTAGCTCGGCGTCTCGGGCTCGCCGATCAGGATCGCCACCTCGGGCGGCAGCACGGCGCGGCGCTCCACGCTGCGCACCACCGCGTCGACCACGTCGTCGAGGTGGACGTAGGCCGTCCCGTGCGAGGGCGAACCCGAGTAGAGGCGCGATTCGAGCTGGCGTTCGTAGATCCGCTGCATCTGGTGGGCGAGCGGCGGCGAGTGGCAGCCGTCGTCGTAGACCCCGGCGAAGCGCAGCATCACGGCCGGCACCTCGCCGCGTTCCTCGCGGATCAGGGCCTCGGTGCGGACCTTGGACTCGGGGTAGACCCAGGTCGGCCCGATGGGCGAATCCTCGGTGATGAGCTGGCCGAGTTCGCCGGGCGCGTGCACCAGCATCGTGCTGGAGAAGGCGAACTGCTGCACCGCGAAGCGGTCGCGCAGGCCCGCCAGGAGCCTGCGGGTGCCGCCGACCGTGATCTCGTCGTAGCGCGGATCGGGACGGTCGTCGAAGCTGTAGAAGGCCGCGAGGTGGATCACCGAGGCGACGCGGTCGCCGTGGTGGGCGCGCAGCACGTCGAGGCCTTCGGCCACGCTTGCGTCCTGCGCCATGTCCACGGGGATGCGGGTGCAGCCCTCGGGCGGATCCTCGGGGGCCTTGCGGTCGAAGCCCACGACGTTGTCGTGGGTCCGGCGCAGCGCGGCCATCACGGCCGAGCCGATGCGCCCGTTCGAGCCCGTGACGAGGATGATGTCGTCCTTGAAGGTCATGCGGCGACTCCGGGTGGCAGGCGGCCATGCTGCCCGAAAGCGACGCCGGTGACCAGCGACGGCTGGGGGGCGTCGGCCTGCGCTGACGACGCAGGGGGCGCGGCGGTCCCCCCATGTTCCACCGCCGCGCGGGGCTGCGGTGCCGGTCGTCGTGCCGGGCGGAGTGCCAGCCGCATGATGTCGCATCCTTCCGTCGTTGCGGCGGGCCGCCGTCGTGCCCCGATGCGGCCGGGGTCGCACGGCGGGCCGGTGCCGGCCTTGATCTGGATCAAGGGCGACGCGCGCCGGATCGGTCAGGTCGGAGGGATGTGCGGACGCATCGCCATGACGCCGACGGCCCCTCCGCGCGCGGCTTGCGCACCGCGCAGCGACGCCCGATGATGCCGACGGCCGTGCCGCCCGCGCCGCCACCCCGCGCCGCGCCCTGCGTCCTGCCGGTACTGATGCTGGCGGTGTTCGTCGTGTCGGCGGGCTTCGGCATCCTGTTGCCGCGCCTGCCCGCGCTCGCGGCGGCGCTCTTGGGCGAGGGTGCGACACCCGCGGCCGTCTCGCGGACGACCGGCCTGCTGACGGCGCTCTACATGGGCGCGGTGGTGCTGGGCGCGCCGGTGTGGGGACGGCTTTCGGACCGGTGGGGGCGGCGCCCGGTCCTGCTGATCGGGCTATCGGGGTTCGGCGCGACGATGATCGCCTTCGCCGTCTGGGGCTCGCTTGTGGCGGTGGCGGCGGAGCGCGCGCTGAGCGGCGTCTTCGCGGCGGCGATCACCCCGGTGGCGCTGGCCGCTGCCGCCGACATTCCCGCGGGCACGGCGGCGCTGGGGCGCAGGCTGTCGTTCGTCAGCATGGCGGGGGTCGGCGGGTTCCTGGCTGGCCCGACAATCGGCCTCGCGCTTGCCGGGGGGCTGGCCGGCCCGCCGGGGTCGCTGGCCGTGCCGCTGGCCGCGACCGGGGGGCTGGCGCTCGCCGCGGCGGTGGCCGTCGCGCTGGTGCTGCCACCGCGCGCGCGCGCCC
>CAZNPW010000035.1:0-30887 GCA_964575185.1 uncultured Exiguobacterium sp.
TGATGGTGAAGGCCGAAGCGAACGACCCCGCGGCGCTGCTGGCGGCGCTGAAGGCGGGGCATTTCTACAGCAGCCAGGGGCCCGAGATCCGCGACATCCGGCTTTTCGACGACCGGCTGGAGGTCGACTGTTCGGCGGCGGCGGCGGTGATCGTCTCGGGCTGGGGGGTGTTCTCGCGCGCGGTGCACGGGGCGAGCCTGACCTCTGCCGTGCACGACCTGACCCGCTTCGCGGGCAGCCCCTTCCTGCGCGTGACGGTGGTGGACCGGGCGGGCCGCAAGGCCTGGTCGAACCCGCTGTTCCCCGCCTGGGGCGACAGGCCGCACGGCGCGCCCGACTGAGCGGGACCGGATCGAGCGCCTTCGGCGCGCCCGTGTCATGTCGCGGGCCGGCCGGCGCCGGTCCCGCTCCGCGCGGCCTCCGGCGGGAGTATTTGGGCCGGAAAGAGGGGTCAGGGCAGGCCGGGCAGGCGCAGGCCGTGGTCGCGGGCGGCGTCGCGGGCCAGCGGGTAGCCCGCGTCGGCGTGGCGCATGACGCCGGTGGCAGGGTCGTTCCAGAGGACGCGTTCGAGGCGGCGGGCGGCATCTCGCGTGCCGTCGGCCACGATCACCATCCCTGCGTGCTGCGAGAAGCCCATGCCGACGCCGCCGCCGTGGTGCAGCGACACCCAGGTCGCGCCGGAGGCGGTGTTGAGGAGCGCGTTGAGGAGCGGCCAGTCGCTGACCGCGTCCGAGCCGTCCAGCATGGCTTCGGTCTCGCGGTTGGGCGAGGCGACGGAGCCCGAGTCGAGGTGGTCGCGGCCGATGACGATCGGGGCCTTCACTTCGCCCGAGGCCACCATCTCGTTGAACATGAGGCCGGCCCGGTGGCGGTCGCCGAGGCCGATCCAGCAGATCCGCGCGGGCAGGCCCTGGAAGGCGATGCGGTCGGCCGCCATGTCGAGCCAGCGGTGCAGGTGGGCGTTGTCGGGGAAGAGTCGCTTCATCGCCGCGTCGGTGGCGCGGATGTCGGCGGGGTCGCCGCTGAGGGCGCACCAGCGGAAGGGGCCGATGCCGCGGCAGAACAAGGGCCGGATATAGGCCGGCACGAAGCCGGGGAAGGCGAAGGCGGTCTCCAGCCCTTCGTCCTTCGCGACCTGGCGGATGTTGTTGCCGTAGTCGAGCGTGGGGACGCCGGCGGTCCAGAAATCGACCATCGCCGCGACGTGGGTGCGCATGCTGGCGCGGGCGGCGGCGGTGACCGCCGCCGGGTCGGTCTCGCGCATGGCCTTCGCCTGCGCCACGGTCCAGCCGACGGGCAGGTAGCCGTTCAGCGGGTCGTGGGCGGAGGTCTGGTCGGTCACGATGTCGGGGCGCCCGTTAGCGATTTCGTGGCCGCCTGCGCGCATCCGGGCGACGAGTTCGGGGAAGATGTCGGCGGCGTTGCCGAGCAGGCCCACCGACTTCGCCTCGCCCGCCGCGCACCACCGGGCGATCATCGCCAGCGCTTCATTTAGCGTGTGAGCCTTGGCGTCCAGGTATCTGGTGCGGATGCGGAAATCGATCCGCGTCTCGTCGCACTCCACCGCCAGGCAGCAGGCCCCGGCCATCACCGCGGCGAGCGGCTGCGCCCCGCCCATGCCGCCCAGGCCGCCGGTCAGGATCCAGCGCCCGCGCAGGTCGCCGCCGTAGTGCTGCCGCCCGGCCTCGGCGAAGGTTTCATACGTCCCCTGCACGATCCCTTGCGTGCCGATGTAGATCCAGGACCCGGCGGTCATCTGGCCGTACATCATCAGCCCCTTGCGGTCGAGCGCGTGGAAATGATCCCAGGTCGCCCAGTGCGGCACGAGGTTGGAGTTCGCGATCAGCACGCGCGGGGCGTCGGGGTGGGTGCGGAAGATGCCGACGGGCTTGCCCGACTGCACCAGCAGCGTCTCGGTGTCCTCGAGGTCGCGCAGGGCGGCGACGATGCGGTCGAAGTCCTCCCAGGTCCGCGCCGCGCGCCCGATGCCGCCGTAGACGACGAGCTCGTGCGGGTTCTCGGCCACGTCGGGGTGCAGGTTGTTCATCAGCATCCTGAGCGCGGCTTCGGTCTGCCAGCTGCGGCAGGTGCGTTCGGTGCCGGTGGCGGGGAAGACGTCGCGGGTGTTGTGGCGGGTCATGCGGGCCTCGAGAGGGCGGGGAGGGGGATGCCGGGGGCGGCGGCGAGGCTGCCGTCGGCGACGAGCGCGGCGGCGGCGAGGAGGTCGGGGTGGAGGTAGCGGTCCTCGCCCAGCGGGGCGACGCGGGCGCGCAAGGCCGCCAGCGCGGCCTGCAGGGGCGCGCTGGTGCGAAGCGGGGCGCGGTGCTCGACGCCTTCGGCGGCCGCCATCGCCTCCACCCCCAGGATGACGTGCAGGTTGGCGACCATCGGCGAAAGCCGCCGCGCGCCGTGCGCGGCCATGCTGACGTGATCCTCCTGGTTGGCGGAGGTCGGCGTCGAATCGATCACCGTCGGATGCGCCATATGCTTGTTTTCGCTCATCAATGCGGCGGTCGTGACCTCGGCGATCATCAGCCCCGAGTTCAGGCCGGGGCGCGGGGTCAGGAAGGCGGGCAAATCGAAGCTGAGCGTCGGGTCGACCATCAGCGCGACGCGGCGCTGCGCGATGGCCCCGATCTCGGACAGCGCCATGGCGATCATGTCGGCGGCGAAGCCCACGGGTTCGGCGTGGAAGTTGCCGCCCGAGACGATGCCGTCGGACAGGACCAGCGGGTTGTCGGTGGCCGCGTTCGCCTCGACCTCCAGCGTGCGCGCGGCCATGCGCAGGACGTCCATGGCGGCCCCCGTGACCTGCGGCTGGCAGCGGATGCAGTAGGGGTCCTGCACGCGGCTGTCGCCGGTGCGGTGGCTTTCGCGGATCTCGGACCCGTCGAGCAGCGCGCGCATCGCCGCGGCCGCCTCGATCTGGCCCGCATGGCCGCGCAGCGCGTGGATTTCGGGATGCAGCGGCGCGGTCGAGCCCATGATCGCGTCGGTCGACAGGGCCGAGGTCACCAGCGCCGTGCAGGCCGCGCGCCAGCCGTCGAAGAGGCCCGCGAGCGCACAGGCCGTGGAGAACTGCGTGCCGTTGATGAGCGCGAGCCCCTCCTTCGGGCCGAGCACCAGCGGCGCGAGCCCCGCCCGCGCCAGCGCCCGGGCCGCCGGGAGGGCGGCCCCGCCGACGGTCACCTCGCCCACCCCGAGCATCGCCGCCGTCATGTGCGCGAGCGGCGCGAGGTCGCCCGACGCGCCGACCGAGCCTTGCGCGGGGATCACGGGGGTAATGCCGTGCGCGAGCATCGCCTGCAGCATCTCCACCACCGCGGGCCGCACCCCCGACGCGCCGCGGCCGAGGCCGAGGAGCTTCAGCGCCAGCATCAGCCGCACGACGGGGACCGGCATGGCCTCGCCCACGCCGCAGCAGTGCGACAGGATCAGGTTGCGTTGCAGTTGCGCGGTGTCGCCGGGGGCGACCTTGACGCTCGCGAGCTTGCCGAAGCCGGTGTTGACGCCGTAGACCGCATCGCCGCCGTCGGCCGCCGCGGCGATGCGGGCGGCGCTGGCGGCGAGTCCGGGGCGGGACGAGGCGGCCAGCCGCGCGGGCAGGCCGTCGCGGTAGATGCGCTCGAGCACGGTCAGCCCGGTCGCGCCCGGGTCAAGTTCGATCATCCCACACCCCCGCCAGCATCCGCCCCCGCAACCCCGTGGCCCCGATCTGGTAGGAAAGCTCCGCCGGGTGGGCTGCGTCCCAGAGGCAGAGGTCGGCCCGCAGCCCCGGCGCGATGCGGCCTCGGTCCGCGAGGCCCAGCGCGCGGGCGGCGTGGACGGTGACGCCCGCCAGCGCCTCCTGCGGGGTCAGGCGGAACAGCGTGCAGGCCATGTTCATGGCGAGCGGCAGGCTGACCATCGGCGACGACCCCGGGTTGCAGTCGGTCGCAACCGCCATCGGCACGCCCGCGGCGCGCAGCGCGGCGACGGGGGGTAAGCGGGTTTCGCGCAGGGTGTAGAAGGCGCCGGGCAGGATCACCGCGACGGTCCCGGCCGCGGCCATCGCGGCGACACCGTGGTCCGAGAGGTATTCCAGATGGTCGGCCGACAGCGCGCCATGCGCCGCCGCAAGCTGCGCGCCGCCCTGGTCGGAGAGCTGTTCGGCGTGCAGCCTGACCGGCAGGCCGAGGGCGCGCGCCGCCGTGAACAGGCGGTCCACCTGCGGCGGCGAAAAGGCGATGGTCTCGCAGAAGGCGTCGACGGCGTCGACCAGCCCTTCGGCGGCCGCCTGCCGCAGCGACGGGATCGCGACCTCGTCGATGTAGGCGTCGGCGCGACCGGTGTATTCGGGCGGCACGGCGTGGGCGGCGAGGTGCGTGGTGCGCACCGCGACCCCGGTCAGCGCGCGGCCTGCGCGCAGCATCCGCGCCTCGTCCGCGACGGTCAGGCCGTAGCCCGACTTGACCTCCAGCGTCGTCGTCCCGCAGGCCGCCATCGCGGCGACGCGCCCCTGCGCGGCGGTCCGCAGCGCGGCGTCCGAGGCCGCGCGCGTGGCCCGCACGGTCGACAGGATGCCGCCGCCGGCCCGCGCGATCTCGGCGTAGCTGGCCCCCTCCAGCCGCGCCTCGAACTCTGCCGCGCGGTCGCCGGCGAAGACCGGGTGGGCGTGGCAGTCGATCAGGCCCGGGGTCACCAGCGCGCCGCCGCAGTCGCGCGCGGGCAGGGCGCGGAAGGCTGCGGGCAGGGCGTCGGCCGGGCCGGTCCAGGCGATCCGCCCGGCCACGACCGCCACCGCCCCGTCCGCGACCAGCCCGGAACCGCCCGTCATCGTGGCGAGCGTCGCGCGGGTCAGCAGGCTTGCGTCATGTCCGGACATAAGGCAGATATGTCCGGACATAAGCACCGAGTCAACATGCAGATCCTCGCCGCCCGCGCGCTCCTTCCCACCGGCTGGGCCGACGGCGTGCGCGTCACCGTCGCGGGGGGGCGCATCGTCTCGGTCGAGACCGGCGTGCCGGGGGGGCAGGGGGCGCTGGTGCCCGCGCCCGCGAACCTGCACTCGCACACCTTCCAGCGCGCGATGGCGGGGCTGACCGAACACCGCACCGGCGGGCGCGACAGCTTCTGGACCTGGCGGGAGCTGATGTACCGCTTCCTCGACCGGCTGACGCCCGACGACGTGGAGGCGATCGCGGCGCAGGCCTTCGTCGAGATGGCCGAGGCCGGGTTCGCCGCCTGCGCCGAGTTCCACTACCTGCACCATGCGCCCGGCGGCGCGGCCTACGCGAGCCCTGCCGAGATGGCGCAGCGCATCGTGGCGGCGGCGGAGGCCGTCGGGCTGGGGCTGACGCTGCTGCCGGTGCTCTACCAGCGCGGAGGCTGCGACGGGCGGGCGCTTTCGGGGGGGCAGCTGCGCTTCGGCTGCGACGAAGGCCGCTTCGCCGCGCTGTGGCATGGGGTCCGGCTGACCGCGCCCGACGCCATCCTGGGCGTCGCACCGCATTCGCTGCGCGCGGTGACGCCGCAGGGGCTGGCCTTCGCGGCGGACCTTGCGCCCGCCGCGCCGATCCACCTCCACATCGCCGAGCAGCAGGCCGAGGTCGACGAGGTGCTGGCGGCGACCGGCGCGCGGCCGGTGGAATGGCTGCTGGCCAACGCCGCGGTCGATGCGCGCTGGTGCGCGGTGCACGCGACGCGGATGACGGCGGAGGAGACCGCGCGGCTCGCCGCCACCGGCGCGGTCGCGGGCCTGTGCCCGATCACCGAGGCGAACCTCGGCGACGGCATCTTCGACGCCCCGGCCTGGCGGCGGGCGGGGGGGCGGTTCGGCGTCGGCAGCGACAGCAACGTCCTGATCTCGCTCGCCGAGGAGCTGCGGACGCTGGAATACGGCCAGCGCCTGCGCGACCGGGCGCGGGCGGTCATCGCCGAGGACGACCGGTCCACCGGCCGGGTGCTGGTGCAGGGCGCGGCCGAGGGCGGGGCGCAGGCGGCAGGCCGCGCGGCGGGGCGGATCGCGCCGGGGCTGTGGGCGGACCTGGTGCGGCTCGACACCGACCTTGCGGGCGACAGCGCGCTCGATGCCTTCGTCTTCGCGCGGGGGACGGTGGCCGATGTCTGGTCGGCCGGCCGTCCCGTCGTGACCGGGGGCCGACACCCCGCGCGCGCGGCGGTGGCGGCGCGGTTCCGCGCGACCATAGCGGCGCTGCGGTGACGGGCTGGGCGGCGGTGCGCGCGCATGTGCTGGCGCGCATCCGCGCCCGCGACTGGCCGCCCGGGACGGTGCTGCCCACCGAATCCGCGCTCGCCGCCGCGATGGGAGTGGCGCGGGGGACGGTGAACCGGGCGCTGAACGACCTCGCGGCCGAGGGGCTGCTGGAACGCCGCCGCAAGGCCGGCACGCGGGTGGCCGAGACCCCGGTGCGCCGCGCCACCATCGCCATCCCGATCATCCGCGCCGAGGTCGAGGGGCGCGGGCAGGCCTACGCCCACCGCCTGATGACGCGCCACCTGACCCTGCCGCCGGTGGCGGTGGCGGCGCGCGCGGGGGTCGGGCCGTCGGCGCGGCTGTGGTTCATGGAGACGCTGCACCTGTCCGACGGCCAGCCGCATGCCTTCGAGATGCGCTGGCTGAACCCCGCGCGGCTGCCCGACCTGCCCGACTTCGCGGCCGTCAGCGTGAACGAATGGCTGGTGCGGACCGTGCCCTACGCCACGGGCGAGCTCGCCTTTTCGGCCGAACCCGCCTCGCCGCGCGAGGCTGCGGTCCTGGGCGTTCCGCACGGGGCCGCGCTGTTCGTCACCGACCGCGCGACCTTTGCCGACGGCCAGGCGATCACGCTCGTCCGCCTCGTCCACCCGCCCGGCCACCGGATGACCGCGGCGCTCTCGCAAGGGCCGCTGCGGACGGGCCACGGTCGGACCGATTGAAAGCGCCGCCGCTTCCTGTAGGGTCGCGCCCATGGGGATGCAGGCACGGGTGGTGGTGATCGGGGGCGGGGCGGTCGGGGCGAGCTGCCTCTACCACCTGGCGCGGGCGGGCTGGGACGCGCTTCTGCTCGAACGCAACGAGCTGACCGCGGGCAGCACCTGGCACGCCGCGGGCAACGTGCCGACCTTCAGCGCGACCTGGTCGATCATGCACATGCAGCGCTATTCGGCGGCGCTCTACCGGGGACTGGCGGCCGAGGTCGACTATCCGATGAACTACCACGTCACGGGGTCCGTCCGGCTGGGGCACTCGCGCGAGCGGCGGCAGGAGTTCGCGCGGGTCGTCGGCATGGGCGTGCGGCAGGGGATGGGGCTGGAGCTGCTCGACCCCGGCGAGATCCGGGGGCGGTATCCCTTCGTCGAGACGCACGGCCTGACCGGCGCGCTCTACGACCCGGACGACGGCGACATCGACCCGGCGCAGCTCACTCAAGGACTGGCCAAGGGCGCGCGGCTGGCGGGGGCGCGGGTGGAGCGGTTCTGCCCGGTCCTGTCCGCGCGGCGGGACGGGGACGACTGGGTGCTGGAAACGCCCAAGGGCGAGGTGCGCTGCGAGGTGGTGGTGAACGCGGCCGGCTACCAGGCGGGCCGGGTGGGCGCGATGTTCGGGGCCCGCGTGCCGATGATGGTGATGAGCCACCAGTATCTCTTGTTCGACACGATCCCGGAGCTGGCCGACTGGACGGCACGCGAGGGCCGCAAGCTGCCGCTGCTGCGCGACGTGGATTCGAGCTACTACCTGCGGCAGGAGAAGGCGGGCTTCAACCTCGGGCCCTACGAGAACCCCTGCCGGGCCGAGTGGCGGGAGGGGGTGCCCGAGGACTTCAGCTTCCAGCTTTTCCCCGACGACCTCGACCGGCTGGAGTGGTGGATCGCCGACGCCGCGGCGCGGGTGCCGCTTCTTGCCGAGGCGCGGCTGACCAAGGTCATCAACGGGCCGATCCCCTACACCCCCGACGGCAACCCGCTGATCGGGCCGATGCCGGGGGTGCCGAACGCCTATCAGGCCTGCGTCTTCACCTTCGGCATCTGCCAGGCAGGCGGCGCGGGCAAGGTGCTGGCGGAGTGGGTGACCGAAGGCGGCACGGAATGGGACATGTGGTCCTGCGACCCCCGGCGCTTCACCGGGTGGGAGGATGAAGATTACTGCATCGCCAAGGGGATGGAGGTCTACGGCCACGAATACGCGATGCACTTCCCGATGGCCCGCTGGCCCGCCGCGCCCGACCGGCGGCTGTCGCCGGTGCACGCGCAGGTGACGGCGGCGGGGGGGCAGATGGCGCCCTACAACGGCTGGGAGCGGGCGGAGTGGTATGCGGCGCCCGGCGACGACACCTCGTGGGGGGCGACGCAGACGTGGCGGCGCGCGGGCCCGTGGGAGCCGCGCATCCGGGCCGAGTGCGCGGCGGTGCGCGACGGGGTGGGGGTGCTCGACCTGCCGGGCTTCGCGCGGTTCCAGGTCACGGGGGCGGGCCCGGCGGCGTGGCTCGCGGGCCGGATCGCCGGGCGGCTGCCGCGCGAGGGGCGGCTGGGGCTCGCCTACTTCCCCGACGCCCGGGGGCGGATCGTCACCGAGATGACGGTGGCCCGCAACGGCGCGGACGACCTCACGCTGATCACCGCCGCCGTGGCGCAGGCGCATGACCGGGCGTGGCTGGCGCGCGACATGCCCGCGGGGGTGCGCCTGCGCGACCGGACCGAGGAGATGTCGACGCTGATCGTGACCGGGCCTGCGTCCCGCGCGCTGTTCGCCGCGATCGGCGACGCCGACCTGACGCTGCCGTGGATGACGCATCAGGCCTGCACGGTGGCCGGGCGGCCGGCGGTGCTGGCGCGCGTCAGCTTCGCGGGCGAACTGGGGTGGGAGGTGCATGCGGCCCGCGACGACATCCCGGCGATCTGGGACGCGGTGCGCGCGCAGGGTGCGGTGCCTTTCGGGATGCGGGCGCTGAACTCCTTGCGGATCGAGAAGGCGTTCCGGGCCTGGAAGGGCGACCTGTCCACGGACTATTCGCTGCTGGAAGGGGGCCTGCAGCGGTTCATCGACTGGGACCACGACTTCCCCGGCCGCGCCGCGCTGCTGGCCGAGCGGCAGCGCGGGGTGGCGAAGCGCTTTGCGGTGCTGCGGGTGGAGGCCGGGGATTGCGATCCGCCCTCTATGGCGAACGTCTGGCATGGCGACGCCATCGCGGGCGAGGTGACGAGCGCGGCGATGGGGTATCGCGTCGGCTTCGTCGTGGGCCTCGCGATGCTGCGGGCGGATCTCTGCGCGCCGGGCCGCCGGGTCGAGGTCGAGGTCTTCGGGGACAGGGTGCCTGCCGAGGTGCTCGGCGACGGCGCGGTCTGGGACCCGGGTCATGCGCGGCTGCGGGCATGAGGGGGACGAAGTCTTCAAAGACTTCGTGCCGGAGCCTTCGAAGGCTCCGGGCCGGAGTTTTCGAAAACTCCGGCGGCATCCGGCCCGGAGGCGGCGGTGCAGGTGGCAAGCGTGTCTGAGGGCAGATGAAGATGCAGGTTCCTGAACGCGCGCGGGCGGTCATCATCGGCGGGGGGGTGTCGGGCTGTTCGGTCGCCTACCACCTCGCCCGCGCCGGCTGGACCGACATCGTGCTTCTGGAGCGCAAGCAGCTCACCTGCGGCACCACCTGGCACGCCGCCGGGCTGATCGGGCAGCTGCGGTCGAGCCTGAACATGACGCGGCTCGCGCGCTATTCGGCCGAGCTCTACCGCAGCCTCGAGGCCGAGACGGGGGTGGCGACGGGGATGCGCACCACCGGGTCGATCACCGTCGCGCTGACGCCCGAGCGGCACGAGGAGATCCGGCGGCAGGGCACGATGGCGCGGGTCTTCGGGGTGGAGGTCCACGACCTGTCCCCCGCCGAGGTGAAGGCGCGCTATCCCCACCTGAACGTCGAGGGCATCGTCGGCGCGGTGACGCTGCCCGGGGACGGGCAGTGCGACCCGGCCAACATCGCCCTGGCGCTGGCCAGGGGCGCGCGCCAGCGCGGGGCGCGGGTGCTGGAGGGGGTGCGGGTGACGCGCACCACGGTCGCGGGCGGCCGCGTCACCGGCGTCGACTGGGAGGCGGGGGCCGAGACGGGCCACATCGCCGCCGATGTCGTCGTGAACTGCGGCGGGATGTGGGGCCGCGACCTGGCCGCGGCGGTCGGCGTCACCCTGCCGCTGCACGCCTGCGAGCACTTCTACCTGGTGACCGAACCCGTCGCGGGCCTCGACCAGATGCCCGTCCTGCGGGTGCCCGAGGAATGCGCCTACTACAAGGTCGACGCAGGGAAAATGATGCTCGGCGCCTTCGAGCCGGTCGCCAAGCCCTGGGGGATGGACGGCATCCGCGCCGACTTCGCCTTCGACACCCTGCCCGAGGACTGGGACCATTTCGCGCCGATCCTCGAGATGGCGACGCGGCGGATGCCGCTGTTGCAGACGGCGGGGGTGCATACCTTCTTCAACGGGCCGGAAAGCTTCACCCCCGACGACCGCTACTACCTGGGCGAGGCCCCAGGACTGCGCGGCTACTGGGTGGCGGCGGGCTACAACTCGATCGGGATCATCTCCTCGGGCGGGGCGGGGATGGCGCTGGCGCAGTGGATCGCGGAGGGCGAGCCGCCGTTCGACCTGTGGGACGTGGACCTGCGGCGGGCGCAGCCGTTCCAGAAGAACCGCCGCTACCTGCGCGAACGGGTGAGCGAGACGCTGGGGTTGCTCTATGCCGACCATTTCCCGATGCGGCAGATGGCGACCGCGCGCGGGGTGCGGCGCTCGCCGGTGCATGACCGGCTCGCCGCGCGGGGGGCCGTCTTCGGCGAGGTCGCGGGGTGGGAGCGGGCGAACTGGTTCGCGGCCCCGGGGCAGGCGCGGGAATACCGGCACTCCTGGGGGCGGCAGAACTGGTTTGCCAACCAGCGCGCCGAGCACCTGGCGGTGCGCGAGCGGGTCGGCCTGTTCGACATGACCTCGTTCGGCAAGATCCGGGTCGAGGGGCGCGACGCCTGCCGCTTCCTGAACCGCGTCTGCGCGGCGGAGGTCGACGTGGCCCCGGGCCGCGTCGTCTACGGCCAGATGCTGACCGCGCGCGGCGGGATCGCCTGCGACCTGACCGTGACGCGGCTGTCCGAAAGCGCTTACCTGCTCGTCGTCCCCGGCGCGACCCTGCAGCGCGACCTCGACCGGCTGCGGCGGCTGACGGGCGACGACTTCGCCGTCGTCACCGACGTGACGGCAGGCGAGGCGGTGTTCTGCGTCATGGGCCCGCAGGCGCGGGCGGTGATGCAGGCCGTCAGCCCCGACGATTACACGAACGCGGCCTTCCCCTTCGGCACCGCGCGCGAGGTGGAGCTGGGCCTCGGGCTCGTGCGCGCGCATCGCATCAGCTATGTGGGCGAGCTGGGGTGGGAGCTGTATGTGCCGACCGATCAGGCGGCGCATGTGTTCGATACACTGATGGACACGGGCGTGACGCTCTGCGGCCTCCATGCGCTGGACTCCTGCCGGATCGAGAAGGCCTACCGCCACTGGGGCCACGACATCACCGACGAGGATCACGTGATCGAGGCGGGGCTGGGCTTCGCGGTGCGCACGCAGAAGCCGGATTTCATCGGCCGCGAGGCGGTGCTGCGCAAGCGCGAGCAGGGGCCGGCGCGCCGGATGGTGCAGTTCCGGCTGGAGGACCCCGCGCCGATGGTCTGGCACAACGAGGCGATCCTGCGCGACGGGGCGATCATCGGGCCGGTGACGAGCGGCGCCTACGGGCATTTCCTCGGCGGGTCCATCGCCATGGGCTATGTCCCCTGCGAAGGCCAGTCGGAGGCGGAGGTGCTGGGGTCGGCCTACCAGATCGAGGTCGCGGGGGTGCGGCACGCGGCGCTGGCCTCGCTGGCGCCGATGCACGACCCCCGCGGCGACAGGATGCGGGCATGAGCGGCGCGCTCTCTGCCCCGGGGCCGGAACGCGGGGGGTTTCACACCCCCCGCACCCCCCGTGGGATATTTGGGGGAAGATGAATGCAGGACGAGGCCATCGGGGAATGCGCGCCGGCGCGGGCGCGGCGGGCCGGGGGGCGGTCGGCGCGGGTGGCGCTGCGGGCGGCCCCCCTGGCCGAGGACATCCGGCCGATCCGCGCGGGGATGGCGGGCGGGCGCTACAGCCCGCTGACCGACGCGGGCGTGCAGGCGATCCACGCCGCGGCGCTGGATGCGCTGGAGGAGATCGGGCTGGCCAACGCCACCGACAGCGGCATCGCGATCCTGACCGGCGCGGGGGCGACCTTGGGCGACGATGGCCGCGTGCGGTTTCCCCGCGCGCTGGTCGAGGACATGCTCGCGGTCGCCGCACGCGACATCACGCTCTTCGCACGCGATGAGAGGTTCGATCTGCATCTGTCGGAAAACAGGGTGCATTTCGGCACGGCGGGGGCGGCGGTGCATGTCGTGGACCCGGTGACGCTCGCCTACCGCGACTCGACCGCGCAGGACCTGTTCGATGCCGCGCGGCTGACCCAGCACCTCGACAACGTGCATTTCTTCCAGCGCGCGATGGTCTGCCGCGACATCGCCGACAATTTCCTGATGGACCTGAACACGCTCTACGCCTGCCTCGCCGGCACGCGCAAGCACGTCGGCACCTCGTTCAGCGAGCCCGCCCACGTGCCGGGCTGCTTCGACCTCCTGCACCTGGTGGCAGGGTCCGAGGCGGCCTGGCGCGCGCGGCCCTTCGTCAGCAACTCCAACTGCTTCGTCGTGCCGCCGATGAAGTTCGCCGAGGATGCCTGCCGGGTGATGGAGGCCTGCATCCGCGGCGGCATGCCGGTCCTCCTGTTGTCGGCCGGGCAGGCCGGGGCCACCGCGCCCGCCCCCATCGCGCTCGCCATCGTGCAGGCGGTGGCCGAATGCCTGGCCGGCGTCGTCTACGTCAACGCCATGGCACCGGGCCACCCGGCGATCTTCGGCACCTGGCCCTTCGTCTCCGACCTGCGCACCGGGGCGATGTCCGGGGGCAGCGCGGAGCAGGCGCTGCTGACCGCGGGCTGCGCGCAGATGCACCGCTTCTACGGGCTGCCGGGGGGCGCGGCCTCGGGCATCTCCGACAGCAAGCTCCCCGACATGCAGGCGGGGTGGGAGCAGGGGATCACCAACGTGCTCGCGGGCCTCGCGGGGCTCAACATGTGCTACGAGGCGGTGGGGATGCACGCCTCGCTGCTCGGCTTCTGCCTGGAAAGCCTGGTGATCGGCGACGACATCCTCGGCCAGGTCATGCGCTGCGTCCGCGGCATCGAGGTGACCCCCGACACGACCTCGCTCGACGCGATGAAGGCCGTCTGCCTCGGCGGGCCGGGGCACTACCTCGGGTCCGACCAGACGCTGCGCCTGATGCAGACCGAATACGTCTACCCCGCGCTCGGCAACCGGATGAGCCCCAAGGAATGGGTCGAGGCCGGCCAGCCGCAGATCATCGACCGGGCCATCGCGCGGAAGAACGCGATCCTGGCCAGGGCGGGCCTGCAGGTCGCCCCCGGGATCGACGCCGAGGTGCGGGCGCGCTGGCAGATCTTCTTCCGCTGACGGGCAACCTCCCATTAAGGTTAATGCCCCCCATCCCCATCATCTTCCCGCAAATATCCTCGGGGGGTGAGCCCCCGCAGGGGGCGAGGGGGGGCAGACAGCCCCCCTTCTGCCCGCGCCGCCACAGAGGACTAGGGTCACACCAAGGAGACCCCCATGAACGACGACACCCTGCGCCGGGCCGCGGCCCTTCTGCACCACCGCAAGGCGCAACTGGGGCAGGGCGACCCGGTCAGCCCGCCCGTCACCTTCGCCACCACCTTCCACCTGCCCGCCCGCGACGACGCGCGCCCCTCCTACATCCGCTCCGGCACCCCCGCCTGGGAGCCGGTCGAGGCGGCGCTCGCGATCCTCGAGGACGCGCCCGTGGTCGCGCTGCCCTCGGGCATGGCCGCGATCGCCTGCGCGCTGATGGCCTGCCTGCGGGCCGGGGACCGCGTGGTCCTGCCCGCCGACGGCTACTATGCCACGCGCAGGCTGGCCGAGACCTGGCTCGCGCCGCTGGACATCCGGGTCGACCTGGTGCCGACCGTGGCGATGGCGCAGGCCGACCTGACGGGTGCGGCGGCGGTGCTGGTCGAGACGCCCTCGAACCCCGGGCTCGACGCCTGCGACATCCGCGCCGTGGTCGCCCGCGCCGGGGGCGCGCGGGTGATCTGCGACAACACCACGATGACCGCGTTGTTGCAGCGCCCGCTCGACCTCGGGGCCGACATCGTGGTCGCGGCCGACACCAAGGCCCCCGGCGGCCATGCCGACGTGCTGTTCGGCCACACGGCCACGCGCGACGCGGGCCTTCTGCAGCGGATGCGCGACTGGCGCTGGCTGGTGGGTGCTGTCCCGGGGCCGATGGAGGCCTGGCTCCTTCACCGCGGCCTCGAGACGCTGGAGGTGCGGCTGTCGCGGATGTGCGCCAGCGCGCAGACCCTCGCCGAGCGGCTCGCCGCGCACCCGGGCGTGCAGGCGGTGCGCTACCCCGGCCTGCCCGGCGACCCCGCCCATGCGGTGATAAAGGCCCAGGCCAGCGGTTTCGGCACGCTGGTCGGGGTCACGCTGGCCGACGCGGCCAGGGCGGAGCGGGTCCTGTCGGCCTGCCCGCTGGTCGCCCAGACCACGAGCTTCGGCTCTGTCCACAGCAGCGCCGAACGCCGCGCCCGCTGGGGCGATGCGGTGAGCCCCGGCTTCATCCGCCTGTCGGTCGGGGTGGAGCCGGTGGAGGTGCTGTGGGCGGCCCTCGACGCGGCCCTGCGCGGCTGACCCTCTCCCCCATCCCCTCTCCCACGGGAGAGGGGAGGTGCCCGGGCCGCCATGGTCCGGGACGGTGGCGGGCCCGGAAGGACTTGAACCCTCAACCTCGGACTTAGAAGGTCCTTGCTCTATCCAGTTGAGCTACGGGCCCCGCCGGGGCGTCATGCCCCGGCCCGCAGCGTCAGGCAAGCGCCTTGGTCATGAAGACGCTGTTCGGATCGGGGGCATAGCCCTCGAACGGCGGGCACGCGGCATAGCCCGCGCGGGCATACAGCGCCCGGGCGCCGGCGAAGCCCGGCTGCACGCCGGTTTCCAGCGACAGCCGACCCAGCCCGTCGGCCCGCGCGCAGGCCTCGAGATGCGCCAGCATCCGCCGCGACAGCCCCCGGCCGCGGTGCTCGGCCAGGACGTGCATCGACTTGATCTCGCCACCCCCGCCCGCAAGCCGCTTGACCGCCCCCATCGCCACCGGCACGCCCGCGTCGCGCAGCACGAAGAACCGGATGCCCGGGGCAGCAAGCGCGCCTGCGTCCATCATGTGGATGCTCTCGGGCGGCGTCTCGGCGTGCATGTCGGCGGTGTGGCGCGCCATCAAGAGGTGAAGGTCCGCCCCCAGCGGCGACTCCTCGGCGATCGTCAGTGCGTCCATTGGCCCTTGCGGTCCGTCGCGAAGTTCTCGCCATAGCCGCGCGCGCGGACGTTCTGCGCCCGCGGCTTGGGCATCACCACGTCGGCCTCGATCCCCTGCGCGCGGGCGTAGGCCAGCGCCGCCTCGGCGGTCGGGAAGGACAGGCTGACCTGCGCCTGGGTGTCGGCGCTGCCCGTCCAGCCCATCAGCGGGTCGATGTCCTTGGCGTCCGCTGGGCCGAACTCCAGCACCCAGGCGCGGGTGCGGGCGGTGCCGGACTGCATCGCGGTGCGGGCGGGCTGGTAGATGCGGGCGCGCATGACGGTCCTCTTCGGCAGCGACGGGCGGGCCGATGTATCGGCCAAAGCCCGCGGCGGCGCAAGGTGGCTGCCGGTCGCGCGGCCAGGGGTGTGGGGTGGGTGTGCGGCGCGCGACCGGCAGCGCATGTGCTGCTTGCCGGGCCAGATTGCGGCAAACCCGGGCCGGATGCAACCATCGGATGCGCCAGGCCCGCAGTCTTTCGTTAAAATTGCGCGGACCTCAGGTCTTCTGCAGCGACAGGATCAGATAGCGGTTGTGGCGGCGGAACACCTCGGCGGTGCGCTCCTGCGCGGTCAGCCGCGCCATCAGGGCCTTCCGCTTGCGGGCCGACACCAGCCGCGCGAGCCGCCCCGCGACCCAGGCCAGCCCGGGCCGCTTCGCCCGCACCTCGGTGCCCGCCCGCGTGACGGCATGGCCCAGCACGTTGAAGAACCCCTGCTCGAGGTCGATCGAGGGCGCGACGCCGTCGGTGATGTCCTCCTCGGCCAGCACGCGCAGCGGCAGCGTGGAAAGCAGCGCGCGGAAGGCGGCCAGGGAATGCCCGCCGCCGGGCTTGCGCCCGCCCGCGGGGTCATGCGCGTCCGACCGGAAGCAGTCGGCGATCAGCACCCGCCCCCCGGGCGCGAGCAGCGGCAGGCAGCGCGGCAGCCCGTCGCGCAGGCCGACATACTGGAAGCTTTCGGACCACAGGCACAGGTCATACGGCCCCGCGCCCGCGAAATCCTGGAACCGGCATGCGTGCACCGCCGCCTGCGGCGCGTTGGCGCGGCAGCGCGCGGCGAGGAAGGCCGAGGGTACCACGATCTCCACCCGGTGGCCCCGCGCGACCAGCGCGCGCGCCGTCTCGCCCGCGCCGCCGCCGATGTCGAGGATGCGCAGCTTCCCCTCGGGCAGATGCGCGAGCAGCCGGGCCGAATAGGCCTCCTGCGCGGCGCGCAGGTTGCCCGCCGTCACCTCCAGCCCGTCCCACAGCCCGTAATGCAGGTTCTCCGCCCCGGTCAGCCAGCGGACCAGCGCCACCCCCGCGTCCAGGCCCACGGCCCGCGTGTCGATCCGCGCCATCCCCGTCCCCCCGCCGCGCATGTCGGAAGCGGGTGCCTTGAATGCAAGCCGAAAGAGGGCAAATGTGGGCCATGCCCCACAACACCAACAACGCGCTCACCGAACGGCCCGACGTGCTGGTGCGGCCCAAGCTCGAAGGCGGCCGCCGCTTCGTGCTCGCCTCGCCCTTCCAGCCCGCGGGCGACCAGCCCACCGCCATCGCCGAACTGGTGGCGGGGATCGACGCGGGCGAGCAGAACCAGGTGCTGCTCGGCGCCACGGGCACGGGCAAGACCTTCACCATGGCCAAGATCATCGAGGCGACGCAGCGCCCGGCCATCATCCTCGCGCCGAACAAGACGCTCGCGGCCCAGCTCTACGGCGAGTTCAAGGGCTTCTTCCCCGACAACGCGGTCGAATACTTCGTCAGCTACTACGACTACTACCAGCCCGAGGCCTACGTTCCCCGGTCGGACACCTACATCGAGAAGGAATCCCAGATCAACGAACAGATCGACCGGATGCGCCACTCGGCCACCCGGGCGCTTCTGGAACGCGACGACGTCATCATCGTCGCCTCGGTCAGTTGCATCTACGGCATCGGCTCGGTCGAGACCTATTCGGCGATGACGCAGGACATGGTCGCGGGGCAGTCCTACGACCAGCGCCGCGTCCTGGCGGAACTCGTGGCCCAGCAATACCGCCGCAACGACCAGGCCTTCGCCCGCGGCAGCTTCCGCGTCCGCGGCGATTCGGTCGAGGTCTGGCCCGCGCACCTCGAGGACCGCGCCTGGCGGTTCTCCTTCTTCGGCAACGAGCTGGAATCGATCGTCGAGTTCGACCCGCTCACCGGCGCCAGGACCGACACCTTCAGGCAGGTCCGCATCTACGCGAACAGCCACTACGTCACCCCCCGCCCGACGCTCCAGCAGGCGACGCAGGGCATCAAGGCCGAGCTGCGTGCCCGCCTCGACCAGCTCGTGGCCGAGGGCAAGCTCCTCGAGGCGCAGCGCCTCGAACAGCGCACCAACTTCGACCTCGAGATGCTCGAGGCGACGGGGTCGTGCAACGGGATCGAGAACTACTCGCGCTACCTCACCGGCCGCGCCCCCGGCGAGCCGCCGCCGACGCTGTTCGAGTTCATCCCCGACAGCGCCATCGTCTTCGCAGACGAATCGCACGTCTCGGTCCCCCAGATCGGGGGCATGTACCGCGGCGACTACCGCCGCAAGTTCACCCTAGCCGAACACGGCTTCCGCCTGCCCTCCTGCATGGACAACCGCCCGCTCAAGTTCGAGGAATGGGACGCGATGCGGCCGCAATCCGTCTTCGTCTCCGCCACCCCGGCGGCCTGGGAGATCGAGCAGGCCGGCGGCGTCTTCGCCGAGCAGGTCATCCGCCCCACCGGCCTGCTCGACCCGCCCGTCGAGATCCGCCCCGTCGACATGCAGGTCGACGACCTCCTCGACGAGATCCGCCGCGTCGCCCTCCGGAGCCTCCGCGTCCTCGTCACCGTCCTGACCAAGCGCATGGCCGAGGACCTGACCGACTACCTCCACGAACAGGGCGTCCGCGTCCGCTACATGCACTCCGACATCGACACGATCGAACGCATCGAGATCCTCCGCGACCTCCGCCTCGGGGCCTTCGACGTGCTCGTCGGCATCAACCTTTTGCGCGAGGGCCTCGACATCCCCGAATGCGGCCTCGTCGCCATCCTCGACGCGGACAAGGAGGGATTTCTCCGCTCGGAGACGTCGCTGGTGCAGACCATCGGCCGCGCCGCCCGCAACGCCGAAGGCCGCGTCATCATGTATGCCGACCGCATCACCGGCAGCATGGAACGCGCGCTGGCCGAGACCAACCGCCGCCGCGAGAAGCAGCAGGCCTACAACGTCGCGCACGGCATCACCCCCGAAACCGTGCGGAAGAACGTCGAGGACGTCCTCGCCGGCCTTTGGCAGGGCGACACCGACCAGGCCCGCATCACCACGAAGGTGGACAAGACGCTGGGAGGCGGGCCCATGGTCGGCGGCAACCTCGCCGCCCATCTCGACGCCCTCCGCGCCCGGATGCGCAAGGCCGCCGAGAACCTGGAGTTCGAGGAGGCCGCGCGCCTGCGCGACGAGGTCAAGCGGCTCGAGGCGGTGGAGCTCGCCGTCGCCGACGACCCCCTCGCCCGCCAGTCCGCCATCGACGAGGCCGTCGACACCGCCACGAAATCCTCCGGCCGCTCCACCGCCGGCCGCCCGGGCCAGCGCGGCGGCAAACGGTCCCGGGGGCGCAGATGAAACCCGTCCTCCTTTTCGCCCTCCTCACCCCCGCCGCCTGCGGCGTTCCCGTCGTCCCTCTGATCTGACCGCCAGGCTGATGCGATCCTTGCGACTCACCCTGCCGCACAACCGTTAAGAATGCGTCGATGAAACTCCTCGACCCCCAGCACCCCTTCTTCCGCAACCCCTGGGCCCGCTGGCTCACCACCCTCGTCCCCCTCGCCTGGGCGGGGGTGGAGATCTGGTTGGGCAACCCCGCCTGGGCCGTGCTCTTCGGCGCGGCGGGGCTTTACGCGGGCTGGCTGCTGATCCTGCGGCGATAGCGCCGTCGCGGCGCGTCAGCGACCTCACCCGCCCCGCAGGCCCGCCGCGTCCCGGCGCAGGCCGGGACCTCACCCTCACCGAACGGATCACGCCGCCGCCCGGGGGACCTCCCCGCCCCGCGCGCGACGGGGTGGGAAAGGGGGCCGCCCGCCCCCCGTTGCGCCCGTCTGCCGACCTGCGCGCGGGAAGACAGGTGGAAGACGCCCGGAAGACGCCCGGAAGACGCTTTCAAGACACCCCGAAACCCCTTGATGGCGCAACGGACTTTCCCCGGGAACACTTTTCCGCGTTCCGCGTTTCCCCCCCGAGCGTTTCCAACCGAAAGACCTCGCCATGACCCCCTTCCGCCTCCTCCTGATTGCATCCGTCTTCGCGCTGAGCGCCTGCGCAACCGTCGAGGGATTCGGCGAGGACGTGCAAACGGCAGGGCAGGTGATTGAGAGTGAGGCGGTGCAGGCGCAGTGAGTTGGGCAGGCTAGAACGCAATCGGCGGATTGATTGGTATTGATCCGTCCGCGGATGGCTGAGGTTCTGCAATTGCACGTTGGAACTGCGAAAGCCTTACTGCCGCCTGTGCCTTCTCGACGTATTTTGGTTCACTATGTGCAAGCCGCGCCAATTGAAGTGGCGAATACGCCTTGTTGAAAAGCGCCACGCCACATTGGAAAAAGACGGCCCCATAGTGAGCTTCGAGTTCATCTGCATCCTGAGAAACAATAGTGTTTCCGTGCGAGCCGCTGCCTAGCTTGAAGTGCTTTGTTGTAGCTGATTTTCTATGGTGCTCGGCTGCCAAATGTGCAAGTTCGTGAGCGAGCACAAAGTTGTAGGTCATGTGGCCTGAGCGCGCCTTCTCAAGAAGTCCTTTGCTCGCCACCAGCCTAACTTCTCCATTAAAAGAAACGACAGAAGCCTTGAGTTTGATGTCTTGGCCCGTGGGATCGTTATGGACAACGATCTTCATAAAATCACAATCCTTTACCAACCACTCCCAAAAATCGACCATGTTAAAAAACTCGTGATCTTCCGCGAAAATACGTCGGTATCCAACCATCGTCTTGTAGATTGACGCCGCCCGAGCGACAGAAATTGTAATCTTGTGCGATGCGTTCACTTTCGCCCCCAGCAGCCACTGGCGTTCTACACCCAAGCCGCTGGCAGCGCGGCCTATGTGTAACCACTATAGCTTGGGCTTGAGGCTTAGGATACCACAATCTCGCGGACTGTGCGGCAGCAGGTTCGCTGGCCAGCCCGATCCTCGCGGATCGGGCGTTCGGGCCTGACGACCTTCCACCGGAAGGTCGTCCGGGCGGCCCTCACCCATCCATCTTCAGCGCAGAAATAAACGCCGCCTGCGGGATCTCCACCTTCCCGAACTGGCGCATCTTCTTCTTGCCTTCCTTCTGCTTGTCCAGCAGCTTCCGCTTCCGCGTCGCGTCCCCGCCATAGCACTTCGCCGTCACGTCCTTCCGCAGCGCCGACAACGTTTCCCGCGCAATCACCTTCGCCCCGATCGCCGCCTGGATCGGAATCTGGAACATGTGCCGGGGGATCAGCTCCTTCAGCTTTTCCACCATCGCCCGGCCCCGCATCTCCGCCCGGTCGCGATGCACCATCATGCTCAGCGCATCGACGGGTTCGTTGTTCACCAGGACCTGCATCTTCACCAGGTTGTCCTCCTGATACCCCGCGATCTGGTAATCGAAGCTCGCATAGCCCTTGGTCACCGATTTCAGCCGGTCGTAGAAATCGAACACCACCTCGTTCAGCGGCAGGTCGTATTCCACCATCGCGCGGGCGCCGGCATAGGTCAGGTTCAATTGCACCCCCCGCCGGTCCTGGCACAGCTTCAGGATATCGCCGAGATACTCGTCGGGCACCATGATCGTGGCCTTGATCCGCGGCTCCTCGATATGGTCCACGTAGGTCAGGTCGGGCATGTCGGCGGGGTTGTGCAATTCCCGCATCTCGCCCGATTTCATGTGCAGGTGATACACCACAGACGGCGCGGTGGTGATGAGGTCGAGGTCGTATTCCCGCTCCAGCCGGTCGCGGACGACCTCGAGGTGCAGCAAGCCCAGGAACCCGCAGCGGAATCCGAAGCCCAAAGCCGCCGAGGTCTCCATCTCGGAAGAAAACGAGGCGTCGTTCAGCCCCAGTTTCTCGATCGCATCCCGCAAGGCCTCGAAATCCGCGGCATCCACCGGAAACAGCCCGCAGAACACGACGGGCTGCGAAGGCTTGAATCCCGGCAGGGCCTCCTGCGTGCCGCCGCGTTCGTGGGTGATGGTATCCCCGACCTTAGTATCCCGCACCTGCTTGATCGAGGCGGTCAATACGCCGATCTCCCCCGGCCCGAGTTCGGCGATATCACGCATCTCCGGTTTCAGAACCGCGAGCCGGTCCACGCCATAGACGGCATTCGTCTGCATCATCCGCACCCGGTCGCCCCTGCGGATCACGCCGTCCATCACGCGGATCATCACGACGACGCCGAGATAGGCGTCATACCAGCTGTCCACCAGCATCGCCTTCAGCGGCGCATTGCGGTCGCCTTTCGGCGCCGGAAGCCTGTGCACGATCGCCTCCAGCACCTCCGGGATTCCCAACCCCGTCTTGGCCGAAATCGGAATCGCGTCCGAAGCGTCGAGTCCGATGACGTCCTCGATATTCTCCTTCACCCGCTCCGGCTCGGCCGCGGGAAGGTCGATCTTGTTCAGGACGGGCACGATCTCGTGCCCCGCATCGAGCGCCTGGTAGACATTCGCCAGCGTCTGCGCCTCGACTCCCTGGCTCGCATCGACGACCAGCAGCGACCCTTCCACCGCCCGCATCGACCGCGAGACCTCGTAGGCGAAATCGACGTGGCCGGGCGTATCGATAAGGTTGAGGATATAGGTCCGCCCGTCCCTAGCGGGATACTCGATCCGCACCGTATTGGCCTTGATCGTGATCCCGCGCTCGCGCTCGATATCCATCGAATCGAGCAGTTGCGCCTTCATGTCCCGCTCGGCCACCGTCCCCGTCATCTGGATCAGCCGGTCGGCCAGCGTGGACTTGCCGTGGTCGATGTGCGCCACGATCGAGAAGTTGCGGATCAGGGACAGGTCGGTCATCGCGGGGATATGCGGGGGAAGGCGGCAGGGGTCAAGCGCCGCGCCAAGTCGTCCCTTCTTTCCGGATACAAATACTCCACGGGGGGTGTGGGGGGTGTGAAACCCCCCACCGACGGCGCCGTTGATCGCCTCTGCCGGGCGTTGTATCCACTGGCAAAACAAGAAGGGCAGCGCGATGCGGGCAGGTATGGCGGCGATGCTGGCGGTGGCGGTGCTGGCAGGGTGCGGGGGTGGCGGGCGGGCGGACCCGACGGGACCGATCGCGCGGGCCTGCAACGCGAGCGACCGCGACGCGGCCAGCCGGCAGGCCTGCGCCTGCATCCAGGTCGTGGCGAACCGGAGCCTGTCGGACGCCGATCAGCGCCGGGGGGCGCGGTTCTTCCGCAACCCCGACCGCGCCCAGAACGTGCGGCTGTCGGACACGCGCGCGGACGACGCCTTCTGGCAACGCTGGACGGCCTACGGGCAGGCGGCCGAGGCCCAGTGCAGTTGAGCGGGCGCAGCGTCTAGCGGAAGGCCGGTCCGTGCGCCCAGAGGGTCAGCGAGAACCGCTCGCCCGCCGTCACCGGCGTGACCCGGTGCAGCAGCAGGCTCGGGAAGACCGCCATCGTCCCCTGGTCGCGCGGTGCGGCAAGGATCGCGGTGGAGGGGCGGACCTCGAGGGCGCCGCCGACGTAACCGGGCGGCGAGAGCTGGACCACCGCGGTCAGCTTGCGCCGGGCGGCGGCGGGGCCCTGGCCCACGTCGGCGTGCCAGTCGAAATGGCCCTGGTCCTCGGCCGCGTAGCGGGCGATCTGGGCGCTTTCGCGGAAATCGGTCAGGTCGAACCCGAAGGCGTCGCGGTTGGCCTGCGCCATGGCCCGGACCAGCAGCTCCATCACGCCGTCCTGCCCGTCCAGATCGTCGAGCCAGACCAGCCCCGCCCGCCGCACGCGCGCATCGCTCCGGCCTCGGACGAGCCCCGCCTGCCGCAGGGGCACGGCGCGGGCCGCGGCGACCAGCGCGTCGCAAGTGGCCGGCGGCACGGCGCCCGGGATGAGGTGCAGAGGGGTCACGGCTCTTGCGCGCGTCGTCCGACGCACGCCGCCGGCACGCGCATCGCCCGGCGACCTCAGGCGGGTTGCGCGGCCCTGGCGATCTCGCGCTTGATGCGCAGGGCGTCCGGCGACAGCGTGTCGTCCTTGGCCCGGGCGAGGAAGGCGTCGAGGCCACCGCGGTGGTCGACCGACCGCAGCGCCGCGGCCGAGATGCGCAGCGTGAAGGACCGGCCGAGCGCGTCCGAGATCAGCGTGACCTCGTTCAGGTTCGGCAGGAACCGGCGGCGGGTCTTGTTGTTGGCGTGGCTGACCGTGTTGCCGGTCATCGGGCCCTTGCCGGTCAGTTCGCAGACGCGCGACATTGCAGTTCCTTCGCATGGCAGGATGGCCGAGGTGCGGGGGGTCCCGCAGGGGCCGGAATGGGATGGCGGCGTTTAGGTCGCTTCGCCGCGAAGGTCAAGCGGGAAGCGCCCCCTACCGCCCCCGCAGCCGCGGGTCGAGCGCGTCGCGCAACCCGTCGCCGATGTAGTTGACCGCCAGCACCGTCAGGCTGATCGCGAGTCCCGGCCAGATCACCCGCTGCGGGTAGATCGTCATCTCGCTGCGGGCGTCGTTCAAGAGCCGCCCCCAGGTCGGGAAGTCGGGCGGGAAGCCGAGGCCGAGGAAGGACAGCACGCTTTCGGTGATGATCGCGACGGCGACGCCGAGCGTTGCCGCCACCATCACCGGCCCCAGGATGTTGGGCAGGATGTGGCGCAGGATGATCCGGCGGGGCGGCGTGCCGATCGACCGGGCGGCGAGGATGAACTCGCGTTCCTTCAGCGCCAGCACCTCGCCCCGCACGATCCGCGCGGTCTGCATCCACGAGGTCACGCCGATCGCCAGCACGATCAGGAGGAAGATGCCGAACCGCGCGCCGAAGGCCGCCCGCATCGCCTCGCCGAAGAGCAGCGTCATGAGGAGGAGGAGCGGCAAGAGCGGCAGCGCCAGGAACATGTCGGTCAGCCGCATCAAGACCCCGTCGAGCCGCCGGAAGTAGCCCGCGAGCACCCCGATCAGCGTGCCGATCAGGATCGCGACGAGCATCGCGACAAGCCCGACGGCGAGCGTGACCCGGCCCCCCGCCATCATGCGCGCAAGCTGGTCGCGCGCGAGCTGGTCGGTGCCGAGGGGATGCGGCCAGGTCGGCCCCTTGTTGCGGTTCAGGATCATCTGCGCCGCGTCGGCGGGGATCAGGTTCGGGTCGATCCGCCAGACGAGCGGCCCGAGGACCGAAAACACCACCAGCAGCAACAGCACCACGGTCGCGACCATCGCCCCCTTGTGGCGGCGGAACTGCGCCCGGGCGTCGGCCCACTGGCTGCGCGGTTTCTCGATCACCGTGGCGTCAGTCATAGCGGATCCGCGGGTCGAGGATGCCGTAGAGGACATCGGCGATCAGGTTGAACAGCACGATCAGCACCGCAAAGATGAAGGTCAGCGTCTGCACCGTCGGCAGGTCGCTGATCTGGATCGCCTGGATCAGCGCCGAGCCGATGCCGTTGACCGCGAACACCTCCTCGGTGATGATCGCGCCGCCGAAGATCGTCGGCAGGCCCAGCGCGATGATCGTCACGACCGGGATCATCGAGTTGCGCAGCGTGTGCTTCAGCACCACCGCGCCTTCGCCCAGTCCCTTGGCGCGCGCGGTGCGGACGTAGTCCTGGCCCAGGTTCTCCAGCATCGAGGACCGGGTGTAGCGGCTGATCTCGGCCGCCTGGAACAGGCCCAGCACCATCACCGGCATGGCCATCTGGCGGACCTGGCGCCAGAAGCTCTCCCAGTCGGTCACCCGCAGGGTGGTGTCGTAGATCGAGGGGAACCAGCCGAGCCAGATACTGAAGATCACGATGGCGAGAAGGCCGGTGAAGAAGGTCGGCACCGAATAGCCTACCATCACGATGAAGGTGCCGACCTGGTCGAAGACCGAATACTGCCGGTAGGCCGAATAGATCCCGACGGGCAGGGCGATCAGCACGCCGACGAGGTAGGCGGTGCCGATCACGATCAGCGTCTGGGGCAGGCGCTCGGCGATCATGTCGAAGACCGGGCTGCGCGTCTGCCACGACAGGATGCGCTGTTCGGTCGCCCACCGGGTGCCGAAGACGCTGTCGATCCAGTAGGAGGGCTCGACGATGAAGAACTGCCGCAGCCACAGCACGTAGCGCACGAGCAGCGGCTGGTCCGCGCCCATCGCCTCGATCATGCGCAGGCGCACGTCGGGCGGCACGGTCAGCGGGATCTGCGACATCGGGCTGCCGGGGGCGAGGTCCACGACGACGTAGATCACGAAGCTGATGAGCAGCAGCGTCGGAACGGCGACCAGAAGGCGGCGGAGGATGTAGGTGAGCATCGGGGTGGCCCCGCCCGGTCAGGGGCGGGGCCCTGGCCTTACTTGGCGCGCGACCAGTCCTGCACGTTCCACAGCTCGCTGTCCCAGGTGTTCAGGACGACACCTTCCAGCGTGTTGGAACGGGCGGACAGGCGGCCACGGTCGATCAGCGGGATGACGACGTTGCTGTCCTTGGTCAGCATGTCGTTCAGCTGCCGGCCGATGGGACCGCGGGCCGCTTCGCCCACCGCCTGGCTCAGTTCGGCGACCTTCGCGTCGAAGGCCGGGTCGCAGAAGCGCACGGTGTTCTCGCCCTGCCACTGGTTGGCGGGGCTCGCGATCTTGTCGCACATGTAGGCGGCCAGATACGACTCGGGATCGGTGCCGTCGAAGTTGTTGGCGAACATCTGCACGTCGGCGTAGAACTTCTGCAGCGTGTCGGGCGACCCCGCATCGCCGCCGAAGAAGACGGAGGCGTCGATCGACTTCAGCTCCACCTCGATCCCGATCGAGTTCCACCACGACTTGACCAGCGCCTGCACGTCCTGGCGGACGGGGTTGACGGAGGTCTGGTAGAGGATCGCCAGCTTCACCCCGCCCTTGTCGCGGATGCCGTCGCCGTCGCTGTCGACCCAGCCCGCATCATCGAGCAGCTTCTTCGCGCCGTCGAGGTCCTGCGTCAGGCAGCCGGTGTTGTCGCTGGCGAAGGCCGCCGGGGCCGGGACCAGGTTGCAGGTCGGCCGGCCGGAGTTGCCGTAGCCCACGTCCACCAGCGTCTGGCGGTCGATGGCGATCGACAGCGCGGCGCGCACGGCGGGGTCGGTCAGGAACGGATGCGGAGAGGCGACGGTCGAGCGTTCGCCCTCGGGCAGGCTGGGCGAGGGGTCGGTCAGGTTGATCTCGAGCCGTTCGACCAGCGTGCCGAAGGCGCTGACGAACTGGCCCCTGCCGCCGGCCTCCATCTGCGCCTGCACGTCGGGGCTGATCTGGGTGTTCCAGGCATAGTCGAACTCGCCCGTCTCCATCACCGCCCGCGCGGCGGCCTGCGCGTCGCCGCCGCCCTTCAGCGTCAGCGTGGCGAAGGCGGGCTTGGTCGGGTCGCGGTAGTTCGGGTTGGCCGCGAAGGTCACCACGTCGTTGACCTTGAAGTCGGTGACCATGAAGGGCCCGGTGCCGATGGGCGCGTTGTTCGCCTCGGTGCAGGTCGGCGCTGCGGCGCCGAGGCAGTTGGCGAACTGCGCGGCCTGGATGATCGGGGCCTGGGCCCCCGCGAAGGCGGTGTAGGGGTAGGGCTTCGGCGCGTCGAAGGTCACCACCACGGTCAGCGGGTCGGGCGTGTCGACCGACTTGACGCCGGTGTACTTCGCCCCCTGCGAACAGCCGCCCTCGGGCGCGGTGCAGTATTCCCAGGTGAACTTCACGTCCGCGCTGGTGACGGGCGTGCCGTCCGACCATTTCAGGTCGGGCTTCAGCTTCCAGGTGATCGTCGTCATGTCGGCCGAGATGCCGCCGTTCTCCATCGTCGGGATGTCGGCCGCGAGGCGCGGGAAGATCGCGCCGGTCTCGTCGAAGCCGGCCAGCGGTTCAAGGACCAGCGATGCGGCCTCGATCTCCTTGGTCCCCGACGACAGGTAGGGGTTCATGATCGACACGGCCTGCCAGTAGATGACGTTGACGTTGCCGTCGGCACCGGGTTCGGCCCGGGCGGGCGCGGCCAGCGCCAGCGCCGCGGCAGCGCCCAGAAGGGCGGATTTCAGGGTCATGCAGGGTCTCCTTCACGGGTTGGGTGGGCCTCGGGCGCGCCGGTTGTCCCGGCGTCGGTATGCAGGTGGCAGGCGACCCGGTGGCCGGGTCCGACGTCCGCCAGGTGCGGGACGATCTTCGTGCAGGGTGCGAAGACCTTCGGGCAACGCGTTGAAAACACGCAGCCGGGCGGCGGGTTCGCGGGCGAGGGGATGTCGCCCGCCAGGATGATCCGCCGCCGCGTCGCCTCGCGCACCGGGTCGGCCTCGGGGATCGCCGACAGGAGCGCCTGGGTGTAGGGGTGCAGGGGGCGGGCATAGAGCGCATCGCGCGGGGCGATCTCGGCGATGCGGCCAAGATACATGACCGCGACCCGGCCGGCGATGTGGCGCACCATCGACAGGTCGTGGCTGATGAACAGGTAGGTCAGGCCCAGCCTGCCCTGCAGGTCATCGAGAAGGTTCACCACCTGCGCCTGGATCGACACGTCGAGCGCGGCGATCGGCTCGTCGCAGATGATGAACTTCGGGTTCAGCGCCAGCGCCCGCGCGATGCCGATCCGCTGGCGCTGCCCGCCCGAGAACTCGTGCGGGTAGCGGTTGGCGAAGCGGCGGTTCAGGCCGACGGCGTCCATCAGCTCCAGCACGCGGTCGCCGCGCGCGGCGGCGCCGTCGCGGGTGTGTTCGGCCAGGGGCTCGCCGATGATGTTGGCGACGGTCATCCGCGGGTTCAGGCTCGCCTGCGGGTCCTGGAACACCATCTGCATCTTCGGGCGCAGCGGCCGCAGGTCGGCCTCGGGCAGCGCGGTGATGTCGCGGCCGTCGAGCACGATCTGCCCCGCCGTCGGGCGATAGAGCCGCAGGATCGCGCGGCCCACGGTCGACTTGCCCGACCCGGATTCGCCGACGAGGCCCAGCGTCCCGCCGGCCGGGATGCCGAAGCTGACCCCGTCGACCGCGCGGACGGTGCCGGTCCGGCGGCGCAGGAGCCCGGTATGGATCGGGAAGTGCATCTTCAGGTCGCGGACCTGGACGAGGTCAGGCATGCGCCACCTCGGCCGCCTGCGGTGCCGTCCAGTGGCAGGCGACGTCGTGGCCGCGGCCCACGTCGCGCCGCCGCGGGGTGTCCACCGTGCAGCGGTCGAAGCGGTGCGTGCAGCGGGGGGCGAAGGCGCAGCCGGCGGGCGGGGCCATCATGACCGGCGGCTGTCCGGGGATCACCCGCAGCCGGTCCTGCCTTGGGCCCGCGAGGTGCGGCACGGTCCCGAGCAGCGCCCGCGTGTAGGGATGCTGCGGACGGGCGAAGAGGTCGGCCACGGGCGCGTGCTCGACGATCTGGCCCGCATACATCACCGCCACCCGGTCGGCGATGCCCGCGATGACGCCGAGGTCGTGCGTGATCCAGATGATCGCCATGCCGCGCGTCGTGCGCAGCTCGCGCACGAGTTCGAGGATCTGCGCCTGGATCGTCACGTCGAGCGCGGTGGTGGGTTCGTCGGCGATCAGCACCTCGGGGTCGCAGGCGAGCGCCATGGCGATCATCACCCGCTGCCGCATCCCGCCCGAGAACTGGTGCGGATAGCCGCGCAGCCGCGCGGCCGCGTCGGGGATGCCGACGCGCGCCAGCAGCGCGGCCGCGCGGTCCCGGGCGCGGGCGCGGCTCAGGCCCATGTGGCGGACCAGCGGCTCGGCCAGCTGGTTGCCGACGGTGAACACCGGGTTGAGCGAGGTCATCGGGTCCTGGAACACGAAGCCCACGCGCCTGCCGCGGATCGCCCGCAGGTCGCGCACCGGCAGCCGCAGGATGTCCGCGCCGCCGAACAGCACCCGTCCGCCGTCGATCCGCGCGGGCGGCGAGGGCAGCAGGCCCATGAGGCTCATCATCGTGACCGACTTGCCCGATCCGCTTTCGCCGACGACGCCCAGAAGCTCGCCCCTCGACAGCGAAAACGACACGTCGTTGACCGCATGGACGGTGCCGCCGCGCGTGCCGAAGGTGACCTTCAGCCCCTGCACATCCAGAACGGGCCGACCCGCGTCGGGCATTCCTGACCTTCCCTGTTGCCGCCCGCGGTCTGCCGCCCCGGTGCGAAGCCCCGACGGTTGCGCATTTCCGCACATGCGTCCAGCCGTTTCGTGCCCGTGACCCTGCGTCACGGGCAGGGTCGCACGCCTGCGGGCTGACCTGCCCGCCGCGCGGGCGGCCCGCGCCCGGTCCGGGATGATCGGTGCCATCCGGGGGGCGGAGGCAGGCCGGATCGCGGCCTCCGGCGCGAGTATTCGGTGCGGAAAGAGGGGCGCGTCAGTCGCCCATGAGGGCGCTGGCCGGGGCGAGGTCGACGGTGGCCGCGCGGCCTTCGCGCGACCATGCGAGCAGCGCCGCGAGGGTTTCCGGGCGGATCTCGCCCGCGACCGCGACCTCGCCCGTCTGGGCGGCGCGGAAGGCGGCGCGGTCGAGGTAGCGCCGGATCACCTGCGGGCTTTCGCCCTGGCCGTCGAGGCGGCGGAAGATGGTCACGGCGGGCAGCCCCGCGCGCCGGGCGATCCGTCCCGCGGCGTCGAGCCCTTCGTCCCAGGTGACGAGCCCGCGGCCCTGCGCGGCGAGGACGGGCACGAGCTGGTCCGCGGCCGCGAGGTCGTTCTGCAGCCGCGCGTCGGGCCCGTCCATCGCGCCCGCCGCCTGCGGCAGGGTGTCGGCCATGACGGCGAGGTTCTGTTCGACATCCGCCGCGGTCGCGCCGGGGGGGAGCGCGGTCAGCAGCATCAGCACCTCCTTCCCGGCGGCGCGGTAGGCCGCGGCGCGGGTGGCGGCACCCGGCGACAGGGGGTCGAGGGCGATGGTCACGGGGAAGGGCAGCGCCGCGATGGCCGCCCGGTCGACGTCCGCCCCGCCGCCGTCGGTCAGGATGATGGCGAAGCGCGGGCGGCCGGTCGGGGTGAACGCGCCGGCCTCGCGCCGGAGCGGCGCGGCGTCGGGGGGCGAAGCGTCGGGAGGCGAAGCGTCGGGGGGCGCTGCGTCGGCGGGCGGGGAGGGCGCGACGGGTGCCGCGGGCGGCGCCTCTGCCGCGCCGGTGCCGCGACGGACGGTGGTGCCCGCGGCCGGGGCGCGCGCCGGGGACGGCGCGTCAAGCCGGACGACCGGCGCGACGGCCGCGACGCTGTCGTCCGGCGGCGGCGGGACGGGCGAAGGTTCCGGTGCGGTCGGGGGCGCAGTCGGGGGCGCAGTCGGGGGC
>CAZNPW010000036.1:0-30146 GCA_964575185.1 uncultured Exiguobacterium sp.
CCCCGGGCCGGCGCGCGACGCCGTCACCCCCCCCGTCGTCCCTGCCGCCGGGCCTCGTCCTCCGCCTCCTGGCCCTGGGCGCCGTCGTCACCGCCGGGGTGGCCGCCTTCGAGGTCGGCCTGGCGCTACGCGGCGGGCAGGACCTGGGCCTGAGCGCGGGGCAGGTCGCCGCGATGTTCACCGCCTGCAGCCTGGTGATGATCGCCACGCAGGCGCTCGTCTTCTCGCCGCCGGTGCGCCCGGAGGCGACGCGCCGGCTGATCGCGCCCGCCTTCGCGGTGCTCGCGGCCGGGCTGGCGCTGGTGCCGCTCGCGCGCGGCTTCGCGCCGATGCTGGCAGCGGTCGGCGCGGTCGCGGCGAGCGCCGGCCTCCTGTCGCCGGTGCTGACCTTCTGGACCGCCCGCCGCGCGGGGCCTGCGTCGGGGGCCGCGCTGGGCCGCCAGACCGCCGCCACGGGCCTCGGCGCGGCCGCGGGCGCGGCGGCGGGCGGCCTCCTGGACGACGTGGCCTGGCTGCCCGGTGGCGCGTTCGTCGTGATGGGCGCGCTCGCCGCACTCGCCGCCCTGGCGAGCCTGCGGCTGCCGGGGATGCTGGTGCGCGACGCCGCCGGCCCGTCGCCCCCTAGCGGAAGGCCTTGACGAGCGCATCGACCCGCACGCGCAGTGCGCGGTCGTGCGGCGTCACCGGGGGGATCGGCCGGTCGATTCCGAGAAGCTCGTAGACCGCCATCTGCGCCGCCCGGACCGAGTATTCGACGGTGAACATCACGTCGTCCGCGATCTCGACGAACTGGCTGACGAAGGCGAGGTTGCGCGACCCCTCGGGGACCGGCAGGGGCCGGTCGGTGCGCAGGCGCGGCATGAACATGCTGGTGATGTAGGGCATCCGGCAGGGGATGCAGATGGCGCCCGCCACCGTCTCGGGGTCGAAGCGCAGGTGGCCGCAGAGCTCGCGCAGGATCTCCGCGCCGGTGCAGTCGGCCATGGGCCTGGCCACGAAGTCGCCGACCCGGTCGGGCAAGAGCGCGTAGCCCCAGAACACCTGCACCCCTTGTGGCTGCGCGGCGAAGTGCGGCTGGTGGGCCAGCACGATCGACATCAGCCAGGCCGAGTCCTTGAACGTCACCAGCCCGCCGGTCCCCGGCGCGTTGCCGCTGAAGCGGATCATCTGGTCGAAGAAGGCGGGCGACTTCAGCGTGACGGTGAAGGATTCCCAGGCCGACTGGGCGATGCAGGCGTTGAAGGCGGCCGGGTTGCCGAATCCCGGGCGGCCCTCGGCCAGCGCCTCCCAGAGCGCCCAGCCCTTGCTGTCGGCCTTGCCGAGCTGCGGCGGCGCCGCGGTCATCGAGCCGAGCGAGGAGACGTCGGTCATCGAGCCGTTCTGCAGGAACACGAGGTCGCCCTCGCCCACCCCGATCGTCCCGGGCTGCCCGTCGCGCAGGCAGCGGACGCCCGTGACGACGAGCTGGCCGTCCTCGGTCCGGTGGTCGAGGCCCGTCACCTCGCAGCCCGTGACCAAGGCCACGCCGCGCTCCTGCAGCCAGCGCACCAGCGGCACGACGAGCGAGTCGTACTGGTTGAACACCGTGCGCTTGACCCCCGCCAGCGTCTCGATGCGGCTGAACTCGAGCATGAAGCGGTGCAGGTAGCGCCTGAACTCGACGGCGCTGTGCCAGGGCTGGAAGGCGAAGGTCGTGACCCGTCGAGGCTGCCGCCGAGGAGCGGCGACGCCTCGAGGATGGTGATGTTGGCGCCCGGCACGCCGCCGTCGCGGATCATGAAGGCGGCGGCCGCGAGCGTGCCGATGCCGCCGCCGATCATGACGGCCCTGTGCACGGGTCACCCCCGGCAGGATGGAGGTCAGGATCAACGACCTGTCCCTGGTGGCTCGACGGCGTGACGCCGCGCCGGCCGACCTGCGCGATCTGCCACGCGCTCATCCTCGCCCCCCCGGCGCTGTCGCGCGACCGGCCCATGCGCCACTTCGCCGTCACCCTGTTGGGGTGATCGTGATCGACGCGCTGCGGCTGAACCACGCCGTCATCTCGTTCTTCTGCCTTCTGGCGGGGCTGGCGACGCTGCATCTCGTGTGGATCATTCTGACCGACACATGCGCCGGGGACTGCCCCGGACCGTTCCCCGACACGATGCGGACGCGACGCCGGGGTGGGCGGGGCCGCAGTCAGCCCCGCTCGGCCTCGGCCATGTAGTCGCGGGTCAGCGGCACGGCGTCGCGCCGGTGGGCGAGCTGCATCTGGAACACCATGGTCCGGCCGTTGCGGAAACCCGCCTCGCAGGCGGCGAGGTAGAACTCCCACATCCGGCAGAACCGCTCGTCGTAAAGCGCGGCCGCCTCGGCCCGGCGCGCGGCGAAGTTGGCCGACCAGTGGCGCAGCGTCTCGGCGTAGTGCAGCCGCAGCACCTCGAGGTCGGTGACCCAGAGCCCCGCCCGCGCGGCCGCGGCCACCGCCTCGGACAGGCTCGGGCAGTAGCCGCCCGGGAAGATCCACTTGCGGATCCAGGGGTCGCTGCCGCCCTCCGGGGCCATCAGGCCGATCGCATGCACCAGCGCCACGCCGTCGCGCCGCAGCACCCGGGCGAGCGTGCCGAAGTAGGCGTCGAAGCCCGAAGGGCCGACATGCTCGAACATGCCGACCGACACCACCCGGTCGTAGGTGCCCGTCTCCTCGCGGTAGTCCCGGAGCGCGAAGCGGACCCGGTCGGCCGCCCCCTCGGCGCGGGCGCGCGCCTCGGACGCGGCGAGCTGCTCGCGCGACAGGGTGATGCCGGTCACCTCCGCGCCCCCGTCCCGCGCGAGGCTGAGGGCCAGCCCGCCCCAGCCCGAGCCGATGTCGAGCACCCGCAGGCCCGGCCGCAGCAGAAGCTTGGCGGCGATGTGGCGCTTCTTGGCCGCCTGCGCCTCGGCCAGCGTCTCGTCCCCCCGGGCGAAGTAGGCGCAGGAGTATTGCCGGTCGGGATCGAGGAACAGGTCGTAGAGCGCGCCCGACAGGTCGTAGTGATGCGCCACGTTGGCCGCGGCCCGGGCGCGCGGGTTGTCGTGCAGCCAGCGCGACCGGAGCCGGTCCCACCGCCGCAGCAGCCGCCGGCCCGGCAGGGCGTCGACGACCCCGGGCCAGCCGCGCGTCAGGATGTCGAGAAGGTCGCGCAGAGTGCCGCGCTCGACGGTGAGGGCGCCGTCCATGTATCCCTCGCCCAGGGCCAGGCTCGGGTTGGCCAGGAGGCGGCGCGGCAGGGCGGGGTCGCGGAGGCGGATCGCGGCCTCGGGGCCGCCGCCGGGACCGAAGCGCCGGGCGCGGCCCCGGTGGTCGATCACCGTGAGGCGCCCGGCGACGACGGCCCGGGACAGGAAGCGCGCCAAAATCGCCATGGCCGGCCCGGGCAGGGCCGCGATCCGGCGACGGACCGCTGGACGGCCGGAGGCGGGCACGGGCGTCGCGTCGAAGTCGTCGTGGCTCGTCATCGGTGGCTCCTTCTTCCGGGCCGGGGCGGCCCCTTCGGTTCATCACCAAGGGACGCGGCGCGGTTCCACGGATTACCGCAGGGCGCTGACGGACAGCCGCCGGGTTCGGCCATCGCGGCGGTCTTGCGTCCCGCCACGCTGCGGGCGACGATCCGCTTCCGGGTGTGGACAGGACCGTTCCGGGCGAACGGCCCGCGGAGGGTCGACAGCTTCGCACGCCATTCACGTGAATGCCCGCAGTCACGTCAAGGTGCCTTCATCTTCCCTCAAATATCCCGGGGGTGCGGGGGCTGGCCCCCGCTCCTGCCCGCACCGCCGCCTCGCCCCCGCCCGTTAGCGCAACCCGTCTTGCCGCCGTCACCGACCCCGCGCTACGCCAGGCCGAACCGAAGGGACAGCCGATGACCGCCGCCGCCGAGTTCCAGGACCGCCTGCTGTCGCTCGGCCTCGCCCGGGTGTCCGAGGCCGCGGCCATCGCCGCATCCCGCCTGATCGGCCGCGGCGACGAGAAGGCCGCCGACCAGGCCGCGGTCAACGCCATGCGCGACCAGCTCAACCTGCTCGACATCGCGGGCACCGTGGTGATCGGCGAGGGCGAGCGCGACGAGGCGCCGATGCTGTATATCGGCGAGAGGGTCGGCACCGGCCAGGGCCCCGCGGTCGACATCGCGCTCGACCCGCTCGAGGGCACGACGCTGACCGCCAAGGACATGCCGAACGCCCTGACCGTCATCGCCATGGCCCCCGCGGGCACGCTGCTGCACGCGCCCGACGTCTACATGGACAAGCTCGCCATCGGCCCCGGCTTCCGGCCCGGGACGGTGACGATGCAGATGACGCCCTCCGAACGGGTCTCGGCGCTGGCCGCCGCCAGGGGCTGCTCGACCGAGGACATCATGGTCTGCGTCCTGGAACGCCCCCGGCACGAGGCGATGATCGCCGAGATCCGCTCCACCGGCGCTTCGATCCGGCTCATCACCGACGGCGACGTGGCGGGGGTGATGCACTGCGCCGAACCCGACACGACCGGGATCGACATGTACATGGGGTCGGGCGGCGCGCCCGAAGGGGTGCTCGCGGCGGCGGCGATGAAGTGCATGGGCGGGCAGTTCTTCGGCCGCCTGATGTTCCGCACCGACGCCGAGCGCGAGCGCGCCCGCGCCGCCGGCATCGTCAACTTCGACCGCGTCTACACCCGCGACGACCTGGTGCGCGCCGACGTGATCTTCGCGGCGACCGGCGTGACCGGCGGCTCGCTGTTGCAGGGCATCCGGCGCGAACCGGGCTGGATCACGCTGGAAACCATCCTGATGCGGTCCAAGACCGGCTCGGTCCGCCGCATCACCTACCGCGCCCCCGTGCGCTGAAACGCTGCGCTGAAACCTCGCAAATCGGTAAGGTTCGGGACCGCCCGGGGACAGGGTCCGGGGCGATGCTGTGCGGGCGGCAGGGGCGAAGGCCCGGACCCGCGGCACCAACCCGGACGCGAAGGGATCGACCTTCCCGATCCGACAAGACGCGAAATGGAGCACATCATGCGCGGCAAGTTCCTCTATCCCCTGGCGGTCGTCCTCGCGCTCGGCGCGGGCGGCATGGCGATGGCCGCAGGCAGCGGCAACGAGATGGCCAGCGGCACGGTCAAGGCGATCGACCAGACGGCGATGACCGTCACGCTGGAGGACGGCACCGTCTTCGCCTGGACCGGCCAGGCCGCCGCCGACCTGACCGCCGCGGTGAAGGCGCTCAAGGTGGGCGACAAGGTGAACATCACCTACATGGCGCAAGGCGACTCCCGCACGATCAAGACCATCGCGCCCGCGAGCTGACCGGTCGCGCGGCCGCCAGGCGGGCCGCGCGCCGCCCCTCCCTCGGCGCGCCCCCGCCCTGCCCGAACGCCCGGATGACCTCCGGGCGTTCCTGCCTTCCCCTTCCGCTTCCCCGGTGACACCGATGAAAGCCTCCGTCCGCAGCCTTGGCCTGATCGTCGCCGCGGGGGCCGCCGCCGCCGGCGGCTATGCCTGGTGGTCCTGGTCCGGCCTGCACCCGTCGACCGACGACGCCTATGTGCAGGCCGACATCATCAACATCGCACCCGAGATCGGCGGTCGCGTGACCGAGGTCGCCGTGACCGAGAACGCCCGCGTCGCCGCGGGCGACGTGCTGTTCACGCTCGACGCCCGGGCGCTGACGGCGGCGCGCGATGCCGCGCAGGCGGCGGTGGACCTGGCCGACCAGGCGGTCGGCGCGACCGGGGCCGGGGTCCCCGCGGCCGAGGCGCAGCTGGCCGGCGCGCAGGCGCAGCTGACCGAGGCGACCACCAGCCAGGCGCGCGAGCAGGCGCTGTTCGCCAGCGGCGACGTGGCCCAGGCCGCGGTGGACAGCGCCAACACCGCCGCCGACGCGGCCCGGGCCGCGGTCGCCGCGGCGCAGGCGAACCTGCAGGCCGCGCAGGCGCAGAGCGGGGCTGCGGGGGCCGACAACGCCCGGATCCGCGCCGCCCGCGCGTCGCTGATCCAGGCCGAGATCGCGCTGTCGCACGCGACGGTCCGTGCCCCCGCCGACGGCTGGGTGGCAAACCTGACGCTGCGCCCCGGGCAGGTCGTGGCCGAGGGCGCGCCGCTGTTCGCGCTGGTGGCCGACGGGCCCTGGTGGATCGACGCGAACTTCAAGGAAACCGACATCGCCCGCATCCGCCCGGGCCAGCCCGCCGACATCGCGGTCGACATGTACCCCGGCGTGACGGTCACCGGCCATGTCGACAGCCTGGGCGCGGGGTCGGGCGCGGCGTTCTCATTGCTGCCGCCCGAGAACGCGACGGGCAACTGGGTCAAGGTCACCCAGCGTTTCCCGGTGCGCATCGCCATCGACCAGGTGCCCGCCGACCCCGCCACGCCTCTCCGCGTCGGCGCGAGCGCGACCGTGACGGTCGACACCACCGCCACGCCCGCCGCGGGCGGCTGAGATGGCCGCGATCGCCACAGCCGCCCCCGCCGCCGCCCCGCCCGTCCGCTGGACGGTGGTGATCGCGGTGGTGCTGACCGCGGTGCTCGAGGTGCTCGACAGCACCATCGTCAACGTCGCCCTGCCCCATATCCGCGCCGCGCTGGGCATCACGCCGGACGAGACGACCTGGGTGCTGACGAGCTACATCGTCGCCTCGGTCGCGGTCATGCCGCTGACGGGCTACGTCTCGGCGCGCCTCGGGCGACGGACGTTGATCGTCACGGCGATCACCGGCTTCGCGGGCTTCTCCGCGCTGTGCGGTCTGTCGCAGTCGATCGGGATGATGGTCTTCGCGCGGCTCGGCCAGGGGCTGTTCGGGGCCTTCCTGATCCCCTTGTCGCAGTCGATCCTGTTCGACGCCTTCCCGCGCGAGCGGCGGGGGCAGGCGATGGCGCTGTTCGGGATGGGGGTCGTGGTGGCCCCGGTCCTGGGGCCGACGGTCGGCGCGCTTCTGACCGAGCACTTCTCGTGGCGGGCGGTCTTCTATGTCAACCTGCCGCTCGCCGCGCTGGCGCTGGCGATGATCCTGGGGCAGGTGGAGGGCGACGAGCGGCGCCCCGTGACGACCGACTGGACGGGACTGGTGCTGATGGTCACGGCCATCGGGGCCTTGCAGATGCTGCTCGACCTCGGCACCCGGAACGACTGGTTCCAGTCGGGCTTCATCGTGCTGTGCGCCATCGTCGCCGCGGTGGCGGGCGCGGCCTTCGTCTGGCGCGGGCTGCGGGTGCCACGCAACATCGTGGATTTCAGCCTGTTCGGCGATCGCAGCTTTGCGGCCGCCAACGTCGCGATGCTGGGCTTCGGCCTGGCCATGTTCGGGGCGATCTCGATGCAGCCGCTGTTCACCCAGGGGCTTCTGGGCTTTCCCGTCATCACGGCGGGGGAGCTGTTCGTGCCGCGCGGCCTTGCCGCCGGGATCATGATGGTCGTCACCGGCAACCTACTCTTGCGGATCTTCGACCCGCGCCTGCTGGTGGCGACCGGGTTGATCCTGATCGGCACCGGCAACGTGATGCTGTCGTGGCTGAACCTCGACACCGGATTTGCCGACCTCGTGCTGCCCAGCGTGCTGGCCGGGGCCGGGATGGGTCTGTTCTTCGTGCCGATGTCGACGGTCGCCTTCCAGCACATCGGCCGCGACCGGCAGGACGAGGCGTCGGGCATCTACAGCGTGGCGCGGTCGATCGGGTCTTCGGTCGGGATCGCCATCGTCGGCTGGCAGTTCGCCGACCGCACGCAGCTGCACTGGAACACGCTGGCCGGGCAGGTCACGCCGTTCAACCCGGCGGCGACGGCGTTCCTCGCGCCGTTCCACCTGACGCCCGACAGCGCCGCCGGGGTCGCGCGGCTCGCCTCCGAGGTCGGGCGGCAGGCGCAGATGCTGGCCTTCCAGGACGCCTTCCTGCTGACCGGCGTCGCCGCCTTCGCCATGCTGCCCGTCGTGCTGTTCATGCAGCGCCCGCGGCCCGGGGCCGCCGTCGCCGTCGTGCATTAGGGAGGAACGCCCATGATTGCCACCACCGCCCGCGTCGACTACGCTGCCGGTCCCCTGCCCCGCGACCCGCCGCCCATGAAGATCCTGCTCGCCGAGGACGACCCCGAGACCTCGGCCTACATCGCCGCGGGCCTGCGCCAGGCGGGCAACAGCGTCGAGGTGGCGGCCGACGGGCGCGACGCGCTGGCCTTCTGCCTCTACAACCCCGTCGACGTGATCGTGCTGGACCGGATGATGCCCGGCATGGACGGCATGGCCGTGCTGCGCGCGCTGCGGGCGGCGCAGAAGATGACGCCGGTGATCTTCCTGACCGCCCGCGCCGCGGTCAACGACCGGGTCGAGGGGCTGATGGCCGGGGCCGACGACTATCTGGTCAAGCCCTTCCAGTTCTCGGAGCTCGAGGCGCGGATCCTCGCGCTCGCCCGCCGCCCGGCGGAGGTGCGCGAGGTCACCAAGCTGACGGTGCATGACCTGGAGCTGGACCTGATCGCCCACACCGCGCGGCGGGCCGGCACGAAGATCGACCTGCAGGCCAAGGAGTACCAGCTGCTCGAGGCGCTGATGCGCAATGCGGGGCGGATCATGACCCGCACGATGCTGCTGGAGCGGGTCTGGGACTTCAGCTTCGACCCCGAGACGACGGTGGTGGAAACCCACATGAGCCGCCTGCGCGCCAAGGTCGACAAGCCGTTCGACGCCCCCCTGATCCGCACGGTGCGCCATGCAGGCTACGTCATCGACGCGCCGCAGTAGGACGACCTCGCGCGGGGTCGCGCGCACCGGCATGATCCTGGCCAGCGCGATCCTGGTCGTGCTGGCCGCGGCGGGGGTGTTCAGCGTGTTCGAGGCCCGCCGCGCCTTCATCGAGGAGCTGCGCGCGCAGATCGGCGAATCGCTCGCGGCCTATGTCGAGGTCTACCGTGCGGGAGGCCGGGATGCGCTGCAGGGCGCGGTGCAGAGCCTGGCGCAGGACCGCACCGTGCCGCAGCATGTTGCCGGCCTCTTCACGCCTGACGGCGCGCACCTGGCGGGGCGGATCGCGACCCTGCCGGTCATGACCGACGAAACCACGGTCCGCATGGTCAACACCCAGACCGGGCGGACCGAGACCTTCCTCGTCCAGCGCGTCGACCTGGCCGACGCGGTGCTGGTCGCGGGGCGGTCGATGCGGCTGATCACCACCGCCACCGAACGCATCGCGATCACCATGCCGGTGCTGTTCCTGCTGATCGCCGCCGCCACGGTCGCCGCGGGGATCGTCGTCCACCGCGCGCTCGCGGGGGAGCTTCTGCGGCTGGAAAGCGTGCTGCGCCGGTTCGCCGCGGGGGACATGCAGGCGCGCGTCGCGCTGGAGGGCGCGCCGCGGGACAGCATCGAGGACATCGGCGCGCTGGTGAACCGGCATCTCGACGAGGTGCAGGCCTCGGTCAGCGCGATGGAGCGGGCGGGGGCGGCCATCGCGCATGACCTGCGCACGCCGCTGACGCGGGTGTCGCTGCGGCTGCAGGCGCTGGCCGGGACCGACGGGCTGCCGCGCGAGGCGGCCGACACGCTGGATGCGGCGACCGAGGAGCTGCAGGGGTTGAGCCAGATCTGCGACGCGATCCTGCGCATCTCGGCCATCGAGGCCTCGACCAACGAGGCCGCCTTCACCACCTTCGACCTGGGCGCGCTGGCGCGCGAGATCGCGGAAAGCTACGGGCCGGTGTTCGAGGATGCGGGGCTGGTGCTGGAAACCGCGCTGCCGACCCTGCCCGCCACGGTGCGGGCCGACCGGCGGATGATCGGGCAGGCGGTGGTCAACCTGCTGAGCAACGTGCTGGCGCATTGCCCGCCCGGCACCACGGCGCGGCTGTCGGTCCTGCCCGAGGGGGCCGCGCTGCGGCTGGTCGTCGCCGACGACGGCCCGGGCGTGCCCGCCGAAGAACGCGAGCGCATCTTCGAGCCCTTCCGCCGGCTCGACCCCAGCCGCAGCGGCGCGGGCACCGGCCTCGGCCTGGCGCTGGTCCGCGCCGTCGCGCGCCACCACGGGGCCGCGATAGAAGCCACCGACGCGCGGCCGGGCCTGTCGGTCGCGATGACGCTGCCCCGCGCCTGACCGCTTACCGATCCGTAAGCCCGTCGAGAGCGGCGGCGAAGCCCGCCCGCGCAGGGTCGGCCCGCACAGGAGCCCGCCCATGACCCGCCGCCCGCCATCGCTGATCGCCCGGCTCGAGGCGCTGCAACGCGCCGTCGCCCGCCGCCGCATCCTGACCGCGCCCCGCCCGCGCCCGACGCCGCGGCGCTGAGGCCATGGACCCCACGGATCACCCGACCGCGACCTGTCACGTCTGCGGCGGCACCTTCGCCCGTGCCGACCTCGTGCCCCAGGCCGCCGTGCGGCCCGGCCTGTCGGCGCTGATCGCCGCCGAGGCCCCGGGCTGGGCGGAGGGGCGGATGATCTGCCAGCACGACCTCGCCGCCTTCCGCCGCGCCTACATCGAGGCGCTGGTCGAGCGCGGCCAGGGCGAGCTCGGCGCGGCCGAACGCACCGTCGTCGACAGCTTCGTGCAGGGCAGCCTGGTGTCGCGCAACCCCGAGGACGCGGCGCTCGAACAGGCGACGCTCGGCGACCGCATCGCCGACCGGGTGGCCGACTTCGGCGGCAGCTGGACCTTCATCCTGGCCTTCCTTGCCATCCTGTTCGGCTGGATCGCCATCAACGTCGCGGGCGTGCTGCGCACGCCCTTCGACCCCTATCCCTTCATCCTTCTGAACCTCGTGCTGTCCTGCATCGCGGCCTTCCAGGCCCCGGTCATCATGATGAGCCAGCGGCGGCAGGAGCGGAAGGACCGCCTGCGGGCCGAGACCGACTATCTGGTCAACCTCAAGGCCGAGGTCGAGATCCGCCAGCTGCACGAAAAGCTCGACCACCAGCTCGCCCGGCAATGGGACCGGCTGGCCGAGCTGCACCGGCTGCAGATCGACCTGATCGAGGAACGGGTGCGCGGCCGTGGCTGAGGGGCGGTGGCTGCGCGCGCTCGGCCACCCGGCGCTGCGCATCGCGGTGCCGGTGGTCATTGCGGGCATCGCGGTGGTGGTGCTGCACCGCATGGCCGCCGACATCGCCTGGGCCGACCTGCGCGCCGACATGGCCGCCATCCCCGCGCGGGACCTGGCGCTGGCGGTGCTGGCCACCGCCGCGAGCTTTGCGGGGATCGCCGCCTACGACCGCATCGCGCTGGCCGTGATCGCGCCCGGCGCGGTGCCGCCCGCCGTGGCGCTCGCCGGGGGCGCGGGCGGGGCGGCGGTGTCGAACCTGCTGGGGTTCTCTTGGCTGACGGGCGTTGCGGTGCGCGCCCGGCTTTACGGCGCGCGGGGGGTGACGCCGGGGCAGCTCGCCCGGCTTTTCGCCGCGGCCTGGGTCGCCTTCTGGGTCACGGCGCTCGGGCTCTTCGGGGCGATGCTGGTCGTCCACCCCGCCGCGCTGACGGCGATGACCGGAGTTCCCCCTTTGGCGGAGGACGCGATCGGGGTGGCGCTCCTGCTCGCCATCGGTGCCGCGGCCTGGCGATTGACGCGCCCGCCCGCGACCCTGCGGATCGGCGGCCGCACCCTGCCCCTGCCGCCCCCCGGCGCGGCCTTCGCCATGTGCACGGCCGCGCTGGTCGACATCGGCGGCGTGGCGCTGGCGCTCTACGTGCTGATGCCCGCAGGATCCACCGGCACCCTGCCCTTCTTCTTCATGGTCTTCGTCGCCGCGATCCTGCTCGGCATCGCGAGCCACGCGCCCGGCGGGATCGGGGTGTTCGAGGCGACGGTCATCGCGGGCCTCGGCGCGGCGGGGCGTCCCGACGTGCTCGCGGCGCTGCTGGTGTTCCGCGCGATCTACTACCTGCTGCCCTTCGCCGTCGCGGCGCTGGCGCTGGCGCTTGCCACCGCGCTCAACCACCGCGCCGCGGTCGCAGGCGCGGCGCAGGCGACGCTGCGGCTGCTGCGCCCCGTCGTCCCGCCCGTCGCTGCCGGGGTCGCGCTGCTGTCGGGCATCCTCCTCCTCGTCACCGGCACCCTGCCCGCCGCGCAGTCGCGCCTTGGCCTCCTGCGGTCGCTCCTGCCGCTCGGCCTCGTCGAGGCCTCGCACATGGCGGGCAGTATCGCGGGGCTCTTGCTGATCGTGGTCGCGCGCGGCCTCTCCCTGCGCCGCGCGCAGGCCTGGCGCGCGGCGATGGCGCTGCTGGCGGTGGGCGCGGTCGCGGCGCTGGCGCGCGGGCTCGACTGGGGCGCGGCGCTGTCGCTGGCGGGGGCCATGGCGCTGCTCTGGACCTTCCGCGCGGCCTTCTACCGCGCGGCGGCGGGGCCGGTCCTGCACCTGACCGCGGGCTGGTTCGCGACCGTGGCAGCGCTGGTCGCGGCGACCGTCTGGATCGGCGTCCTGTCCTACGGCCATGTTGCCTACCGCGACGCGCTGTGGTGGCAGATGGCCTGGGCCGGCGACGCGCCGCGCTTCCTGCGCGCGAGCCTCGCCGCCGCCGTGGTGCTGGCCGGGCTGGCGGTCAACTCGCTCGTCACCGCGCGCAGCCCGCGCATCGCGCCGCAGCCGATCCCGCCCGCCGTCCGCCGCCTCGTCGCAGCCAGCCCCGACAGCCAGGCCGCGCTCGCGCTGACCGGGGACAAGGCCTTCCTCCTCGAGGGGCGCGCCTTCATCGCCTTCGCCGACGCCGGAGGCAGCCTGATAGCCCGGGGCGAACCCGTCGGCGACCCCGAGGCGGGCCGCCGCCTCGCCTGGGACTTGCGCGAGCTCGCCGACCGCATGGGCCGCCGCTGCGCCTTCTACGGGGTCGGGCCCGCCTTCCTGCCCACCTTCCTCGACATGGGCCTGCAGGTCGTCAAGATCGGCGAGGTCGCGCGCGTGGACCTGGCGCGCTTCACGCTGGAGGGGCCGGAGCGCAAGGGCTTCCGCAACGCCCGGTCGCGCGCGGGGCGCGAGGGCTTCCGCGTCGTGGTGCTGCCGCCCGATCAGGCCGCCCCCCTGATGCCCGCCCTGCGCGCGGTGTCCAACGCCTGGCTTGCGGGCAAGGCCGGTGACGAGAAGGGCTTCGCGGTCGGCCGCTTCGACGAGGACTACCTCGCGGCCTTCCCGATCGCCGTGCTTCGCCACGAGACGACCGGCGAGATCGCGGCCTTCGCCAACATCCTGGCCGGCGCGGACCGGACCGAGGCCTCGGTCGACCTGATGCGCTACCGCCCCGACGGCCCCGCCTTCGCGATGGCGGCGCTCTTCGCCGAGCTTCTGCTCTGGGCCCGGGCACAGGGCTTCGCGCGCTTCTCGCTCGGCGCGGCCCCGCTGTCGGGGCTCGCACGCCACCCCCGCGCCTCGCGCTGGAACCGCATCGGGGGGTTCATCTTCACCCATGGCGAGGCGCTGTATCACTTCGAGGGGCTGCGCAGCTTCAAGCAGAAGTTCGACCCCGACTGGCAGCCGTCCTACCTGGCCAGCAGCGGCGGCCTGTCGCTGCCGCGCGTGCTCTACGACATCAACGTCCTCGTCTCGGGCGGTGTCGCGGGGCTGGTGCGACACCGCCGGGGTTGAGCCACGGGGCGAGGCTAAGCCATAGGCGGGGGCGAGGCCCCGATTTCTTGGAAGAAATCGGACCGGAGCCTGCGAAGGCTCCGGTGCGGAGTTTTGCAAAACTCCGCGCTCCGCCGGCGGCGGGGCCTTTCCGGCGGCGTGGCGATCTGGCACCCCATGGCCATGACCTCCGCCCCCTTTCTCGGCGTCACCTCGTCGCTGACCGGTCGCCGCTGGCGCGGCCCGACCGAGGCCGACGACCGCCTGGCCGAGGCGATGGCGCAGACCGCGCGGCTGCCCCTGGCGCTTTGCCGCGCGCTGGTGCGCCGCGGCGTCGCCGCCGACGCCTGCGCGGCCTTCCTCGCGCCGTCGCTGCGCGACCTCCTGCCCGACCCGCTGTCGCTGCGCGACATGGGCCCCGCGACCGACCGCTTCCTGCACGCGGTCGACCGCAACCAGCGCATCGCCGTCTTCGCCGACTACGACGTCGACGGCGGCGCGTCGGCCGCGCTGCTGCTGACCTGGCTGCGCGCCATGGGGCGCACCGCCACGCTGTATGTCCCCGACCGGATCGACGAGGGCTACGGCCCGAACGAGCCCGCCATGCGGGCGCTCGGCACCGCGCACGACCTGATCCTCTGCGTCGACTGCGGCACGCTCTCGCACGGTCCCGTCGCCGCGGCGGGCTGCGACGTGGTGGTGCTCGACCACCACCTCGGGGCCGCGACCCTGCCGCCCGCCGCAGCCGTCGTGAACCCCAACCGCCAGGACGAGGACGGATCGCTCGCCCACCTCTGCGCCGCCGCCGTCACCTTCCTGATGCTGGTCGAGGCCAACCGCCGGCTCCGCGCCACGGGCCGCGCCGGCCCCGACCTGATGGCCATGCTCGACCTCGTGGCGCTGGCCACCGTCGCCGACGTGGCTCCGCTGACCGGCGTGAACCGCGCCTTCGTCCGCCAGGGCCTGCGGGTGATGGCGGGCCGCGACCGCCCCGGCCTCGTGGCCCTTGCCGACGTCGCGCGGCTGGACCAGCCGCCGTCGTGCCACACGCTCGGCTTCGTCTTCGGCCCGCGGATCAACGCCGGCGGCCGCATCGGCCGCGCCGACCTCGGCGCGCGGCTGCTCGCCACCGCCGACCCGCGCGAGGCCGCAGAGCTTGCCGCCACGCTCGACCGCCTGAACGACGACCGCCGCACGATCGAGGCCGCGGTGCGCGACGAGGCCATGGCCCAGGTCGCCGCCCGCCCCCCCGGCCCGCTCGCCTGGGCCGCGGGCGAGGGCTGGCACCCCGGCGTCGTCGGCATCGTCGCGGCCCGCATCAAGGAGGCGACGGGCCGCCCCGCCGTCGTGATCGGCCTCGACGGCGCGACCGGCAAGGGCTCGGGCCGGTCGGCCTCCGGCATCGACCTCGGCTCCGCTGTCCAGCGGCTGGCCGCCGAGGGGCTTCTGCTGAAGGGCGGCGGCCACCGCATGGCCGCGGGCCTCACCGTCGCCCGCGACGCCCTGCCCGCCGCGATGGCGCGGCTGGGCGACCTCCTCGCCCGCCAGGGCGCGGGCGCGGGCGGGGCGGAGGACATGCACCTCGACGGGGTCCTGATGGCCGCGGCGCTGACGCCCGACTTCGTCGCGATGCTCGACGGCGCGGGGCCCTTCGGTGCCGCCGCCCCGACCCCGCGCTTCGCCCTGCCCGACCAGCGCATCGCCGCCCGCCGGATGGGCGACGCCCACCTGAGGCTCACCCTCGACGGCGGGGTCGAGGCGGTGGCCTTCGGCGCCTTCGCCGGGCCCGAGGACCGCCAGCTCGGCCCCCGCCTGATGTCCGCCGGCCACCGCCGCTTCCACCTCGCGGGGCGCGTGGAGCTCAACCACTGGCAGGGCCGCACCCGCGTCCAGTTCCGCCTCGACGACGCGGCGGAAGCCTGAAAATCCCGCTTGCAGCCCCCCGGCGCATCCCGTAGACGACAGCCCACCGCCAGCGCGGCCCGTTCGTCTATCGGTTAGGACACCAGGTTTTCAACCTGGGAAGAGGGGTTCAACTCCCCTACGGGCTGCCACCCCCCTTACCTCCGTCGCACCCGCGCCATCACCCGGCCCCAGCCGCCGGGCGAGACGACGAAGCTCATCAGGAAGCCGATCGCGAAGCCCGCGAGGTCGGCGATCCACTCGAAGCCGCCGCCGAAGATCAGCCCGAACAGAAGCTGCGTTGCCATCAGCAGGCCGATCAGCGTGAAGGCCCCCGCGCCGCTGTCGCCGATCCGCGTCAGCCTCACCCACAGAAGGAAGGTGAAGGCCCCGATCAGCCCGTAGGTCGCGGGATACCCCCCGACCAGCGGCGCGCTCAGCCCCGGCACCGCGGTGTAGACCAGCGCCGCGCCCACGGCCGCACCGAAGAACACCGCCAGGATCGCCCACCAGCGGAACACCTCGCCGGTGAACTTGCCGAGCGCGAGCAGGATCACCGTCACGAACACCGCATGCGTCACGTTCAGGTGCACGAACGGGTAGCTCACGAACCGCAGCAGGTGCTCGGGCGGGAAATACCGCTCGGCCCACATCCGGCGGAACAGGTCGGGGAAATAGCCGAACCGCTCCAGCGCCAGGAGCCGCCAGCCCGCGCCCGCGTCCCCGCCCAGCACCCCTCCCCCGCCGAGCGACAGCACGACCTCCATCGCGATGACGGGCAGCGCGAGCGCCCAGACGACGGGGGGCAGCACGTTCAGCGGGCTTTCGCGGGGGACGGACATCGGGGCCTTCGGTTGACGGAACGGGGCCTGCAAGGCTATGCCGCGCCGTTCCCCTTTGCCAAGCCACGGACCGCGCCATGCCCCCTGCCGAATTGCCGCAAGGCGTGACCCCCCGGATCTTCTCGGGCATCCAGCCCTCGGGCGGGCTGACGCTCGGCAACTACCTCGGCGCGCTGAAGCGGTTCGTGGAAAAGCAGGACGAGGGGATCGAGACGATCTACTGCCTCGTCGACATGCACGCGATCACCGTCTGGCAGGACCCCGCGGCGCTGCGCCGCCAGACGCGCGAGGCGGCGGCGGGCTTCATCGCGGCGGGCATCGACCCCGCGCGGTCGATCCTGTTCAACCAGTCGCAGGTCGGTGCCCACGCCGAGCTCGGCTGGATCTTCGCCTGCATCGCCCGGATGGGCTGGATGGGGCGGATGACGCAGTGGAAGGACAAGGCCGGCAAGAACGCCGAGGCCGCCTCGCTCGGCCTCTTCGCCTACCCCGCGCTGATGGCGGCCGACATCCTGGTCTACCGCGCCACCATGGTGCCCGTGGGTGAAGACCAGAAGCAGCACCTCGAACTCGCCCGCGACATCGCGATCAGGTTCAACAACGACTACAAGGTCGATTTCTTCCCGGTGGTGGAGCCGATCATCGAAGGCGCGGCCACGCGCGTGATGTCGCTGCGCGACGGCACCAGGAAGATGTCGAAGTCCGACCCCTCGGACGCGAGCCGCATCAACCTGACCGACAGCGCCGACCAGATCGCCGCGAAGATCCGCAAGGCGAAGACCGACCCGGACCCCCTGCCCGAAAGCGTCGAGGGCCTGCGCGACCGGCCCGAGGCGCGGAACCTCGTCAACATCTACGCAGCGCTGGCCGGGCAGACCCCGGCCGAGGTGCTGGCGGCCCACGCAGGTGCCCCGTTCGGCACCTTCAAGCCCGCGCTCGCCGACCTCGCGGTCGCCACGCTCGCCCCGATCACCGATCGCATGACCCGCCTGATGGCCGCGCCCGACGAGATCGACCGCATCCTCGGCGACGGCGCGGCGCGCGCCGAGGCCGTGGCCCGGCCGATCCTCGAGCGGGTCTTCGACATCGTGGGCATGGTCCGGTCCCTGCGCTGACCGCCGCGCCCCTCTTTCCGGACCCAAATACTCCCGCCGGAGGCACACCGGAGCGGGGCCTGCGCAGCCAGGACCGCGACATGAAAGCGTGCGCGCGACGCGCGCTCGATTCGCGGACCGCGCCGCAGGCGCAGTTGTCCACAGGAAAAGCGCGGCGGCCGCGCCTGCGTCACGCGGGTGATTCATTCCGCGCCTAGGCCCTGTCGCAGGTGTCCCGTCGCGGCACCGGGCGCTCGGGGGCCCTGTCCCTCTTCCTTCCGCGGCTTCCCCGCCGCTTGACCCCGAGGCCCCTCTGCCCCCGTGCCGTCCCCCGGCGCGGGGGCTTCTTTTCGCCACACCATTGTGCGCGCGGGTGCATTGTCGGCCGGCCGCGGCCGGGTATGCTGCACCATCGCACAACAAAGGCCCCCGCAGATGCCCGCCCCCACCCTTCCCGCCGCCCCCCGCATCGGCCACGTCCACCTCAGGGTCGCCGACCTCGACCGCGCGGTCGCCTTCTATGAAGGCGTCCTCGGCTTCCCCGTGCAGGCGCGCTACGGCACGCAGGCCGCGTTCCTGGGGGCGGGCGGCTACCACCACCACATCGGGCTCAACACCTGGGACTCGGCCGGCGGCACCCCGCCGCCGCCCGGCCACACCGGGCTCTACCACACGGCGATCCTGTTCCCCGACCGCCCCGCGCTCGCCGCGGCGGTCGCCCGCGTGCTCGCCGCCGGCCACCCGCTGACCGGCGCCTCGGACCACGGGGTCAGCGAGGCCGTGTATCTCGACGACCCCGACGGCAACGGGGTGGAGCTCTACCGCGACCGCGACCCGGCCGACTGGCCCCGCGACGACGCGGGCAACCTCGCGATGTTCACCCGCAGGCTCGACCTCGCGGCGCTCCTGGCCGAGGCCGCCTGACCGCCGGTCACGCGCGATCCACGGGATCGATCCCCGGCAGGGCTTGTGCAACAAGGTCCCCGTCTCGCCCGAGTTTCGGGAAGAGCGCTCCCTCAGGCGGCTGCCGTCCGAGGCCGCATCGGCCAGCAGGGTCTGCCCGACGCCGACCGACACCGGCACGTCGCCGGCCGGGCGCGTCCGTCATTGGCCTGTCGGGCGTGGACCCCGGCCGTGACCCAGCCCCGCGGGCACCAAGGGCAGCGGGCACGAAGGCCAGCCAGCCCGCACCTACCGGCCGGACGACCAAAGTGCTTCATTCGGTATGGCGGACCCGGAGCGATTCGAACGCCCGACCCTCAGATTCGTAGTCTGATGCTCTATCCAGCTGAGCTACGGGTCCAACGGGGGCGCAGATAGACCCCGGGCCGCGGCAGCGCAAGGGGCAATCAGCCGGCCGGGTCCTTGGGCAGGCGGATCAGGAACTCGGTCCCCTCGGCGTCGCTGCGCGCCAGCTCCAGCGTGCCGCCGTGGCCGCGCACGAGCTCGGCCGAGATGGCGAGGCCGAGGCCCGTCCCGCCCTTGCGCGCCCCGCCCTGGAAGGCCGCGAACAGGTTCTCGCGCGCCTTCTGCGGCAGGCCCGGCCCGCTGTCGCCGATGCGGATCGTCCAGTCGGCCTCGGTCTCGGCCGCCGCGACCTCCACCGTTCCGGCCTCGCCCGCCGCGGCGATGGCCTGGCGGGCGTTGCGGATCAGGTTGGACAGCACGCGATAGAGCTGCTCGCGGTCGGCGCGGACCAGCAGCGTCGGCTCCACGTCGATCAGCAGCGTCACCTGCCCGTCCTCGGCCAGCCCCTCCGCCTCGGCCACCTCGCCCACCAGCGCCGAAAGCGGGAACCGCGTCAGCGTCGGCGGCGGCTCCTCGGCCCGGCCGAAGGCCAGCGTCGCCTCGCACAGCGACACCGCGCGCGCGATCGAGCCCACGAGCTTCGGCGCGGCCTTGGCGACCGCCGGGTCCGCGCTGCGCTCGATCCGGTCGGCGAAAAGCTGGGCCGAGGTCAGGATGTTGCGCAGGTCGTGGCTGATCTTGGCCACCGCCGAGCCGAGCTGCGCCAGCCGCTCCTTCTGCCGCAGGGCGCCGGTCAGCTGCGTCTGCATGTCGAACAGCGCCTCCTCGGCGGCGCGCAGCTCCTCCACCTGCGCCTGCGGTGCGATCAGGCTCCGGGCGTCCTCGGGGGCCTGCGCATAGGCCTGCATCGCGCGCACCACCCGCCGGATCGGCCCGACCAGGAGCCGCTGCACCGCCAGGAACAGCAGCAGCGCGGTGACGATGCTGATGAGCGCCGACAGGGCAAGGATCCGCAGCCCGTAGTCCCACATCGCGTCGCGCAGGGGCGCGCTGTCGAGCGTGATCTCGATCAGCAGCCCGGCCTGGCGCACCGGGTTGCCGATCACCCGCAGCACGCCCTCGCCCCGGCCGAGCAGCGTGGCGAAGGCCTCGCGGATCAGCGGCCACGGGGTCGCCGCGCGCAGATCGACGGTGCGCGCGACCGGCGCGGGCAGTTCCGACGACAGCACGAGCTGCCGCACCTCGTCGCGCCGCAGCACGACGTTGTAGACCTCGGCATTGGCCAGAAGCTCGGCCTCGAGCCGCGGGTCGATCATCTGGTCGCTGGCCAGCACCGACAGGGCCGCGATCTGGGCCTTTTCCAGCCGCAACTGCAGGTGGTCGGCCTGGAACCGCGCGATCGAGGGGACGAAGATCAGCACCTCGGCCAGCATCACGAAGGCCGCGGTCAGCGCGAGGAAGCGCCCCGACAGCGTGTTGAAGAACCCCCGCCTCATGGCAGCCAGCGCTGCACGAGGCCGACCCAGGCCGCGACGCCGGGGCTGTCGAACAGCTTCGGCGCGAACACCGCCCCCGCCGCGCGCTTGGCGATCTCGCCCCGCGTCGGGTAGGGCGTCAGCATCCCGGCCAGCGTCGACAGCCGCACGCCGGACTGCAGCGCCAGCGTCCAGGGCACCAGCAGGTCGCCCGCATGGTGGCCGACGATGGTGACGCCCGCGGGCCTGCCGCCGCGCAGCACGAGCTTCAGGAACCCCTCCGTCTCGCCTTCCGTCACCGCGCGGTCGTTGTGGGCGACGTCCTGCCGGACGACCCGCGCCCCCGCCGCCTCGGCCGCGGTCAGGCCGAGCTGCGCGACCTCCGGGTCGGTGTAGGTGACGCGGGGGACCGGGGCGGTCGCGCGGGCGGGCAGCCCCAGCACCGCCTGCCGCACCACGATGCCCGCGTGATAGCCCGCCAGATGCGTGAACTGCCCCTGCCCCGCCGCGTCGCCCACCGCATAGACGCGGCGGTTGCTGACCGACCGCAGCCCAGGCCCCACCGTCACCCCCTTGTCGGTGACCGCCACGCCCCCCGCCGCGGGGTCGAGCGCCGACAGGTCCACCCGCCGCCCGGTCGCCACCAGCAGGTGGCTGCCCGCCACCTCCTCCCCGCCCAGGTCCAGCGCCAGATCGCCCGCCCCGCCCCGCACCTCCGCCACGCGCGTGTTTTCGCGGATCGTGACCCCCTCCGCCCGCAGGCGCGCGGCGACCAGCGCGGCGGCCTCGCGGTCCTCGCGCGGCAGGAAGGCGCCTTGCGTCACCAGCGTCACCGGCACGCCCAGCCGCACGTGCGCCTGCGCCATCTCGGCCCCGATCGGCCCTCCGCCCAGCACCAGCAGATGCGCCGGGGCGTCGCGCAGCGCGAAGACCGTCTCGTTGGTCAGATACGGCACTCCCTGCAGCCCCGGCACCCCCGGCACCGCCGGGCGCGAGCCGGTGGCGATCACGATCCGCCGCGCGCGGATCGTAGCCCCCCCGGCCTCCACCGCGTCCGGCCCGACGAACCGCGCCATGGCGCGGATCACGCGCACCCCGAGCCCCTCGAACCGCGCCTGGCTGTCGACCGGGGCGATCCGGGCAATGCTTGCCGCCACATGGTCCTTGACCGCCGCGAAATCCACCTGCGGCTCCGCGTGAACCCCCAGGCACCCCGCATCCCGCGCCCCCTGCGCCGCCGCGGCGGCGGCAAGCAGCGCCTTCGACGGCACGCAGCCGTGGTTCAGGCAGTCGCCCCCCATCTCGCCGCCCTCGACCAGCGTGACGCGCGCACCCATCTGCACCGCCCCCGCCGCGACCGACAGCCCGCCCGAGCCCGCGCCGATCACCAGGATGTCGGTGTCACGCGCCACGGCGCAGCCCCCGGACCACCAAGGGCAGCGCCACCAGCGCGCACAGCCCCAGGATCGGCCAAAGCACCTGCGGTTGCAGGAAGACCCCCAGGTCGGGCCGCCCCCCCGCGTCCAGCACCTCACCCATCCCCGCCCCCACCGAGGTCAGCACCAGCGTGCCGGGCAGGATTCCCAGCACCGTCGTCACCGCATAGGGCCCGAAGCGCACCCCGGCGAAGGCGGGCAGCAGGTTCGCCGCAAAGAACGGCACCGCCGGCAGCAGCCGCATCAGCATGAGCACCGGCCAGACGTTGCGCTCCAGCCCGGCGATCAGCCGCGCCGCCGCGCCGCCGCCCGCGACCAGCCGCGCGGCGAGATCGCGCCCGATCCCCATCCGCACGGCCAGAAAGATCAGGCAGGCCCCCGTCGCCGCCCCCGCGACGTTCCACACCACGCCCGGAAACAGCCCGAACAGAAGCCCTCCCGCCAGCGTCATGACCGTGGCCCCCGGCAGGCTCAGCCCCACCACCCCGACATAGGCCGCGACGAACCCGGCGGGCGCGAGCAGCGGATTGGCCGCGACCCAGGCCGCCAGCGCCCCCCGCGCAGCGGCCAGCGCGTCGAGCGTCAGCCGGTCGCGCAAGGCGACGAACCCCGCCAGTGCCGCCACGGCGATCACGATGACGGGCAGGCGCCTCAGCAAGGTGGAACGTTGGCCGGTCAACCGCGTGATCTGTCCCGTCTTTCGCCTCAACTTGGGCCGCGCCCCCGCGCACGGCAAGGGGCATCGCGGAAAGCCGCCTGCGGCCGGTTGACTCGGGCGGCCCCCGCGACTAATGGGCGGGTTCCGAATGCAGGGGCGGCGAATCCACCGGGGTTCGCGGCCCGGATCAGGGACCAGGGCCGATGAAACGCACATTCCAGCCGTCGAACCTCGTGCGCAAGCGCCGCCACGGCTTTCGCGCGCGCATGGCGACCAAGGGCGGCCAGCTCGTGCTCGCCCGCCGCCGCGCCCGGGGCCGCAAGCGCCTGACGGCCTGACACCGCCGATGGACGACCTCGCGCCGCCTGCCGGGCTCGGCCCCCCGCAGGCGGCGCGTTCCATTCCGGTGATCCGCCTGCGCGCCGATTTCCTGCGCGCGGCGGGGGCCAGGCGGCAGGGCACCGACGGCTTCCTCGTCCAGGCGCGCGACCGCGGCGACGGCCTGCCCGCCCGTGTCGGCTTCACCGCCTCGAAGAAGGTCGGCAACGCGGTCGCCCGCAACCGCGCCCGGCGCCGCCTGCGCGCGCTGGCGCACGAGGCGCTGCGCCCGGCCGCGCGCCCCGGCTGGGACTACGTGCTGGTCGCGAGGCCCGAGGCCACCGTCTCCCGGGACTTCGCCGCCCTGACGGCCGACCTGGCCCGCGCGCTCGCGAAGCTGCACCGGTGACCCCGCTCGCGCGCGTCGCAGCCCTGCCCGTCCAGGCCTACCGGCTGGTCTTCAGCCCCTGGATCGGCCGCGCCTGCCGCTTCCAGCCCACCTGCTCGGCCTACGCACTCGAAGCGCTCGACCGCCACGGCGCGCTCCGCGGCACCTGGCTGACCACCCGCCGCCTCTGCCGCTGCCACCCCTGGGGCGGGCAGGGCTACGACCCGGTGCCGGGGGCCGACCCCGACTGGGACGGATCGGACGGCTGACCCCTGGTGCAGCGCCGACTCCCCGCCGCCGCGATCACTTTTCGAACATGATGGACACGTCGCCCACGTCCACCCCGAACCGCCGCATATAGGCCCGGTTGAACACCCGGTCGCCCTCCAGCAGCCACATCCAGTCGTCGAAGCCGACCCGTACCGGCGTGCCCGGCCCGTCGGCCGACGGCTGCGGCAGGTCGATCGTGTAGCGCCAGTTGAACCGGTCGCCGCGCTCCTGCCCGGTGGCGACGCCGATCACGCCGGGCGCCGTGCCCTCCCAGGTCTGGTCCTCGACCACCGGCCCGGTCTTCCGCAGCGTCCAGATGCGCTGTTCGGTCGAGCCGTCCTCGTAGACGAAATCCTCCACCAGCCGCAGCCGCGCGCCATCCCAGTCGCCCGCGATCGCGACGGTGAACTGCCGCCGCACCGTGCCGAAGATGTCCTGGAACTGCCCGCGCGCGACCAGCGGCCCGTCGAAATACCGCTCCAGATCGAAATCCCGCTGCGACAGCGACGGATCGTCGAAGCCCGGCCTGCCGGTGCAGGCGGCGAGGGAAAGAAGCGAGACGAGGGCGATCCTGCGCATCCCCGCCAGATAGCGCTTCCGCAGGCGAAGCCAGCCCCCGCGCCGCAAATGCTTTGCAACGCGCCGCGTTTTCCGGCATCCCGCTGCCATGCGCGACGACCTGCCCGACCCCGGCTGCGACATCCACCCGCTCTTCCACGGTGCCCCCGGCACGACCGAGTTCCGCAAGCTGCGCAAGCGCCTGGTGCGCGAGGTGCGCGAGGCGGTGGACACCTACGCCATGGTCCGCCCCGGCGACCGCTGGCTGATATGCCTGTCGGGGGGCAAGGACAGCTACACCCTGCTCGCCATCCTGCACGAGCTGAAATGGCGCGGCCTCCTGCCCGTGGACCTGCTCGCCTGCAACCTCGACCAGGGCCAGCCCGGCTTTCCCGCGACCGTCCTGCCCGAGTTCCTGACGCGGATGGCCGTGCCGCACCGGATCGAATACCAGGACACCTATTCGGTGGTGCTGGACAAGACGCGGCCCGGCGGCACCATGTGCTCGCTCTGCTCCCGCCTGCGCCGCGGCAACCTCTACCGCATCGCGCGCGAGGAGGGCTGCGCCGCCGTCGTCCTCGGCCACCACCGCGACGACATCCTCGAGACGTTCTTCATGAACCTCTTCCACGGCGGGCGGCTGGCGACAATGCCGCCGAAGCTCTTGAACGAGCACGGCGACCTGACCGTCCTGCGCCCGCTCGCCTTCGTCGCCGAGGCCGACTGCGACCGCTTCGCCCGCGCCATGGCCTACCCGATCATCCCCTGCGACCTCTGCGGCAGCCAGGAGGGGCTGCAGCGCGCCCAGGTGAAGCGCCTCCTCGACGACTGGGAGACGCGCAGCCCCGGCCGCCGCCAGGTCATGTTCCGCGCGCTTATGAACGTCCGCCCAAGCCACCTGCCCGACCCGGCGCTCTTCGATTTTACCGGGCTCTGGCCGGAAAATCCGTCAAATCCGATGCAACCCCGCGGCGATTAACCGGGCGGAAGGGCTTCGGCCGCAGGTTGCGCCCTGCACGGCATCGGGGGCAGGCATGGCGGAACGGCTGGCGGCGATCTGGCGGGCGACGGCACCCTGGCGGGCAACGCTCGGGCGGCCGGAGATCATGGCCTTCCTGCCGGCGGTGACGCTCGCCGCCTTCTGGTGGGGCGGCGAACAGGCGCTGGTCGTGACCGCGCTCGCGACGCCGCTTCTCTTCGCGCTCGCCGGCGCCTTCCGCGTGGCACCCGCGCCGGGCGCGGCCGACGACGGGCTGACCAGCCTGCCCGGCCTGACCCGCTCGGTCGACGACCGCCTGCGCGCCGGCAGCGGCACCGGGGTCGTGGTGGTCGTCCTCGACGACGCGCAGGAACTCTACACCCGCCACGGCCCGGCCGGCATGGCGGGCATCCACGACCGCGTCGCCGACCGGCTCGTCAGCGCGCTCCGCCAGGGCGACCGGGTCGCGCGCATGGGCGACGGCATGTTCGGCGTGGCGCTCGCGCCGCTCACGCGGATGGACATCGAAACCCTCGTCCAGATCGCCGCGCGCCTGCAGGCGACCGTCGTCCCGCCGATCAGCCTCGACGCGACGCGCATCTACGTCACCGCCTCGGTCGGCTTCTGCCTGGCGGGCCGCGCTCCGGGCCCCGGCGCACCGGCGCTCATCGCCGCCGCCCAGGCCGCGGCCGAAGACGCGCTCCGCCAGGGCCCCGGCGCGATCCGCGCCTGGACGCCCGAGGTGCAGGCGCGGTCGGGCGCGCGCAGTTCCCTGCGCGACGCGCTCGACCGGGCCTTCGCCGAAGGCCAGATCCGTCCCCATTTCCAGCCCCAGGTCTCGACCGACACCGGCGCGCTCTCGGGGTTCGAGGCGCTCGCGCGCTGGCACCACCCCGAACGCGGCCTGATCCCCCCGGCAGAGTTCCTGCCAGCCATCGCCGAGGCCGGCCTGTCGGCACGCCTCTGCGACACCATCGTCGGCGCGAGCCTCGCCGCGCTGCGCAACTGGGACCGGGCCGGCCTGCACGTCCCCCGCGTCGCCGTGAACTTCTCCACCTCCGAACTGCAGGATCCCCGGCTGGTCGACAGGCTGCAGTGGGAGCTCGACCGCTTCGACCTCCAGCCTGGCCGCCTCGCCTGCGAGGTGATGGAGAACGTGGCCTCCGCGACCGACGACGACATCATCGTGCGCAACCTCGCCGCGCTGGCTCGTCTCGGCTGCATCATCGAGCTGGACGATTTCGGCACCGGCCACGCGGCGCTGGCCAACGTGCGGCGCTTCTCGGTCGCCCGCGTCAAGATCGACCGCAGCTTCGTCGCCCGGCTCGCGCAGGACCGCGAGCAGCAGCGCTGCGTGGCGGCGATCCTGTCCATGGCCGAACAGCTCGGCCTCGACACGCTCGCCGAAGGGGTCGAGACGGCCGAGGATCACGCGATGCTGGCCCAGCTCGGCTGCCGCCACGTCCAGGGCTTCGCCATCGCGCGGCCCATGGCCTTCGACGACACGCTGGCCTGGATCCCGCAGTATCGCGCGCGCCTGCGCCCCGTGCCGCGCATCGCCACGCGCTCGGTCTGAGGCGCGGTCCGGCGGGCCGCGGCCAGCGGCACAAGGCCACGCCGCCCCGGGCCGAAACCGCTTGACCTTTGCCGACCCCTTCTGTTGAAGCGGCACATTCCGACACCCTGACCGGACCCGTGCCCCGTGGACAACGACAACACCAGGAACCTGATCCTCGCGACGGCGCTGAGCTTTCTCGTGATCCTCGTCTGGATGTTCTTCTTCCCGCCGCCGGACCCGCCCGCCGCCCTCCCGACGCCCGCCGCGCAGACCGCCACCGCACCCGTCGCGACCACCCCCGACGCCACCGCCGACACCGGCGCGCTCGCCACCGCGCCCCGCATCGCCATCGACACCCCCCGCCTCGCGGGCTCGATCTCGACCCTCGGCGGCCGCATCGACGACCTGAAGCTCACCACCTACCGCGAGACGGTCCAGCCCGGATCGGACACCGTGCGCCTGCTCGCCCCCGTGGGGGAGCGGAACGCCTATTACGCGCTGTTCGGCTGGGGCCCGGGCACCGGGCTGACCGCCGAGCAGGTCCCGGGCGCGCGGACGCAATGGTCGGTCGCGGGCAACGCGACGCTGACCCCTGAAACCCCCGTCACGCTCACCTGGGACAACGGCGCGGGCCTCCTCTTCACGCGGCAGATCTCGGTCGACGACCGCTACATGTTCACCGTCACCGACAGCGTGCGGAACCAGGGCACCGCCGCCGTCAGCCTCTTTCCCTACGGCACGATCGCCCGGCACGGCCTGCCCGACAACCTGCAGCGCATCTTCGTCGTGCACGAAGGGGTCATCGGCCGCGTCGACGGCAAGCTGACCGAGATGAACTACGACGACGTGGCGAACCTGCCCGTCGTCGACCGTGAGGGCACGCCGGCCGAGGTCCTTCCGGGCACCACCGATGGCTGGATCGGCTTTACCGACCACTACTGGATGACGACCCTGATCCCCGCCCAGGGCGAGCCCTACACCGCCGTCACGAAGTTCACGCCCGGTGCCAACATCTACCAGACCGACGTGCGCAGCCCGACGGTCGACCTCGCGCCCGGCGCGACCACGACCTCGACGAAGCAGCTCTTCGCCGGGGCCAAGGAATGGGCCACGATCCGCGCCTACGAGAACGACCCGGGCTGGCTCGCGCGCCTGTTCGGGGCGCAGCAGAACCCCGACGCCAAGGTCATCGCGGGCTTCATCGACTCGATCGACTGGGGCTGGTTCTTCTTCCTGACGAAGCCGATCTTCGCCGTCCTGCACTGGCTGAACGCCACGATCGGCAACATGGGTCTCGCGATCATCGCGCTGACCTTCATCCTGAAGATCCTCGTCCTGCCGCTCGCCTACAAGTCCTACGTCTCGATGGCCAAGATGAAGGAACTCCAGCCCGAGATGGAGGCGCTGAAGGAACGCGTTGGCGACGACCGCGCCCGCATGCAGAAGGAGATGATGCAGCTCTACAAGGACCGCAAGGTGAACCCCGCCGCGGGCTGCCTGCCGATCCTGATCCAGATCCCCATCTTCTTCGCGCTCTACAAGGTCATCTTCGTCACCATCGAACTCCGCCACGCGCCCTTCTTCGGCTGGCTCAACGACCTGTCCGCGCCCGACCCGTCCTCGGCCTTCAACCTCTTCGGCCTCCTGCCCTGGGCCGCGCCGCCGACCGGGAGCCTTCTGCACCTGATCTTCCTCGGCATCCTGCCGATCCTCCTCGGCATCTCGATGTGGCTGCAGCAGAAGCTGAACCCCGCGCCGACCGACCCGGTCCAGGCGACGGTCTTCTCGTGGCTGCCCTGGGTCTTCATGTTCATGATGGGCGGCTTCGCCAGCGGGCTGATCGTCTACTGGATCACCAACAACATGATCACCTTCGGCCAGCAGTACGTCATCATGCGCAGCCACGGCCACACGCCCGACATCTTCGGCAACATCCGCGCCGGGCTGAAGCGCAAGCCCGCAACGGCGGCACCCGCGACACCCGCGGCCAAGCCGGTCGCGCCGCCCAAGCCCGTGGCCGGGTCCGCCGACGCCCCCGCGCCCCCCGCGGCGAACGCCCCCGCCGCCCCCCGCGGCCGCAAGCCGCGCAAGTGACGGTGCCGGTCGCGCATCCGGCGCGCCGCGCGACGACCGCCCGGGACAGGCCCGCGTCCGTCCAGGCGCGCCCCGACCGGCAGCGGTCCCGCGTCCGGGCGGCGGTCGCCGCGCCCGCGGCCGGCGATCCGGCCCCGCTCCCGTGACCCTGCCCTTCCCCGAGGCCCCCCCGCCCGACGACGCCGCGCTCGAAACCGGCCGCCTGCTCTTCGCGGGCCCCGTCACCTTCGTCAAGGGCGTCGTCGCGATGGCGGGCCTTCCCCCCGCCGACCGGGTGGAGGTCTGCTTCGCCGGCCGCTCCAACGTCGGAAAATCCAGCCTCATCAACGCGCTCGCCGGCCGCAGGACGCTCGCCCGCGCCTCGAACACCCCCGGCCGCACGCAGGAGATCAACTTCTTCGCCCTGGGCGGCCCCCCGGACGACGCGCACTACCTCGTCGACCTGCCCGGCTACGGCTATGCCGAGGCCCCGCTCGCCACCGTCGCGAGATGGCAGGCGCTGCTGCGGCACTACCTGTCGGGCCGCCAGACCCTCCGCCGCGCCTTCGTGCTGATCGACATGCGCCACGGCATCAAGCCGGTCGACGCCGAGATCCTGACGCTCCTCGACCGCGCCGCCGTGCCCTTCCAGGCCGTGCTGACGAAGGCCGACAAGGTGAACGCCGCCACCCGCGCCGCGACGCTCGCCCAGGTCCGCGCGGCGCTGCAAGGACACCCCGCGGCCTTCCCGCAGATCATCGTCACCTCGTCCGACACCGGCGAGGGCATCCCGACCCTCCGCGCCACCATCGCCGCCCTGACCTGACGCCGGGCGTGACGCGCCTCCCCTCTCCCCGGGGAGAGGGGACGGGGGAGAGGGTTTCCCCGCCCCCCTCACACATGCTGCCCGCCGTTGATCGCCACCTCCGACCCGGTGATGTAGCGGCTTTCGTCCGAGCACAGGAACCAGATCGCCTCCGCCACCTCCGCCGGCTGGCCGAGCCGCCGCAGCGGCAGCCCCTCGACGATCCTCTCGGTCCCCGGCGACAGGATCGAGGTCTCGACCTCCCCCGGCGCGATGGCGTTGACCCGCACCCCCGACGGCCCGAAGTCATGCGCCATCTCGCGCGTCAGCGCCGCCAGCGCCGCCTTCGATGTCGCATAGGCCGCGCCCGCGAAGGGATGCACCCGGCTGCCCGCGATCGAGGTCACGTTCACCACCGCGCCCTTCGTCGCCGCCAGCTCTGCCGCCAGCCCGCGCGCGAGCACGATCGGGGCGAAGAAGTTGACGTGGAACACCTGCCCCCAGGTCCGCAGGTCGGTCGTCAGCGTGTTCAGCCGCGCCCCGCCCTCACCCTTCGGGCTGATCCCGGCGTTGTTGACCAGCGCGTGCAGCCGGCCGTCCAGCTTCGCCCGCACCAGCTCGATCGCCGCGATGGTCTTGGTGGGGTCCGCGAGGTCGATCTCGACGTGGTTCTCCTCACCGTTCGGCCAGGGGCAGCGCGGGTCGAACGGGTGGCGCGAACAGGTCAGCACCCGCCAGCCGCCCCGGCCGAAGCGCTTGACCGTCGCGTGCCCGATCCCGCGCGAGGCCCCCGTCAAGAGCAGCGTCTTCTGTTCCATCCCGCAATCCTGACCTCAGAGGTCAGGAATGGCAAGCCGCTTGGCACCGCTGCCCGCAGCCGCTATCCCGTGCCGACAGATGAGACCGCAGATGATGACCGACTCCGCCCAGACCGCCCGGACGCTGTCCGAGGCGCTGCCCTACCTGCAACGCTACTCCGGCGCCGTCGTGGTGGTGAAGTTCGGCGGCAACGC
>CAZNPW010000037.1:0-29493 GCA_964575185.1 uncultured Exiguobacterium sp.
CATCGTCGGGTCGAGCATCGTCGGGATCATCACGTCCTGGAACGGGTCGCGGCTGAACCGCCCGGCCTTCCAGTCGTCGTAGGCGCGCTCCATCCGTTCCACCGAATCGGTGAAATGCAGGTCGCCCTTCAGGTGCGGCGAGCCCTCGGGCAGGGCGGTGAACCGTGGTGCTGCGTCGAGCGCGATGTTCAGCTTGCCCGACGAGCCCCGCGTCTTGAAGCCGCGCACGCGCTTCAGGAACGGCGCGGGCAGGTGCCGCTCGCCCACATGCCGCAGGAAGGTCCGCCGCACGTCCATGTTCGACACGACCCGCTTCGCCCGCAGCGTGGCCCCGTCGGCCAGCACCACCCCCGTCGCGCGGCCACCCGCGACCAGGATCTCCTCCACCCCCGCGCCCGTGCGGATCTCGCCCCCCGCCGCCCGCAGGCTCGCGGCGAGCGCCTGCGTGATCGCCCCCATCCCGCCGCGCGCATAACCCCAGGTGCCGATGTTGCCATCCACGTCGCCCATCGCGTGGTGCAAGAGCACATAGGCCGTGCCCGGCGACATCGGCCCCAGCGCGGTGCCGATGATCCCGCCGATCGCGAGGTAGGCCTTCACCACAGGGTTCTCGAAATACCCGTCGAGGAAGTCGCTGATCGACATGGTCCAGAAGCGGATCATGTCGCAGACCTGCATCTCGGACATCCCCGACATCTGCCGGACAAGCCAGATCATCTCGCCGATGTCGCGCGGCCGGAACGAGGCGGGGTCGGGCGGGCGGCGCATCAGCAGCGGGCGGATGAACCGGCAGTGCCGCAGCACGTCGCGGGCGTAGGTGTCATAGGCCTCGGCATCGCGGGGGCTGAACCTGGCAAAGGCCCGGCGGTTTTCGTCGTGGTCGCGGTGCATCCCCAGATAGGTATCGCCGCTGAACATCGCCCCGCCCTCGTAGGGGATGATCTGCAGCCCGTGCCGCGCCAGTTCCAGGTCGCGCATGATCTCGGGCCGGAACAGGCTGCTGACGTAGGAGCAGTTGGAATAGGTGAAGCCCGGATACAGCGACCGGCTGACCGCCGCCCCGCCGATCCAGTCGTTCTTCTCCACCACCAGGACGCGCAGCCCGGCGCGGGCGAGGTAGCAGGCCGCGACCAGTCCGTTGTGACCCGCCCCGATGACGATGGCGTCGTGCATGCGCCGCAGTCTCGCAGGATTCTGACTGTGCTGTCAATCAGAATGACCGGCCTTTCCGCCCGTCACCGCGAGGTCTAGGTGTAGGCCATGCCCGATCCCGCACTCCCCCGGAAACTGCCGCGCGACGAACGCCGCCTGCAACTGATCGAGGCGACGATCCGCGTGCTGGCGCGGCAGGGCTTCGCCCGCACCACGATGACGCAGGTGGCGCAGGAGGCCGGGCTGTCGCACGGCCTGGTGAACTTCCATTTCCGCAGCAAGGAGAACCTGCTGCTCGAGACGCTCCTGTATCTGGCCGAGGAGTATCGCGCGAACTGGACCGCGGCGCTCGCCGCCGCCGGGCCTTCGGCACCCGAGCAGCTCGACGCCATCCTGCGCGCCGACTTCGCGCCGCAGGTCTGCACCCCCGACCGGCTGTCGGCCTGGTGCGGCTTCTGGGGCGAGGCGCAGAGCCGGCCGTTGTACCAGGACCGCTGCGGGTCCAACGACCAGGTCTACACCGATGCGATGGATGCGATCTGCGCCCGGATGAATGCCGAGCACGGCTATGCCGGGCAACCGCAGCGGATCGGCCGGGCGCTGCGCGTGACGTCCGAGGGCGTCTGGCTCGACATGATGACGCTGCGCACCCCCTACGGCACCGACGAGGCGCTGGCGACCGTGATGACGACGGTCGCGGCCTTCTACCCCCGCCACTTCACCGACGCCGGGCGCATCGCCTAGCCCAGGATCGCCTCCAGCCGCGCGAAGCTGCCCGCCACGCCGCCCTCCGCCGGTTCGGCCAGGAAGGCGTCGAGCCTGGGGAACAGCGCCACGGCGCGGTCGACCTCGGCGTCCGTCCCGGCCTGGTAGAGCCCGGCCTGCACCATCATCTCGGCCCGGTCATAGGCGCCGAGACTGCGCCGCGCCGCGGTGATCAGCGCATTCTCCGCGGCGCTCGCCGCACCGGGCAGCGCCCGCGACACCGAGCGCAAGAGGTCGATCGCCGGGAACCGCCCCCGCTCGGCGATCCGCCGGTCGAGGACGGTGTGCCCGTCGAGCACCCCCCGCAGCGTGTCGGCGACATAGCCGTCCATGTCGGACCCAGCGACCAGCACCGAGAACACCGCCGTAATGTCGCCCTGCCCCTCGCCCCCCGGGCCGGCGCGTTCGGCAAGCTGCATGATGAGCTGCCCGGTGGAAGGCGGAAACCCCCCCGTCGCCGCGGGTTCCCCCAGCGCGAGCGCGATGTCGCGGTGCGCCTCGGCGAAGCGCGTCACGCTGTCGAGCAGCAGCAGCACATGCCGGCCGCGGTCGCGGAAATACTCCGCCACCGCCATCGCCGACCAGGCGCAGCGGCGGCGGACCAGCGGCGAGCGGTCCGAGGTCGCCGCCACCACGACCGACCGCGCCATCCCCTGCGGGCCAAGGACGCGCTCCACGAACTCGCGCACCTCGCGCCCGCGCTCGCCCACCAGGCCGACGACGATCACGTCGGCCTCGAGCCCCGTCGCCAGCCGCGCGAGCAGGGTCGACTTGCCGACGCCCGATCCCGCGAACAGACCGATCCGCTGGCCGCGCACGATGGGCAGCAGCGTGTCGAACACCGCCATGCCGGTGCCGCAGCGCGCGCCCAGCGCGCGGCGGCTGGTGGCCGGCGGCGGGTCGGCCGCGACCGGCACCACCGCCGCGCCCCGCCGCAGCGGCCGGCCGTCGAGCGGCTGGCCGAAGGGGTCGATCACCCGGCCGACCCAGGTCGGGTCCGGGCGCAGCGCGCTGCCCGCCGCGGGCAGCACCGCCATGCCGAGCCGCAGGCCGGTCAGCCCGCCCTCGGGCAGTACCGTAACCCCGGCGGAGGCGATCGCCAGCGCCTCGCCCCCCTGCTCCGCGCCGTCGAAGGCCACGCGGTCGCCCACCGCAAGCACGCCCGACAGCCCCCTGACCTCGACCAGCCCGCGCGACAGCGCGGCGATGCGCCCGACCGGCCGCGCGACCCGCACCTCGGCCACGTCCCGCATCAGGCAATCGATCGTGTCCGGCATCGTGTCCCTCGTTCGTTCACGCCCTGTTCCTGACAACCGAATCTAAACGAATCACCTCTAAACCCCCGGCAAGCAGCCGAGGGAGAAGCCCTGAGATGTTCGAAACGCTGGAACTGACCGCCATGGCGCAGGCGCGCATGGCCCATTCCGCAAGCCGCATGGCCGCCGTGGCGCAGAACGTGGCGCAGGCCGACACGCCCGGCTACCGACCCGTCCGCACGCCCGACTTCGCGCAGTTCTGGGCGGCGCGGCAGGGCGACGGCGGGCTTCGGCAGACGCGCGGCGGCCATCTTGCCGCGACGCCGATGCTGCCCGGCGCGCCGCTCGGCACCGAACCGAACGGCAATGCCGTGTCGCTCGAGGACGAGATGCTCGCCGCGGTCGACGCACGCGCGCAGCACGAGATGGCGCTGTCGATCTGGCGCTCCACCTCGGACGTGCTGCGCGCCAGCCTCGGGCGGAGGTAGGCGATGACCGACCTCAACCACGGCATGGCCCTGTCGGCCGCGGGCCTTTCGGCGCAGTCGCAGCGGCTGCGCCATGTGGCCGAGAACATCGCCAACGCCGACACGCCCGGCTACCAGCGCAAGACCGTGTCCTTCCGGGCCGGCGCGGACGGCCGGGTCGAAGCCGGCCCCGTGCGGCTCGACCGCCGCGACGGGCCGCGGGTGCGCGACCCCGGCAACCCGCTGGCCGGGCCGGACGGCACCTACGAGGGGTCGAACGTCGACCTCGTGCTCGAGATCGCCGACGCGCGCGAGGCGCAGCGCAGCTACGAGGCGAACCTGCGGGTCTTCGACCAGACACGGCAGATGACCATGCAGCTCTACGAAATCCTGCGTCGCTGAACGGAGAATCCGATGCTCACCACCGCCATCCAGGCCGCCTCCGGCTATGCCGCCGCGCGCCCCCAGGTCCAGCCCGACGGCAGCGGCTTCGCCGCCGTGCTGCAGCAGGGGCTGGAGAACGTGACCGACCGCCTGGTCCGCAACGAGAACGTCGCCCGCGCGGCGCTGCTCGGCCAGGGCGACCCCAACGCGCTCGTCGAGGCGCTGGCGGCCACGCAATCGGCGGTCGAACAGGTCACCGCCGTCCGCGACCGCGTGGTCGAGGCCTACCAGGAGATCCTGAGGATGCCGGTATGACCGAAGCCGCGCTCCTCGACGTGATGCGCCAGGCGCTGTGGGTGTCGGTCGTGGTCTCGACCCCGATCCTGCTCGCCGCGCTGGTGGTGGGCGTGGTCATCGGCCTCCTGCAGGCCCTGACCTCGGTGCAGGAGATGACGCTGACCTTCGTGCCGAAGACGGCGGCGATGGTGGCGGTGTTCTGGGCCTCGATGGGGTTCATGACCACCACGCTGGTGGCCTTCTTCCAGAACGACGTGATCGCGCGCATCGCAGGGGGCGGGTGATGGAGACGACGGGCTACACCATCCTCACCCGCCAGTCGGGCCTGATGCGCGAGATGCAGGTGGTGGCGAACAACATCGCCAACATCTCGACCGCGGGCTTCCGGCGCGAGGGCGTGATCTTCACCGAATACGTCGCGCGCGCCGGGGCCGACCCCTCGCTGTCGATAGCCAGCGCCTCGGGGCGGCTCGTCGACCTGACGCAGGGCGCGCTCAGCCAGACGGGCGGGACCTGGGACTTCGCGATCCAGGGCGACGGGTTCTTCCAGATCGCCACCCCCGACGGCCCGCGCCTGACCCGCGCCGGTGCCTTCGGACCGGACCCGGCCGGCACCGTCGTCAACCGCGACGGGAATGCGCTGCTCGACGAGGGCGGTGCCCCCGTCACGGTGCCGCCGGGCGCGACGCTGGTCAGCCTCGGGGCCGACGGCACGCTGTCGGCCGACGGCGTGGCCTTCGCCCGCGTCGGCCTGTGGCAGGCCGAGGGCGACAACCCGCTGCAGCACGAGGGCGGCACGCGGTTCCGCGTCACCGGCACCCTCGTGCCCGCCGAAGGCGCCCAGGTGCTGCAGGGCTATCTCGAGGACAGCAACGTCAACGCGGTCTCCGAGGTGGCCCGGATGATCGAGGTGCAGCGGTCCTACGAGCTCGGCCAGACCTTCCTCGACCGCGAAGACGGCCGCCTGCGCGGCCTGATCCAGACCGTATTCCGCTAGGAGCCCCCGATGAAAGCCCTGCAGATCGCCGCGAGCGGCATGGCCGCCCAGCAGACCCGGGTGGACGTGATCTCGAACAACCTCGCGAACATGTCCACGACCGCCTACAACGCCCGCCGCGCCGATTTCGCCGACCTCAACTACGTGCAGGTGGCCCGCCCCGGGACGGTCATGGCCGACGACGGCACGATGCTGCCGACCGGCATCCAGATCGGCCAGGGCGTGCGCGCCGTCGCCGTCAGCGTGATCCTGTCGCAGGGCTCGCTCGCCGCGACCGGCGGCGACCTCGACCTGGCCGTCGACGGACGCGGCTACCTCGAGGTGACGCTGCCCTCGGGCGCCCCCGCCTACACCCGCGACGGCAGCCTCAAGCGCAGCGGCGAGGGGCTGATCGTCACCTCCGACGGCTTCCCCGTCGCCCCCGAGATCGTCATCCCGGCCGAGGCCACGAGCATCGCCATCAACCCCGAGGGCGAGGTCTGGGCCTATTTCGACGACCGCACCGAACCCGAGCAGCTCGGGCAACTGAACCTCGTCAGCTTCACCAACGAAAAGGGGCTCGAGGCGCTGGGGTCGAACCTCTACCGCGAGACCCCGGCCTCGGGCGCGGCCAGCGTCGGGACGGCGGGGCGCGACGGGCTGGGGCTGCTGCGCCAGGGCTACCTGGAGGAAAGCAGCGTCGATCCGGTGCGCGAGGTCACCGAGCTCATCAAGGCGCAGCGCGGCTACGAGCTGAACGCCAAGGTCATCACCGCCGCCGACCAGATGCTCGGCGCGACGACGCAGATCCGCTGATGCGCGCGCTGATCCTTGCGGCGCTGACCGCCGGCCCCGCCGCGGCCCAGAGCGTGATCGCGCTGAACACGATCCCGGCGGGCACGGTCATTGCGGCCGACGACCTGCTCGTCGTGCCCGACGACCTGCCCGGGGCGGTCGCCTCGGTGGCCGAGGCCGCGGGGCTGACCGCCGCCGGGGCGATCTATGCCGGCCAGGCGGTGCGCCCGTCGGACCTCGCGCAACCCGCGCTCGTCGAACGCAACGCGCTGGTCACGCTGGTCTACGCCCGCGGGCCGCTGCGGATCGCGGCCCAGGGCCGCGCGCTCGACACCGCCGCGGCCGGCGGCCTCGTGCGCGTCATGAACCTCGCCTCGCGCAACGTCGTGACGGGCACCGTCACCGCCCCCGCCACCGTCACGATCGGAGACGCCCGATGACCCACCCCATGCTCCGCCTTTCCCTCGGCATCGCCGCGCTGGCGCTGCTCGGCGCCTGCGCGCGCCTTGCCGACGTCGGGCGCGCACCCGAGTTCAGCCCGCTGGCCGGCAGCTACGAGCAAAGCGCGATGTACTCCGCCGCCGTGCCCGAAACCGCGGCTCCGCTCCTGCCCGCCAGCCCCGCGTCGCTCTGGGCCGGGCCGGATACGGCCTTCTTCGAGGGCGGCCGCGCCCGCAACCGGGGCGACATCGTGACGGTGGTGATCGACATCAACGACAGCGGCGAGTTCGCCGCCGCCAGCGACCGCAACCGCGGCGGCAGCGAGACGCTCGGCGTGCCATCGCTGTTCGGCATTCCGCAGCGGCTCGACGCCCGCCTCCCCGACGGCGCGACCATGGCCGAGGCGGTGGAGGCGCAGTCGGCCTCGGTCTTCGCCGGCGAAGGCTCGACCGCGCGGCAGGAGGAGCTGGCGCTCCGCGTCGCCGCCACCGTGGTCGAGGTGCTCCCGAACGGCACCCTGCGCATCGAGGGCCAGCAGGAGGTGCGGCTGAACGACGAGCTGCGCGAGCTCATGGTCTCGGGCTTCGTGCGCCCCGCCGACATCAGCCAGGTGAACGAGATCCGCTACGACCGCATCGCCGGGGCGCGCATCGCCTATGGCGGCCGCGGCATCGTGTCGGACGCGCAGACCCCGCGCTGGGGACAGGAGGCCGCCGATGTCCTGCTGCCGTTCTAGGAGCGCGCCATGCTGAAGCTCCTGCCGATCCTGCTGCCCGTCCTGGGCCTCGTGCTGGGCGTGGCGGGGGGCACCTTCCTGCGCCCGCCGCCCGGCCCCGCCGTCGCGGCCGCGGCCCCGCTGCCCGCGCCCGAGCCGACCGAGGCGGCGCGGCTGTCCAACCAGTTCGTCGTGCCGGTCGTGCGCGACGACCGGGTCGCCGCGATGGTCGTCATGGCGCTGTCGATCGAGGTCGCGGCCGGCACGACCTCGACCGTGTTCGAGAACGAGCCGAAGCTGCGCGACGCGCTGCTGCTGGTGCTGTTCGACCACGCCAACGCCGGCGGCTTCGACGGGCCGTTCACCGAACTCAGCAACCTGGAGACCCTGCGCAGCGCCCTGCGCGAGGCCGCGCGGGCCGAGCTGGGCGACATCGTCGTCGACGTCCTGATCTCGGACCTCGCGCGGCAGGATGCGTGAGCGGGGGCGCCGGACGCCGCCCGGGTCGCGCCGCCGGTCTCGGCGCGGACGCGGCCCCGCCGCTCAGTCGAAGAGGTCGATCTCCTCGTTGATCTCGCCGATCAGCGCGGTGCGGTCGGTGGCGGGATCGCCCGCCTGGCCGATGATCGCGATGGCCAGCAGCCGCAGCAGGCTGACCATCGACGTGTGGCTCGGCACCGCGCCGTAGCTCGCCGTGTGGACCGGGATCACCGCGCGGGAAAACCGCAGCGCCGTGGCGTAGTGACGGTGGTCGGTCAGGGTGACCACGTTCATGCGCGTGGTGCGGGCATAGGCCATCAGCGAGGACTGCAGCCGCGGCCGCGGCTCCAGCGTCAGAAGGATCAGCGCATCGCGCGGTCCGGTCATCGCCAGGTCCTCGGCCCAGGCGCCGGCCTGCGCGCCGAGCAGGTGCACGTCGGGCCGCAGCCGCGCCACGGTCAGCCGGGCGAGCTGCGCGAGCCCCGCCTCGGCCCCGAAGCCCAGGCACCAGACACGCGGCGCGTCGACGATCAGGCGGGCCGCGTCGGCCAGCAGGTCGGGCCGCAGCTCCTCGAACGTGCGGGTGAGGTTCACGAGTTCGAGCGCCAGATGATCGCCGATCGACCGGCCGAGAACCGGGCGGTCGCGGGCCTGCCGCGCATAGGCGTAGGGCTGGGTGCGGTTGCGTTCCTCGCGCGCCTGGGTGCGGGCCTCGTCGAAGTCGGCGTAGCCGATGTTCTGGAAGAACCGCGCCGTGGTGGCCTTGGACACGCCGGCGAGGGCCGACAGTTCGGTCGCGGAATGGGTTTCGATCAGCGCCTGATTCTCGAGCAGCAGCGCCGCAAGTTTCTGCTCGGACGGCGTCAGCCGCGAAATCCGCTCGTGAAGCCGGAGAGTTAGCCGTGTCGCCATCGCACCCGAACTGCCGCTTGCCAAGATGAAACACAAGTTTCATGTTCATGAAACTACGAAATCGAGGCGCGGGAAGCATGTCGAAGTCGCGGATCATCCGCCAGCAGATCTGGAGCCGCCTGGCAGACGTCGCACGGCCCGACACCCGGTTCCACCTGAACTTCGCCGAGGTGATCCCGGACTTCGAGGGGTCGGAGGCGGCAACCGATCACGTCGCCGCGATGCCCGCCTTCGCGGCCAGCCGCTTCGCCTTCGTCACGCCCGACAACTGCCTGGTCGACCTGCGCCGCCGGATGATCGCCGCGGGCCAGCCCTTCGTGATGTCGACCTACGGCATCTGCCGCGGCTTTCTCTTGATGGATCCCGGCATGGTGCCGCCGGGGGCCGCGCTTTACGCCGCCTGGCTTGACGGAATGGAGCATTTCGCCCGTCCGGTGACGCTTGCCGACATCGCGGCGCGGGGACGGTTCGACCTCATGGTCACGGGGGCCTCGGCCGTCTCGGTGGACGGGGTGCGCTTCGGCAAGGGGCACGGGTTCTTCGACCTCGAATGGGGCATGTTCACCGACCTCGGCCTGGCCGACCAGGAGACGCCGGTGGTGGCCGTGGTCCATGACTGCCAGATCGTCGAGGAAAAGCTGACGCCGTCCGAAACCGACATCCTGGTCGACCATATCGCCACGCCGACGCGCCTTCTGCACGTCGAGCGCCGGGCGCGGCGGCCGCAGGGGGTGAAGTGGGACCTCCTCGACCCCGGACAGATCGCCGACACGCCACCGCTGCAGGAGTTGCAGCGCATCCGCGGCATTGCCTGAAACCATGGGGAGACGTCACATGCAGATCGCGCTGAACCGCCGCCGCTTCCTGTCCGCCGCCGCGGCCGCGGGCACCCTTCCGCTGGTGCCGCGCATGGCGCGGGCCGCCGCGCCCTTCGCCATGCAGGCGGCCTGGATCAACGACGCCGAGTTCGCGGGCTACTTCATGGCGATGGACCGGGGATACTACACCGCCGAGGGGCTGGACCTGACCTACCTGTCCGGCGGGCCCGACGTCATCCCCGAAGCCACGCTGGTGGCAGGCCGCGCCGACGTGGCGCTGACCACGCCCGACACCACCGTCAAGGCGATCGTCGAGCAGGGGGCGAAGTTCAAGATCATCGGCGCGCAGTACCAGAAGAACCCGATCGGCATCGTCAGCCTGAAGAAGGCGCCGATCCTGACGCCGGCCGACATGGTGGGAAAGACCATCGCGGTGCCGCCGGTCAACACCATCAGCGTCGAGGCCGTCCTGGCCGTGAACGGCATCGACCGCGCATCGGTCAACATCGTGCCCTACGCCTACGACCCGACCCCGCTGATCCGCGGCGAGATCGACGCGAGCCTCGATTTCACCACCAACGTGCCCTACACGATCAGCCAGGCCGGCGAGGAGGCCGTGTCGTTCCTGCTCTATGACTTCGGCTACACCATCTACAACGACACGGTCGTGGTGCAGGAGGACGTGCTGGCGGCCAAGCGCAACGAGATCGTGGCCTGGCTGCGCGCCAGCCGGAAGGGCTGGGACGAGAACTTCCTCGACCCGGCCGCCTGGCCGCCGAAGTGGGAGACGACGTATTTCGCGGGCACGGGGCGCACCGTCGCCAACGAGATCTTCTTCAACACCGCCCAGATGCCCCTGATCGCGAACCCCGCGGGCATCTTCGCCATGACCGAGGAGGGGATCGCGGCCAACATCGCGGCGCTCTCGAAGGTCGGCATCGCGGCCACGCGCGAGATGTTCGACACGTCCCTGCTCGACGAGATCGCATGACGCCTGCGGGCGTCGCCCTGGCCGACCTGTCGCGCACCTATCCCGGGCGGGGCGCGCCGGTGCGGGCGCTCGCCTGCGTGTCGCTGGATTGCCCCCCCGGCAGCTTCACCGCGCTGGTCGGGCCGTCGGGCTGCGGCAAGTCGACCCTGCTGCGCATGGCGCTCGGCCTGGAGATGCCGGATTCGGGGACGGTCGCGATCGCCGGGCAGCCACCCGCGCAAGCCGCACGGGCGGGGCTGACGGGCGTGGCCTTCCAGGACGCGGCGCTGCTGCCGTGGCGCAACGTCGTGCAGAACGTGGCCCTGCCGCTGCAGGTGCTGGGCCGTCCGGTCGGCCCGGCGATGTCGCGCATCCGCGATCTCGTCGCGCTGGTCGGCCTGTCGGGGCGCGAGACGGCGCTGCCGGGCGAGCTGTCCGGCGGCATGCGCCAGCGCGTCGCCATCGCGCGGGCGCTGGTGACCGGACCGCGGGTCCTGTTCCTCGACGAACCCTTCGGCGCGCTCGACCAGATCCTGCGGCGGCAGATGAACATCGAACTGCAGCGCATCTGGTCCGACACCGGCGCGACGACGCTTCTGGTCACGCACGGCATCGACGAGGCGGTGTTCCTGGCCGACCGGGTCGCGGTGATGCAGGCCGACCCCGGGCGGATCGTGGCGGTGGAGGACGTGCCCTTCGCCCGGCCCCGCGCGCCCGCGCTCTTCGCGGATGCAGGCTTTCACCGTCTCTGCGACCGGATCGCCGCGGTGCTGCATGGCGACGCTGCGTAGGGCGCTGCCCGTCGTGATCCTGCTGGCGGCCTGGGAGGTCGCGGGGCGGCTTGCGCTCGTCGCGGGCGGCGCGCTGCCCGCGCCGTCGGCCATCCTGATCCGGCTGTGGGTCGACCGCGCGGACTATCCGCCGCATGTGGCCGCGACGCTCTATGCCTCGGCGCTCGGCTTCCTGATCGGCAACGCCGTCGCCGTCGCCGCCGGCGTGCTCTTCGCGCTGTCGCCGGTGGCCGAGCGGCTGGCCCGACCGCTGAACGTCGCGATCTTCGCCCTTCCCCCCATCGCCATCGCCCCGATCCTGACCCTGACGCTCGACGGCATGGCCCCGCGCGTCACGCTGGCGGCGCTCGGCGTCTATTTCGTGACCATGCAGGCGACGGTGACGGGCCTGTCGCACCACGACGGCCGCGCCGCCGATGTCGTGCGGGCCTGGGGCGGCGGTGCCGCGAGCGTGCTGGCCCGCGTGCGGTTTCCCGGCGCGCTGCCGGCCATCCTGTCGGGCTTCCGCGTCGCCGCCCCGAACGCCGTTCTCGGCGCGATCCTGGCCGAGTTCGGCGGCGGCGGAGGCCGGGGCCTCGGCACCTACCTCCTCGGCTCGCTCGGCCGGGCCGAGCCCGACCGGCTCTGGGGCATCGGGCTGGTCGCCACGCTGATCGCCGGGGCGGCCTACGCGGTCTTCGCCGTCGCCTCGGCGCGGCTGACCGGGGCCACGCGCGCCGTCACGCTCAACCCCGCCGCACCCCCGGCCTCGCTGCCCGATGCAGGCGGGCCGGTCGTCCGCGTGGCGGCCCTGCTCCTGCCCCTCGCGGTCTGGTGGGGCCTGCTGATCGCGCTCGACGTGCCCGCGATGCTGGGCAAGTCGCCCTGGGCCGTCTTCGACTACCTGGTCCTCGCCGATGCCGCACCCCAGGCCCGCGCGCGGCTTCTCGCGGCCCTGGCGCAGACGCTGCCGATCACCCTCGCGGGCATGGCCGCGGGCATCGCCACAGCCTTCGCGCTCGCCGTGACGTCACGCCTCACGCCCGCCTTCACGCGCGCCTTCCTGCCGGTGGCGCTGGTGACCCAGACGATGCCGCTGGTCGCGCTGACGCCGCTGCTGGTGCTGATGCTGGGGCGGGGCGTCGGGGTGACGCTGTGGATCACCGTGTCGGTCACGTTCTTCCCCGCCTACGTGCTGATCGCCCAGGGGCTGGCGCAGGTGCCCCGCGCGGCGCTGGAACTGCCCCGCGCCTACGGCGCCGGCCCCTGGGCCGAACTGCGGCTGGTCGCCATCCCGGCGTCCGCGCCCTGGGTGTTCGCCGCGATCCGCACCGCCGCCCCGCGCGCGCTGCTGGGCGTCATGATTGCCGAATGGCTGGCCACCGGCCGCGGCCTGGGAAACCTCCTGAACCAGTCGCGGGGGTTCCTCGACTTCGGCATGATCTGGGCCGTCGCCGTCACCAGCGTGCTGGTCGCGGTCGCGCTGCATGGCGCGGCGCAGGTGGCCGAACGGCGGTTCTCGCCCGGGCGGCGCGCCGACGGCCGGGCCGCGGCGGGGCCCTAGCCGACCGGCCACAGGGCCGTCACCTCCGCCAGCAGCCTCGCGGCCGCGACGGGCCGGGTCGTGTCGGCCCGCACGACGGGGCCGAGGCCGGTCGGCGCGGCGCGCGCGGCCAGGGCGACGAGGTCGGGCAGGTAGTCCAGCCCGGGATGCCCGGCAGGCCGCAGCGGGACGCGCGCGCCATAGCGGGCGGCCACCGCATCGGGCGGGGCGTGGCACCAGACCTCGACCGTCTGCGCGACCCCGGCCGCGGCCAGCCCCGCCCGCAGCACCTCGGCGGGCTGAAAGCCGAACCAGGCGTCGAGGATCACCGTCGCCTCGGGCGGCATCGCCGCGACGGCGGCGAAGATCGCCTGATAGGCGGCGCGGCCGAGGCGGCGGTTCATGTCCCGGTCGACCGGGGCGAGTTCGTGCAGGAAGGGGGTCTTGATGTCGTCCAGCGCCAGCACCGGCCAGCCGGAAGCCGCCGCCAGCCCCGCCGCGACGGTGGACTTGCCCGACGCGGGCACCCCGTTGACCAGCACCGCCCGCCGCCCCCGCGGCCGCGCGGCCAGGGCCGCGCCCACCACCCCCGCATCGTCCCCCAGCGCCGGTCCGCGCAGGGCTGCGTCGAACCACGAGGCGGCGGACGGCAGCCGCGCCAGCGCCGCCAGCGCCGCGGGCCCGGCGCCGCCGCCGATCAGCACCACCTGCGGCGCCAGGGCCGCCACCAGCGTGTCGATGGCCGCGCGCAGCGGCGCGGCCCAGGCGCGCAGCACCCGCGCCGCGCGGGGGTCGTCCAGCGCCAGCACCGCCTCGGCCCGCAGGTCGTCCGGCAGGCCCGCCGCTGCCAGGTGCCGCGCGAAGGCGGTGCCCGCGCTCTCGGTCTCGACGCAGCCGCGGCGGCCGCAGACGCAGGCACGCCCGTCGGGCACCACCACCAGATGGCCGAGCTGCCCCGCGGTGCCGGTGCCGCGCAGGATGCGGCCGCCGTCCAGGATCGCGCCGCCGATGCCGGTGCCGATGGTCAGAAGGACGGCGCTGGTCAGGCCCCGGGCGGCCCCGCAGGCGACCTCGCCGCGCAGCGCCATGCCGGCGTCGTTGTCCAGCGTGACGGGCAGACCCGCCGCCGCCGCCACGGAGTCGGCGAAGGGCAGGACCGACAGGTCCACATAGCCGCCCGACAGGACCCTCCCGGCCCCGACGTCGACCTGCCCGGGCACGCCGATGCCGATGCCGCGCGTGCCGGGATCGCGCAGCCGCGCGACCAGACCGATGCACTGCGCCAGGCAGGCCTCCGCGGCGCGCTCGGTGGGCAGGGTCGCGCGGGCCAGGACGCGGCCCTGCGGGTCGACCCGCGCGGCGCGCAGGTGCGTGCCGCCGATGTCGATGCCGATCGTGCTGTCCATCGGTCAGCCGCGGGGCATGTGCCGGGCGATCACCGCCTGCAGCTCGCGCAGGCGGGGCAGCGCGACGGATGCCAGCCGGTCGCGCGTGACCGCGCGGTCAAGCGAGATGCAGTCCTTCCACAGCGACCGCCCGGCGATCACGCCCGCGGCGCCGTTCGCCATCGCCGTCTCGACCTGCCCGAGGAAGGTCGCGTGGTCCACCCCGGCCGACAGCACCGCCCAGGGCACCGCCCCCGCCATGGCGGTGATCCGCGCGCAGGCGGTCGCGGTGCCGGGATAGGGCAGCTTCAGCACCTTCGCCCCCGCGTCGAGGCAGGCCCGCGTCGCCGCCTCGACCAGCGCGGGAACGGCGGCGGCATGGGCGGCCCTGTCCTCGCCCGGCAGCGCGTAGGTCAGGAACTCGGTCACCAGAAGCAGGTTCTCGGCGGCGAAATCGGCGATCACCGCGCGCAAAAGCGCCAGGTTGTGCGTGTCCGCGCCGGGGCGGTCGGGGCGCAGGTAGACCATGATCTTGCCGCCCGTCCCGCCCAGGTCGCGCACGCGCCGCGCGGTCACGCCCGGCACCAGGCGCGACAGCCGGAACCCTTCGGGCGTGGTGTCGTAGCCCGAATCGTCGAGGCCGATCAGCAGGGCGGTCGTCCGGTGCAGGTGCCCGTCGTCGATCATCGCGGGAAGCGCGCAGACCGGATCGACCAGCACGGCGGTCGCGTGACGCGCCAGGTGCGCCGCGATGTCGATCTTGGTGGCGCCCAGGATGTCGCTGCCGATGGCCGCCTGCGCCGCCGGGCTGTCGGCCAAAAGCGTGCGCATGCCACCGCGCTGGTCGCAGGCGACGACCATCATCGCGCCGTCGTCGCCGCAGATCTGCTGGTAGCCGCGCCGCTCTGCCGTGGTCATGCTCGCCATGGCCTCGATCCCCTGTCCGCCGGGCCGCGCAACGGCGATTGCGCCGCAGCCCGGTTTTGATATGGTAGGCAGGATGTAACACGTTGCAGAAAGGAATTGCAATCTGCCCCTCGCCGCGCCGCCCGACACGGCCGACACCCGCGCGCTGATGCACCTGGTGGCCAGGCTGCATTACCTGCAGGACCAGCCGCAGGTCCAGATCGCCCGCGCGACGGGCCTGTCGACCGCGACGATCTCGCGCCTGCTGCGCCGGGCGCGGGCCGAGGGGATCGTGCGGATCGAGGTGCGCGATCCCGTCGGGCCCGATGCCCTGGGTGCCGCGCTGGAACGGGGGCTCGGGCTGCGGCGGGTGGCGGTGGTCGACGCGCCCGCAGGCAGCGCCCCGCTGGTGCTGGCCACCCCGCTGGCCGCGATCCTGCGGACCGCCAACATCGCCCCCGGGGCGGTGCTCGCGCTGGGCTGGGGCCGGGCGATCCACGCCGTGCTGGACGGCGGCCTGCCGCCGATGCCCGGCGTGCTGGTGGTGCCCGCGGCGGGCGGCATGCAGCAGCAGCAGCCGCATTTCCAGATCAACGAGTTCACGCGCATCGCGGCCGCGCAGGCGGGCGGCCGGGCCTGCTTCGTGCACGCCCCCTTCCTGCCCAGCGCCGAGGCGCGCGCCGGTTTCCTGTCCGACCCCGTCATCGCCGAGGCCGTGGGGCTCTGGGACCGGATCGACGTGGCCGTGGTGGGTGTCGGCCTGCCGCACGCGCTGAACGCCCCGGACGCGAGCCTTGCCACCCCCGACGAACAGGCGCTGCACCAGGCCGCAGGCGACGTGGTGCGCCACTACTTCGACGCCGCGGGGACGCGGGTCGACTGGCCGGGCGCCGAGCGTCTGATCGCGGTGTCCGAGGCGCAGTTGCGCCGCGCGCGGCTGTGCATCGGCGTCGCGGCGGGCGCGGCGAAGGCAAGCCCGATCATCGGCGCGGCGCGCGCGGGCCTCATCACGGCGCTCGTCACCGATACCGCGGCGGCAGAGGCGATCGCGGCGCAGCTGTCCTGATGCCGCCCCCGGCACCAGGAAATATCTTGCTGCAAAATATCCCTCTTGACCGGATGGCACCGCCGCCGTTCACTCCCGCCACGGAAACCAGGGTGGGCACCAGATCCGCTTGGGGGGCGGGCCCACCTCCACGGGAGGAGAAAGCATGAATCGCCGTTCGATCCTGGGCGCTGCCGCGACGGCGCCCTTCGCCCTGACCGCGGGCCTGACCGCCGCCCGCGCGCAGGGCCAGAAGTTCACCGTGGCCCTGATCCCGGGCCTGACGACCGATGCCTTCTACATCACCATGAACAAGGGCGCGCAGGCGGCCGCCGATGCGCTGGGCGTGGACCTCGTGTTCCAGGGCGCGCCCGACTTCAACCCGGTGACGCAGGTGCCGGTGCTGGACGCCGTGATCGCCCGCGCGCCGGCCGCGATCCTGATCGCGCCGACCGACACGACGCAGCTGATCGAGCCGCTGCGCAAGGCCTTCGACGCGGGCATCCCGGTCATCACGGTGGACACCTTCATCGGCACCGGAAAGTATCAAACCGGCGCGGGCGACGCCGACTTTCCGCTGAGCTACATCGCCTCGGACAACGTCGAGGGCGGCCGGATCGCCGCACGGGCGCTCGCGCGCGTGATCGACGGGACGGGCAAGGTCTATGTGTCGAACGTGAACCCCGGCATCTCGACCACCGACCAGCGCGAGGAAGGCTTCAAGGCCGAGATGGCCGCGAACTTCCCCGGCATCGAGGTGCTGGAAACCCAGTTCAACAAGAACGACGCCAACAATGCCGCAAGCCAGTTGCAGGCGGTCCTTGCGCGCAACTTCGACCTGAAGGGCGTGTTCGGCGCGAACACCTTTTCGGCCATCGGGGCGGCCAACGGCGTCCAGCAGGCCGGCCAGACCGGCGTCATCCGGGTCGTGGCGTTCGATGCCCCCGGCACCACGGTGCAGAACATCAAGAGCGGCCTCGTCGACATGGCGATCGCGCAGCACCCGGCCGAGATGGGCTATTTCGGCGTCGTCGCGGCCTTCGCGCATCTGACCGGAAACTCGATCCCGACGCTGATCGGCACCGGCTATACCGTGATCGACGCGACCAACGTCGATGATCCGAACGTGGCCCGCTACATCTATTCCGAGTGACCGTTCCGGCGGCCCCCGGTCCCGCGCCGGGGGCCGCCGTCCTGACCCGCCGGGGTATCGGCCTGGATGATCGGAAACCGAAGCATGACTGCCAGCCTGCCGCAAGCCCGGCCCACCCCGCCCGCCGACCACGCCGACGGGCGCCGCACGCCCGTGCAGCGGATCGCCGACCTGCGCGCCTGGCTGTTCCTGGCCGCGCTGATCACGGGGTTCGAGATCTGGAGCCGCCTCTCCTTCGGCGGCACCTTCCTGTTCAACCCCTTCAACATCACCTCGATCGCCGTGTTCGCCGTGGCGCCGCTGCTCTTGGCGACGGGGCAGACCTTCGTCATCATCTCGGGCGGGATCGACCTGTCGATGGGCTTCATCATGGGCCTGGCGGCGGTCGTCGCGGCGCATGTGATCAACTGGGCGGGGCCGAGCATGGGACTGCCCATGGCGGTGCTGTTCGGCAGCCTGGTGGCCATCGCCATCGCCATGATCCCGGGGGCGATCAACGGACTGCTCGTCTCGCGCCTGCGGGTGCCGCCGTTCATCGGCACGCTGGGGATGTTCGGCGTCTGCCGGGGGGTGGCGTTCCTGCTGGCCGGCGGCACCACGGTGCCGGTGCAGAACGGCTTCTTCGCCAATCTCGGGAACGGGCGCATCCTGGGCGTGCCATGGGTCGTCCTCGTCACCGCGATCTTCGTCCTCGTGATGCACTACATTCTGTCGCAGACCCGCTTCGGCCAGCACAACTATGCCATCGGCGCGAACGAACAGGCGGCGCGGCGGGCGGGGATCGACATCCGGGCGCATGTCCTGAAACTCTACGTCCTGTCGGGCATCTGCGCGGGGCTGGCCGGGGTCCTTTACGCGGCGCGGTTCAGCGCCGGGGCGGCGCAGGCCGGGGAACCCCTGCTCCTCGACAGCGTGGCCGCCGTGGTGATCGGCGGCGCGAGCCTTTTCGGCGGGTCGGGCACGATCCTGGGGACGGTGGCGGGGGCCTTCGTGATCGCCGTCATCCAGTATGGCCTCGTCTTCATCAACGTGGAGCCGTTCTGGCAGTTCATCAGCGTGGGCGTGGTCATCATCATCTCGGTGCTGATCGACCAGGCGCAGCGGCGGATCAGCGGGGGCCGGGTGAGTGAGTGAGCCGCTGCTGGAAGTCCGCGCCCTGTCGAAGAACTTCGGCCCGGTGCAGGCGCTGCACGACCTGTCGATGCAGGTGGCGGCCGGAGAGGTCGTGGCGCTGGCCGGCGACAACGGGGCGGGGAAGACGACGCTGATCAAGGCGGTGTCGGGCGTCTACCGGCCGTCGTCGGGGACGATCCTGCTGGAAGGCCGCGAGGTGTCGTTCGCGTCCCCGCAGGAAGCGCGCGAGCGCGGGATCGAGACGATCTACCAGGATCTCGCGCTGGCCGACAACCTGAGCATCGGGGCGAACATCTTCCTCGGCCGCGAGCCGATGCGGCGGGCCTTCGGGTTCCTGCCCGTGCTCGACCGCCGCAGGATGGCCGAGGCGGCGAAGACCACGATGGCGATGCTGGATTTCCACGTCAGCCGCCTCGACGCGCCGGTGTCGAACTTTTCCGGCGGGCAGCGGCAGGCGGTCGCGATCGGCCGCGCGGTCTACTGGAACGCCCGCGTCCTCATCATGGACGAGCCGACCGCGGCGCTCGGCGTGCCCGAACAGCGCAAGGTCATGGACCTGATCCACCAGCTGAAGGCGCAGGGACGGGGCGTGATCTTCATCAGCCACAACCTCCAGGACATCTTCGCCGTGTCCGACCGGATCGTCGTCCTGCGGCGGGGAGTCATGGCGGGGACCCGGCGGATCGCCGACACCTCGCACGACGAGGTGGTCAAGCTGATGATCGGGGGCTAGGCGTGCGGCCCTGCATCGGCTCCATCGGCGAGCTGCTGGTGGAGTTCATCTGCACCGAACCGGGGACGCGGCACCTGTCGCCCGCCAGCTATCGCGGCCCCTACCCCAGCGGCGCACCGGGCATCTTCATCGACCAGGCCGCGCTGACCGGCGCGCGGGCGGTGTTTGCGGGCGCGGTCGGAACGGATGCCTTCGGGCAGGTGATCCGCGACCGGCTGGTGGCGGACGGGGTGTCGGGGGCGCTGATCTCGCGGGTGCCGCTGCCGACGGGCACGGCGCATGTGGCCTATGGCGCCGACGGCGGGCGGGAGTTCGTGTTCAGCATGGCGCCGTCGGCCGCCGGGCGGTTTCCCCGCGGGGACGTGGCGGTGGCGGGGTTTCTGGCGGCGGGGACCGGGGTGCTGCACGTCTCGGGGTCGTCGCTGGGCGATCCGGGGATGCGCGGGGCCGTGGCGGAGGTCGCGCTGGCGCTGCACGCGGCGGGGGTGGCGATCAGCATCGACCCCAACATCCGGGTGGAGCTGATGTCGGACGACGGCTATCTCGCGACGGTGCGGCGTCTGGTGGCGGTGGCGGACTACGTGCTGCCCTCGGATGCCGATGCCGACCTCCTGTGGCCGGGCGCGACCTTCGCCGACTGGGCGGGGGCGCTGCCCGCCCGCTGCGTGGCCTTGAAGCGCGGCGCCGGGGGCGCGGTGGCGATGGCCGGGGGCGTGGTGACCGACCTCGCCGCGCGGCGCGTGGCGGTGGTGGACCCGACCGGGGCGGGCGACTGTTTCTGCGGCACGTTCGTCACGCTGCTGGCGGGCGGGATGGCCGTGCCGCAGGCCCTGTCGCGCGCGGTGGTGGCGGGATCGCTGGCGGTCGGCAGCCTCGGCCCGATGGAGGGCAACAGCCGGCTCGCCGACGTCGAGGCCCTGCTGTGACGGCCATGCCCGCCTGGTGCACGGCCCACGCGCCGACGCTGGCGGCGGTGCTGGCGACCTGCCGCGACGGCGGCGCGCCCATCCTGATCGAGGCCACCTGCAACCAGGTGAACCACGAGGGCGGCTATGCGGGGATGACCCCGGCCGATTTCCGGTCCCTCGTGCACGGCATCGCGCGGGCCGAGGGGGTGGACCCGGGGCGGATCACCCTCGGCGGCGACCACCTGGGTCCGAACCCCTGGCGGCACATGGCCGCGGAGCAGGCGATGGCGCGCGCCCGGGCGATGGTCGCCGCCTATGTCGCGGCCGGGTTCACCAAGATCCACCTCGATGCCTCCATGCCCTGCGGCGGCGAGGTGCTGGCAGAGGCGACGATGGCCGCGCGGGCGGCGGACCTGGCGGCGGTGGCCTGCGCGGCGGGGACACCGGCTTTCGTCATCGGCACCGAGGTGCCGGTGCCGGGGGGTGAGGTCGCGGGCGCGGCGGGCGCGGGCGCGCTGGCCGTGACCACGACCGACGCGGCGCGGCGCACGGTCGACCTGCACCGCGCGGCCTTCGCGGCGCGGGGGCTGGGGATGGACCGCGTGATGGCGCTGGTCGTCCAGCCGGGGGTGGATTTCGGCAACGACCACGTCGTCGCCTTCGACCCCGCCCGCGCCGCCGGGCTGACCGCGCCCCTGCCGCTCGAGGCGCATTCGACCGATTACCAGACCGAAGATGCCCTGCGCGGGCTGGTCAAGGCCGGCTGCGTGGTGCTGAAGGTCGGGCCGGAGCTGACGCAGGCCTATGCCCGCGCGGTCCTCTCCGCGCCGGGTAGCGCGGGCGTGCGTGCGGCGCTTCTGGCCGCGATGCGCGCCCGCCCTGCCGACTGGCAGGCCCATGCCGCCCCGGATGCGGAGGCGATGCTCCTCGGCCTGTCGGACCGGGTGCGCTACTACTGGACCGACGCGGGGGTGCAGGCCGCGCTCGCGGCCGCACCGCCGCCCGGCGATGCCATCCGCGCGGCCGTGGGCGCGGTCGTGCTCCGCTATCGCCGCGCCACGGAGAAGGCCGATGCCGCCCAAGGATGACCGCCTCCTGCGCGTCGGCGTGCTCGGCTGCGGCCCGATCGCCCAGGCCGCGCATTTCGAGGCCTGCACCAAGGCCCGCAACGCCACGCTGCACGCGATCTGCGACGTGGCCGACGACCTGCGGCAGCGGATGGCCGTGACGCACGGGCCCGCGCGCCAGTTCGCCGACTATGACGCGATGCTGGCCGACCCCGAGCTCGAGGCGGTGATCATCGCCACCGCCGACGCCTTCCACGTCCCCGCCGCGATCCGCGCCCTGCAGGCGGGCAAGCACGTGCTGTGCGAAAAGCCGCTCGCGACCGGGGTGGAGGAGGCGGAACGCCTGCGCGGCCATGTCGGCGACCGCGTGCTGCAGGTCGGCCACATGAAGCGGTTCGACGCCGGGATCCAGGCGGCGAAGGCCTTCGTGTCCGGCCCGATGGGCGAGATGGCGGCGCTGAAGGCCTGGTACTGCGACAGCACGCACCGCTACCCGATGACCGACGCGGTGCAGCCGCTGATCGTCGCCAGCGCCGCGGCCCGGCGTCCGGCCGAAGACCCCAAGGCCGACCTCGCGCGCTACTACATGCTCGCGCATGGCAGCCATCTCGTGGACACCGCGCGGCACCTCGCCGGGCCGCTGGTCGAGGTGCAGGCGCGCCTGGCGCACCGTGCGGGGATGCGCGCGTGGTTCGTGGACGTGACCTTCGCCAGCGGCGCGCTGGGGCACCTCGACCTGACCGTGGCGGTGCGGATGGACTGGCACGAGGGGTTCCAGATCTACGGGCAGGGCGGGTCGGTGGTCGCGCGGACCTTCAACCCGTGGTATTACAAGACCTCCGAGGTCGACATCTTCCACGAATCCGATGGCACGACGCGCCGGGTGCTGGGGGCCGACGGGCATTTCTACCGCCGTCAGCTGGAAGGCTTCGCCGACGCGATCCTGCGGGGCGCGGCGATGGAAGGCGCGGGGCTGGAGGACGGGATCGCCGCGGTGCGGGCCATGGCGGCCATCGCCCAGTCGGTCCGGACGGGACGGCCGGTGCGGCTCGACCGGGCGGAGGGGCCGGTATGACGGGATGGATGGATCGCCTGCCCGCCGGGCACCTGATCGCCGAGGTGTCGGTCTGGTCGGCCGACCTCCTGCGGCTGGCCGACGATCTGGCCCGCGTGGCCCCCCACGCCGACATGCTGCACATCGACGTGGCCGACGGCGTCTTCGCCCCGGCGCTCCTCTTCTTCCCCGACCTCGTGGCCCGCATCCGCGCCGTGTCGGGGCTGCCGATCCATGTGCACCTGATGGTCGACGACGCCATCCTCCTGCCCCAGATCGACCAGTTCGCCGCGGCCGGGGCCGACCTCATCAGCCTGCACGCCGAGACCATGCGGGCGGCCGAGGGGCTAAAGCGGATCGCGGGCCACGGGCTGAAGGCCGGGATGGTGCTGCGGGTCGAGACGCCGGTGGACGCGGCGGCCCCGTTCCTGCCTCGGCTCGACATGCTGACGCTCCTCGGGACCGCCATCGGGGTCAAGGGCCAGGGCCTCGACCCCGCCGCACCCGACCGGCTGCGACAGGCGGCGCGGCTGACCGCCCGGGCGGGCCGGCGCGTGGTGCTGGCGGCCGACGGCGGCATCCGCGAGGCCACCGTGCCCGTCCTGCGCGCCGCGGGGGCGCAGACGGTGGTGCTGGGCTCGCTCTGCTTCGGGGCGGCGGACCTGGCCGCGCGCATGTCCTGGCTGCGGGGGCTGGGGTGAACGTCGGGGTCTTCGCCAAGACCTTTCCCGGCACCGACCCCGCCGCCGTGCTGCTGGCCGCGAAGGCGGCCGGGTTCGATGCGGTGCAGTGGAACATGGCCTGCGCCGGCCTGCCGACGCTGCCGCCCCGGATCGACGCGGCAACGGTGGCGGCGGTGCGCGACGGGGCGGCGGCGGCCGGGGTGCGGATCCCCGCCATCTCGGCCACGTTCAACATCATCCACCCCGACCGGGACGCGGCGGAGCGCGGGTTCGCGGGTCTGGCCGTGCTGGCCGGGGCGGCGCAGGCGATGGGCTGCGACCTGCTGACGCTGTGCACGGGCACCTGCGATGCGGCCGACATGTGGCGCGGGCATCCCGACAACGCCACACCCTCCGCCTGGGCCGCGATGCGGGCGGCGGTGGACCGGGCGCTGGAAATCGCGGAGGCCCACGGCATCCGCCTGGGGGTGGAACCCGAGCACGCCAACGTCGTGAACGATGCGCGGGCTGCCGCGCGGCTCCTGCGCGAGGCGGGGAGCGACCGGCTGGTCATCGTGTTCGACCCGGCGAACCTGCTGACGGCCGCGACGCTGCCCGACCAGCACGCCATCCTGGCCCGGGCGGCGGACCTGCTCGGCGCGCGCACGGCGATCCTGCACGCCAAGGACATGGCGTCCGACGGCACCCTGCAGGCGGCGGGGCGGGGGGCGGTTGACTTCGCCCATGCCCGCCGGCGGCTTGCGGCGCAGGGCTTCTCCGGCCCCGTCATCGCCCATGGCCTGACGGCGGCCGAGGCCCCCGGGGCGGCGGCGCACCTGCGGCGGCTGACGTGATCCGGCGCGACGGCGGGCTGACCTTCACGCACGACGACGCGGGCGAGGGGCTGCCCTTCGTGTTCCAGCACGGGCTGTGCGGCGACGCGCGCCAGACCGCCGAGGCGTTTCCCGACACCCCCGGCATCCGCCGTCTGACGCTGGACTGCCGCGGCCACGGCGGATCGGACCTGGGCCCGGTGGATGCGCTGTCGATCCCGACCTTCGCCGATGATGTCGCGCGGCTGATGGAGTCCGTCTGCGGGCCGGCGGTGGTGGGCGGCATCTCGATGGGGGCGGCCATCGCGCTGCGGCTGGCGGTGGTGCGGCCCGACCTCGTGCGCGGGCTGGTCCTGGTGCGGCCCGCCTGGGTCACCGCCGCCGCTCCCGCCAACATGGCGCCGAACGCGCTGGTCGGCCGGCTGCTGTCCGACCCCTCCACCGCCGAGGCGCGCTTCCGCGCCGGCGCCACCTTCCGCCGGCTGGCCCGGACCGCGCCCGACAACCTGGCCTCGCTGCTCGGCTTCGTCGCCCGCGCCCCGGCCGCGGACACCGCGGCGCTGCTGACCGCCATCGCCGCCAGCGGTCCCGAGGTCACGGAGCCCGACCTGGCCGCCCTGGCGCTGCCCGCGCTGGTCATCGGCACGGCGGGCGACGCGATCCACCCGATGGCCCTTGCCGCGCGTCTGGCCGGCCTGCTGCCCGGCGCGCGGCTGGTGCGGGTCGTGGCCAAGGGCACCGACCGGCCCGCCCATCTGGCCGGCCTGCGGCAGGCCATCCTCGGCTTCCTCGCGGCGCAGCCCGGGGGGCCCGCGCCGCAGGCACCCACCGCGCGGCCGCGCGGCCGTCGGGCATGACGGTCGCGGCGCGGGCGGCAGGCCCTCCTCCGCACGGGCGCGCCCGCCGGCCCCGCGCACGGCCCGGTCAGCCGATCCGGTTGCCGTCGGCACCGAACGGGTGCAGGTCCCCCGCATCGAACGCGATGCCGATCCGGTCGCCGGTCGTCACGGCCGTCGCCGGACCGGTGCGCAACGTCATGCGCCCGGCCGGGGTCTCGGCCACCACGATCAGGTCGGCACCCAGGAACTCCATCGCCGACACCTCCCCGTCGAGCCTGCCCGCCCCGGCCGCCGCCACCCGCAGCGCCTCGGGCCGCAGGCCGACCGTCGCGGCGGTCATGCCCAGCCCGGCACCGGGCACCAGGTTCATCCGCGGGCTGCCGAGGAACCCCGCGACGAACAGGTTCGCCGGCCGGTCATACAGGTCGCGGGGGCTGCCCGCCTGCATGATGCGCCCGCCGTCCAGCACGACGATCCGGTCGGCGAGCGTCATCGCCTCCACCTGGTCGTGGGTGACGTAGATCATCGTCGCGGCAAGCTGGCGGTGCAGCGCGGCGATCTCGAGCCGCGTGTCGGCCCGCAGCGCGGCATCGAGGTTCGACAGCGGCTCGTCGAACAGGAAGGCCGCGGGCTCGCGCACGATGGCCCGCCCGATCGCCACCCGCTGGCGCTGCCCGCCCGACAGCGCGGCGGGGCGGCGGTCGAGAAGCGGCTCCAGCCGCAGCATCCGCGCGGCCTCGGCGACCTTCGCCGCGACCCGGGCTTCGGGCAGGCGGGCGGTGCGCAGGCCGAAGGCGATGTTGTCGCGCACGCTCATGTGCGGATACAGCGCGTAGGACTGGAAGACCATCGACAGCCCGCGGTCGTAGGGCGGAAGGCGCGTCACGTCGCGCCCGTCGATGGCAATGCGGCCGTCGCTCGCCTCCTCCAGCCCCGCGATCAGCCGCAGCAGCGTGGACTTGCCGCAGCCCGACGGGCCGACGAAGACGCAGAACGCCCCGTCCTCCACCACCAGGTCGATGCCCCGCAGCACCTCCGTCGCGCCAAAGCTCTTGCGCAGGCCCGAAAGCTCGATCCGTCCCATCGCCTACCCCTTCACCGCCCCCGCCACCACCGACCCCGCGATGCGCCGATACATCACCAGCCCGATCAGCAGCGGCGGGGCCGCCGCGACCAGCATGACCGCCGCCGCCAGGCCCCACTGCACCCCGCCACCGCTCGAGGCGAAGAAGAACGACGCCCCGACCGTCACCGGCACGGCGGCCCGCGTCGTCAGCATCAGCCCGAAGAGGAACTCGTTCCAGGCGGTGACGAAGCCGAAGATGAAGCTCGTCATCAGCGCGGGGCGCGCCAGCGGCAGGACGATCCGCCACAGGATCCGCGGCAGCCGCGCCCCGTCCATCCGCGCGGCCTCCTCGAGCTCCACCGGCAGCGCGGCGATGGCGTTGACCATGAGCATCAGCGTCAGCGGCAGGTTGACGACGGCCAGGATCAGGCCGAGGCCGAGCCGCGTGTCCAGAAGGCCCGCCGCATTGAACATCAGGTAGATCGGGATCGCGAAGACGATCAGCGGCAGCGCGCGCAGGTTCACGACCAGGGGCAGGACGACGCGCGCCCCATACCCCCGCCGCGCCATCGCCCAGGCGACGGGGAAGGCCACGGCGATGGGCAGGACGGCCCCGATCAATGCCGCGACCGCGGAGTTGCCGAGGTAGGCCCAGACGTTCAGCCGGTCGCTGACCGTCAGCACCGCCGCGAAATTGTCCAGCGTCGGCGCCTGCACCCAGAGCGAGGGGTTGCGGGTGACCTCGGCCTGGCTCTTGAAGGCGGTGACGAGCGTGGCGATGACGGGAAAGTTCAGCACCAGCGCCGCCAGGATGAACACCGCCCAGCGCATCACGCCCGCCCCTTGCGCGCCTGGGCCCGGGCGGCCAGCGCCACCACCGCGAAGGCCGCGGCGAACAGCAGCATCGAGGCCGCCACGGCCCGCCCGATCTCGCCCGACCGGAAGAAGGCCTCGTAGACGTAGATCGACATCGACCGCGTGACCCCGCCGGGGCCCGCGCCGACCAGGACGTAGATGTTGTCGAAGACGCGGAACCCGTCGATGAAGCGGATGAACAGCGCGACCCACAGCGTCGGCAGCATCAGCGGCAGTTCCACCTTGCGGAAGGTCCGCCAGGGGCGCGCCCCGTCCACCGCCGCGGCCTCGCGCACCTCCTGCGGGACGGCGGTGTAGGCGGTCAGGAACAGCAGGAAGGCGAAGGGCGTCCACTGCAGGGTTTCGACCACCGCGACGGTCCAGAACACCGTCCGGGCCCCGAAGAACGACAGGCGCAGGCCGAAGACCTCCCACAGGTAGTAGGGCACGGGGCCTGCGAACTCGTGCAGGACCAGGCGATACATCAGCCCCATCATCGCCGGCGCGATCATCATCGGCGCGATCAGCACCGCGACCATCCAGCCGTGCCGGCGGATCAGCGGCGCGAGGTAGACGGCGAGAAACAGCCCCAGCACGCATTCCGCCACCGCCGTCACCACCGCGAACCGCAGGGAAAACCAGGCGGAGGCCCAGAAGTCCGGGTCGCCCAGCACGGTGCGGAAGTTGTCCAGCCCGGTGAAGGCAGGATCGGTCAGCGTCTCGAAGGTCGCCGAGGACAGCGCGTAGACGACGCTCAGCGCCACCGGAAACCCCAGGATGGCCAGCAGGAAAAGCACCAGCGGGGCGGCGAGGATGCGGTTTTCCGTCGCGGTCGTCATGGCGCGCTTCCCGGGGTCGGACCGGCCGCGGCAGGCGGCCGGTCCCGTCGCGCTACTTCAAGAGCTCGGCCATGCCCCGTGCCGTATTGGCGATGGCGGTGTCGAGGTCCTGCGTGCCGGCCCAGTAGCCCGTGAACTCCTTGGCCTGCAGCTCGTAGACCGACAGCGCGTTGGCCGAGGTGGCGCCGCGCATGACGAAGCCGTAGGTCGAGGCATACTCGCCCACCTGCACGAGGTCCGGCCGTTCGCCCGCCAGCTTCGCCGCCGCCGCGCCGGCCAGGCCGGGCGCCCCGCCCGCGCGGGCGTAGGCGAGCGCCGCCTCCTCGGTCGACAGCCATTGCAGGAAGGCCGTCGCCCCCTCCTTGTTGTCCGACGCCGCGTTCAGCCCCAGGCCCAGGCCGTGGATGTGGGTGAACCGCCCCGCCGGCCCCGCGGGCGGCGCGATGGCGGTGGTCGCGGGCTGCGCCGCGGTCAGCTCGCTCGCCGCCGCGTTCCACTGCACCATCGCGGCGACCTGCCCGCTGGCCCAGGCCGCGTTCGCCTCGGCGTATTCGTAGGACGTGCTGTCGGGCGGCGTGGCACCCAGATCGTAAAGCATCTTCGCCATCTCGAGCGGCTCGCGCCAGGCCGCGGTGTCGATGGTGACGTTGCCCGCCTCGTCCATCCAGTTCGCGCCCGCGCTGCGCGGCCACGCATGGAAGACCATCATGTTGAACAGAAGGTTCTTCATCTGGATGACGGTGCCGTAGCGCGTCGGGCTGTCGGGGTTGACCGACTGGCTGAAATACAGCGCGTTGGCGACGAAATCCTTCCACATCCAGTCGTTCGGATCCTTGGGCTGCAGCCGCTCCCCCAGATACCGCTCCGAGATGTCGCCGTAGCGCGCCGTCGCGGCCGCGTCCGTCATCAGCGCGTCGATCAGGTCGCGGCGGTAGTACAGGAATTGCAGGCTCAGGTCGGTCGGCACGCCATACTGCTTGCCGTCGAACTGCATCGTCGACAGCACCGTGTCGCCGAACACCGCCTGCGCCTCCGGGGCCAGCGTCACCGGCTCCATGAACGGCGCGTAACGGCCGATCGAATAGGTGGCGATCAGGTTGATGTCGAAGGCGGTCGTCCCCGCCGCCAGGTCCACCGCCAGCTTGTCGAAGAACCCGTCGCGGCTGGTGAACAGGAGGTCGACCCGGTTCGCCTCGGTCGTTTCGGGCCGGGCGTTGTAGATGTCGGTCACCGCCCGCAACGCGGCCTCCTCGGGCCCGCCGGGCCAGCCGAGCACCGTCACCTCGGCCTGCGCGGCGGTCATCAGCGCCAGAAGGGCGGCGCCGGACAGAAAGGCATGTCTCATGTGTTGGGTCCTCTCCCTGTTGTGTCGTCTCGATCAGCCAGATCGGCGATTCCGATCACCCCGGCCGCATCGCCGAGCGCGGCGGGGATCACCTCGGGGGCAAACGGGTCGGACACCTCGGCAAGCGCGTCCCGGACCCGGTCCAGATAGCCCGGCCCGAGCCCCACGCCGCCGCCCATCACGATGACCGCCGGATCGACCGCCAGGTGCAGGTTGCGGCACAGCCGCGCGACCCGCCCGGCCGAGACCGCGACGGCCGGGTGCCCCGCCGCAACGGCCGCGCGCGTGTCGCCCGCCGCCTCGGCGATGAACCGGCCCGAGGCCAGGTTCTCGATGCGGACCGCATCCCCGTCCAGCGGCACCATCTGGCCCGCGCTCATCGCGATGCCGCGCTGTCCCTCGACCAGGCGGCCACCCAGCACGAGCCCGCCGCCGATGCCGGTGGACACGGTCAGGAACACCATGTCGCGCCCCGCCCCGGCACCGTGGCGGAACTCTCCCCAGGCCGCCGCCTGCGCGTCGTTGGCCAGCCGCACCGGCCGGCCCAGCAACCGGCTTGCCGCGGCGGCCAGCGGAAACGGCGCGTCCAGCGGCAGCGTGCCCGGGTTCAGCGCCGACCACGACCCCGCCAGGATCCGCCCCGTGGCGCAGAGCCCCGCCGCGGTCCACTGACCGGACCAGTCACGCACCAGTTCACCGATCTGCGCCAGCCACCGTCCCGGCCCCCCGGCGCGGTCGGTTTCCGCCGCGGCCCTCGCCGTCACGCCGGCCCCGTCGACCAGCGCGGCCAGGATCTTCGTCCCGCCGAGGTCGATCGCCAGCACGCTCATCCGGCGGCACCTTGCAGCGCGTCGGCGAACCACCGCGTGACGTGCTCGGTTCCGCACCGATCCGGCGCTGGCCGACGTGACCGAGGCCGAGATCCGCC
>CAZNPW010000038.1:0-28414 GCA_964575185.1 uncultured Exiguobacterium sp.
GCGAAAAGCCCAGGATCGTCGTCGCGGTGCCCGGTTCGGCGACGACGGTCATCCCCTCGCCCGCCAGCGCCTTGGCGCGGCGCGGTGAAAGCTGGGCCACCCAGTCGCCGCCGATCACGTCGAGCTCTCCCGCCCGCAGCGCGTTGGCGCGCGCGAGCTCGTCCGGGACGACCTTCAGCTCCATCCGGCCGAAGGCGGGCTTTTCGCCCCAATAGGCATCGTTGCGGACAAGAACCGTTTCGGACGAGGAATAGCTCTCCACGATCCACGGCCCGGTGCCGATCGGCTGGCCCGCGGGGGCGTTCGGCGACAGGAAGCGCACCGGGCGCACGATGGTCAGTTCCAGAAGCGCCGCCGGGACCGGGCGCTTCAGCCGGACGGTCAGCTTGTTCGGCGCGTCGACGACGATGCTCTCGTAGGCATCGGCGATCCCGATCCACGAGAAATCCGCGACCCCCATCCAGCGCTTCAGGTTCCACTCCGCCGCCGCCGCGTCGAAGGGCGTGCCGTCCGAGAAGGTGACGCCCTCGCGCAGGTCGAAGCCGATCGACAGCCCGTCGTCCGCGACCGTCCAGGCCGTCGCCAGCCCCGGCTCCAGCGCGCCGCCGGGGCCGTACTGGATCAGCGCGTCGAACACGGCGGAGTAGGACGACAGGGTCGAGACGTTCTGGAGAAGGTCGAGATCCCCCGTCTCGCCCGCGATGGCCACGCGCAGCGTGTCGCCGTCGCCGGCGGCAAGGGCAAGACGCGGGAAGGCGGACAGAAGCGACATTCCCGCCGATGCGGCAAGGACGGAGCGGCGGTTCAGCATGGGCATGGCGGGTCTCCTGTTGGGCGTTTTGGGTCAAGTGTAACAGAGGCGACGGTAGTGTATAGATGATATGTTCCAGCCGGTCCCTGCGACATCGGGCGGCGACGCGACCGCCTCCCCCGGTCGGTCCCGCGCGGCCCGAGGCGTCACAGCCGATAGACCTCCCGCGCCGTCCCCCGCCACAACCGCTCGGCGAAGGCCGACCCGAAGGGCTTCACCGCCCGGTCCACCAGCGCCACCCAGCGGGCGAAGGTCGTGGCCTGCTCGCTGACCGGCCAGTCGCCGCCGAACATCACCCGGTCGCCCCCGAAGACGTGCAGCGCCTGCAGGACGTAGGGCAGGGCGGCGTCCTCGGCCCACGCCCGATGGTCCGCCTCGGTCGCCACCCCGCTGATCTTGCACAGCACGTTGGGGCAGGCGGCAAGCGCCGCGATCCCCTCGGCCCAGGGGCCGATCGTGTCGGCCCGGATGCCCGGCTTGCCGATGTGGTCGAAGACGAAGGTCACCTCCGGGCAGGCCCGCACAAGCGCCACCGCGTCCTGCATCTGCGGATGCAAGATGCAGACATCGAACGCCAGTTTCCGCGAAGCCAGCATCCGCACGCCGTCCACGAAGGCGGGCCTGACGCACCAGCCGGGGGTCGCCACGTGGTCCTGGATCAGGTGCCTGACCCCCCGCACGATCCCCCGCCCCCGCAGCGCCTCCAGCCCCGCCTCGGTCGCCGCGCCCCCGTCCATCGCGACGCAGGCCACCATCCCGAGGATGCGCGCATCTCCTTGATCTTCCACGAAATCCACCTCGGCCAGCCGGTCCCCGGCGGCCACGTCGACCTCGACGAAGACCATCCCCTCGACCGGAACGCCGCCCGTCAGCCGGTCGTAATCGGCCAGCGACCAGTCGCGGTCCAACGCCGGCACCCGTGCAAGCCACGGATAGGTCAGCCTTTTCCTGTCGATCAGGTGCAGGTGCGCGTCGATGATGGGGGTGTCGGGCATGGGCAGTCCTCCGGGCCTCACGCCCGCAGGTTCACCACACCCACCCCCAGCACGTCCAGCACCTTCGCCGCAATCGCGCCCGCGTCCAGCCCCGCCACCCGGTACATCGCCTCCGGGCTCGCCTGGTCGATGAACACGTCGGGCAGAACCATGCTGCGGAAGCGCAGGCCCCGGTCGAAAATCCCTTGATCCGCAAGCAGTTGCGCGACATGGCTGCCGAAGCCGCCGACCGCGCCCTCCTCCACCGTGACCAGCACCGCGTGCTCCCGCGCCAGCCGCAGGATCAGGTCGCGGTCGAGCGGTCTGGCAAACCGCGCGTCCGCGACCGTCGGCGCCAGCCCCCGCGCCGCCAGCGCCTCCGCCGCCGTCAGAACCTCCGAAAGCCTTGTCCCGAAAGACAGAATCGCCACCCGCGCCCCCTCGCGGACGATCCGCCCCCGGCCGATCTCCAGCGGCATCCCCCGCGCGGGCATCTCGCACCCCACCCCGTCCCCGCGCGGAAAGCGGAAGGCAATCGGCCCCGCGTCATGCGCGGCGGCGGTCGCGACCATGCGGCACAGCTCCGCCTCGTCCGCCGCGGCCATCACCACGAACCCCGGAAGATTCGCCAGGAAGGCGATGTCGAACGCCCCCGCATGGGTCGCGCCGTCCGCGCCCACCAGCCCCGCCCGGTCGATTGCGAAGCGCACCGGCAGCCGCTGGATCGCCACGTCGTGCACGACCTGGTCATAGCCGCGCTGCAGGAAGGTCGAATAGATCGCGCAGAACGGCCGCATCCCCCCGGCCGCCAGGCCCGCGCTGAACGTCACCGCGTGCTGCTCGGCGATCCCCACGTCGAAGCAGCGCTGCGGGAAGCGTTCGGCAAACAGGTTCAGCCCGGTCCCGTCCGGCATCGCCGCCGTCACCGCCACGATCCGCGGGTCGCGCCCGGCCTCGCGCACCAGCGCCTCGGCGAAGACCTTCGTGTAACTCGGCGCGTTGGAGGGACTTTTCGCCTGCGCACCCGTCACCACGTCGAACTTCGCCCGGGCATGGCCCTTGTCCGCTGCCGTCTCGGCGGGCGCGTAGCCCTTGCCCTTCCGGGTGATGACGTGGATCAGCATCGGCCCCGTCGCCCGCGCCCGCGCGGTCCGCAGCACGGGCAGAAGCTGGTCGAGGTCATGCCCGTCGATCGGACCCAGATAGGAAAACCCCAGCTCCTCGAACAGCGTCCCGCCGACGGCCATGCCCTTTAGCATCTCCTTCGCCCGCCGCGCGCCCTCCTGCAGCGGCGGCGGCAAAAGCCCCACCGCGCCCTTCGCGGCGGCCTTCAGCTCGTGGAACGGACCTTCGGCGTAAAGCCGTGTCAGATAGGCCGAAAGCGCCCCCACCGGCGGCGCGATCGACATCTCGTTGTCGTTCAGGATGACGAACAGCCGCTTCTTCAGGGCACCTGCGTTGTTCATCGCCTCGAAGGCCATGCCCGCGCTCATCGCCCCGTCGCCGATCACCGCCACCGCATCGCCCGGATCACCGCCGAGGTCGCGCGCCGCCGCGAACCCCAGCGCGGCGCTGATCGAGGTCGAGGAATGCGCAGCGCCGAACGGGTCGTAGGGCGACTCCGACCGTTTCGTGAACCCCGACAGCCCCCCCTCCATCCGCAGCGTGCGGATGCGGTCGCGCCGCCCGGTCAGGATCTTGTGCGGATAGCACTGGTGTCCCACGTCCCAGATGATCTTGTCGCGCGGAGTGTCGAAGACGGCGTGCAGCGCCACCGTCAGCTCCACCACGCCCAGCCCTGCGCCCAGATGTCCGCCGGTCACGCTGACCGCGCTGATCGTCTCGGCGCGCAGCTCGTCGGCAAGCGCGCGCAGCTCGCGGTCCGACAAGGCCTTGAGATCGTTCGGAAAGTTCACGCGGTCGAGCATCGGGGTCTGGGGTCGGTTCATTACCTGTCCCGCGCGACGGCATAGCGCGCGGCCTCCTGCAGAAGATGCGCGCGCGGGCCGTAAGGTTCCAGCGCGGCGCAGGCCCGGTCGACCAGCCCCCGCGCCCGCGCCTTGGCGCCCGCAAGCCCCAGCAGCGACACGAAGGTCGCCTTGTGCGCCGCCCCGTCCTTGCGCAGCGCCTTGCCGGCCTTGGCGGCATCGCCCTCGACGTCCAGCACGTCGTCGGCGATCTGGAACGCAAGGCCCATCGCGGCGGCATAGTCCCGCAGCGGGGCCTCGTCCTGTCGGGCGATCACCGCCCCGGCGGTCGCGGCAAAGCCGATCAGCGCCCCGGTCTTGCCCGCCTGCAAGGCGGTGATGGCCTCGAGCGTCAGCACCGGCCCGGTCTCGGCCGCGATGTCCAGCGCCTGGCCCAGCACCATGCCCCGGTGCCCGCTCGCCCGCGCGAGCCCCGCGACCAGCGCCACCCGCACCTCCGCCGCCCCGAGCGCGGGGTCGGCCAGCAGCCCGAAGGCCAGCGTCTGCAACGCATCCCCGGCCAGCACGGCGGTCGACTCGTCCCAGCGGACGTGCACGGTCGGCTGCCCCCGCCGCAGGTCGTCGTCGTCCATGCACGGCAGGTCGTCGTGCACCAGGCTGTAGGCGTGCAGCGCCTCCACCGCCGCCGCGGCGGCGACGGCACGGTCGGGCGAAAGGCCGAACATCGCCGCCCCCTCCAGCACCAGGAAGCCCCGCAGCCGCTTGCCGCCCTGCAGCGCATGGCGCATGGCCGCGACCACCGGCACCTCGGGCCCCTCCGCCAGCGCCGCGTCGAGCCGCGCCTGCGTCAGGGCGGCGGCGCGGGCCAGGGCATCGGGAAAGCTCAAGGCCCCTCGGCCGGTGCGGTGCCGACGGCGCGGCCTTCCCGGGCGCGGATCATCTCCACCTTCGCCTCGGCCACGCGCAGCTTGTCGGCGCAATGCGCCCGCAGCGCCGCGCCGCGTTCATACAGCGCGATCGACGCCTCGAGCGCCACCTCGCCGCGTTCGAGCTGGCCCACCACGCGCTCGAGTTCGGCCATCGCCTCCTCGAAGCTCATGCCCGCAATCGGCGTCTCGGTCATCCGGCCAGCACCCCCACATGCGCGGCGACGCATTCCGCCAGCGCGTCCAGATCATAGCCGCCTTCCAGGACCGATACCACCCGGTCGGACAGCTGCATCAGTTCGCGCGTCAGCCAGGCGTAGTCCCCGGCCTCCCATTCCAGCTGCGCCAGCGGGTCGGCGCGATGCGCGTCGAAGCCGGCGGAGAGCAGGAGAAGCTCGGGCGCGAAGTCCCGCAGCCGCGGCAGGACACGGGCCGCATAGACCCGCCGCATGAAGGCCCCGTCCGACCCGGGCGGCAGCGGCAGGTTCACGACCTGCCCGTGCGCGCCCGTCTCCCCCGCCGCCCCCGACCCCGGCCAGAGCGGCATCTGGTGGCTGGAGACGAACAGCGCCCGCGCCTCCTCCCACAACAGCGCCTGGGTGCCGTTGCCGTGGTGGACGTCGAAATCCACCACCGCCACGCGGGTCAGGCCGTGCACCTCCATCGCCCGCCGCGCCGCGATGGCGACGGTGCCGAACAGGCAGAAGCCCATCGTCGCTTCCGCCAGCGCATGATGCCCCGGCGGGCGGCAGGCGACGAAGGCGCGCCCACCCTGCATCACCGCATCCACCGCCGCGCAGGCCCCGCCCACCGCGCGCCGCGCGGCCTCCAGCGTGCCGGGCGACATCCAAGTGTCGGCGTCCATCGCAACCACGCCGTCGGCCGGCACCGCCGCCGCGATCCGGTCGAGATACCCCTGCGAATGGCAGCGCAGGATGTCCGCATCCGCCGCCTCCGGGCAGTCCCGCCGCGCCACCGCCAGCCCGGCGAGCCCCCGCTCCACCGCCGCCATCCGCGCGACCTGCTCGGGGTGCCCTTCGGGCGTCAGATGACCCAGGCTCGCCGGGTGGGAATAGACCACGACCATGCTTCTCTCTTTCCGGCTCAAATACTCCACGGGGGGGGGTTGACGGCTGGTCCGCCACTGGTCCGAGGACCAGCCGGCGACGGGGTGTGAACCCCCCCCGCTGCTTCGGTTCAGTCGGGCGCCAGCATGTAGCCTTCGCCCCGCACCGTCTGCAGATAGCGCGGCTGCCGCGGGTCGGCCTCGATCTTCCGCCGCAGCCGGGTGATCTGCACGTCGACCGCGCGCTCCTGCGCCGCCCCGTCCTCGCCGCGGCCGAGATCGCCCACCAGCCGCTCGCGGCTGACCGCGGCCCCGGGCGCGGTGGCGAAGATGCGCATCAGCGACGCCTCGGTCGCGGTCAGGCGGATCAGCTCCGCCCCCCGCCACAGCTCGCCCCGCTCCAGGTCGTAGCGCACGGGGCCGAGCGTCAGGACCTTCGGTGCCGGATCGGCCTTCACCTGCGGCACCCGCCGCAGGATGGCGTTGATCCGCAAGAGCAGCTCCTTCGGCTCGAAGGGCTTGACGAGGTAGTCGTCCGCCCCCGCCTCCAGCCCCTCGATCCGGTTCGACGCCTCGCCCCGCGCGGTCAGCAGCAGGACCGGCACCGCCGAGGACCGCCGCAGGTCGCGCGTCAGGGCGACCCCATCCTCCCCGGGCATCATCACGTCGAGCACGATCAGGTCGAACTCGAGCCCCCGCAGGAGCCGCCGCGCCTGCCCGGCATCGCGCGCGGCGGTGACGAGGAACCCGTTGCGGATCAGGAACTTCTGCAACAGCCCGCGGATGCGCTCGTCGTCATCCACGACCAGAAGATGCGGCGTGTCCGTCATCGGGCCTCAGCTTCCCCCGTCCTTCAGCCCGCTATACTGCCGCCGCGCTTCCGGGTCCATCATCGCCTCGAGCACCTGCCGGAAGCCGGCCACCGCCGCCGGCCCCGCGGCGCGGTAGGCGGCGCGCACCCGCGCCCGCTGCGCGGCCGACAGCTGCGCCTCGAGCGTGCGGCCCCGGTCGGTCAGGAACAGGTGCCGCTCGCGCCGGTCGGCGCGGCCCACCCGCGCCTCGACCAGCCCGTCCCCGGTCAGCGCCCGCAGCACGCGGTTCAGGCTCTGCTTGGTGACGCCGAGCGTCGCCAGCAGGTTCGTCACCGTGGTGCCGGGACTGCGGCCGATGAAATGCAGCGCCCGGTGATGCGCGCGGCCGTAGTCCAGCCCCGCGAGGATGCGGTCGGGGTCCGCGGTGAACCCGCGATAGGCGAAGAACATCGCCTCGATCCCCTTCCTGACCTGCTCGTCGGTCAGGAACAGCAGGTTCTCGCCGCCCGTGGGCTCGCCCATGATTTACGTCAGCCTTGTTGACTGTCCTTGCGCCGACTGTTACCTGCCTTGCCGGATTTGCGCAAGATCATGTCCGGTCCGGACCTATCGGGCGCAAGATGTGCAAAGGGGCGGCATCATGACGGGCTACGACGATCGCGACGGGGTCATCTGGATGGACGGCGCGCTCGTCGACTGGCGCGAGGCCCGCGTGCATATCCTGACCCACGCGCTGCATTACGCCTCCTCGGTTTTCGAGGGCGAGCGCTGCTACAACGGGCGCATCTTCAAGGGCACCGAGCACTCCGAACGCCTGCGCATGTCGGGCGACCTTCTCGACATGCCGCTGCCCTACAGCGTCGCCGAAATCGACGCGGCCAAGGCGGCGGTGCTCCAGGCGAACGGCCTGACCGACGCCTACGTCCGGGCGATCGCCTGGCGCGGCGCGGGCGAGGACATGGGCGTCGCCTCCAAGCGCAACCCGATCCGCATGGCGGTGGCGGCCTGGACCTGGGGCAGCTACTACGGCGACGCGAAGATGAAGGGCGCCAGGCTCGACATCGCCAGGTGGAAGCGCCCCAGCCCCGAAACCATCCCCCACGCCGCCAAGGCCGCGGGCCTCTACATGATCTGCACGATGTCCAAGCACGCCGCCGAGGCCAAGGGCTGCTCGGACGCGATGATGTTCGACTACCGCGGCTACGTCGCCGAGGCGACCGGGGCCAACATCTTCTTCGTGAAGGACGGCGAGGTCCACACGCCCCTGCCCGACGCCTTCCTGAACGGCATCACCCGCCAGACCGTCATCGGGATGCTGCGCGACATGCAGGTCCGCGTGCACGAACGCCACATCCTGCCCGCCGAACTGGAAGGCTTCCAGCAATGCTGGCTGACCGGCACCGCGGCCGAGGTCACGCCCGTCGGCCAGATCGGCGACTACAGCTTCGAGGTCGGCGAGCTGACCCGCCGCGTGGCGACCGAGTACGAGCGGCTGGTGCGGGCCTAACCCGCCGCCTTCCGCTGCGCCTGGACATAGCTCCGCAGCACCGCGTTGATCCGCGTCTGGTAGCCCGGCCCCGCGTCCCTGAAGAACGCGAGCACGTCGTCGTCCAGCCGGATCGACACCGGCTGCTTGCCGGGCCGCTGGACGATCACCGCATGGGTCCAGTCGAACTCGTCCTCGGGGTCATCGGGGGCGGGTTCGATCCCCGCCGCGTCTTCGCGTGCCAGCCGTTCCCAATCCGTCTCGCCCTCAAGTGCCAGCGCCTCGGCCAGCGTCATGCGCGTCAAGTGCCCGTCGTTCATTTTGCCTCGCTCTCCGTGTCGTCACGATCCGGATCGCCGGTCCGCGCCGTGTGAAGATGACCGTCACGGTCACGTCCCTGACCCGCCCGATCGCCAGCCAGCGGTCTTCGCCCTCGTGAGCCGACCGGACGATCAGCGGTTCCGCCGCAAAGACGGCGACCACATCGACGAAATCCAGCCCGTGCTTCGCGACCGTGGCTTTCCGCTTCGCCTCGTCCCACTCGAACCCGTCAGATCGGGACATGCAGCCCTCACGATGCCCTGAGAAGCGCCGCACATCCTATGCAACACATTATGTATATACATTTCCCGCCCCCCGCGTCAACCCGCGCCGGAACCCCGCCGCCCCTGCGGCGTTGCCTTGCCAATCGGAAAGGAGCACTCCCATGGACGGATCGATCGTTCCCATCCTCGCCTTCGTCACGCTGGGCCTCGTCTGCATCTGGGGCTACGTCAGCGCGGTGAAGTCCTACAACGAGGCGCGCGACCCCAATGCGCCGAAGTCGAGCCTCGCGGCCGACTACCCGCGCCGCGACATGCAGCCGCCCGACCGGCGGTCGTGACGGCGGGGCCGCCCGGCCATCCCGGGCGGCCACCGGCCCTACAGCACGACCGTCTCCACCTCGATGTTGCCGTGGGTCGCGTTGGAGTAGGGGCAGATGAAATGCCCGCGTTCGGCGATCCTTTCGGCCACCGCGCGCTCCACCCCCGGCATCTTCACCTCGAGCTTCACCTTCAGCCCGAACCCGCCGTCCGACCGCCCGCCGATCCCGACATGCGCGTTCACCGTCGCGTCGTCGGGCACCTTGCCGAGCTTCTCGGACCCCGCAGCGAACCGCATCGCGCCCAGGTAGCAGGCGGCATAGCCCACCGCGAACAGCTCCTCCGGGTTCATCCCCTGGCCCGACCCGCCAAGCTCCTTCGGGCTCGCCATCGTCACGGTCAGCATCCCGTTCGCCAGCCGCGCGGTGCCGTTCCGTCCCCCGCCGGTCGCCTGCGCCTCGGTCCAGTATTTCACGTCCACGGCCATCGGCCCCTCCTGTCGGTTGATCCCCGGCAGGATGGGCCGCGGGCCGGGCCGGCGCAACCCGTCAGGCCTGCCGCCCCCGGTCGATGCGCAGGAAGGCGAGCAGGCGACGCGGGCCGGGCGGCCTGTGGCTGACGCGCAGGCGAACCGGACGCTCGGCCCGGGCCAGCCGCAGGAAGTGCAGCAGGCGCGTCGGCCCGGTGCCGCGGGCGCGGTCGGCAAGGTGACGGGACATGGCGATCTCCTCTCGGACACCACCCTATCACGGTTCCGCCCGCCCCGCGCCCCCCGTCACGGCCGTCAGGCGGGCAATGGCCCAGCGCGCGGCATCGCCGACGGCGGGATCGGCGTCACCCACCAGCGGCCGGGCCGCCGCCGCCAGCCCGGGGTCGCCCGAATTGCCGATCGCATACAGCACGTTGCGCACGAACCGGTCGCGCCCGATCCGCTTCACCGGGCTGCCCGCGAAGCGCGCGCGGAACCCCGCATCGTCCAGCGCCGCAAGCTCGGCCAGCGGCGGCGCGCCGATCCGCGCGGCATGGCCCGTCTCGCGCGCCGCCACCGCGAACTTGTTCCACGGACAGACGGCGAGGCAATCGTCGCAGCCGTAGATGCGGTTGCCCATCAGCCCCCGCAGGCCCTCGTCGACCGGCCCCCGGTGCTCGATCGTCAGATAGGAAATGCACCGCCGCGCATCGAGCCGGTAGGGCGCGGGGAAGGCCCGCGTCGGGCAGATGTCGAGGCAGGCGGTGCAGGTCCCGCAATGCCCGACCTCCGGGGCGTCCCACGGCAACTCCAGCGTCGTGAAGATCGCGCCCAGGAAGAACCAGTTGCCCAGGCGGCGCGACAGCAGGTTCGTGTGCTTGCCCTGCCAGCCCAGCCCTGCCGCCTGCGCGAGCGGCTTTTCCATCACTGGCGCGGTGTCGACGAAGACCTTGATCTCGCCCCCCGCCTCCGCCAGCAGCCAGCGCCCCAGCCGCTTCAGCCGTCGCTTGACCAGGTCGTGATAGTCCCGCCCCTGCGCATAGACGCTGACCGCCCCCCGGTCGCGGCGCTCCAGCACGGCCAGAGGATCGTGGTCCGGCGTATAGACCTCGGCCAGCATGACGACCGACCGGCAGGCGGGCCACAGCGCCAGCGGCGATCCGCGCCAGTCGGCCCGGTCGGCCAGCCAGCCCATCTGCCCGTGATGCCCCGCCTCCAGGAACGCGCGCAGCCGCCCCGCCGCCTCCGGGATCGCATCGGGCGCGCAGACCCCCAGCGCGGCAAACCCCTCGGCCCGCGCCTGCGCCTCCAGCCTGCCGCGCAATCCGGTCATGCCCTCTTTCCGGTTCAAATACTCCACGGGGGGTGTGGGGGGTGTGAAACCCCCCACCGACCTCGCCGCACCCGCGGCGTCAGAAGTCCAGATCCGCGTAATGCGCCGCTGGCGGAAACCCCGGCACCTGGTCGGCCAGGATCGCCCGGAAGCTCGGACGCGACTTGATCTTGGCGTACCAGTCCTTGACCACCGCCGACCGGTGCCAGTCCACGTCGCTGATGTAGTCGAGGCAGGACAGATGCGCCGCCGCCGTCAGGTCGGCGAGCGTCATCATGTCCCCCGCGAGCCAGCGGCGCTCGTCCAGAAGCAGCGCCAGATAGTCGATGTGCCCCTTGATCCGCTGGCTGCCGGTCTTGACGTTCTTGCTGTCGGGGTAGCCCTTCCCCTCGATCTTCTTCGTCACCCGCTCGTGCAACAGCTTGGTCGTGACCTCGCCGTGGAACTTGTCGTCGAACCAGGCACAAAGGCGGCGCACCTCATAGCGTCCGTCGGCGTCGCGCGGCATCAGCGGCGGCTCGCGGACGCTCTCCTCGAGGTATTCGCAGATCGCCTGGCTTTCGCTCAGCGCCCGGCCCTCGACCTTCAGCACCGGCACCTTTCCCGCCGGGTTGCGGCGCAGGAAGTCGGGCGAGGGGTCCCAGTAGCGCTCCTCGACCAGCTCCACCTCCAGCTTCTTCTCCGCGAGCGTGAGGCGGACCTTGCGGCAGAAGGGCGAAAGGGCGAAGTGGTACAGGCGGATCATGCGCGGCCCCGGTGCGGTCGGCCCTGATTGAACCCTGCGATGCGGATTGGCAAGCCGTCAGCCGCCGAAGCACGCCGCCCGGCCGTCCGCCGCGATGGTCTCGGCCCCGGCCGCGATGGCGCGCGCCCGTTCGCGCACGAAGGCGCTGGGGCGCGCCGGGTTGCGGTTCTTCGGGTCGGGCAGGATCGCGGCCAGCCGCGCGGCCTGCTGGGCCGTCAGGTCGGCCGCGTCGACCCCGAACCAGAAGCGCGCCGCCGCCTGCACGCCGAAGACGCCGTCGCCGAACTCGGCCACGTTCAGATAGACCTCGAGCGTGCGCTCCTTCGACCAGACCAGCGTCACGACCGGCGTCAGCGCCGCCTCGAGCGCCTTGCGCAGCCACGACCGGTCCTGCCACAGGAACACGTTCTTCACCGTCTGCTGCGTGATGGTCGAGGCGCCCCGGTTCGCGCCGCTGTCGATCGCCTGGCGGATCGCGCCCATGTCGAACCCCCAGTGCAGGCAGAAGTTCGCGTCCTCCGCCGCCACCGCCGACCGCGCCATGACCGGGGCGATGGCGTCGAACGGCACCCAGTCGCGCTGCAGCCCGCCCAGCCGCCAGGATTCCTGCATCTGGTAGATGTTGGTCGGCGGGTTGACGAAGCTGAACAGCACCACGAGCGCCAGCAGGAAGGCACCCGACGCACCGAGCCCCCGCCCGGCCCAGCCCAGCGCCCGCCGCCACCGCGACGGCGCAGCCGACGCGACCGCCGGGCCCGCATCGCCCGGCGACGGCGAGGCGGCCTCGCCCGCCGCCGGAGCGGCGGTCCTGGCCTTGCGCTTGCGGGGTCTCGCGGGGTCAGCCTCGGCCATCGGCCGGGGTTACGCGCGCCGCGCGCCCGCCGTCAAGCCCGCCGCCGTCAGGTCCGACGCCGTCAGGTCCGCCGCCGTCAGGTCCGCCCGCTGCCGAGGTCATCGGGGCCCGACGACAGCATGTGGCGGCGCTCGATGAAGGCGCGCAGCTTCTCGTCGGTCTCGGGCGGCAGGCTCGTCTGGATGACCTTGCCCGTGTGGCGGAACGCCCCCAGCCGGTCCAGCACCTTGGCCGCCGTGATCTTGCGCACCAGAAGGCACAGCGCCGATCCCTCGGGCATCAGCGCCGCCCCCACGTCGCGCAGGAAGTCGTCGTCGATCCCGATGTCCGACATCCGCCCGGCGAGCGCGCCCGCCCCCGCGCCCACCGCCGCCCCGAGCAGCGGGTTCAGGAACAGCAGCCCGATCAGCCCGCCCCAGACCCCGCCCCCCAGCGCCCCGCCGCGCGTCAGGTTCACCGCCTGGTGCAGCTTGACGTCGCCGCCCGCGTCCTTGGTGACGACGACGACATCCTCCATCTCGATCAGGTATTCCTTCTGCATCTTCACGAGCTCCGCCCGCAGCCCGAAGGCCGTCGCCTCGTCCGTCGCCCCCCTCGCCCGTTCCGGGCTCACCCCCGAAGGTATTTCCGGCAAGATGAAAGGGGCCGTGGCGGGTTGAATTCGCGCTGGCGCAGCCCAGATGTCCGTGCGACAGCCCGTCGCAGTGCCGTCGCAGTCCCGTCGAGAAAGACCCGCCGCGTGAGCCCCGAGACGTGAACCTGGCCCTGATCGCGGCGCTGCCGTTCCTGGGCGCGCTCCTTCCCGCCCTGATGATCCGTGCGGGCCGCGACGCCTGCGCCGTCGCGGCGGGGGCGGTCACGGCGCTCGCGCTGGCCGGGATCGCCTTCCACGCGCCCGCGGTCCTGGCGGGGCAGGTGGTGCAGGCGCGGATCGGCTGGCTGCCCTCGCTGGGCCTGAACGCGACCTTCATGCTCGACGGGCTGGGGCTTCTCTTCGCCGGGCTGATCCTGGGGATCGGGCTCCTCATCATCCTTTACGCCCGGTTCTACCTGGCGGCGCAGGACCCGGCAGGCGTGTTCTACACCACCCTGATGCTGTTCCAGGGCGCGATGCTGGGCATCGTGCTGTCGGACAACATCCTGCTGCTGCTGATCTTCTGGGAACTGACGAGCCTGTCGTCGTTCCTGCTGATCGGCTACTGGAAGCACCTGCCCGAGGGTCGGCAGGGCGCGCGGATGGCGCTGGCGGTGACCGGGGCCGGTGGCCTGGCACTGATCGCAGGGATGCTGATCCTGGGCGAGATCGCGGGGTCGTACGACCTGAGCGCGATCCTGCGCGAAAGGGAGGCGATCCAGGCCAGCCCCCTCTACATCCCGGCGCTGCTGCTGATCCTGTTCGGCTGCTTCACCAAGTCGGCGCAGTTTCCCTTCCACTTCTGGCTGCCGCACGCGATGGCGGCCCCCACGCCGGTGAGCGCCTACCTGCATTCGGCGACGATGGTGAAGGCGGGCATCTTCCTGATGGCGCGGCTGTGGCCGGTGCTTGCCGGGACGGAGGCCTGGTTCTGGCTGGTCGCCGGGACGGGGCTGGTGACGATGCTGCTGGGGGCGGCGATCGCGTTCTTCAAGGACGACCTGAAGGCGCTGCTGGCGTTTTCCACCGTCAGCCAGCTTGGATTCATCACGATGCTTCTGGGCCTCGGCACGGCGCAGGCGGCCGTGGTGGCGGTGTTCCACATCATCGTCCAAGCGACCTTCAAGGCCGCGCTCTTCATGGCCGCGGGGATCGTCGAGCACGCGGCGCACAGGCGCGACCTGCGGCGGCTGGGGGGCCTGCGCGCGCGCATGCCCGTGACCTTCGGCATCGCGGCGGTCGGAAGCCTGTCGATGGCGGGGCTGCCGCCGTTGAGCGGGTTCCTGTCGAAGGAGCTGATGCTGCAGGAGGCCGCCGATACCGGTGCGCTGTTCGGCTGGGGGGCGCTGGCGGCGGCGGTGCTTTCGGTCGGATATTCCTTCCGGTTCCTGGCGCACGGGTTCCTCGGGCCGGAGCGGGACGACGGTCCGCACGCGCCGCACGACCCGGGGCCGGGGCTCTGGATCGCGCCGGGCCTGCTGGCGCTGCTGGTCATCGTGATGGGCGTCATCCCGATGACCTCGGCCGGGTGGCTCGTCGCGGCGGCGGCGGGGGCGGTCGCGGGCGGGCCGGTAACGGTGGACATCTACATCTGGCACGGGCTGGACAGCGTGGCGCTGTGGATGTCGGTCGCGGCGGTGGGCGGCGGGCTGGTGCTGCTCGGGGCCTTCCCGGGGCTGCGGCGGCTGTGGGACACGGCACCGCGGCCGGAGGCGAAGGCGATCTTCGACGCCGTGGTGGAGGCGGCACGGGCGGGGGCGCGGGGGTTGACGGGGGCGCTGCACGGCGGGTCGTTCCCGGCCATGGTTGCGGTCGCGGCGGCGACGATCACCGGCCTCGGGGTCTGGGCCTTCCTGGGCGGCATCCATGCGGCGGGCGGGCGGGCGATGCTGCCGCCGAACCCGGTCGCCGTCGCGGCCTGGGCGCTCCTGGTGGTTGCGGTGGGGGTGGCGGTGGTGCGCCACCGCGACCGGCTGCTCGCGCTGGTGCTGGTCGGGGTGATCGGGCTGGTCGTGTCGCTGGGCTTCGCCTTCCTGTCGGCCCCCGACCTTGCGCTGACCCAGATCACGGTCGAGGTCGTGACGGTCATGCTGATGCTGATCGCGCTGAACTTCCTGCCGCAGGAGACGCCGCGCGAGTCCTCGGGGACGCGTCGCCTGCGCGATGCGGCGGTGGCCATCGCCACCGGGAGCGGGGCCGCCGCGCTGGCCTTCGCGATGATGACCCGCGACGCGGCCTTCGCCCCGATCGGCCTCTACCACTGGGAGCAGGCGAGTCCCGGCGCGGGCGGGACCAACGCGGTCAACACCATCATCGTGGACTTCCGCGGCTACGACACCTTCGGCGAGATCATCGTGCTGGGGATCGCGGCGCTGGTGATCTTCGCCGTCGCCGAGGCGCTGCTGCAGCCCGGACCCGCCGCCGACCGGATCGCCGCGCTGCCGCGCGTCCGCGCGGGCGACCGCCATCCGATGATGCTCGTGGTGGCCACCCGCCTCCTGCTGCCCGTCGCGCTGATGGTCGCGGTCTACCTGTTCTTCCGCGGCCACTACCTGCCCGGGGGCGGCTTCGTCGCGGGCCTCGTCGTCGCCATCGCGCTTTTGATGCAGTACATGGCCAGCGGCCACGCCTGGGCAGCCCAGCGCCAGCCGTTCGACCATCACGGAATCGTCGGTGCCGGGGTACTGGTGGCGGGGCTGACCGGCATCGGCGCCTGGTTCTGGGGCCTGCCCTTCCTGACCTCGGACTTCGCCTACATCGACATCTGGCCGCTGGAGACGTTCGGCGTCGCCACCGCCGCGATCTTCGACCTCGGCGTGTTCCTCACCGTCGTGGGCGCGGTGATGCTCGCGCTCGCCTCGCTCAGCCGGATCGGGCTGCGGTCGGGCGAGGGCGTGAACCTCGATGCCATGGACATCGACCCGTCGCGGGGGGGTGCCTGATGGAGATGCTCGTCGCCAGCGCCGTGGGCGTGCTGACCGCGGGGGGCGTCTACCTGATGCTGCGGCTGCGGACCTTCCCGGTGATCGTCGGCCTGTCGCTCCTGAGCTATGCCGTCAACGTCTTCCTGTTCGCCTCCGGGCGGCTGGTCGCGGGGCAGGCGCCCATCGTCGGCACGACCGAGACACCCGCCGACCCCTTGCCCCAGGCGCTGGTGCTGACGGCGATCGTGATCTCCTTCGGCATGACCGCGGTGATCCTGCTGATGGCGCTCGGCGCCCATTTCAGCAAGGGCGACGACCGCGTGGACCTCGACCCGTGATGGAGCACTGGATCATCGCCCCGGTGATCCTGCCCGCGATGGTCGCGGGCGTCATGGTGATGGTGGCGCGGGGCGACATCGTGCTCGCGCGCGTCCTGTCGGTGGCGGCGACCGTCGCGCTCGCCGGGATCGCCGTGGCGCTGATGTGGGCCGCGACGGTTGCCCCGCCCGAGGTCTACCACCTCGGCAACTGGCCCGCGCCCTTCGGGATCGTGCTGGTGCTCGACCGGCTGGCGGCGCTGATGGTCGCGCTGACCGCGGGGCTGGCGCTGGCGGTGCTGCTTTATGTCATCGGCACGGGCTGGGACGTGCGGGGGCGGCATTTCCACGCGCTGTTCCAGTTCCAGCTCATGGGTCTGTGCGGGGCCTTCCTGACCGGCGACGTGTTCAACCTGTTCGTGTTCTTCGAGGTGCTGCTGATCGCGAGCTACGGGCTGATGATCCACGGCGCGGGGGGCGACCGGCTGCGCGCGGGCGTGCAATACGTGGCCTTCAACCTGATCGGATCGACGCTGTTCCTGTTCGCCCTGGGGCTGACCTATGCGGTGACCGGCACGCTCAACATGGCCGACCTGGCGGTCAAGGTCGCGGGCCTGCCGCCGGGGGACCAGGCGCTGATGCGGGTCGCGGCGGTGATGATGGTGACGGTCTTCGCCATCAAGGCCGCGCTGGTGCCGTTGCAGTTCTGGCTGCCCGGCACCTATGCCAACGCGCCGGGGCCGGTGGCGGCGCTGTTTGCCATCATGACCAAGGTCGGGGCCTATGCGATCATCCGCGTCACCACGCTGATCTTTCCGCCGCTCGGGGCCACGGGGACGCTGTTCATCGACCTGATGATCCCCGCGGCCCTGCTGACGCTGGCGGTGGGCGCGATCGGAGTCCTCGGCGCGACCACCCTGCCGCGGCTCGCGGCCTTCGCGGGCATCGCCTCGATGGGGGTGCTGTTCCTTGCCGTCGGGGCCTACACGCCGCAGGCGATGGGGGCGGCGCTGTACTACCTGATCCATTCGACCCTGGCCGGCGCGCTGATGTTCCTCGTGGCCGACCTCGTGACCGCGCGGCGGGGGAGCGGCGACCTCGCGGCCCGTGCCGGGCCGATGGCGCAGGGTGGCCGGATCGCCGCCCTGTTCATGGCGGCCGCGGTCGCCACCGCCGGGATGCCGCCCTTGTCGGGCTTCGTGGGCAAGCTCCTCGTGCTCGACGCCCTGCGCGCGGGGGCCACGGTGATGTGGACCGCGATCCTCGTCGCGTCGTTCCCGATAATCCTGGGCCTCGCCCGCGCCGGGTCGACCCTGTTCTGGAAGCCGCATGAAGGCGGCGGAGAGGCCGCCCCCCACCCGGCCGAGCCGCTCGCCGTCACCGCCGCCGGCGCGCTGGTCGCCGGGATCGTCGCGCTGACGGTCATGGCCGGTCCGGTCACCGCCTGGCTCCAGGTCACGGCCGACGGCCTGTTCGCGCCGCAGCCCTATATCGAGGCCAACAGGCTGGGGGTGCAGCCGTGATCCGCCGCCTGCTGCCGCACCCCACGCTGTCGCTGATGCTGTTCGTGACGTGGTTCCTGCTCATCAACGACCTGCGCGTCGGCAGCGCCGTCTTCGCCGCGATCCTCGCCGTCGCCATCCCGCTCGTGACCGAGGCCTGGTGGCCCGACCGTCCGAGGATCCGCTCGCTGCCCCGCCTCGCGGCCTATGTGCTGCTGGTCCTGTGGGACATCCTGGTCGCCAACGTCCAGGTCGCGCGGATCATCCTGTTCATGCCCGCCGACCGCATCCGGAGCCGCTGGATCGCCGTGCCCATCACGCTGCGGTCCCCCGAGGCGATCACGCTTCTGGCCGGCACCATCACCATGACCCCCGGCACGCTGACCGCGGACATGAGCGCCTGCGGCCGGGTGCTGCTGATCCACGCGCTGCACGCGCCCGACCCCGACGCGGTGCGCGACGACATTAAGGCCCGCTACGAGGCGCGGCTGGAAAGGATCTTCGCATGATCGACGCCGCGCTGAGCTTCGCCTTCCTGTGTTTCGGCACGGGCTTGCTCATGAACCTCTGGCTCATGGTCCGCGGCCCCGACATCGTGGACCGCATCCTCGCGCTCGACACCATGGTCATCAACGTGGTGGCGCTGATCGTGCTCTGGGGGATGCGCGCCGACACGCCGCTGCAGTTCGAGGCGGCGATGCTGTTTTCGCTGACGGGCTTCATCGGCACGGTCGCCTACTGCCGGTTCCTGCTGCGCGGGGACATCATCGAATGATCGGCGAGGCGCTCATCGCGGGGCTGCTGGTCGTGGCCGGGGTGTTCGGGCTGATCGGCAGCTTCGGCCTGCTGAAGCTGCGGGATACGATGCAGCGCTTCCACGCGCCGACCAAGGCGAGCACGGTCGGCCTCGGGGCGGCGCTCGTCGCCTCGATGGGCCTTGCGGTGGTGGAGGATGGGCGGCTGTCCCTGCACGAGCTGCTCATCACGCTGTTCCTGCTCATCACTGCGCCGATCACCGCGAACTATCTGGCAAAGGCGCAGATCTGGCGGCGGGTGCCGCGGACGGACCTGCCGCCGACCGGCGTCGCGCGCGACTGGGCGACGTTCGAGGCGGACGGCGACGCGCAGGAACCCCGCGCCCCGGCGCAGGCCGGGGCCTCACCCGCGCCGCCGGGGTGAGGTCCGGTCCCGGTTCCACCCGGTTTCCTGACCATCCGGTCAGAAAACCCCCGCCTTGCCGCTTGCCTCCCCGCCGCCTTCCTGCGACCCTTTCGCGCGACAGCCGAAGGCCTGCCCATGCTGATGACCGACACCCACCTGCCGACCCTGACCGAAGTGAAGAAAGACGGGGCCCGCAACCCCGGCATGGACCTCGACCTCGACTGGGTGGCGGGGGTCCAGGCCAACACCTCGGCCATCGAGCGCCGGGCGGCGACGATCGGCGGGCGGCGGACGGTCAAGAAGGACTGGCAGGCGGCCTGGCTCGCCAAGGCGGTCACGCTGATCGACCTGACGACGCTCTCGGGCGACGACACCGCGGGGCGGGTGCGGCGGCTGTGTGCTAAGGCGCGCCAGCCGCTGTCGCCGGCGATGGGCGAGGCGCTGGGGCTCCCGGGCCTGACGGTCGGCGCGGTCTGCGTCTATCACGACATGGTGGCCACAGCCGTGCGGGCGCTGGAAGGGTCGGGCATCCCCGTCGCCGCCGTCTCCACCGGCTTTCCGGCGGGCCTGTCGCCGCTCCACCTGCGCATCGCCGAGATCGGCGAAAGCGTCGCGGCAGGCGCGCGCGAGATCGACATCGTGATCTCGCGCCGCCATGTCCTGACCGGGGACTGGCAGACGCACTATGACGAGATGCGCGCGATGCGCGCGGCCTGCGGGGATGCGCATGTCAAGGCGATCCTCGCCACGGGCGAGCTCGGCACGCTGCGCAACGTCGCGCGCGCGAGCCTCGTCTGCATGATGGCGGGGGCGGATTTCATCAAGACCTCCACCGGGAAGGAGGCGGTCAACGCGACCCTGCCCGTGACCCTGACGATGCTCCGCGCCATCCGCGACTACCAGGACCGGACGGGGGTCAAGGTCGGCTACAAGCCGGCGGGCGGGATCGCCAAGGCCAAGGACGCGCTGGCCTACATGGCGCTGATGAAGGACGAACTCGGGGACGCCTGGCTGCAGCCCGACCTCTTCCGCTTCGGCGCGTCCTCGCTGCTCGGCGACATCGAGCGGCAGCTCGAGCATTTCCTGACCGGCCACTACTCGGCCGCCAACCGCCACGCGATGGGGTAAGCCATGAACAGGGTCGCCGAGATCTTCGCCCGCATGGACTATGGCCCCGCACCGGAGGGCAATGCCGAGGCGCTGGCCTGGATCGCCGCCCACAAGGGCCGCTTCGGCCACTGGATCGACGGTGCCTTCACCGCGCCGGGCGAGACCTTCGCCACGACGAACCCCGCGACCGGGGCGGTGCTGGCGGAGGTGACGCAAGGCACCGCCGCCGACGTCGACCGCGCCGTGGCCGCCGCCACCCGCGCCGCGCCGCGCTGGGCCGCGACCCCCGGCCACCGGCGGGCGCGCATCCTCTACGCGCTGGGGCGGCTGGTGCAGAAGCAGTCGCGCCTGTTCGCGGTGCTCGAGACGATGGACAACGGCAAGCCCATCCGCGAGAGCCGCGACATCGACATCCCCCTGGTCGCCCGCCACTTCGGCTATCACGCGGGCCTCGCGCAGCTGATGGCCGAGGAACTTCCGGGGCTGGTCCCGCACGGCGTCTGCGGCGCGGTGATCCCGTGGAACTTCCCGCTCCTGATGCTCGCCTGGAAGGTCGCCCCCGCGCTGGCCGCCGGCAACACGGTCGTCCTGAAGCCCGCCGAATACACGCCGCTGACGGCGCTTCTCTTCGCCGAGATGACCCGCGAGGCCGGGCTGCCCAAGGGCGTCCTCAACATCGTGACCGGCGACGGGGCGACCGGGGCGGCGGTGGTCGCGCATCCGGGCGTCGCCAAGGTGGCCTTCACCGGATCGACCGAGGTCGGCAAGCGCATCCGGGAAGCCACCGCCGGCACCGGCAAGGCGCTGACGCTCGAACTCGGCGGCAAGTCGCCCTACATCGTCTTCGACGACGCCGACCTCGATTCCGCGGTCGAGGGGCTGGTCGACGCGATCTGGTTCAACCAGGGCCAGGTCTGCTGCGCCGGGTCCCGCCTGCTGGTGCAGGAGGGCGTCGCCGACCGCTTCCATGACAAGCTGAAACGCCGGATGGACGGGCTGCGGATCGGCGACCCGCTCGACAAGTGCATCGACGTGGGTGCGATCGTGGACCCGGTGCAACTCGCGCAGATCACCGCGATGGTGGATGCCAGCGACGGGCAGGTCTACCGCGCCGCCACGCCCGTGCCCGCGGGCTGCTTCTACCCGCCGACGCTCATCACCGGCCTCGGATCGGCGTCGCGCCTGATGCAGGAGGAGATCTTCGGCCCGGTCCTCGTCTCGATGACCTTCCGCACGCCCGCCGAAGCCGTCGACCTGGCCAACAACACGCGCTACGGCCTTGCCGCGAGCGTCTGGACCGAGAACATCAACCTCGCGCTCGACGTGGCGCCGAAGCTGCGGACGGGGATCGTCTGGGTCAACGGCACGAACATGATGGACGCGGCGGCGGGTTTCGGCGGGGTGCGCGAAAGCGGCTTCGGGCGCGAGGGCGGGTGGGAGGGGCTGATGTCCTACCTGAAGCCCGCCATCAGGCCCGCTGCGCTGCGCCCCGTGAAACCGTTCGGCGGCACGGTGACCGAAACCCCCGACCTCGACCGCACCGCCAAGCTCTTCATCGGCGGCAAGCAGGCCCGGCCCGACGGCGGCTATGCGCGCGCGGTGCTCTCGCCGCGCGGCAGGCTTCTGGGCCACGCGGGCACCGGCAACCGCAAGGACATCCGCAACGCGGTGGAGGCGGCCCACGCGGCGAAGGGCTGGGCGCGGGCCACCGCCTGGAACCGGGCGCAGGTGCTCTACTACATCGCCGAGAACCTCTCGGCCCGCGCGGGAGAGTTCGCCGGGCGGCTGCGCGACATGACCGGGCGGCCCGGCGAGGCCGAGGTCGCCGCCAGCATCGACCGGCTGTTCACCTGGGCCGCCTGGGCCGACAAGCACGACGGCCGCGCCAAGGCCGTGCCGATCCGCGGCATTGCGCTGGCCATGAACGAACCTGTCGGCGTGGTGGGGGTGATCTGCCCCGACGAGGCGCCGCTTCTGGGGCTGGTGTCCTGCATGGCCCCGCTGGTCGCCATGGGCAATGCCTGCGTGCTGGTGCCGTCGGAGCCCTTCCCGCTGGCCGCGACCGACTTCCATCAGGTGCTCGAGACGTCGGACGTGCCGGCGGGCGTGGTGAACATCGTGACCGGCAGCCATGCGGAGCTCGCCAGGCCGCTCGCGGGGCACATGGACGTGGATGCGGTCTGGTGCTTTTCCTCCACGCCCCTGTCGGCGGCGGTGGAGCGCGAGGCGGCGGGGAACGTCAAGCGCAGCTGGGTGAACCACGCCCGCGCCCGGGACTGGATGCAGGCGGATGCGCGGGCCTTCCTCGCGCAGGCGACCGAGGTCAAGACGGTCTGGGTCCCCTACGGGGAGTGACCGGAGTTTTGGAAAACTCCGGTCCGATGTCTTGAAGACATCGGTGCGGTTCCTGCGAAGGAACCGCTTACGCCCGGCCGGCCGCGGGCGACAGCGACACCGGGTCGACCCCGAGCAGATGCAGCGCCCCGGTCCATTTCGCTGCCGAATCCGCGCCGAAGACGAGGTCGGGGACGGCGTCGACGGTCAGCCAGTCGTTCCGCGCGATCTCGGCCTCCACCTGGCCCGGCCCCCAGCCGGCGTAGCCGAGCGCGAGCAGCGCCTGTCCCGGCCCCTCGCCGCGGGCCAGCGCCTCGAGCACGTCGAGCGTCGCGGTCATCCGGTACCCGCCGTCGACCTGCATCGAGCCCTTGCCGCCGTCGTAGTCGCGGCCGTGCAGCACGAACCCCCGGCCGCGTTCGACCGGCCCGCCGTAATGGACGCGGATGTCCCGGCCGCGATCCCCGCGGGGGATCTTCAGCTGCTCCAGGAGATCGGCGAAACGCAGGTCCTGCGCGGGCTTGTTGACGATCAGGCCCATCGCGCCGTCGCCGGAATGCGCGCAGACGAGGATCACGCTGCGGGCGAAGCGCGGGTCGCCCAGCGCCGGCATCGCGATCAGGAGTTTTCCGGCAAGATCCATTGGCGCAGCATGATGCAGCCCGGCCACCGCCGCAATGCCCGTGCGGCGCATCGCGCGCAAGTGATTTCCACCCGGCGGCGGCGCCCCTAGGCTTCTTCGACCCGCCAACCGACACGGCACCCGGCCCGACATGCGCCTCGCCCTGCCCGCGATGATGTTGCTTTCCCTGGCGGTGCCGGCACCGGCCGCCGCGCAGGGGGATGTCCTAACGGCGCGGCTGCTGCCGGGCTGGCAGACCGACCGGGGCACCTACATGGCCGCGCTGGAGTTCGCCCTGGCCCCGGGCTGGAAGACCTACTGGCGCAGCCCGGGCGAAGCGGGGATCCCCCCGACGTTCGACTGGTCGGCCTCGGACAATCTCGGGGCCGTCGCGCTGCACTGGCCGCGGCCGGTGGTGTTCGAGACGCTGGGCATGCAGAGCATCGGCTATCACGACCTGCTGGTCCTGCCGTTGGAGGTGACGCCCGCCGCGCCGGACCGGCCGGTCGCGCTGCGGGTGACGGTGGACCTGGGCGTGTGCGACGACATCTGCATTCCCGCGCAGGTCACGGTCGCCGCGGATCTGACCGGGCCCGGGGCGGCGGACGGGGCGATCGCCGCGGCGCTTGCCGACCGGCCGAAGGTCGTGGAGGGCGGGGCGGTCTGCGACCTGGCGCCTGCGGCGGACGGGCTGACCGTGACGGCGCGGGTGGCGCTGCCGGCGCTCGCCGGGCCCGAGGTGGTGGTGATCGACCCGCAGGATCCCGGCCTGTGGGTCAGCGACAGCCGCTCCATGCGCGAGGGCGACCGGCTGGTCGCCACGGCCGACATCCTTTCCCCGGGGGGCGCGCCGCCAAAGATCGACCGCGCGCGGCTGACCATTGCCGTGATCGGCCGCGACGGCGCGGTCGAGATCGCGGGCTGCCCCGCGCCGTAGCGCTGCGGGCGGCGACCGCCTGCCGAAGCGGCCACCGGTCCGGGAACAACCTGGCGGCGCGCCTGTTCTTCCGGTTCATCACGCCTCTTGGAAAGGACTTTCCGATGAACAAGGTTGTACTGGCCGCCGTTGCGGCCACGCTCGCCATGCCCGCGTTCGCCCAGACCCCCGACACCGGGATGTGGGAGCGTGTCGGCCCGGCGTTCTTCAGCGACACGGGCATGACGACGATGCGCGGTGCCGACGAGGTCAGCGCGCAGTGGGCGACCCTCAGCGCCGAAGACCAGGCTGCCCTGCGCGCGCAATGCGCGAACATGACGGCCGGCGGCGCGACCGACGCCACCGCCGCGACCGATACCGCGACGACGGGCACCGCGGCGACGGGCACCGACACGACGGGCACGGCGGCGACGGGCACCGACACGACGGGCACCGCGGCAACGGGCACCGCGCAGGACAGCACCGCGGCGGACAGCACCGCGGCGGCGGGCAGCGGCACGACCGCGGCGACCGGCACCGAGACCGCCGGTTCGGGCGGCACGGCGTCGGCGGCGATGATGCCCTCGGCGACGCAGATGACCGAGATCTGCGGCATCGTCGCGGGCCTCTGAGGCCCAGCGACATGGCACCGGGGGTCAGCCCCCGGTGCCTCGACGCATCAGGCGCGCCCGTCCCTGCCGGACCATCCGGCGCAGCGACCGCAGCGCCATCCCCGCGTCCGCCTGCATCGCCAGCACGCAAGGCGTCACGATCAGCACCAGCACCATCCCGAAGCCCAGCCCATAGGCCAGGGTGATGACCGTGGGCTTAAGGAACTGCGCCTGGCTCGAGGTCTCGAACAAGAGCGGCGCGAGGCCGAGCACGGTCGTCGATGTCGTCAGGAACACCGCGCGGAACCGGTCCGCGACGCCATCGACGATCGCCGGGAACAGGCCGCGCCGTTCGGCGTATTCGTCCACCGTGTCGACCAGCACGATCGAATCGTTGATGATGATCCCCGCCATCCCGATCAGTCCGACGATCGAGAACATCGACATCGGCACCCCCCACAGCCAGTGTCCCAGGACCGCCCCGATCGTCCCGAAGGGGATGACCACCATGACAACGGCGGGCCGCGTCCAGCTTCCGAAGATCCAGGCCAGGCACAGGTAGATCCCGACCAGCGACAGGATCAGCCCCTGCGCCGCGCCCGACAGGAAGCGCGCCTCCTGCGCGGCGCTGCCCGAGAAGCGGGTGGCCACGCCATAAGCCGCCTCGACCGCCGGGATGATCTCGTCGCGCAAGCTCCGGTCGACCAGGGCCGCGCGGGCCGGATCGTCCTCGGCCAGGTCGCCCGAGACGGTGACGACCTGCGCACCGTTCTCGCGCACCACCGACGCAAATCCCTCGCGGCGGTCGACCGTCACGATGTCGGCCAGGGGCACATAGAGGCCGGCGGGCGAGCGCATCAGCGTGCGGTCGAGGAAGTCGGCGGTCAGCTCGCCCTGCGGCAGGACGACCCGCACGCTCGCCTGGCGCGCGCCGTCGGGCCAGGTCGCGGCCTCGATCCCGCCCAGCCGGTCGCGCAGGCTCCGGCCGAGATCGCCGATGGCAAAGCCCAGGGCCCGGCCCTGCGGCGTCAGGGTCAGCACCAGTTCCTCCTTGTCGAAGGCGAGCGAATCCTCCAGCCCGCTGACTTCGGGGAAGGCGGCGAGGCGCGCCTTCATGTCCTCGGCCGCGGCCTTCAGCGTGGCGCTGTCCTGGCCGAACAGGTCGACGCTGATCGCGGCGCCGCCGGGGCCAAAGCGGCCGCCGCGGAAGGACAGGTCCTGCAACAGCGGGTGGCGCTGCACCTCCTCCTCGAGCCAGCCGACGAACTGGAAGCTCGAATAGGGGCGCTGGTCGGGGCTGACGAGTTCGATGCTGATCCCGCCCAAAAGGTCGGCGTCGGTCGCGGCCGCACCGGCCAGGCCCGCCCCGACGCCGCCGCCGATCTCGGCCAGCACGTAGGTCACGGGGTCGGTGCCGTATTCGGCCGCCAGCCGCGCCGACAGCGCGCCGGTCGCGCGCTGCAACTCGCGCATCATGGCCAGCGTGTCCTCGCGCGTGGCCCCGGGCAGCATCGCGAAATTGCCGCTGACCGACGCCTGTTCGGGCGCGTCGAAGAAGCGGAACGGCACCTCGCCCCGCAGGAACAGGCTGGACGAGAAGGCCAGCAGCAGCACCGCGCCGGCCATCACCGGATAGCGCGCCCGCAGCATCAGCCGCAGCGCGGGCTTCATCAGGCGGAGCTTGAACCACGTCAGACCGCGGTTCACCTGGTGGCTCGGCCAGTCGTACCACCGCACCGCCCCGCCGCCCTTCAGCGCATGCGCCAGATGGTGCGGCAGGATCAGGAAGCATTCCACCAGGCTGACCAGCAGCACGGCGATGACGGTGAAGGGGATGTCGGCGATCATCTCGCCGAAGCGGCCGCCGATCACCGTCAGGCCGAAGAAGGCGATCACCATCGTCAGCGTGCTGGCCATGACCGGTGCCGCCATGCGGATGGCGCCGCGCTCGGCCGCGGTCGTTGCATCCTCGCCCAGCGTGCGCATCCGCCAGTCGGCGTGTTCGGCCACCACGATGGCATCGTCGACCAGCACGCCCAGGATGATGATCAGCGCGAAGAGCGAGATCATGTTCAGCGTCAGGCCGCCCAGATACATCACCCCCAGCGCCCCGACCATCGCGACCGGGATGCCGGCGGCGACCCAGAAGGCGGTGCGTGCGTTCAGGAACAGGAACAGCATCGCCACCACGAGGCCCAGCCCGCCGAGCCCGTTGTCGATGACCAGCGCCAGGCGCTCCGAGATCTGGTCGGCCCGCGTCCGCACGAGGTCGAGCGTCACGCCGGGCGGCAGTTCGGCCTGCAGCGCGGCCGCGGCGCGTTCGACCGCAGCCTGGATGCGCAGCGCATCGCCCTCCGGGTCGCGTTCGACCCGCACCGTCATCGCCGGGTTGTCGCCGACGAAGGCGGCGCGGGCGCGGGTCGCGCCGTCCTCGCGCACGGTCGCCACGTCGCCCACGGTCAGCGCGGTGCCGTCGGCCTCCTGCCGCAGGACGATGGCGGCGATCTGCGCGGCGCTGCGCTGCGGCTCGCCGGTGCGGACGCGCGCGCTGCCGTCGCCGACCTGCCCCGCCGGAGCGGAGGCCGCCTGCGCCGCGATGGCGTCGGCGATGTCAGCAAGCTGGATGTCGTGGCGGATGAGCTGGGTCGAGGGCACCTCGACCACCACCTGCGGTGCGGCCAGCCCCTGGATGCGGGTGCGCGTCACACCCTCGGCGTAGAGCCGCGACAGGAAGGCGTCGGCGAAGCGGGCGAGCTGGTCGGGGCCGACCGGCCCGGTGATGACCACGTCGGTCACGCCATCGCGCCACCGGCCCTGCGCGACCTCGGGCGTCTCGGCCCCCGCGGGAAGCGTCGTCACGCCCTCGACCGCGGCCTGCACGGCGTCGGTGGCGGCGGCGATGTCGGTGCCGGGGTCGAACTCGATCTCGATGTCGGCGCTGCCCTCGCGCGCGACCGACTGCACGTCGGCCGCACCCTCGACCGCCATCAGCGCAGGTTCGAGAACCTGCACGATGGCGCGATCCACGTCGGCCGCGCCCGCGCCGTCCCAGCGCACGGTGACCTCCACGTCCTCGACCACCACGTCGGGGAAATACTGCGCGCGGATCTGCGTCGCGGCCCAGAGGCCCGCGATCGTCATCGCCGCAAGCAGCAGGTTGGCCACCGTGCGGTGCCGGACGAAGTAGGAGATCAGGTTGCCGCCCCGCGCCCCGGGCCGCGCCGCCACGCGCCTAACCCCCGGCCGGCGCGGGGGTGCCGGCGGTGCGGCCGGCCCGCACCGGAGTGACGCGGATGCCCGCGCCCAAGAGCGGCGAGCGTTCCGCCACCACCTCGCGCCCGGCGGCGGGGCCGGGGGCGACGATGACCGCATCGCCCTGGCGGCGCAGGATGCTGACCGGGATCGGCTCCAGCCGGTCCTCGTCGCCCAGCGCCAGCACCGCGCCGTCGCCTCCGACGGCGGTGGCGGGCAGGAGCGCGGCCCTGGCGAGCGGCGGCTCGGCGATCACCACCGTCACGAAGTCCCCCGGCTGCAGCGCGCCGGCGTCATCTAGCGTGGCGAAGACCTGCCGCCCCGTCTCGCCCGGGGCCACGCTCGCGGCGAGCCGCGTCAGGCGGGCGGCGATCGGCTCGCCGCCGGTCGGCAGCACCGTGACGCGGGCGTCGGGAAGGCTTGCGCCCCCGCCCGAGAGCTGCGCGAACTGCTGCGTCGACAGCCGCACCGCGACCTCCAGCGCCTGCGGGTCGATCAGCGTCGCGAGCCGCTCGTTCGGCCCGACCAGCGCGCCTTCGACCAGTGCCGCGCCCGCGATCCGCCCGGCGAAGCCCGCCCGGATCACCGTGTCGTCCAGCGCCCGCTCGGCCTGGTCGAGCGCGATCCGCGCCCGCGCCGCCGCGCTGTCGGCGGTGGCGATCCGCGCCTCGGCCGCGATCACCGCGCCGCGGCGCGCCAGCACCGCCTGCGACGCGGCCGACACGGCGAGCTGCGCCTCCTCCACCGCCGCCGCCGACCCCGCGC
>CAZNPW010000039.1:0-28323 GCA_964575185.1 uncultured Exiguobacterium sp.
GCCCTGCCCCGCGCCGCGACCCCGGCCAACGCGGCGCGGGATCCGCGACCGGCCGGCTGGCCCGCCGGCACGGCACCCGCGCCGCGCGCGCCCCGGAACCCCCGGGCGAAACGCCGCGTTCCCAACGTGTTGCCCGGCGAACTTCCCGCCGCGCCGAAACACGCTAGCTGCGCGACATGGCCGACCTCCTCACCTTCACCGACCGCGGCATCCACTGCCCGGACGGCGGCTTCTTCATCGACCCCTGGCGGCCCGTCGACCGCGCCGTCATCACCCACGCCCACAGCGACCACGCCCGCGCCGGCCACGCCGCCTACCTCGCCACGCCGTCGACCTTCGCCGTGATGCGCCAACGGCTCGGCCCGATCGCGGGCGACACGCTGCGCTACGGCGAACCCCGCCGCATCGGCGCCGTCACCGTCAGCCTGCACCCCGCGGGCCATGTCCCGGGCTCCGCCATGATCCGCGTCGAACGCGGCGGCGAGGTCTGGGTCGTCTCGGGCGACTACAAGACCGACCCCGACGGCCTGGCCGAACCCTGGGCCCCGGTCCCGGCCCATGCCTTCATCACCGAATGCACCTTCGGCCTGCCGGTCTTCCGCTGGAAGCCCAACGGCCCCGCGATGGAGGAGATCGCCGCCTGGCGCGCCGCCAACGCCGCCGCGGGCCGCGTCTCGATCCTCGGCGCCTATTCGCTCGGCAAGGCGCAGCGGCTGATCCACGGCCTCGCGGACGGCACCCCGATCCTCACCCACGGCGCGGTGGAGACGACCTGCGACACCCTCCGCGCCGCGGGCTACCCGGTGCCGCCCACGCTCCGCGTGACGCCCGACATCTCGGCGAAGTCCCACCCCGGCGCGCTCGTCGTGGCTCCGCCCTCGGCGCTGAACTCGCCCTGGGCCGCCCGCTTCGGCGATGCGGCGCAGGCCATGGCCTCGGGCTGGATGGCGCTCCGCGGCATCCGCCGCCGCCGCGGGACGAACGGCTTCGTCATCTCCGACCACGCCGACTGGCCCGGCCTCAACACGGCGATCCGCGCCACCGGCGCGAGCCGCGTCTTCGTCACCCACGGCTACACCGCGATCTTCCGCAAATGGCTTGAAAGCGAGGGGTACCAGGCCGGCATCGTCACCACCGACTACGGCGGCGACGAGACCGAGGCAGAGCTGGTCGAATGACCCGGGCCTTCATCTTGCCCGAAATACCTTCGGGGGGGCGGCTGCGCAGCAGCCGGGGGGGCAGACAGCCCCCCGCTCGCGCGCACCGCAAGACCGGCGCACCGCATGGGGGGACAGGTCCGGGGCCGGGCGGCCGCCGCCAGCCGGACGCGCGCCGATGAAAGCCTTCGCCGCCCTCTTCGCCGCGCTCGACGCCACCACGAAAACCGGGGCCAAGACCGCAGCGCTCGCGGACTACTTCCGCACCGCGCCCGAACCCGACCGCGTCTGGACCATCGCGCTTTTGTCCGGCCGCCGCCCGCGACGGTCGGTGAACGCGACCGAACTGCGCGCATGGGGTGCCGCTGCCGCGGGCATCCCGCTCTGGCTCTTCGAGGAAGCCTACCCCATCGTCGGCGACCTGTCCGAGACGATCACCCTCCTCCTGCCCCCGCCGACGACCACCGACGCGCCCGGCCTGACCGAAACGATCCTCACCCTGATCCGCCTCGCCGGCCGCCCCGCCGACGAACGCCGCTCGGTCATCGAAGGCTTCTGGGCCCGCCTGCCGCCCGAGGAACGCTTCGTCTTCAACAAGCTCATCACCGGCAGCTTCCGCATGGGGGTCAGCCAGGGCCTGATGACCCGCGCCCTCGCCCAGGCCACGGGCATCGCCGAGCCCACCCTCGCCCACCGCCTGATGGGCGACTGGGACCCCGCGCGCACCGCCTTCGCCGACCTCGTCGCCGGCGGCGACGGCCCCGGCTCCGCGCCCTACCCCTTCGCGCTCGCCGCGCAGCTCGAAGGCGACCCCGCCGCGCTCGGCGACCCCGCCCATTGGCAGGCCGAATGGAAATGGGACGGCATCCGCGGCCAGATCGTCCACCGCCCGGGCGCCTTCGCCGTCTGGTCGCGCGGCGAGGAGCTCATCACCGACCGCTTCCCCGAGTTCGCGCGGCTTCTCGACATCCTTCCCCCGGGCACCGTCATCGACGGCGAGATCCTCGCCTGGGGGGACAACAAACCCCAGCCCTTCGCCCGCCTGCAACCCCGCATCGGCCGCAAGACCGTGCCGAAGAAGCTCCTCGCCGAGGCCCCCGCGCGGATGCTCGCCTACGACCTCCTCGAGCACGGCGGGCAGGACATCCGCCCCCTCCCCCTCGCCGACCGCCGCGCCCGCCTGGCGGCGCTGGTCGCCGCCCTCCCCCCCGGCCTGCCGCTCGGCCTGTCGCCGACCGTCCCGATCCCCGACTGGCCCGCGCTCGCCGCCACCCGCCGGACCGCCCGCGCGCACATCGCCGAAGGGCTGATGCTGAAACGCCTGTCCTCCCCCTACCACACGGGCCGCAAGCGCGGCGACTGGTGGAAATGGAAGCTCGACCCCTACAGCGTCGACGCCGTCATGCTCTACGCCCAGGCCGGCAGCGGCCGGCGGGCCAACCTCTTCACCGACTTCACCTTCGCCGTCCGCGACGGCCCCGACCTCGTCCCCTTCACCAAGGCCTACTCCGGCCTGACCGACGCCGAGTTCGCCGAGATCACCCGCTGGGTCGGCCGCAACACGCTGGAACGCTTCGGTCCGGTCCGCCGCGTGCCCCCCGTCCAGGTCTTCGAGATCGGGTTCGAGGGCATCCAGGCCTCCCCCCGCCACAAGTCCGGAATCGCGCTGCGCTTCCCCCGGATGCTCCGCTGGCGCCGCGACAAGCCCGCGGACGAGATCGACACGCTCGACACGCTGCGCGCGCTCTTGGCGGCGGCAGGCTGACCGGGCCCCCCTGGAACCACGCGTCCCGGCGCAGCCCGGGACGCGGTGGTCCTTCCCCGCCGGGTTGCGCCCCGCCCCCCGCCGCACTAGGTCACCGCCAACCCCCGGAGGCCCCCATGATCCACGACCGCCGCACCCATGACGCCAACCCGACCTCCGGCGGCAGCCTCGGCGACCTGCCCGAATGGGACCTCCGCGACCTCTACCCAGGCCCCGACGCGCCCGAGTTCGCCCGCGACCTCGCCGCCGTCACCGCCGACGCCGCCGCCTTCGCCGCCACCTACGAAGGCCGCCTCGCCACCCTCGACGCGGCAGCCCTCCTGACCTGCGTCCGCGCCTACGAGGCCATCGAGACCACCGCCGGCCGCGTCATGTCCTACGCGGGCCTCCGCTACTACCAGAACACCATGGACAGCGACCGCGCCAAGTTCATGGCCGACGCGCAGGACCGCATCACCGCCGCCACCACCCCGCTCGTCTTCTTCACGCTCGAGTTCAACCGCCTCGACGACGCGCACCTGAGCGCGCTTCTCGGCCAGAACACCGACCTCTCCCGCTACAGACCCGTCTTCGACCGCATGCGCGCCATGCGCCCCCACCAGCTCTCGGACGAGCTCGAACGTTTCCTGCACGACCAGTCCACCGTCGGCGCCGCCGCCTGGAACCGCCTCTTCGACGAGACCATGGCGGGCCTGACCTTCACCGTCGCGGGCGAGGACGAACCGCTCAACCTCGAATCCACCCTCAACCTCCTCACCGACACCGACCGGACCAAGCGCGAGGCCGCCGCCCGCGCGCTCGCCACGGTGTTCGACCGCAACATCAAGCTCTTCGCGCGCATCCACAACACGCTGGCCAAGGAGAAGGACATCACCGACCGCTGGCGCAAGATGCCCACGCCGCAGACCGGCCGGCACCTGTCCAACGACGTCGAACCCGAGGTCGTCCAGGCGCTGCGCGACGCCGTGGTCGCCGCCTACCCCAAGCTCTCGCACCGCTACTACCGGCTGAAAGCCCGGTGGATGGGGCTGGAGAAACTCCAGGTCTGGGACCGCAACGCCCCCCTCTCGCTCTCCGACGCCCGCACCGTCGGCTGGGCGGAGGCCCAGGACATCGTCCTGAACGCCTACGGCCAGTTCGACCCCCGCATGGCCGATCTCGCGCGGCCCTTCTTCACCAAAGGCTGGATCGACGCCGCCGTGACACCCGGCAAGGCCCCCGGCGCCTTCGCCCACCCGACCGTCACCACCGTCCACCCCTACGTCATGCTGAACTACCTCGGCAAACCGCGCGACGTCATGACGCTGGCGCACGAGCTCGGCCACGGCGTCCACCAGGTGCTGGCGGCGGGCCAGGGGGAACTGCTGTCCAGCACTCCCCTGACGCTGGCCGAAACCGCGAGCGTCTTCGGCGAGATGCTGACCTTCCGGGCGCTGCTCGACGCGGCCAAGACCCCCGAGGAACGCAAGACCCTCCTCGCCGGCAAGGTCGAGGACATGATCAACACCGTCGTCCGCCAGATCGCCTTCTACGACTTCGAATGCAAGCTCCACGCCGCCCGCAAGGACGGCGAGCTCACCCCCGACGCCATCAACGCCCTGTGGATGAGCGTGCAGGCGGAGAGCCTCGGCGACGCCTTCGAGTTCATGGACGGCTACCAGACCTTCTGGAGCTACATCCCCCACTTCGTCCACTCCCCCTTCTACGTCTACGCCTACGCCTTCGGCGACGGGTTGGTGAACGCCCTCTACGCGGCCTACGCGCACGGGCTGCCGGATTTTCAGGAGAAGTATCTGGCGATGCTGAAGGCCGGCGGCTCGATGCACCACCGCGAACTCCTCGCCCCCTTCGGCCTCGACGCGAGCGACCCCGGGTTCTGGGACAAGGGGCTGAGCATGATCGCGGGGTTCATCGACGAGCTCGAGGCGATGGGCTGAGGGCCGCCCGCGCGCGGGTCGGGATCGCCTGCCCGGCCACCGGAAAGCGGGCAGGGCGGATGCCTCCGGCGGGGATATTTTCAGGAAGATGAAGGCTGTCACCCCCGTGCCCGGGGACAGCGGGGCATTCACCTTGATGTCCCGTCAAGACAGCCGGACGGTTGCCGCGCTCCCGTCTTCTTCAGGACATCATCGCGACGGCTCCGGCGGTCGGTCCCGCCGGAGAGGCACCTGCGGTCAGCGTCCCGGGGGCGCCCCCGCATACGCCCGGTCGATCATCCCTTGGGTCCCGCGCACGAACTCCAGCGGGCAGGGATAGGCCGCCCCCTCGCGCACCGACCGCCCGAAGGCCTCCACCTGCAGGACGTAGTGGTTCACCCCCGGAAACCGCTCGGTCAGCACCTTGTTGCCGCCCGTGTGCAGTTCCACCTTGGCCAGGTCGTTGACGTTCGCGTTGAACGGCCCGCCCTCCACGCGCACCATCCCCGTCTCGCCCTGGAAGGTCACGACCTGCCGGTTGTACATCCGCATCGAGGTCGTCGACGCGAACGTCGCACCGCCCGAAAACGTCCCGAAGACATGGGCATAGGCGTCGATCCCGTTCTCCCACCCGATCCGCGCCTCGACCGTCTCGGCCTCCTGCCCCGTCACGAAGCGCATCGACCCGAAAGTATAGACCCCGATGTCGCGCAACGACCCGCCCCCTGCGTCGGCGCGGTTGCGGATGTTGTCCATGTCCAGAAGCCGGAAGGAAAACTGCGCGTCGGCGTGGATCACGCGGCCGATCTCGCCGCCCTGCACCCAGGCCTTCGCGCGCTGCCACTGCGGGTGGTGGACGATCATGTAGGCCTCGGCCGCGAGCAGCCCGGAGGCGTCCCGCGCCGCGATGATCCGGTCGATCTCCTCCGCCCGCAAGGCGATCGGCTTCTCGCACAGCACATGCTTGCCGGCCGCCAGCGCCTTCAGCGTCCAGTCCACATGCATATGATTCGGCAGGGGAATATAGACGGCATCCACGCCCGGATCGGCCAGCAGCGCGGCGTAGTCGTCATGCACCCGCAGCCCCGGGCAGAACTCCCGGAACCCCTCGGCCTTGCCCGCGTCCGAGGTCGCGAGCGCCACCAGCTCCGCCCCCCTGGCCGCGTGGATCGCTGGTGCCATCTGCTCGCGCGCGAACCTTGCCGCCCCCAGCACGCCCCATCTGACCGGCTGCATCCGCGCCTCCCTTCCTGTTGCGCCCCAGCGATACCCCACCCCGCGCGGCACGGAAAGCGGTTCAGTCGCCCTCGCCCGTCCTGCGCCGCCGCAGCGCCGTCCCCACCAGCACCGCCCCGTAGACGAGGCCGAGCGCGAAGAGCGTCTCCCACGGATAGGTCAAGAGCGCCGCCGCCAGCGCGACGAAGGCCACCACGACGTAGCGCACCTGGTCGGCGAAGACGGTGGCCTTCTTGAAGCTCGGCGTCGGGAATCGCCCGATCATCAGCGCGCCCACGGTCACCATCCAGACCGCCACCACGACCGGGGGGAGCGTGACATTTCCCTGCAACATCAGGGTGAAGAACAGCGGCATGAAGGCCAGCATCGCGCCCGCGGGGGACGGCACGCCGGTGAAATGCGCCGCATCGCCATCCGGCGCCCGGTTCATGATGTTGAACCGCGCGAGCCGCAGCAGGCAGCAGACGATGTAGATCAGCGCCGCGATCCAGCCCGCCCGGGGCATGTCGTCGAGCGCCCAGAGATACAGGACGATCCCCGGGGCCACGCCGAAGTTCACGAAGTCGACCAGGCTGTCGAGCTCGGCCCCGATCTCGGATTCCGATTTCAGCAGCCGCGCGAGCCGCCCGTCCAGCCCGTCCAGCACCGCCGCCAGCACCACGAGCCCCGCCGACAGCCCGAAGTTGCCCGCGATGGCAAAGCGGATCGCCGTGAGACCCGCGCACAGCGCCGCGACCGTCAGCATGTTCGGCAAGAGCTGGACGAGCGGCAGTTCGCGGCGGGTGCGGGGCATCAGATGTCGCGCTTCACGGCCGGAACGGCGTTGGACAGCCGCGCCACCGGGGTTTCCCCCGCGATCATCGTCTGGCCGAGCGTCACCAGCGGGGCCACGCCCTCGGGCAGATACACATCCAGGCGCGAGCCGAAGCGGATCAGCCCGAACCGCTCCCCCGCCGCGATCGCGTCGCCGGGCCTGGCCCAGCACAGGATGCGCCGCGCGACCAGCCCCGCGATCTGGACGACGGCCAGCGTCCGCCCGTCGGCCATGCAGATCGCCAGCGCGTTCCGCTCGTTGTCCTCGGACGCCTTGTCGAGGCTCGCGTTCACGAAGGTGCCGGGCCGGTAGGCGATGGCGGTGATCCTGCCCGCGACGGGCGCGCGGTTCACGTGGCAGTCGAACGCGCTCATGAACACGCTGACCCGCGTCAGCGCCTCTTCGCCCAGGCCCAGCTCGCGCGGCGGGACGGCGGGCTCGATCAGGCTGACCACCCCGTCGGCGGGCGACAGGATCAGGCCTTCGTCCTGCGGCACCGACCGCACGGGATCGCGGAAGAAGGAGTAGCACCAGACGGTCAGCCCGACCCCGATCCAGCCCAGCGGCTCCCACAGCCAGAACAGGATCAGCGTCACCGCCGCGAAGATGGCGACGAACCTCCAGCCTTCGGGGTGCATGGGCTTGAGGAACGTGTCGGTCATCTTCATGGGCAGCCCCTTTCCGGCACCCGGGCGTGTTACCGGCAGGGCGGGCGTGCGGCAATCGCAAACTGCGGGAACATCGCGCCGCCGCGCGGCTTGTCCGGCGATGTCCGCAGCGAGGCCCGCCATGACGCCGACCGAACTCAGCACCGACCTGCGCACCGCCGTCACCCCCGACCTGACGCGGCGGCGCTGGATCGTCGGCCTGTCGCTGGTCAACGCCGCGATCGGGGCGGTCGTCGGGGCCTACCAGACCGGGATCATCCGCCACCTGCCCGACCCGCCCGTCGGCCCCTTCGACAGCGACCGCGTCGATGCGTCGGACTATGCCTACAAGCGGCTGCAGACGCCCGACGGGCTGCTGATGACCGCGACCTTCGCCGCGACGGCGATCCTGGCCGGCGCAGGCGGGGCCGACCGGGCGCGGGACAATCCGGCGCTGCCCGTCGCGCTCGCGGCCAAGGCCGCCTACGACGTGGCCACGGCCGCCAAGCTCGCGGCCGAGGAATGGCAGGACAACAAGGCCCTCTGCGCCTGGTGCCAGGCCGCGACCGTGCTTGCGGTGGCGACCGCGGCGCTCGCCCTGCCGGAGGCGCTGCGCGCGCTGCGCCGCCTCGCCTGAGCCTGCCTCACCCGGATCGGCGGCCGCTGCAAGCCGACCCGCGCAAAGCCCGTGCCGTCGCGCCTGGCCCGCACCGTCTTTCCGGTCGTGCCACCCCGCGTGGACGATGCGCTGACCCCACGGGGCCGGTCGCTCCTGCCGGTCATCGCCGCCATGCGCGACCGGGGCGCGGCGACCGCGCCCCGTAAGCGCGTTACGCGGGCACGCCCATGCCCTTGCCGCGGGCGAGCTGGCGGATCTTCTCCTGCAGCTTTTCGAACGCGCGGACCTCGATCTGCCGGATGCGCTCGCGGCTGACCTGATACTTTTCCGACAATTCCTCCAGCGTCACGGGCTGGTCGGCCAGCCGCCGTTCGACCAGGATGTCGCGCTCGCGCGCGTTCAGGACACCCATCGCCTGGGTCAGGAGCGCGCGGCGGGCGTCGAGCTCGTCGCGCTCGGCATAGGCCTCGGCCTGGTCGCTGTCCTCGTCCTCGAGCCAGTCCTGCCACTGCGTGGAGGATTCGCCGTCCCCCCCGACGGTTGCGTTCAGGCTCGCGTCGCTGCCTGCGAGGCGGCGGTTCATCTCCACCACCTCGGCCTCGGTCACCGACAGGTCGTGCGCGATCCGCGCGACGTTCTCGGGCCGCAGGTCGCCCTCCTCCAGCGCGCCGACCTTGGCCTTGGCCTTGCGCAGGTTGAAGAACAGCTTCTTCTGCGCCGACGTGGTGCCGAGCTTCACCAGGCTCCACGACCGCAGGATGTATTCCTGGATGCTCGCCCGGATCCACCACATCGCGTAGGTCGCAAGCCGGAAGCCCCGCTCGGGGTCGAACCGCTTGACCGCCTGCATCAGGCCCACGTTCGCCTCAGAGATGACCTCGGCCTGCGGCAGGCCGTAGCCGCGGTAGCCCATGGCGATCTTGGCCGCGAGCCGCAGGTGGCTCGTCACCAGCTGGTGCGCGGCCTTGGTGTCCTGGTGGTCGACCCAGGCCTTGGCCAGCATGTATTCCTGTTCCGGCTCCAGCAGCGGGAATTTGCGGATTTCCTGCATGTAACGGTTCAGCCCCTGTTCGGGGCTCGGTGCGGGAAGGTTCGCGTAGGTGCTCAATCGTGCCCCCTATGGTGTGCCCGGTGCCATCAGCCCCCGGGACCGTCTAATGTAGCAACGCCCGACCGCCGTTCAAGGCACCCTGCGCCGCAAAAGTTGACGAAGCATGTAGGGCTTTGTGGGCGGCGGTAAGCCCTGTGACGGCCATCTCACGCGAACGTCACGCTGCGACACGATGTCCGCTGTGCGGAAATGCAACGTCATGCCAGCCTGACGGTCTTTCACACAAAGGAATTGCACATGGCCTGGATCATTCCGTCGTCCGTGATCACCTCCGGAACGGCCATCTCCGTCGCCCCGGCCGACAATCTCTTCGTCGGGGTGGGGATCACGCTCGGATCGACCGACGGCTTCGCCGTCGTGCTCGCGTGGACGACCGGACAGCGCGCGATCGTCAATGGCGCGCTTGTAGGTGCAATCGGCGGCATCGCCAACTCCGGGATCCTCGACGAAACGCGGGTCGTCTTCGGCACGACCGCGCAGATCACCGGGTTGACCGCCTTCGGGGCGGGCTTCACGGTTTTTAACAACTTCAATCTGGTCAACCGCGGCCTGATCGAATCCTTCGGCGGTCCGTTAGGGGCGCTGTATCTCGTAACCGGCACGGACGTCGGCGAATCCGTCGTCAGGAACTTCGGCACGATCCGCGGCGACGATACCGGCGTCCTTCTGGACGGCCTGAACCCCATGGGCCCCACCCTGTTCAACAGCGGCGTCATCGATGGCGGCGTTCAAAGCCTGCGCGACATCGGCACGCAGATCGTCACAACGGTCGTCAATTCCGGCACGATGATCGGCGGCGTCCTGCTCGGCACCGGGAACGACGCCTACCTCGGCACCGGCGGCCGGGTCGTCGGATCGGTCAGCGGCGAGGGCGGAGACGACAGCCTGACGGGCGGTTCCCTGCGCGACACGCTGCTCGGCGGCGACGGCAACGACACGCTGTCGGGCGCGCGCGGGCAGGACGTGCTGACCGGCGGGGCAGGGGCCGACCGCTTCGTCTTCGGCGCGGCCCCGGGCCCGGCCAACCGCGACACGATCACCGATTTTCGCGTCGGCGACCGGATCCTGCTGGATGACGCGGTGTTCCGCGCGCTCGACCCCGGCACGCTCGCGCCGTCGGCGTTCCGGGCGGGCACCACGGGCCTCGCGCTCGACGCCACCGACCGCATCCTGTTCGAGACCGACACCCGCCTCCTGCGCTACGACCCCGACGGCGTCGGCGGGGCGGCGGCACAGGTCCTTGCCGTGGTGAACGGCAACGCCGTCACCGCCGCGTCCTTCACGATCTTCTAGATCGCCACCCGCTCGCCCAGTTCGACCACGCGGTCGCGCGGCAGGTGGTAGTAGTCCGACGGGTCGGCCGAAAAGCGCGTCAGCGCGACGTAGGCGCGGTCGAGCAGAAGCTCGATCCCGCGGCCCGTGGCGACCGCCCGCCTGCGGCCGAGGAAGAAGGTCGAGGTCATCACGTCGAACCGCAGCCCCGCCTGCCGGGCATGGCCCATGGCGCGGCTGATGTTCGGCGTCTCCATGAAGCCGAAGCGCAGCGTCAGCCGCAGGACATGGCCGCCGAGCGGCTCCACCGCCGCGCGTTCGGCGGCGGTCGCGTAGGGCACCCGCAGCGTCTCGACCGTCAGGAGCACGGTCTGTTCGTGCAGCACGCGGTTGTGCTTGAGGTTGTGCAGCAGCGCCGAGGGCACCACGCCGGGGTCCGGCGTCAGGAAGAAGGCCGTGCCGGGAATGACGTGGACCGACGACGTCGCCATCATCTTGACGAACGACGGCACGGTGATCGCGCTGCCGTAGACGCGCGCCCGCACCAGTTGCGCGCCCCGCCACCAGATCCACATGACCAGCCCCAGCACCAGCGCGATCAGAAGCGGCACGTAGCCCCCGTCGCCGACCCGCATCAGGTTCGAGGCGAGGAAGACGTATTCCACCAGCGCGACGGGGGCGGCGAGCAGGATCGCCGGCACCACCCCCAGCCGCCCCGACCGGATCAGCAGCATCACCCCCAGCGTCGTCGTCAGCACCATCGTGCCCGTCACCGCGATCCCGTAGGCCGCGGCGAGCGCGGTCGAGGATCCGAAGGCCAGCACGATCCACAGCACGCCGAACAGCAAGAGCCAGTTGACCGCCCCGATGTAGATCTGCCCCGACTGCCCTTCCGCCGTGTGGACGATCCGCAGCCGCGGCAGGAAGCCGAGCTGCACCGCGCCCCGCGCCATCGAGAATGCGCCCGAGATCACCGCCTGGCTCGCGATGACCGTGGCCATGGTGGCGAGGATCACGAGGAACGGCAGCGCCCAGTCCGGCGCCATGGCGAAGAACGCATCCTCGGCCCGCTCGGGGTAGGCCAGGATCATCGCGCCCTGGCCCATGTAGTTGATGACGAGCGCGGGCAGCACCAGCCCGAACCAGGCCAGCGTGATCGGCCGCCGCCCGAAGTGGCCGAGGTCGGCATAGAGCGCCTCGCCCCCGGTCACCGCCAGGAACACCGCCCCCAGCACGACGAAGGCGATGCCGGGGTTCTGGACCAGGAAGCCGACGCCCCAGACCGGGTTGAAGGCCGCGACGACGACCGGATTGTCGGCGACATGCCACAGGCCGAGGCCCGCCAGGACCAGGAACCACACGAGCGTGACCGGCCCGAAGAACAGCGCGACCCGCGCCGTGCCGGTGCCTTGCACGGCAAACAGCGCGACGAGGATCGCGAGCGTGACCGGGATGACCCAGGGCTGCAGCGCGGGCACGATCAGGTCCATCCCCTCGACCGCCGACAGCACCGAGATCGCGGGCGTGATCGCCGCATCGCCCGCGAACAGCGCCGCCCCGGACACCGCGAGGATCATCACCGGGATCGACCGCCGCCCCGTCGCCAGCCGCACCAGCGTGTAAAGCGCGAGGATCCCGCCCTCGCCCCGGTTGTCGGCGCGCAAGAGGACGAAGACGTATTTCACCGTCACGACCAGGAACAGCGTCCAGATCAAGAGCGACAGCAGCCCCAGCACCTCGGCATGCCCCGGCACGGTCGCCCCCGTCGCGAGCAACGCCTCGCGGAAGGCATAGAGCGGCGAGGTGCCGATGTCGCCGTAGACCACCCCCACCGCGCCGAGCGCCAGCGCGAGCATCCCGCGCTGGCCCTGCCGGCCCTCGTGGATGTCGCCGCCGTCCTGCCCGGCGCGCAGGTAGTCGGCGATGTCCAGCGCCTCGGGGCCGGCGAGCATCGGGGGGGAAGGGGGAGCGTGCGTCATCTGAGCGTGGTGCCCGGTCCGGGCGCAGGGTGGGCGGGATGCCCGCGCGGCATCGTGGCACGGAACCTGGCCGCCCTGCGCGGGGGCGGAACGCCGCAGGGCATACGCCGCGGACGGGCCGGGCACAAGGGCGCGCAGCCGGGGTCCGGCGGCGGCCTGCAAGGCGCCGGGGGCGAGGCGCGGGCTCAGCCGCCGAGCGCGGCCAGAAGGTGCGCCATGTCCGCGGGCAGCGGGCTGTCGAAGGACAGTCGCGCCGCGCTGACCGGATGCACGAACCCCAGCCGCGCCGCGTGCAGCGCCTGGCGCGGAAAGGCATTCGCGGCGTCGGCCCCCGGCACCCGGCCGGGCAGGCGGCGGCGCGCGCCGTAGGTCGGGTCGCCGACCAGCGGATGCCCGGCATAGGCCATGTGCACGCGGATCTGGTGCGTCCGCCCCGTCTCCAGCCGGCAGCGCAGCAGGCTCGCGGCCCCGCCCGCCAGCACCGCCTCCACCGCCACGCGCGTCACGGCATGGCGGCCCTTCTCCCCCCAGCAGACCGCCTGGCGCTGCCGGTCGGTCGGGTGCCGGTCGAGCTGCGTCGCCACCACGATCACGCCCCCCGGCTCCACCGTCACGCCGCGCAGGCCCCGCAGCCGCGGGTCGCCCGCGCCCGGCACCCCATGCGCGACGGCAAGGTAGGCGCGGTCGACCGCATGCGCCGCGAACTGCGCCGACAGGCCGTGGTGCGCCCGGTCGGTCTTCGCCGCGACGATCAGGCCGGTCGTATCCTTGTCGATCCGGTGCACGATCCCGGGCCGCCGCGCGCCCCCGACCCCCGCGAGCCGGTCGCCGCAATGCGCGATCAGCGCGTTGACGAGCGTGCCGTCGGGCGACCCCGGCGCGGGATGCACGACCATCCCCGCGGGCTTGTCGACGACGATCAGGTCGTCGTCCTCATACACCACCGCCAGCGGGATGTCCTGGCCCGCGTCGGCCGGGGGGACGGCCTCGGTCCAGGCCACCTCCAGCACCTCGCCCGCCGCCACCGCGGCGCTCGCGTCGGTCAGCGCGGCGCCCGCCCGCCGCACGCCCCCGTCGGCGATGATCCGCGCCAGCCGCGACCGCGACAGCGCGGCCTCCGGCGGCACCGCCCCGGCCAGCACCTTGTCAAGCCGGCCCGCCTGCCCCAGGGTGACGGAGATGGACGGCACGGACGACCCCCTTCGCGACGCCGCGCTTCCGCCCGGCCTGCGGTTCCTGAAATGGCTGGTCATCACCCTGATGATCGTGATGATCGCGGGCGTCATAACCATCGTCGCCCTGCTTGTCACCCGGCTGCGCCCCGCGCCCTCGCCCCTGCCCGCCGCGATCTCCCTGCCCGCCGACGCCTTCCCCACCGCGGTCACGGCCGGCCCCGGCTGGTATGCCGTCGTCACCTCCGACGGCCGCATCCTGATCTTCGACGCCGCCACCGGCGCGCTGCGGCAGACCGTCCGGGTCGAATGATTTTCCCCTTGCGCCGCGCCGCCCGGCTTTATACATCCCCGCCACCGGCAACGGGGCGGGCGTAGCTCAGGGGTAGAGCATAACCTTGCCAAGGTTAGGGTCGTGAGTTCGAATCTCATCGCCCGCTCCAGACCGGACGCGCATACGGGCACCCCTGCGGGTGCCCGTTTGCATTACCCCAGGTGCGTGTGCCGGAAGGCGTCGGGGCATTTCAGCCCATAGCCCGCCAGCCGGTCGAAGCCCACATGGGCCAGCCAGATCAGCCCCAGCGCCAGCGCCGACCCCCCGCCCGCGGCCCATCCCGCCGCCGCCAGCGCCAGCGGCAGCAGCGTCGTGTGGCCGAGGTTGTAGACCCAGGCCCCGACGCGCGGACCCGCCAGATACCCCGCCATGAACAGGTCGGGCACCAGGAACATCAGCGCGAACAGCCACCAGCCGAAGCCGAGCGTGCCATAGGCCGTCGCCGCCACGGCCAGGATCGCGGCCCCCTCGGCGCGCAGGATCAGGCCGGGCGCGCCGGTGACGGTGCCCGAGGCCGACATGGGGGAGGGGGACATCGGGGTGGTCATGATCGTCTCTCCTGTCACGGGCCGGTTTGGCCTTGCCGGAAAGATGGCGCGGTGCGACGCTCAACGCCATTGTCGAACGATGTTCATCCGCCTGCAACGAAATGACGAACGACCCCGCCTGGGACCTGATCGCCGCCTGGCGCGCCGTGCATCGCGCGGGCAGCCTGTCGGGGGCCGCGCGCGCCCTCGGCCTGTCGCAGCCGACCGTCCGGCGGCAGATCGAGGCGCTCGAGGCGCGGCTCGGCACGCCGCTCTTCACCCGCGACACCCAAGGTTTGACGCCGCTCGCCGGGGCCGACGACCTCGCGGCGCTGGCCGCCACGATCGACGCCGCCGCCCGCGCCTTCCTGCGCGCGGCCCAGGGCGCGCGCGACCGGGTCGAGGGCACCGTCCGCCTCTCCTGCCCCGCGCTGATCGGGGTGGAGATCCTGCCCGCCGCCCTCGCCCGCCTCGCCCGCGCGCACCCCGGCCTCACGGTCGAACTCGCGCTGACCAACCGGGTCGAGGACATCCTGCGGCACGAGGCCGACGTGGCCGTGCGGCTCGGCCCGCCGGGGCAGGACCGGATCGTGGCGCGCAAGGTCGCGGCGGTCGAGGTCGGCCTCTTCGCCGCGCCCGGCCTGGCGGCGGCCGACATCGCCTACGCGACGCTGCAGGCGACCGTGCCCTTCGTCGGCGACGACCGGCGCGACCTGATCGCGCAGGGCTTCGCGGCGCTGGGCCTGCCCCACCCCGCCCGCACCGTCCTGCGCACCGACGACGACCTCGCGCAGCTCGCCGCGATCCGCGCGGGCGTGGGCGCGGGGGTGTGCCAGACCCGCGTGGCGGCCGGCCTCCTCCGCCTCTGCCCCGCCATCGCGCTGCGGCGCGAGGCCTGGGTCGTCACGCACGAGGACCTGCGCCACCTGCCGCGCATCCGCGCGGTGATCGACGCGCTGGCCGCGGCGCTGGCCTGAGGTTGCGAAACATTCGCAACGGCTGTTGACTTTGCGAACCATTCTCATAACTCGGGCGACACGTCGCAGAGGTGCCCGATGATCGACCGCCGCTCCCTCCTCGCCACCGCCGGCACCCTGGCGCTGCTGCCGGGCCTCGCCCGCGCGCAGGGCGCGGGGATCGTCGCCACGACCGGCATGATCGCCGACAGCCTCGCGCGGGTGACCGGCCAGCCGGTCACGGCGCTGCTCGACCCGGGCGTCGACCCGCACACCCACCGCCCGACGCGCACCGACATCCTGGCGCTGACGCAGGCCGACCTCGTGGTCGTGCACGGCCTGAACCTCGAGGCGCAGTTCGCGGGCCTCGTGGCGCGGCTGCGCGCCGACGGCCGCGGCGTGATCGTCCTCGGCGACCATGTCGACCCCGCCCGCCTGCGCACCGACCCGGCCTTTCCCGGCCAGATCGACCCGCACGTCTGGATGGACCCGCTGCTCTGGGCCGACAGCGTGCTCGCCGCCCCCCTGCCCGCCACCCCGGGGGCCGACGCCTTCCGCGCCGATGCCGCGCGGCTGGACGCCTTCGCGCGCGCGGGCCTGGCCACCATCCCGCCCGAACGGCGGCTCCTCATCACCGCGCACGACGCCTTCGGCTACCTGTCGCGCGCCTACGGGATCGAGGTCGCGGGCGTGCAGGGCATGTCGACCGAAAGCGAGGCCGGCCTCCAGCGCATCGCCGAACTCGTGGACCTGATCGTGGCCCGCCGGGTGCCCGCGGTCTTCGTCGAAAGCTCGGTCAGCGACCGCGCGGTGCGCGCGCTGGTCGAAGGTGCTGCGGCGCGCGGCTGGACGGTCACGATCGGCGGCGAACTCTTCAGCGACGCGATGGGCGCGTCCGGCACCTACGAGGGCACCTGGGTAGGCATGATGGACCACAACCTGACGACGATCATCCGCGCGCTGGGCGGCGAGGCACCGGCGGGCGGGATGGACGGAAGGCTCGCGGCCGCGTGATGGTGGACCCCACGCCCCTGCCGCAGGCCGACCCCGCGCTCGCCCTGCGCGGCCTGACCGCGGGCTACGCGCAGGGGCCGGTCCTGCACGACGTGCACCTGCGCGTGCCGCGCGGCACGCTGACCGCCATCGTCGGGCCGAACGGCGCGGGCAAGTCCACGCTCGTCAAGGCCGTCCTCGGCCTCCTGCCGCATGGCGGAGAGGTCGCGATCCTCGGCGAGCCGCGCGACCGCGCCCTGCCGCGCGTGGCCTACGTCCCCCAGCGCGCGGGCGTCGACTGGGACTTTCCCGCCCGCGTCCGCGACGTGGTGGCGATGGGCCTCTTCCGCCAGACCGGCCTCCTCGGCCGCCTCACCCCCGCGCTCCGCACCCGGATCGACGCGGCCATCGCCCGCGTCGGCCTGTCCGACCTCGCCACCCGCCAGATCGGCGCCCTGTCGGGCGGCCAGCAGCAGCGCGCCTTCATCGCCCGCGCGCTGGTGCAGGCGCCCGAGCTCTTCATCCTCGACGAACCCTTCGCCGGGGTCGATGCGGCGACCGAGGCCGCGATCCTCGCCATCCTGCGCGACCTCGTGGCGGCCGGGCGCAGCGTCATCGCCATCCACCACGACATCCAGACGGTGCGCGACCTGTTCGACCGCGCCGTGCTCGTCAACCGCCGCGTGGTCGCCGAAGGCCCGGCGGCGCAGGTCCTCGACGCCGCCACCGTCGCGCGCGCCTACGTCCCGCCGGCCGCGCTGCCGGCCTGACGCCATGTGGGAGGCGCTGACCCTGCAGGCGGGATGGAACGCCACGCTCGTCACGCTCGCCGCGGCCTGCCTCGGCCTCGCCGCCGGGGCCGTGGGGGCGTTCCTGTATCTGCGCCGCCGGGTGCTGGTGTCGGACGCCATGGCGCACGCGACCCTGCCCGGCATCGGCGCGGCGTTCCTCGTCATGGCGACCCTCGGCCTCGACGGGCGCTGGCTGCCGGGGCTGATGCTCGGGGCCGCCCTCACCGCCGCCGCGGGGCTGTGGCTGCAGGGCTGGCTCGCCGCGCGCCTGCCCGACGATGCGGCCATCGCCGCCGTCCTCGCCGGCTTCTACGGCGCGGGGATCGTGGTGCTGACGGTGGTGCAGTCGGCGGGCATCGGCCGCCCGGCGGGGCTCGAGACGGTGCTGCTCGGCCAGGCCTCGGCGATGCTGCAGGCCGACGCCCGGACCGTGGCCGCGCTGGCGCTGGCGGTGGTGGCCGCCGTCGCGGTGCTGCGCCGCGCCCTGGCGCTGACCGCCTTCGACCCGGTGCAGGCGCGGATGATGGGGGTGTCGCCCGCCCGCACGGACGCCGCGCTGATGGCGCTGGTGATGGGCGTGGTGCTGGTCGGGCTCTATGTCGTCGGCCTGATCCTGATCGTGGCGCTGCTCGTCATCCCGGCGGCGGCGGCGCGGATGTGGACGGCATCGGTCGCCGCGATGGCCGCGACCTCCGCCGCGATCGGCGGGCTGTCGGGCTGGGTCGGCGCGGCGCTGTCGGCCGCGGCACCCGACCTGCCGACCGGGCCGGTCATCGTCCTTCTCGCGGCGGGGATCCTCGTGCTGTCCCTCGTCGCGGCCCCGCGCGGGCTGCTCCGCATCGGGCGGCGTCGGGGCGGGCCGCCCGTCGGGGCGCGCTGATGGACCCCTTCCTCGCCCTGACCCTGCCGCCGATCCTGATCGCGCTCTGCGCCGCGCTGTCCTGCGCCGCGACCGGCACCTTCCTCGTGCTGAACCGCCAGGCGATGCTCGGCGACGCGCTCAGCCACGTCGTCCTGCCGGGGGTCGTCGGGGCCTTCCTCGTGACCGGGTCGATCATCCCGCCGCTGATCGCCGCGGGCTCGCTCGTCGCCGCGGCGGTGGCGGTCGGCCTCATCGCCCTCCTGCGCCGGGCGGGCATCGACGGCGGCGCGGCCATGGCCATCGTCTTCACCGCGATGTTCGCGGCCGGCGTCGTGCTGGTGGAACAGGCGGGGGCCGAGAACGTGCACCTCGATGTCGAGCACGCGCTCTTCGGCAACCTCGAAAGCCTGATCTGGCTCGACGGGACCTCCTGGTCCGCGCTCGCCAACCCTGCGGCGCTGGCCACCCTGCCGGTGGACCTCGCCTGGATGGCCCCGGTCGCGCTCGTCACCGTCGCGGTCGTCGCGCTCCTGCACCGCCCGCTCGCGGCCGCCGCCTTCGACCCGCTGCAGGCGCGGATGCAGGGCCTGCCCGTCCGCGCGCTCGGCGTGCTGGTGACGGGGCTCGCGACCCTGTCCGCCGTCGCGGCCTTCTCGGCGGTGGGGGCGATCCTCGTCATCGCCATGCTCGTCTGCCCCGCCGCCGCCGCCTGGGCGCTCGCCCCCACCGCCGGACGCCAGCTTGCACTGGCGCTCGGGCTGGCCGCGCTGGCCGCCGTCACCGGGCCGCTCCTCGCCGCGGCGCTCCCCGCCGCGCTCGGCCTGCCCTACGCCGTCTCGGCCGCCGGGACCATCGCGGTCGTCGCGCTCCTGACCGTGGTCCTCGCCGCCACCCGCTCGCGCAAGCGGCCTTCATCTTCGCGCCCCGCGCGCCTATAACCCGCGCCATGCGCAGCGCCACGATCACCCGGCAGACCGCCGAGACGACCATCACCGCCCGCCTCGACCTCGACGGCAGCGGCGCGCGCAGCATCCACACGGGCGTGGGCTTCTTCGACCACATGCTCGACCAGCTCGCCCGCCACAGCCTGATCGACCTCGACATCCACACCACGGGCGACCTGCACATCGACGACCACCACACGGTCGAGGATACCGGCATCGCCCTCGGCCAGGCGCTCGCGCAGGCGCTGGGCGACAAGGCCGGCATCCGCCGCTACGGCGACTGCCGCCTCGCCATGGACGACACCCAGGTCGCCTGCGCGCTCGACCTCTCGGGCCGGCCCTGGCTCGCCTGGTCCGTCCCCTTCACCGCGCCCAGGATCGGCAGCTTCGACACCGAGCTCGTGCGCGAGTTCTTCCAGGCCCTGTCCACCCACGGCGGCATCACGCTCCACCTCGACCTCATCCGCGGCGTCAACAGCCACCACATCGCCGAGGCCGCCTTCAAGGCCACCGCCCGCGCGCTGCGCATGGCGGTCGAACCCGACCCCCGCGCGACCGGCATCCCCTCGACCAAGGGCAGCCTGTGAGCCTCACGGTCCTCGTCGACGCGGGGCTCGGCAACCTCCACTCCGCCGCCAAGGCCTTCCGGCGCATGGCGACGGCCGAGGTCCGCGTGACCGCCGACCCCGAGGTGGTCGCCCGCGCCGACCGGATCGTCCTGCCCGGCGACGGCGCCTTCCCCGCCTGCCGCGCCGCGCTCGACGCCGATCCCGCGCTGCTCGAGGCGATCCGGCAGGCCGTGGCGGCGGGCAAACCCTTTCTCGGCATCTGCGTGGGCATGCAGATGCTCGCGACCACGGGCCGCGAAGACCGCGACACCCCCGGCCTCGGCTGGATCGCGGGCGAGGTCGCGCGCCTTGCGCCCGAAGGCCTCAAGGTCCCCCACATGGGCTGGAACGACCTCGTCATCGACCGCCCGCACCCGCTCCTGACCGGGATCGCGACGGGCGACCATGCCTATTTCGTGCACTCCTACGCCATGCGCCCCGACGATCCCGCCGACCGCCTCGCGCATGTCGACTACGGCGGCCCGGTCACCGCCATCGTCGCCCGCGGCAACGTCGCGGGCACCCAGTTCCACCCCGAGAAGTCGCAGGCACCCGGCCTGCGCCTGATCGCGAACTTCCTCGCCTGGCGTCCGTAGGCGCGACGGTCGCGAAGGAAACCCGCGTCCCGGCGCAGGCCGGGACCTCGCCCTTGCCCGCCGACTTGACGCCACCCCATGCCTGCGGCACGACCGCGCGGATGATCCTCTACCCCGCCATCGACCTCAAGGACGGTGCCTGCGTCCGCCTGCTGCGCGGCGACATGGCGGCGGCCACCGTCTTCGGCACCGACCCCGCGGCGCAGGCCCGCGCCTTCCAGGACGCGGGCGCGCGCTGGCTGCACCTCGTGGACCTGAACGGCGCCTTCGCCGGGCAGCCGGCGAACGCCCCGGCGGTCGAGGCGATCCTCGCGGCCGTCACCATCCCGGTGCAGCTCGGCGGCGGCATCCGCGACCTCGCGACGGTCGACCGCTGGATCGGGGCGGGCGTGGCCCGCGTCATCCTCGGCACGGCGGCGGTCGAGGACCCCGGCCTCGTGTCCCGGGCCGCGCGGAAACATCCCGGCCGCATCGCCATCGGCATCGACGCGCGCGCGGGCCGCGTCGCGACCCGCGGCTGGGCGACCGAAACCGGCGTGCAGGCGACCGACCTCGCCCGCCGCCACCAGGAGGCGGGCGTCGCGGCGCTGATCTACACCGACATCGACCGCGACGGCGCGATGGGCGGCCCCAACGTCGCCGCCACCGCCGCACTCGCCCGCGCCACGGCGATCACCGGCCGCGCCCTCTACGACGGCGCGATCGACCTTGGCGCGGCCCTCGCCGAACTCGCCTGACCCCCCCTCTTTCCGGCCCCGAATACTCTCGCCGGAGGCCCGGAGCGGGTCCGGCCGAAGGCCGGTCCGCGACATGACGGCGTGCGCGCGACGCGCGCGCGATCCGCATCCCGCCGGTCAGAACGGCACGTCGCCCACCGTGTCGGCGTCCATGACGAACCGCGCCACGATCTTCTTGTCGCCCACCCTGTCGAACCGGATGTCGAGCTTGTCGCCCTCGATCCCCGTCACCGTCCCGGTGCCGAACTTCTGGTGGAACACCCGGTCGCCGCGCGCATAGGCGCTGACGGCGGTGGCGTCGATGACGATGCCGCGCGCCTCGGCCGGCGCCGCCATCCCCCGCTGCCCGGCGCGCGCCTGCATCCGCTGCCAGCCGGGGCTGGCGTAGACGTCGGCCCTTGCCACCCGGCTCTCGAGCGTCGAGGGCGCCGCCGCGCCGAACCCGCCGCCGTAAAGCCCCGGCGGGGTCAGCACCTCCACATGCGCCGCCGGCAACTCGTCGATGAAGCGGCTCGGCAACTGGCTCTGCCACTGCCCGTAGACGCGCCGGTTGGACGCGAAACTCACCGTCGCCTGCCGCTCCGCCCGCGTCAGCCCGACGTAGGCGAGCCGCCGCTCCTCCTCCAGCCCCTTCGCGCCGCTCTCGTCCATGCTGCGCTGGCTGGGGAACAGCCCGTCCTCCCAGCCCGGCAGGAACACGACCGGAAACTCCAGCCCCTTGGCCGCGTGCAGCGTCATGATCGTGACCTTCTCCGCCGCCTCCTCGCTGTCGTTCTCCATGATGAGGCTCACGTGCTCGAGGAACCCCTGCAGGTTCTCGAAGGCCTCGAGCGCCTTCACCAGTTCCTTCAGGTTCTCCAGCCGCCCCGGCGCCTCGGGCGTCCTGTCGGCCTGCCACATCGCGGTATAGCCCGACTCATCGAGGATCGTCTCGGCCAGCCGCACGTGCGAATGCTCGCCCCGCGTCACCGCGTGCCAGCGGTCGATCCCGTCGCAGAACGCCCGCAACTGGCCCGCGGCCCTGCCCCCCACCGCCCCGGCTGCCAGCAGGCTCCGCGCGCCGTCGCGCAGCGACCCGCCGATCCCCCGCGCCGCGCGCCGGATGTCGGCCTGCCCCTTGTCGCCGAGGCCCCGCTTCGGCAGGTTCACCACCCGCTCGAAGGCGAGGTCGTCGTCGGGGCTGACCGCCAGCCGGAAATAGGCCATCGCGTCGCGGATCTCGGCGCGTTCGTAGAACCGCGGCCCGCCGACCACCCGGTAGGGCAGCCCGATCGTCAGGAACCGGTCCTCGAAGGCGCGCATCTGGTGGCTCGCCCGCACCAGGATCGCCTGGTGGTTCAGGCTGACCGGCGCGTTCCCGCGCGTGCCGCGCTGGAAGGCCTCGACCTCCTCGCCGACCCAGCGCGCCTCCTCGTCGCCGTCCCAGTGGCCGATCAGGCGCACCTTCGCTCCGTCCTCCCCGGCGGTCCACAAGGTCTTGCCCAGCCGCCCCGTGTTCGCCGCGATCAGCCCGCTCGCGGCGGCCAGGATATGCCCGGTCGAGCGATAGTTCTGCTCAAGCCGGATCACCGTCGCCCCGGGAAAATCCTTCTCGAACCGCAGGATGTTGCCGACCTCCGCGCCCCGCCAGCCGTAGATTGACTGGTCGTCGTCGCCCACGCAGCAGATGTTGCGGCGATCCTGCGCGAGCAGCCGCAGCCACAGGTACTGCGCCACGTTGGTGTCCTGATACTCGTCCACCAGGATGAAGCGGAACCACCGCTGATACTGCGCCAGCACGTCGCCGTGCCCCTGGAAGATCGTCAGGCAGTGCAGCAGCAGGTCGCCGAAGTCGGTCGCGTTCAGCGCGCGCAGCCGGTCCTGGTACTGCTCGTAAAGCTCGGTCCCCATGCTGTTGAACGCCGCCGCATCGGCGGCGGGCACCTTTTGCGGCGTCAAGGCGCGGTTCTTCCAGCCGTCGATCAGCCCGGCGAGCAGCCGCGCGGGCCAGCGCTTCTCGTCGATGTTCGCCGCCTGGATCAGCTGCCTGAGCAGCCGGATCTGGTCGTCGGCATCGAGGATCGTGAAGTTCGACTTCAGCCCCACCAGTTCCGCATGCCGCCGCAGGATCTTCACGCCGAGCGCATGGAAGGTGCCCATCCACGGCATCCCCTCGGCCACCTCGCCAAGCATCCGTTGCACCCGGTCCTTCATCTCGCGCGCGGCCTTGTTGGTGAAGGTCACCGCCAGGATCTCGTTCGGCCGCGCCCGGCCCAGCCGCAGCAGATGCACGATCCGCGCCGTCAGCGCCCGCGTCTTGCCCGTGCCCGCGCCGGCGAGCATCAGCACCGGCCCGTCCAGCGCCTGCACGGCGGCCAGCTGCGCGGGGTTCAGCCCCTCCAGATACGGCGCAGGCCGCGCAGCGACCGCCCGCTGCGACAGCGGCACGTCGGGGGCGACGTCGTTCGTGTCATCCGAGGCGGTCATGCGGGGGAAGATAGCGCCATCGCACCCGATGTGAAAGGATTTGTTCCTCGATTGTTCGTGCAACCTCCGCGCCGCCCCCTGATCCTTCAAAGGATCAGGACCGGTTCCTTAGAAGGAACCGGACCGATTTCTTACAAGAAATCGGGCCCCGCACATCCCCTTGCGCCGCACCGCAGCATCCCTACAGTGTCCCGCGCCCGCCGGAGTGCACCCATGCCCGAGTTCAAGAAGATCCTCATCGCCAACCGGGGCGAGATCGCCATCCGGGTCATGCGCGCCGCCAACGAGATGGGCAAGAAGACCGTCGCCATCTACGCCGAGGAGGACAAGCTCGGCCTGCACCGCTTCAAGGCCGACGAGGCCTACCGCGTGGGCGAGGGCAAATCCCCCGTCGGCGCCTACCTCGCCATCGACGACATCGTCCGCGTGGCCAAGATGTCGGGGGCCGACGCGATCCACCCCGGCTACGGCCTCCTCTCCGAAAACCCCGACTTCGCCGACGCCTGCGACAGCGCGGGCATCACCTTCATCGGGCCGAAGGGCGACACGATGCGCGCGCTCGGCGACAAGGCCTCGGCCCGCCGCGTCGCCATCGCGGCGGGCGTCCCCGTCATCCCCGCCACCGACGTCCTCGGCGACGACTTCGACGCCATCCGGGCCGAAGCCGCAAAGATCGGCTACCCCCTGATGCTCAAGGCCTCCTGGGGCGGCGGCGGGCGCGGCATGCGGCCCATCCTCAACGACGGCGAACTCGAGGCCAAGGTCCGCGAGGGCCGGCGCGAGGCCGAAGCCGCCTTCGGCAACGGCGAGGGCTACCTCGAGAAGATGATCCTCCGCGCCCGCCACGTCGAGGTCCAGATCCTCGGCGACAAGCAGGGCCGCATCTACCACCTCTACGAACGCGACTGCACCGTCCAGCGGCGCAACCAGAAGGTCATCGAACGCGCCCCCGCCCCCTACCTCACCCCCGCCCAGCGCGCCGAGGTCTGCGCCATGGCCCGGGCGATCTGCGCCCATGTGAACTACGAATGCGCGGGCACCGTCGAGTTCCTGATGGACATGGACTCGCAGCGCTTCTACTTCATCGAGGTCAACCCCCGCATCCAGGTCGAACACACCGTCACCGAACAGGTGACCGGCATCGACATCGTCCAGGCCCAGATCCTGATCGAGGAGGGCAAGTCGCTCGCCGAGGCGACCGGCATCGCCCGGCAGGAGGACATTCCGCTCAACGGCCACGCGCTGCAGTGCCGCGTGACGACCGAGGACCCGCTGAACAACTTTATCCCCGACTACGGCCGCCTGACCGCCTACCGCTCGGCCACCGGCAACGGCATCCGGCTCGACGGCGGCACGGCCTATGCCGGCGGGGTCATCACGCGCTACTACGACTCGCTCCTCGTCAAGGTCACCGCCCACGCCCAGACCCCGCAGAAGGCCATCGCCCGGATGGACCGGGCCCTCCGCGAGTTCCGCATCCGCGGCGTCGCCACCAACATCGACTTCGTCGTCAACCTGCTGAAACACCCGACCTTCCTCGCCGACGCCGCGACGACGAAGTTCATCGACACCACGCCCGAGCTCTTCGCCTTCAAGAAGCGCCGCGACCGGGCGACGAAGATCCTGACCTACATCGCCGACATCACCGTGAACGGCCACCCGGAAACCGCGGGCCGCCCCAAGCTGCCGGCCGAGGTCCGCGCCCCGAAACCGCCCGCGCCCGCAACCGAAACCCCCGCCACCGGCACCCGCAACCTCCTGGAGCAGAAGGGCCCGCAGGCCGTCGCCGACTGGATGAAGAAGCAGACCCGCGTGCTCGTCACCGACACCACGATGCGCGACGGCCACCAGTCGCTGCTCGCCACGCGGATGCGCTCGATCGACATGATCCGCGCCGCCCCCGCCTATGCCGCGAACCTGCCGCAGCTTTTCAGCGTCGAATGCTGGGGCGGCGCCACCTTCGACGTCGCCTACCGCTTCCTGCAGGAATGCCCCTGGGCGCGCCTGCGCGACCTGCGCGCGGCCCTGCCCAACGTCATGACCCAGATGCTGCTGCGCGCCTCGAACGGCGTCGGCTACACCAACTATCCCGACAACGTCGTCCGTTCCTTCACCCTGCAGGCGGCGACATCGGGCGTCGACGTCTTCCGCGTCTTCGACAGCCTCAACTGGGTGGAGAACATGCGCGTCGCGATGGACGCCGTGCTCGAGGCCGGGAAGGTCTGCGAAGGGTCGATCTGCTACACCGGCGACATCCTCGACCCCGCGCGCGCCAAGTACGACCTGAAATACTACCTCGCCCGCGCGCGCGAGCTCCAGGCCGCCGGGGCGCATGTGCTCGGGCTGAAGGACATGGCGGGCCTCCTGAAACCCGCCTCGGCCCGCATCCTCATCAAGGCGCTGCGGCAGGAGGTCGGGCTGCCGATCCACTTCCACACCCACGACACCTCGGGGGCCGGGGCGGCAACCATCCTCGCCGCCTGCGACGCGGGCGTGGACGCCATCGACGCCGCGATGGACGCCTTCTCGGGCGGCACCTCGCAGCCCTGCCTGGGGTCGATCGTCGAGGCGCTGCGCCACACCGACCGCGACACCGGCCTCGACATCGGCGCGATCCGCGCGATGTCGAACTACTGGGAGGGCGTCCGCAAGCTCTATGCCGCCTTCGAGTCCGGCCTCGCCGCCCCCGCGTCGGAGGTCTGGCTGCACGAGATGCCGGGGGGCCAGTTCACCAACCTCAAGGCCCAGGCCCGCTCGCTGGGGCTCGAAGAGCGCTGGCACGAGGTCGCCCAGGCCTATGCCGACGCCAACGCCATGTTCGGCGACATCGTCAAGGTCACGCCGTCCTCCAAGGTCGTGGGCGACATGGCGCTGATGATGGTCGCCCAAGGCCTGACCCGCGCGCAGGTCGAGGACCCCGCGGTCGAGGTCGCCTTCCCCGACAGCGTGGTCGACATGATGAAGGGCAACCTCGGCCAGCCCCACGGCGGCTGGCCCGAGGGCATCCAGAAGAAGGTCCTGAAAGGCGAGACGCCGCTCACCGTCCGCCCCGGCTCGGTCCTGCCGCCGGTCGACATCGACGCCGTCCGCGCGAAGCTCTCCGCCGACCTCAAGGCCCCCGACGACGAGGACGACGACGAGGGCGTCGATGACGAGGACCTGAACGGCTACCTCATGTATCCCAAGGTCTTCATGGACTACCGCGCGCGCCACCGCCTCTACGGCCCGGTCCGCGCCCTGCCGACGCGCGCCTTCTTCTACGGCATGGAACCCGGCGACGAGATCACCGCCGAGATCGACCCGGGCAAGACGCTGGAGATCCGCCTGCAGGCGGTGGGCGAGGTCCACGACGACGGCGACGTGCGGGTGTTCTTCGAGCTGAACGGCCAGCCCCGCGTGATCCGCGTGCCGAACCGCGCGGTCAAGGCCAAGGCCGCCGTGCGCCCCAAGGCGGCCGAGGGCAACCCCGGCCACATCGGCGCGCCGATGCCCGGCGCCGTCGCCTCGGTCGCCGTCAAGGTCGGCCAGACGGTGCGCCCCGGCGACCTCCTTTTGACCATCGAGGCGATGAAGATGGAAACCGGCCTCCACGCCGACCGCGCGGGCACCGTCGCCGCGCTGCACGTCACCCCGGGCGCGCAGATCGAGGCGAAGGACCTGCTGGTGGAACTCGAGGCCTGAGTCGCGGGCCGCGGTTGACGACCCCTTGACCCTGCGCGCGCAAGGTCGGGGTGGAAGACAAGCGGAAGACGTCCGGAAGACGTGCGCAAGACGCAAGGAAGACAGCGCAAACCGCTGCTTTTCATCCCTTTTCCACGCCGCGCAACACCCCCCTGCAAAGCGCCCCCCTCCCCCCTCCTGGGGGTGGGGCGCGCAACGCCTACCCCCGCCGGTAGACCCCCTCGGGCAGGTCCAGCGCCGCCGCCAGGTCCTTGACCTGCGCCAGCGACAGCGTGATCCGCACCACCTCGCCCGACTGCGGGTCGGCCTGTTCCACCGTCACGCAATCCTCGAAGGCGTTGACCGTGACATCCTCGCGCAGCGGCCGCTCGCCGTCGTCCACCAGCGTGATGACGGTCGCGTCGAAGTCGTGCTCGATGGTGAACATGCCGCCATGCTAGGCCCCCCGCCGCGCGCCTGACAAGGGCGTGATGCGGGCCGCGATGCGGGCTGCACGGGCCCCGGGGTTGCGCTAAGGCTGGGGGCGGAAGCTGGGGAGCGGCATGCGGGTTTCGCGGATCATCGTCACGGCACTGGCGCTGGCCGGCTGCGTCGCGGCACCGGGGGGCGCTCCCCCGATGCCGCTGGTCCCCGCGGGCCCGCTGCCCTTCGCCGCCGTCGTGGCCCGCGTCGAGCCCGTGGCCGAGGCCATCTGCCGCGAGCGCCGGGGCCTCGGCACCGACTGCGACCTGCAGTTCGTCGTCGACGCCCGCCCCGGCCAGCCGCCGAACGCCTTCCAGACGGTCGACCGAGCGGGGCGGCCCGTGGTCGGGCTGACCGCGGCGCTGATCGCCGACGCCCGCAACGCCGACGAACTCGCCTTCGTCCTGGGGCACGAGGCCGCGCACCACATCGCGGACCACATCGCCCGCCGCGCGCAGACGGCCGCGGCGGGCGCCATGGTCGCCGCGGTGCTGGCGCAGGCCTCGGGGGCCGCCCCCGAGGCGGTGCGCCAGATCCAGCAGTTCGGGGCCGAGGTCGGCGCCCGCACCTACAGCCTCGAGTTCGAGCTCGAGGCCGACGCGCTCGGGACCGAGATCGCCCTGCGCGCGGGCTTCGACCCGGTCCGCGGGGCCAGGTTCTTCGACCGCCTGCCCGACC
>CAZNPW010000040.1:0-27261 GCA_964575185.1 uncultured Exiguobacterium sp.
GCCCGGCGGCCGGGCAGGACGGGGCGGCGCTTCCCGGCACCCTGCGGAAGGGCCGCGCGGCGGCGCGGCGGCGGGCGGAGACCGTGCCCGGCATGGCCCCGCCGGTCGCCGCGCGCGCCCGCGGCCCCGTCGGCGACGCCACGCAGCGCCTGACGCTTCCCCGCCCGGCGACATCGCGCGCGCGCGGGCGTTACCGGGCGATCGTGGTGTCGTTCCTGATCTTCGTGCTGGTGCCGGTCGTGACCGTCGGCACCTACCTCTACACCTACGCGGCCGACCAGTTCCATTCGGTCGCCGCCTTCTCGATCCGGTCCGAGGAGCAGACCTCGGCCGTCTCGGGGCTGCTCGGCGCGATCGGGGCGGTGTCGTCGGGCACCGCGTCCGATCCCGACGTGCTGTTCGAATACATCCGCAGCCAGGACATCGTGGCCCAGATCGACCGCGAGATCAACCTGCGCGCCATCTTCGAGCGCGCGACGGGCGACCCGGTGTTCGCGCTCGCCCCCGGCGGCACGATCGAGGATCTCTATGCCAAGTGGATGCAGATGGTCGACGTGGTCCAGGAAAGCCGCAACGGCATCCTGACGATCGAGGCGCGCGCCTTCACGCCCGAGGACGCGCAGGCGATCACCCGGGCGATCGTCGCGAAAAGCTCGGACCTGGTGAACCGTCTGAGCCAGGTGGCCAACGCCGACACGCTGCGCTTCGCGACCCAGGAGCTGGAGGAGACCAAGGCCACCCTGTTCGAGGTGCGCCAGCGGCTGACGGTCTTCCGGCGCACCAACCAGATCGTCGATCCGGTGGCCGACGCCGCGGGGCAGCTCGGCATCCTGAACGCGCTGCAGACCGAACTGGCCAAGGCGCTGATCGACCGCGACACGGTGGCGAGCTTCGCCCAGCCCGACGACCCCCGCCTCGCCTCGGCCGACATCCGCATCGACGCCATCACCACGCGGATCGCCGCCGAGCGCGCCAACCTGCAGCGCAACACCGACGAGAACACGCTCGACATCTTCGGGCAATACGAGAACCTGCTGGTCGAGCAGGAGTTCGCGCAGGCGAGCTATACCGCGGCGCTCGCCGCGCTGTCGGAGGCGCGGGCCGAGGCGCGGCGGCAGGCGCGGTTCGTGGCGGTGCACATCGAGCCGACGCTGGCCGAGCAGTCGCTGTATCCGCAGCGGCCGGTGCTGATCGGGCTGACGCTGCTGTTCTCGGTGCTGGCCTGGGCGGTGCTGATGCTCGGCTACTACAACGTGCGCGACAACCGCTGATGTTGCGATTCCACCATGTGACGAAGTATTTCCGCACCCCCGGCGGGCGCAAGACGGTGCTGCAGGACTTCACCCAGGTGCTGCCGACCGGGGGCAAGATCGCCCTGATCGGGCGCAACGGCGCGGGCAAGTCGACGATGATCAGCATGATCGCGGGCAAGACCAGCCCGAACGAGGGGTCGATCGACAGCGCGGGCCTGGTGTCCTGGCCGCTCGGCCTCGGCGGCAGCTTCGCGGCCGACCTGTCGGGGGCGCAGAACGCCCGCTTCGTCGCCCGCATCTACGGCATCGACACCGACTATCTGCTTGATTATGTGCAGGATTTCACCCGGCTCGGCGACTACCTGAACATGCCGGTGCGGACCTATTCCAACGGGATGCGGGCGCGGCTGGCCTTCGGGCTGTCGATGGGGATCAGCTTCGACTGGTATCTGGTGGACGAGATCACCTCGGTCGGCGACGCGGCCTTCCGCAAGAAGTCGTCGGCCGTCTTCCGCACCCGGCTGGCGAGGGCCGGGCTCATCATGGTGTCGCATTCAGTCAGCACGCTGCAGGAATACTGCACGTCGGCCATCGTGCTGGACCGCGGGCAGGCCCGCTACTACCCCGACCTGGCCGAGGCGCTGGAGGCGCATGCGGCGAACATGGCGGCGGAGGTGTGAGGGAACCGAAGCGGGCCTTGCCGCGTCTCGTCGGTGTATCTTGTGCGGCCGGATGTCGCGTGGTCGAGATGTGGCGATGCCCGACATGGATTCGACCGACACCGCCGCCATCGTCGCCCGCATCCAGCGCATGTCGCAGGTGCCCCGCATCCTGGATGCCTGCGCCCGGCTGACCGGGATGGGCTTCGCCGCCGTGGCCAACGTCACCGAGCGGAGCTGGGTGACCTGCGCGTCGCTCGACTGGATCGGCTTCGGGCTGAAGCCCGGCGACACGCTGCCGATCGAGACGACCTTCTGCGACCAGATCCGCCGCGACGGCCAGGTGGTCGTCTTCAACGACGCCGCGCGTGCCCCGCAGGTGGCCGATCACGTCGCGATCCGCATCTACCCTCTGCGCAGCTACATCTCGGTGCCGATCTACCTGCCCGGCGGCGACTTCTTCGGCACGCTCTGCGCCATCGACCGCGACCCGCGCGACGTGGACCGGCCCGAGATCATCGAGACCTTCCAGCTCTTCGCCGCGCTGATCGGGTCGCAGCTTGTGACCGAACGGCAGCTGACCGACGCCGAGGCCCGGCTTTCCGCCGCGCGCGAGGTGGCGGCGCTGCGCGAGCATTTCGTCGCCGTCCTCGGACACGACCTGCGCAACCCGCTTGCCGCGGTCACTGCGGGGGTGCGGATGCTGCAGCGCGGGACGGGCGAGGCGGGTGCGATCCTTGCGGGGATGGAGGCGACGACGCGGCGGATGGCGGGGCTGCTCGACAACCTCCTCGACTTCGCGCGCGGCCGGCTGGGCGGCGGGATCGTGCCGCGGCTGCAGGAGGGGGTCGACCTGGGCGCGCTGGTGACGGGGATCGCGGACGAGTTCAGGGCCGTGTCCGATACGGTGATCGACGTGGAGCTGGAGCTGCTGCGACCGGTGGCCTGCGACCCGCAGCAGATCGGGCAGCTGGTGTCGAACCTGCTGGCGAACGCGGTCAACCACGGCGCGCCCGGGCAGCCGGTCAGGGTCGTCGCGCGGTCCGGCCCGGCGGGCCTGACCATCGCCGCCAGCAACCGGGCCCCGCCGATCGCCCCGGAGGTCCTGCGCCGCCTGTTCGAGCCCTACCGGCGCGGCGCGGCGGCGGGGGCCGGGGGGCTCGGCCTCGGCCTTTACATCGCCAGCGAGATCGCCGCGGGCCACGGCGGCACGCTGACGGCGGCGCAGGACGGCGGGGTCGTGACCTTCACCTTCGCGATGCCCGCCTAAAGCCGCAGCGCGAGGCCCCCCGCCGCGTCCGATTCCACCGCCGCGTCGAGCACCCGTTGCAGGGCGGTGCCACGGGCGAAGGTGGGTTCGGGCACGCCCTCGCCGCGGATGGCGGCGATGAAGCGGTCGTAGACGGTGGTGAGGACCGGCGCGGGAAGGTCGCGCCAGGTGCCGGTCAGGATGTCGTCGCCGAGGCTGGCGCGCAGGCGGCTGGTGCCGCCCTCGAGCGCCGCCTCGATCCCGCCGGTGTCGCCATAGAGGCGCAGCCGCAGGTCGTTCAGGTGGCCGGAGGCGAAGCGCGTCGCGGCCACCGTGCCGAGCGCGCCGTTCGCCAGCCGCAGCTGCATCACCGCGCTGTCGTTGGCGTCGAGCAGGTAGTCCCCCACGCGCCCCCCCTGCGCCTTGTCGAAGGTCGCGAGCCGGCAGGACACCTCGGCCACGTCGAGGTCGGCTGCGAAGGTCGCGAAGTCGAGGATGTGGATGCCCACGTCGCCCAGCACGCCCTTGGACCCGTGCGCGGTCGACAGCCGCCACAGCCACTGCGGGCTTTCGCGCCAGTCGCCCCAGGCGGGCTGGGTCAGCCAGGATTGCAGGTAGGACGCCTCGAAGTGGCGGACCGGGCCGATCGCCCCGGCGCGGACCATCCGCGCGGCCTCCTGCAGGCTCGCGACGTTGCGGTAGGTCAGGTTCACCATGTTGACGACGCCCGCGGCCTGCGCGGCGGCCGCCATCGCCTCGGCATCCTCGGCGTTCACGGCGAGCGGCTTTTCGCACAGGACATGCTTGCCCGCGGCGAGGCAGGGCAGCGAGGTCGCCTTGTGGGCGGCGTCGGGGGTGACGTTCGTCACCGCGTCGAACTGCCCCCAGGCCAGCGCCTCGTCCACGGTGGCGAAGCCCTGCGCGATGCGGTGGGTCTTGAGGAAGGCCGCGAGCGTGTCGGGCCGGGTGTCGACGCCCGCCACAACGGTCACGCCGGGCATCTTCGCGAAGGCCTGCACATGGGTCGCGGCCATGCCGCCGGTGCCCAGGACCAGAAGGCGGACGGGCTGCATCAGCGGAAGCCCTCCTCGCCGTCATGGTGCAGGCGCGGCCCGCGTTCCACGATGGGCTCCAGGGCCTCGGCCACGGGCCGGTTCGGGGCCCAGTTCGGATTGGTGACGCGCGGCGCGGGGTTGTAGGCCCATTTCACCGCGTTCAGGATGACCTGCTGGACGACCGGCTGGTGGTAGGTCGGATAGGTCTCGTGCCCCGGGCGGAAGTAGAAGACGTTGCCCGCGCCGCGCTTCCAGGTCGCGCCCGAGCGGAACACCTCGCCGCCCTGGAACCACGAGACGAAGACGGTCTCCTGCGGTTCGGGGATGGCGAAGGGTTCGCCGTACATCTCTTCGTGCTCGATCTCGAAATGGTCGGGCAGGCCCGCAGCGATGGGGTGGTTGCGGCTGGTGACCCAGAGCCGCTCGCGCTCCCCGGCCTCGCGCCACGAGAGGTTGCAGGGGGTGCCCATCAGCCGCTTGAAGGGCTTGGCGAAGTGCGCCGAGTGCAGGAAGATCGCGCCCATGCCCGACCAGACGGCCTCGGTCACGCGGTCGACGATGCGGTCCTTGACCTCGCCATGGGCGGCGTGGCCCCACCAGATCAGCACGTCGGTGCGGGCGAGCCGCGCCTCGGTCAGGCCGTGGTCGCGGTCCTGCAGCGTGACGGTGCCGGCGCGGATGCCGCGGTCGCGGTTCAGCGCCTCGGCGATGGTCGTATGCATTCCCTTGGGGTAGATGCCGGCGACGACCCTGTTCTTCTGTTCGTGGACGTTCTCGCCCCAGACGGTGACGCGGATCGGCATGGCGGGCCCCTCTCAAAGCGGTTTGGCGGGGCCTAGCATGGCGGTGGGCGTGGCGAAAGATGGCCGTTCGGTCACGCCGCAGTGACGACGGCGTCGGGCAGGATCTCGATCTCCCAGGGCGGGCCGTCGGGACAGGCGGGCAGCCGCAGGGCGGCGAGCGCCTCGAACACCGGGGCGGGGTCGCCGGGGAAGGTGACGGTGACCGGCGCGTCCTGCGTGGCCAGGCGGAGGAGCGCCGTGTCGTAGGCGAGAAGCGCCACGAGGAGCGGGTCGGGGTCGGTCAGCCAGGCGGCGAAGGCACGCGCCTCGAGCGGGGCGTAGAGCTGCGGCGGGACGGTGCCCATGAAGGCGTCGAAGCGGCGCTGCACGCCCTCGCCGTCGCGCAAGAGCAGGTAGCGGATCGCGCGCGGCAGGGCGCGGGCGATCATGCTGCCGCGGAAGCTGCGCGACAGCCAGGTGTAGAGCCCGACGCCGTCGTCGGGGAAGAGCGCGGGGGCGTTGCGCCAGACGGCCTCGGTCAGGGCGGCCTCCCAGGTTGCGGGGTCGGGAGCGGGGACCGTGGGCCCCTGCGCCGCGCAGGGCGGGGCGTCCGACGGCGCGCGCCCTGCCCCGGCCCAGAGGTCGCGCAGGTCGTCCGCGATGGCGTCGAGCGTGGCGTCGCCGGCCTCTTCCACGTAGCTCTCATAGACCTCGAAGGTCAGCGCGCCGAGGTTCGGCAGGCTGCCCAGAACCTCGCGCGCGCGCGCCCGCAGGTCGGGCGGCATCGGGCCGGAATGGCTGTCGAGCCAGACCCCCGCCTGCTCGTCGCCGCCCGCCAGGTGCACCTCCCACACCCGGTCGAGCGGCAGCTGCGCCAGCGTCCGGTCGAGGTCGATGCGGCCGTTGCGCGCGTTGCACCAGAGGTTGTGGAGGTCGAGCAGCAGGCCGCAGTCCGCAAGCGCGACCACGCGCGCGATCCAGGCGCCGTCCTCCATCTCCCACGGCTGGCGGCGCAGGTAGGCGACGCCGGTCTCGACCGCGACGGGGCGGCCGACCATCGCGGCGAAGGCGCGGATGTTGGCGGCGGCGGTCTGCGCCGTGGCCTCGGTCTGCAGGGGCGGCAGGAAGAAGCCCGCGGCGCGGTGCGGGGTGCCGCCGACCGACAGGTGCTCGGACACCCAGGGGGAGGACAGGCGGTCGGCGGTGGCGCGGACCAGCGCGGCCTGGGCGGGGTCGGGCGCGCGCGTGCCGCCGAGCGGAAGGCTGACCGAATGGACGAGCTTGTGGCCCGGCAGGGCGGCGAACAGGTCGATCCCCGGGGCGAAGGGGGTGAAGGGGCCGGCCAGCGGGTCGTCGGCGAGCCACAGCGTCTGCGGCTCGATCTCGAGCCCGTCGAGCGCGCCGGGGCGGCGCATCAGCCAGGGCAGCAGCGCGGGCGAGAAGATCAGGCCGGTGCCGAGTTTGGGGGCCGCGAAGGCGTCCCCCGGGCCGGGCTTCGGGGCCGCGAACGCGGCCCCTTGGCTGGCGGTGTCAGCGGCCGACACGGACCGCCACCTGATCGACCTCGAACGACTCGGGCCGGACGACGAACATCTCTTCCATGGTGAAGCGCCAGTCGCGGCCCGACATGCAGGCGGGGTGCCCGCCGAGGCCGCCGAGCTTGTCGACGATCGTCTCGACATCCTCGATCCGCGCCACGCTGGCGGCGCTCACGCCGATGTCGACGGCATCCTCGGCCCGCGACAGGCCGAACCCGACCATCGCCGCCTCGCGGATGTTCTTGCGGAAGACGCCCTCGCGCTGCATCTGCAGGAAGATGTCGTAGCCCGAGCAGCAGGCGCTGCAGCCGAGCCTTTCGAGGACGCCCGCCAGCGACTTCTTCAGATTGCCGATGTCGTATGCGACCGAGGCGGGGACCGACACGCGCACGGTCCGGGACAGGGTGGGCTGTTCGTGCATGGCAGAATGCTCCTTGGGAATGAAATGGGCTGCAAGGCGGGCCGCGAAAGGCCGAGCACGGTCCGCAGCCCGCCATCGCGAATCGGCAACGACGGGCCGCGTTCAACCTTAAGGTGCAGGCGTCAAATCAGCGTCAGGGGCGGGAGGCGCAGGCCGGGGCCCGTCCGCGCGGCCTCGCGCCGCCGCGCCGGGGCGCGCCCCCCCTTGCATCCGGCCCGGAGAGATTGCCCTATGGCGCGATGATCGACCTGCGTTCCGACACCGTGACCCGCCCGACCCCGGCGATGCGCGAAGCGATGATGTCCGCGCCGCTCGGCGACGACGTGTTCGGCGACGACCCGACGGTGAACCGCCTGCAGGCGGTGCTCGCCGAGCGGCTGGGCTTCGAGGCGGGGCTGTTCATGCCGACGGGCACGATGTCGAACCTGTGCGGGATCATGGCGCATTGCGGGCGGGGGGACGAATACATCTGCGGCCAGGGGGCCCACACGTATCGCTGGGAGGGCGGGGGGGCTGCGGTGCTGGGGTCGGTCCAGCCGCAGCCGCTGGAGCACGCGCCGGACGGATCGCTGCCGCTGGAGGCGATCCGCGCGGCGGTGAAGCCCGACGACATCCATTATGCCCGAAGCCGCCTGCTGGCGCTGGAGAACACGATCGGGGGCAAGGTCCTGCCGCTCGGCTATCAGCGCGACGCCACGGCGCTGGCGCGCGCGATGGGGCTGGCGGCGCATCTGGACGGGGCGCGGCTGTTCAACGCAGGCGTCGCGTCGGGCAACGACCCCTGGGTCGCCGCGCGGACCATCGCGGGGGCCTACGACAGCCTGTCGGTCTGCTTTTCCAAGGGCCTCGGCACGCCGGCGGGGTCGATGCTGCTGGGATCGCGCGACCTGATCGCGCGCGCCCTGCGGCTGCGCAAGATGGCGGGCGGGGGGATGCGACAGGCGGGGATCCTCGCCGCCGCCGCGCTGCACGCGATCGACCACCACGTCGCGCGGCTGGCCGAGGACCACGCGCGGGCGCAGCGGCTGGCGGCGGCGTTCGACGGGGTGGCGGGCGCGACGCTGGACCCGGTGCATACCAACATCGTCTTCGTGACGCTGGCCGCGCCGGCCCGGGCCGAGGGGTTCCTCGACCACCTGAAGGCCGCGGGCGTGCTGGCGACCGGGCTCTACCGGCTGCGGTTCGTCACGCACCTCGACGTCGACGACGCGGGCGTGGACCGCGCCGTCGCGGCGATCCGGGCCTGGTTCGGGTGAGCCGTCCGGCGGACGGCGCGGGTTTCGGGGATGTCGTGGAGGCCGGGGTCGGCAAGGTCATGCGGCTGCGGCCGGTCTGGCCCGGAACCCGTGCACGCAAGGTCAACCCGGCCTGCCCCGCCCGGCCTTTTCGTCGATCCCCGAACGTTCCTCGCGCCGGGCGAGTTCGGCCATGACCTCGGCGAGCGGCACCCCGCGGGAGGCGAGCATCACGAGGAGGTGGTAGAGGACATCCGCCGTCTCCTCGACCAGCCGGTCGCGGTCGCCACGGACGGCCTCGATCACCGCCTCCACCGCCTCCTCGCCGAACTTCTTCGCACACTGCTCCGGCCCGCGGGACAGGAGTTTCGCGGTCCAGCTCGTGGCCGGGTCGGCCCCGCGGCGGGCGGCGATGGCGGATTCGAGCCGTTCCAGCGTCGTCATGCGGGCCTCACCGGGATGCCGGCCGCGGCCATCGCGGCCTTGGCCTGGGCGATGGTGAACCGGCCGAAGTGGAAGATCGAGGCGGCGAGCACCGCGCTCGCGCCGCCGTCGCGGACGCCCGCGACGAGGTGGTCGAGCCTGCCGACCCCGCCGCTCGCGATGACGGGGATGCCCACCGCGTCGCTGACCGCGCGGGTGAGGGGGATGTCGAACCCGGCCTGCGTGCCGTCGCGGTCCATGCTGGTGAGCAGGATCTCGCCCGCGCCGTGGGCCGCGACGGTGCGGGCGAAGTCCACCGCGTCGAGGCCGGTGGGTTTGCGGCCGCCGTGGGTGAAGACCTCCCACCGGCCCGGGGCGGTGGCGCGGGCGTCGATGGCGGCGACGATGCACTGGCTGCCGAAGCGGGCGGCGGCGCGGGCCAGCACCCCCGGATCGGCCACGGCGGCGGAGTTGAAGCCGACCTTGTCGGCCCCCGCGAGCAGCAGCGCCCGCACGTCCTCGACCGTGCGCACCCCGCCGCCGACGGTCAGCGGCATGAAGCAGGCCTCGGCGGTGCGGGTCACGAGGTCGAACATCGTGCCGCGGTTTTCCTGCGTGGCGTGGATGTCGAGGAGGCACAGCTCGTCCGCCCCCGCGGCGTCGTAGGCGGCGGCGGCGGCGACCGGGTCGCCCGCGTCGACCAGGTTCACGAAGTTCACGCCCTTCACGACGCGGCCGTCCGCGACGTCGAGGCAGGGGATGATCCGCGTCTTGAGCATCCCCGGCCCATAGCGCGCCGCGCGCGGCGGCGGAAGATGAGGTGGACCGCGGGCGCGTTAACCCCGTGTTAACCGCGCGCCGTCAAGCCGGGCCGATGACCGTCACCGTCGTCGCCACGCCCGTCACCGGCACCGGGCCCGCGCTGTTCATGGCGACGCCGGGCGGGGCCTGGCGGATCGACGCGCGGCTGCAGTCGACGCAGGACGTGGCGGTGATCGGCATCGCGCCCGGGCTGCGGGTGACGGTGACGGCGCAGGTGCTGGGCGAGGTCGCGGCGGTCGCGCTGGGCGAGCATCCGCTGATGCGGCTCGACGCCTGGCTGTCGGTCGCCGCGACGGGCCTTCTGCGCGGGGCCGGGGTCGGCGTCGCGCTGACGGGCCAGGCGAGCACGCTGGTGAATGCAGGCCGCATCGCGGGCGGCGAGACGGGCGTGGTGCTCGCGGGCCTGGGGGCGGGGCAGGCCAGCGTCGTGAACCGGGGCGAGATTTCGGGCGCGGCGGGCATCGCGCGGCCGGGGGCGACCGACAGCGAGACGCTGCGGCTCGACAACCTTGGGCGGATCGCGGGCACGGTCGCGGCCTTCGACGGCGGGGTGGCGCTGGCGCGCGACGTGGTCGTGAACCAGGGCGTCATGGCCGGCCAGGTGCGGCTCGGCGGCGGCGACGACCGGTATGAGGCGCGCGGCGCGGGGCGCGTCACCGGCGCGATCGACGGCGGCGCGGGGAACGACGTGTTCGTGCCGGGCGCGGCGGTGGAGCGGTTCCGTGGCGGGGCGGGGGTCGACTGGATCTTCGCCGCGGGGCCGGGGCCGCTGGTGCTGGCGCTCGACGGCAGCTTTGCCGCCGGGGGGTGGCTGCGCGGCGACGGCGTGGTCGGGGTCGAGGCCTTGCGGGGCAGCGACCGGGCCGCCGACCGGCTGGCCGGGCGGGCGGGGGCCGAGACGCTGGCGGGCCGTGGCGGGGACGATACGCTCTGGGGGCGCGAGGGGGCGGACGTGCTCGACGGCGGGGCGGGGCGCGACGCGCTGTGGGGCGAGGGCGGGGCCGACACGCTGCGCCCCGGGGCGGGGGACGATGCGGTCGACGGCGGCGCGGGCGCGGATGTGGCGAGCTATGCCGGGATCGTCGGTGCGGTCACGGTCGATCTTGCCGCCGGGCGGGCGACGGGCGCGGCCGGGACCGATACGCTGGCCGGGGTGGAGGGGGCCGAGGGCGGCGGCGGGGCGGATACGCTGACCGGGGATGCGGCGGACAATGCGCTGTGGGGCGGGGCCGGCGATGACCGGCTGTCGGGCGGCGCGGGGGCGGACCGGATGGACGGCGGCGCGGGCGACGACCGGCTTCAGGGCGGCGCGGGGGCGGACGAGCTGGCCGGGGGGCCCGGCGCCGATGCCTTCGTGTTCGACCTGGCCGAAGCGGGGGCGGATCAGGTGCGGGACTGGACCCCGGGGGACCGGCTGTGGGTCGCGGGCACGGGCCGGGCGGCGGGCGAGCTCGGCGCGCAGGCCTTCCTGTCGGTCCCGGGCGGGGCGGCGACCGGGCCGGGCCAGCGGCTGATCCACGATGCCGACACCGGCGCGCTGTGGCACGACCCCGACGGCAGCGGGCCCGCGGCGGCGCGGCTGGTCGCGGTGCTGCCCGCGACGGTGGCGCTGGCCGCGGGGGACATCCTGATCGCCTGACGCTTGCGGGCGACGGTGCGGCGCGCTAGGCCCCGGCCATGCAGGACGATGCGGTTCTCGCCGCGCTGACCGGTGGTCCCGCGCGGTTGCCGGGGCTGGCCGCGCATCTCGTCGCGCGCGACCGCGGGCGGCGGGTGGCGGAGCGGTGGTGCGACGCGGCGGGCGGGGTGGTGGACCTGTCCCCCGCCCTTCCATCCGACCCGCGCGCGACCACGCTGGAGCTGACGCTGGTGCACGGGCTGCGGCCGCTTCCCCCCGCGGCGCTGGCGCGGGCCGGCGCGGACGACTGGCGGGGGCTGCACGGGCTCTGGGTGCCGGGCGGGCGGGTCACGGGGCTGGAGCTCATCGCCGCGAACCGGGGCCCGAACGCGGCCATCGCGCGGCTGGGCGCGCGGCCGGAGGAGGTGCAGGCGGCCGAGGAGACGAGCTGGCTCTTCGACCTGCGCAGGCGGCGGCTGGTGCGGCTGTTCCGGGGGCAGGTGCTGGTGCCCGCCCTGACCCGCGCGGATCTCGCCGACATGGCGGCGCAGATGACGGCCTGGCTTTCGGCGCAGGTCGGGGCGGAGGGGCGCGCGACCTACAAATACTGGCCCGCGACCGGGACCTACAGCCAGGCCGACAACATGATCCGGCAGTTCATGGCCACCGCGGCGCTCGCCCGCGCCGCCCGGCGCGACCCAGGCATCGCCCCCGTCGCCGCGCGGAACGCGAGCTTCAACTTCGCCGCATACTACCGCGAGGAGGGCGACTTCGGGTTCATCGACGAATGGGGCAAGGTGAAGCTCGGCGCGGCGGCGGTGGCGCTGGTCGCGATCTGCGACATGGCCGACCCCGCGCCCTATGCCGCCCAGGCCGCCGGGCTGACGCGGTTCCTGCTGGCGATGCAAGCCCCCGACGGCAGCTTCCGCACCTTCCTGCGGCCCGAGGGGCGCAACGACTGCCAGAACTTCTACCCCGGCGAGGCGATGCTGGCGCTGATGCGGCGCTGGCAGGTGACGCGCGACCCCACCCTCCTCGCCGCCGTCCACCGCGGCTTCGCCGTCTACGCGCCCTGGCACCTGGCCGACCCGAATCCGGCTTTCGTGCCCTGGCACGCCATGGCGCTGGAGCTGTTCCACACCGCCACCCGCCGCGCCGATGCGGCCGGGTTCGTGTTGCGGACCTGCGACTGGCTCTGCGGGCTGCAGAACTGCGACGGCCCGCCCGACACCCGGGGGTCGTTCTACCGCCCGTCCCACGCCCGCTTCGGCCCGCCGCATGCGAGCAGCACGGGCGTCTACCTCGAGGGGCTGGTGGCGGCGCGGCGGCTGGCTGGCGCGCTGGGCGACACGGGGCGGGCGGACCGCTACGGCGCGGCGCTGATGGCGGGCTTCCGGTCGCTGCGGCAGCTGCAGTACCGCGACGACACCGCGATGTTCGCGATCCGCCACAAGGCCCGCGTCCGCGGCGCGATCCGCACCGCCACCCACGACAGCGAGATCCGCATCGACAACGTGCAGCACGGGCTGATGGCGGCATGGGGCATGCTCGACATGATAGGCGACAAACCGAGGCGAGATTTTTCCGCCGTCCCCGTTGACCCCCCGGCCCCCCTTGCCCTAGCGTCCGCCCGATCAGAGGGAGGCGCGAGATGACCCAGACGCACGGCTTCGATACGCTGCAGATCCACGCCGGCAACGCGGGCGACCCCGCGACGGGTGCGCGGCAGGTGCCGATCTACCAGTCGACCGCGTTCCTCTTCAAGGACGCCGACCACGCCGCGCGGCTCTTCAACCTGCAGGAGGTGGGCTACATCTACTCGCGCCTGACCAACCCGACGGTCAGCGCGCTGGCCGCGCGCATCGCGGCGCTGGAGGGGGGCGCGGGGGCCGTCTGCTGCTCATCCGGCCACGCGGCGCAGATCATGGCGCTGTTCCCGCTGATGGAGCCGGGGCGCAACGTCGTGGCCTCGACCCGGCTTTACGGCGGCACGGTGCAGCAGCTGTCGAACACGATCCGCAAGTTCGGCTGGAGCGCGACGTTCGTCGACTTCGACGACTATGCCGCGGTCGAGGCCGCGATCGACGGCGACACGCGGGCGATCTTCTGCGAATCGATCGCGAACCCCGGCGGCTACATCGCCGACATCCCCGCCATCGCGCGAATCGCGAACCAGAAGGGCGTGCCGCTGATCGTAGACAACACCAGCGCCTCGCCCTACCTGTGCCGTCCGATCGAGATGGGCGCGACGCTGGTCGTGCATTCGACCACGAAATACCTGACGGGCAACGGCACCGTCACGGGGGGTGCGGTGGTCGATTCGGGCAAGTTCGACTGGTCGGCGCACCCCGGCCGCTTCCCCTCGCTGGCCGCGCCCGAGCCCGCCTACCACGGGCTGAACTTCCACGCGGCGCTGGGCGGGATGGCCTTCACCTTCCATTCCATCGCCGTGGGGCTGCGCGACCTCGGCATGACGATGAACCCGCAGGGCGCGCATTACACGCTTCTGGGGATCGAGACGCTGTCCTTGCGGATGGCCCGCCACGTCAGCAACGCCGAGACGGTCGCGGCCTGGCTGGAGCAGGACAGCCGCGTCGCGCGCGTGACCTATGCGGGGCTGAAGTCCTCGCCCTGGCACCACCGGGCGAAGGCGATCGCGCCCAAGGGGGCGGGGGCGATCTTCACCTTCGCGCTGAAGGGCGGGTACGACGCCTGCATGCGGCTGATCGACAACGTGAAGCTCTTCAGCCACGTGGCGAACCTCGGCGACGCGCGGTCGCTCATCATCCATTCGGCGTCCACCACGCACCGCCAGCTCTCGCCCGAGCAGCAGGCGGCGGCGGGGGCCGCGCCCGACATGGTGCGGCTGTCGATCGGGACCGAGGATCCCGCGGACATCATCGCGGACCTCGACCAGGCGATGCGGTGAGCCGCGGTCCCGGCCGCGGCCGGGATGGATCGCTCCAGTGGCGCGATCCAAGCTGCGAAGGCCCGCCGCGCAAGGGGCGGGCCGGGCACGACGCAAGCCGGTCGCGCGCCCGACATCTCCGACGCAGGACGTGACCATGACCGACTTCACCGCCACCCGCGCGCTGTTCCACCTGCCCGAAGGCGTCACCTACCTCGACGGCAACTCGCTCGGCCCCCTGCCCCGCGCGGCCGCGGCGCGGATCGCCCGGACGGTGGAGGCGGAGTGGGGCGGGATGCTGAACCGCGCCTGGAACGACGCGGGGTGGATGGAGCAGCCCGCGCGGCTCGGCGACCGGATCGGGCGGCTGGTGGGGGCGGCGCCGGGCACCGTGACGCTGGGCGACACGCTGTCGATCAAGGTCTACCAGGCGCTGGCCGCCGCGCTGGAGCTGAACCCGGACCGCCGCGTGATCCTGTCGGACAGCGGCAACTTCCCGTCGGACCTCTACATGGCCGAGGGGCTGGCGCGGACGATGGGCAGCGAGGTCCGGGTCGTGGCACCGGAGGCGGTCGGGGATGCGCTCGACGAGACGGTCGCCGCGCTGATGCTGACCGAGGTGGACTACCGCACCGGGCGGCGGCACGACATGGCCGGGCTGACTGCGGCGGCGCATGCGGCGGGGGCGCTGACGGTCTGGGACCTTGCGCATTCGGCCGGGGCGCTGCCGGTGGACCTGGCCGGGACCGGCGCGGACTTCGCGGCGGGCTGCACCTACAAGTACCTGAACGCGGGGCCGGGGGGGCCGGCGTTCATCTACGTCGCGCCAAAGTGGGCGGACCGCGCGCGGCCCGCGCTGGCGGGCTGGCTCGGTCATGAACGTCCGTTCGCCTTCGATCTCGACTACCGCCCCGGCGCGGGGGTCGCGCGGATGCGCGTGGGCACGCCGCCGGTGATTCAGATGGCCGCGCTCGAGGCGAGCCTCGACATCTGGGACGGGGTGGACATGGGCGCGGTGCGGGCGCGGTCGCTGGACCTTTGCGACCGGCTGATCGCGGGGGTGGGCGACCGGCTGGCGCTGGCGACGCCCCGCGCGCACGCGCAGCGCGGCAGCCAGGTGTCGTTCCGCCACGCCGAAGGCTATGCGGTGATGCAGGCGCTGATCGCCATGGGCGTGATCGGCGACTTCCGCGCGCCCGACATCCTGCGGTTCGGCCTGTGCCCGCTCTACAACGACGCGACGGACGTTGATCGCGCCGTGGCGGGGCTGGCAACGGTGATGGGCGAACGTCTGTTCGCATTGCCCGAGTACCGGGCGCGCAAGGCGGTGACCTGACCGCAGGCGCCACGCGCCCCGGCGCAGGCCGGGGCCTCTGCCGGACGGACGGGGCGAGGTCCCGGCCTGCGCCGGGACACGGTTGTCCTTGCGGCGCGGCCCGGCTAGACCTTGACCATGACCGAGTTTGTCCCCTCCCTCCCCGTGTTCCTGGCCTTCACCATCGCCGGGCTGATCCTGTTCATCACCCCCGGCCCCGACATGTCGCTGTGGCTGAGCCGGACCCTGCAGGGCGGACGGCGGGCGGGGCTGGCGGCGGCGATGGGCACGAACCTCGGCTGCGTCGTCCACGCGACGCTGGCGGCGCTGGGGATCTCGGTGCTGATCCAGGCCTCGCCCGTGGCGTTCACGACGCTGAAGGTGGTGGGGGCCTGCTACCTGCTGTGGCTCGCCTGGGGGATGATCCGCGGCGGCACGGCGCTGTCGGTCGAGACCACGCGCGGGGCCGACCTGCCCTGGTGGCCGTCGTTCCTGACCGGCGTCGCGGTCAACCTGTCGAACCCGAAGGTGGTGATCTTCTTCATCACCTTCCTGCCCGGGTTCGTCTCGGCAACCGATCCGCACGCGGGTGGCAAGCTTCTGTTCCTGGGACTTTACTTCGTGGCGATCAACGTCGTGCTGTCGGCGCTGCTGGTGCTGTGGGCCGACCGGTTCGTCGGCGCGCTGCGCCGCAACCCGCGGGTGCTGCGGGTGATCGACTGGCTCTTCGCGGGCGTCTTCGCGGTCTTCGCGGTGACGATCCTGCGGACGCAGGCGCGCTAAAGCGCCGCGCGCATCCGGCCCGCCATCTCCTCCAGGTCGCGCGACAGGCCGGGGGCGGCGAGGATGCGGTCGAGTGCGGCGGCGGCGGCAGCCCGGAGGGGGGCGTCGAAGCGGGCGCAGGTCTCGAAGGCCGTGGACATCCGCGCGGCGGTCTGCGGGTTCAGGCCGTCGAGCCGGATGAGCCACTCGGCCACCCAGGCATAGCCCGCGGGGCGGTGGAAGGCCGCGTGGTTGGCCGCGAAACCGCCGACCAGCGCGCGGAAGCGGTTGGGGTTCTGCCAGCGGAAATCTGCATGCGCGGCAAGGGCTTGCACCACGTCCCCCGCGCGGTTCGCAGGCGTCAGGCCGGCCTGCAGCGCGAACCACTTGTCCATCACGTGCGGGTCGGCCTTCCAGCGGTCGGCGAAGCGCGCGAGCGCCATGTCGGCCGCGCCGGCCTCGATGAGGATCGCGAGCGTGCCGGCCTCCTCGGTCATGTTGCCGGCCTGCGCGTGGGCCGCGGCCACCGTGCCGGCCTCGCCCGCCGCGGCAAGATAACCCAGCGCGGCCAGGCGCAGGGCGCGGCGGCCGGCGGCGCGGGCGGCGGGGCTGAAGGGGCCGGGTTCGGCGTGCGCGGCGATGAGGCCGGGCAGCATGGGCGCGAGCCGCGCCCCCACCGCCGCGCGCGCCCGCAGGCGGACGGCGTAAAGCGCGGCCGGGTCGGGCACCCGGCCCCGGTCGTGCAGCATCTGCGCCAGCTCGTCCTCGGACGGCAGCCGCAGCGCCAGCGCCCGGAAGGCGGGGTCGAGGCTTTCGTCGCCCGCCACCCGCGCCAGCGCGTCGAGCCAGTCGGGGCCGGGGCTGGCCCCGTCGACCATGCCCGCCAGCACCTCGCGGGCGAGCTGCCGCCCTGCCTCCCAGCGGTTGAAGGGGTCGGTGTCGTGGGCGAGGAGGAAGGCGCGCTCTTCCGCCGTGACGGCGCGTTCGATGACCACGGGGGCCGAGAAGCCGCGCAGGAGGGACGGGACCGGGCGGGTCGCGGCGGGGAAGGTGAACGTCTGTTCGGTCTGCGTCAGCTCGAGCAGCGTGGTCGGCAGGATCTCGTCGCCGTTGGGGTTCAGGAGGCCCAGCGCGACGGGGATGACCTTGGGGTCCTTGTCGGGCTGGCCGGGGGTGGGCGGGTTCTCCTGCCGCAGGGTCAGGCTGTAGGTGCCGTCGGCGAAGGCGTCGGTGACGTGCAGGCGGGGCGTGCCGGCCTGGGTGTACCAGCGCTTGAACTGCGTCAGGTCGCGGCCGGTGGCGTCCTGGAACACCGCCAGCCAGTCCTCGATCGTCGCGGCCTGGCCGTCGTGGCGGGTGAAGTAGAGGTCGAGCGCGCGCGCGTAGCCGTCGTCGCCGACCAGCCGCTTCAGCATGCCGATGAGCTCCGCCCCCTTCTCGTAGACGGTCGCGGTGTAGAAGTTGTTGATCTCGACGAAGCTGTCGGGCCGCACGGGGTGGGCGAGCGGCCCCTGGTCCTCGCGGAACTGGCGGGCGCGGAGCGTCAGCACGTCCTCGATGCGCTTGACCGGGGCGGAGCGCATGTCGGCCGAGAACTCCTGGTCGCGGAAGACCGTCAGGCCCTCCTTCAGGCAGAGCTGGAACCAATCGCGGCAGGTGATGCGGTTGCCGGTCCAGTTGTGGAAATACTCATGCGCGACGATGGCTTCGATGCGGGCGAAATCGTCGTCGGTGGCGGTTTCGGGGCTGGCGAGGACATACTTCGCGTTGAAAATGTTCAGCCCCTTGTTCTCCATCGCGCCCATGTTGAAGTCGTCGACGGCGACGATGTTGAAGACGTCGAGGTCGTATTCGCGTCCGTAAGCCGTCTCGTCCCAGCGCATCGCGCGGACCAGGCTGTCCATCGCGTAGGCGCAGCGGTGTTCGTCGCCGGCGCGGACCCAGATGGCGAGGTCCACCTGGCGGCCCGACATCGTGGTGAAGGCCGCGCGGTGCGCCACGAGGTCGCCCGCGACGAGCGCGAAGAGGTAGGCGGGTTTCGGCCAGGGGTCGTCCCAGACGCCGTGCGCCACGGGATTGCCGTTCGACAGGAGCACGGGCAGGTCGCTGTCGATCGTGACGCGGAAGCGCGCCATGACGTCGGGGCGGTCGGGGTAGAAGGTGATGCGGCGGAAGCCTTCGGCCTCGCACTGGGTGCAGAACATGGCCCGGGAGAGATACAGCCCTTCCAGCGCGGTGTTGGCCTGCGGGTCGATCTCGACCTCGGTGTCGATGGTGAACGGGTGTTCGGGGATCAGCGCGGCGGGGATCGTCAGGCCGGTCGCGTCGGGGGTGACGGCGACCGGGCGGCCGTCGATGGACAGCCGCAGGAGCCGCGGCCCCTCGCCGTCGAGCCGCAGGTCCGCCCGGCCCCCGCGCGACGCGAAGGTCAGCCGTGCGGTCACGCGGGTTGCGGTCGGGTGCAGGGCGAAGCGGAGGTCGACCTGCGACAGCGTGAAGGGATAGGGGCGGTAGTCGGCAAGCCAGGTGGTCACGGGCAACTCCATGCGCGCGGGCAGCGTTTCCGGTTCCGGCGGCGGTGTAAAGGGCTTGCCGGGGACGGTCGGCGGGCCACCTTGGGCTCATGGCCAGGATGATCCGCAAAGCCGACCTGCCGCGGAAAACCTGCGCCTGCTGCGGGCTGCCCTTCGCCTGGCGGAAGAAATGGGCGAAGGTGTGGGACGAGGTGCGCTATTGCTCGGACCGCTGCCGGGCAGAGAAGGTCAGGCGCGGGCGACCGCCCGGGTGACCGCGGGCTGCGCCGTCGCCGCGGCGAAGGCCGCGAGCGTGCGGTCGGGGCCGTGGGTCTGCGCGAGCCGCAGGAGCTGGAAGCGGATGCGCGCGATCTCGCGGTAGTAGCGCAGGAAGGCGGCGTTCAGCCCTGCGCCTGCGACCGCGCCGATCACCGGCACGGCCTGGGCCGCGAGCTTCTGGCCCATGGCGAGGCCGAGCCGCGGCACGATCGCGCCGATCAGCCGCTGGATCGCGGGCCCGTTCAGCGCCATGCGCGCGCCGAGAAAGCTCGTGTTCAGCCCGTCGTCGTCGGCCAGCGGCGAGCCCGCGGCGAAGACCTTCAGGCATTCGGCGCGGACCCAGGGCTCGTCGGGGTCGAAGCCCGCCGCCGCGGCCTCGCGGCGGATCGTGTGCAGGAAGACGGTGATCGTGAACGGAAGTTCGGCGATCGCGGTTGGCAGCCCGCCGGCGCCTCCGGCCGCCCCGGTGGCCATCGCCGCGGCCATGGTGCCGCGCCCGCCGGTCGGGCGCAGCCGCGCGGTGCGCCCCGTCAGGTCGAAGGCGCGCATCAGCCCCTGCCGCACGGCGGCGTCGATCTGCGCGCGCGCCGCCGCGGGCAGCATCCGCAGCCGGTCCTCGACCGAGGCACCCAGCCGCTGCATCAGCGAGATGACCGGGCCGTTCGCGCGCTTCCAGCGCAGCGCCAGGCCCTGCACCGCGAGGTCGAGATCGTCGTGGGGCACGAGTGCTGTCATGGCAGGTGAACGTAGGCGACCCCGGTGCGGTTGCAAAGGGTCAGGCGGCGCGCGTGACCCGGCCCGTCACGCCATCCCAGGCCCCCGCGCGCAGCGCGAGGCCGAGCACGCGGTCGGGGTTGGTCGGCGGCGGCATCTCGACCCCGTCGAGGCGGCGGAAGCCGAAGCGGCCGTAGTAGGGCGCGTCGCCGACGAGCATCGCCCGCTCCCACCCCAGGCGGCGCGCCTCGGCGAGGCTTTCGGTGACGAGAAGGCCGCCGAGCCCCTCGCCCTGGCGGGTCGGGTGGACCGCGACGGGGCCGAGCAGCAGCGCGGCGCGCGCGCCGACCGCGACCGGCCAGTAGCGGATCGCGGCGGCGAGCACGCCGTCCTCGCGCAGCGTCAGGCAGAGGGGCGCGACCGGCGCCACCCCGTCGCGCAGGCGGTAGGAGGACAGCGCGGTGCGGCCCGGCGCGAAGCAGAGGTCGAGGAGCGCCTCGACCTCCCACCCGTCCGCGTCGGTCTCTTCCTCGAGCTGATACATGGCGGTCCCGCGGCGAGGGCAGGACCGGGGGGTTTCACACCCCCCGGACCCCCTGTGGAGTATTTGTGCCCGGAAAGAGGAGGATCAGGCTTTCAGCGCGGCGATGTCCTCGGGCGTGCCGATCGCGCGGGTGGCGGCGTCCCCGGCGATCCGGCGGATCATGCCGGACAGGGCCTTGCCCGCGCCGACCTCCCAGAAGCCGTCGACGCCCGCGGCCGCCATGGCCTGCACCGATTCGCGCCAGCGGACGCGGCCGGTGACCTGGGCCACCAGCAGGCGGCGGATCGCGGCGGGGTCGGTGACGGGGGCGGCGGTGACGTTGGCGATCACGGGCACGCGCGGCGCGGCGACGGGGGTGGCGGCCAGCGCCTCGGCCATGGCGTCGGCGGCGGGCTGCATGAGCGCGCAGTGGAAGGGCGCGCTGACGGGCAGGAGGAGCGCGCGTTTCGCGCCGCGGGCCCTGGCGATCCCGACCGCGCGCTCGACCGCGGCGCGGTCGCCCGAGACGACAACCTGTGCGGGGTCGTTGTCGTTGGCGGCCTCGCAGACCTGGCCCTGCGCGGCCTCCGCCGCCACGCTTTCGACGGCGGCGAGGTCGAGGCCCAGAAGTGCCGCCATCGCGCCCTGCCCGACGGGCACCGCCGCCTGCATCGCGGTGCCGCGCAGGCGCAGGAGCCGCGCGGTATCCGCGAGCGTCAGGCTGCCCGCGGCGCAGAGGGCGCTGTATTCGCCGAGCGAGTGGCCCGCGACGCAGGCGGCGCCGGTGACCGGAAAGCCCTCGGCCTCCAGCGCCGCGACGGTGGCGAGCGAGGTCGCCATCAGCGCGGGCTGGGCGTTGGCGGTCAGCGTGAGCTCGGCGATGTCGCCGTCCCGGATCAGCGCGGAGAGGGGCTGGCCCAGGGCCTCGTCGACCTCGGCGAAGACCGCGCGGGCGGCGGGATAGGCATCGGCCAGCGCGCAGCCCATGCCGATGGCCTGCGCGCCCTGCCCCGGAAAGACCCATGCCGTCGTCATCCGCACCCCCGCCCTGTCGCCGCACCCCGATAGCCCGCAGGTGCCGCCGGGCACAACGGCTTTTGCGCTTGCGCACGGCGCGCGCGTGCCTATAAGGCCGCGGTCCCGCCGTTTTCGCAACGGCGCAGTCCCTCGTGGGCAGACAAGGCGGGATCATCCGTCTGCCCGGTGAAACGCGCCCGAGAAGGAACCGCGCATGCCGCTGTACGAGCATGTCTTCATTTCGCGTCAGGACCTGTCCAACGCGCAGGCCGAGGGCCTGATCGAACACTTCGGGGCGGTGCTGGCCGACAACGGCGGCAAGGTCGTGGAGCACGAATACTGGGGGGTCAAGACGATGGCCTACCGGATCAACAAGAACCGCAAGGGCCATTACGCCTTCCTGCGCACCGACGCCGCCCCGGCCGCGGTGCTGGAGATGGAGCGCCTGATGCGCCTGCACGACGACGTCATGCGCGTGCTGACGATCAAGGTCGACGCGCATGGCGAGGGCCCGTCGGTCCAGATGCAGAAGCGCGACGAGCGCGAGCGGGGCGACCGCGACGACCGGCCGTCCTTCGGCGGCGACCGCGGCGGGTTCCGCGGCGGCGACAGGGATCGCGGCGGGGACCGCGGCGACCGGCCCTCGTTCGGCGACCGGCGGTAAGGAGAGCGACACATGGCCACCAAACCCTTCTTCCGCCGCCGCAAGGTCTGCCCGTTCTCGGGCGCGAATGCCCCGGCGATCGACTACAAGGACACGCGCCTCTTGCAGCGCTACATCAGCGAGCGCGGCAAGATCGTGCCGAGCCGGATCACCGCCGTCTCGGCCAAGAAGCAGCGCGAGCTCGCCGCCGCGATCAAGCGCGCGCGCTTCCTCGCGCTGCTGCCCTATGCCGTGAAGTGAGGACCCGACCGATGCAAGTGATCCTTCTGGAACGCGTGGCGAAACTGGGCCAGATGGGCCAGGTCGTGAACGTCAAGGACGGCTATGCGCGCAACTTCCTGCTGCCGCAGGGCAAGGCGCTGCGCGCGAGCGAGGCGAACGTGAAGAGCTTCGAGACGCGCAAGGCGCAGCTCGAGGCGTCGAACCTCGAGACCAGGCGCGAGGCGGAAGCCGTCGCGGCGAAGCTCGACGGGCAGACCTTCGTGGTCATCCGCTCGGCCTCGGACGCGGGCGCGCTGTATGGCAGCGTGACGGCCCGCGACGCGGCCGATGCCGCGACGGCGGGCGGGTTCACGGTCGGCCGGGCGCAGGTCTCGCTCGACCGGCCGATCAAGGACCTGGGCATCCACAGCGTGACCGTCACGCTGCACCCCGAGGTCGTGGCGAAGATCCGCATGAACGTCGCCCGGTCGGCGCAGGAAGCCGAGCTTCAGGCCAGCGGCAAGTCGATCCAGGATGCACAGGCCGAGGCCGACGCCGCGGCGGAGTTCGAGATCCAGAACCTGTTCAACGACATCGGCGGCGCTGCCGCCGACGCATGACGGGACGGGCGCAGGGCCGCGCGGGGGGAACCTCGCGCGGCCCCGGCGTGTCCGGTGACGCGCGACGGCGCGGCGATGCCGGTTTCGGCGGTGCGCCGGGTGGCGCAGGCGTTAGCTAGCGGGATGAGGTCGCCCGGGGGGTTTCACACCCCCCGGACCCCCCGTGGGATAGTTTCGGGAAGATGAAGGATGGCCGAAGGTCGGGACGCGCTGGTGATCTTCACCCCTTCGGGCAAGCGGGGCCGGTTCGCGCCCGGCACGCCGGTGCTGACGGCGGCGCGGAAGCTCGGCGTCGATCTGGATTCGGTCTGCGGCGGGCGGGGCATCTGCTCGCGCTGCCAGATCACGCCGGGGAGGGGCGAGTTCGCCAAGCACGGGGTGACCGTGGCCGAGGGCGCGCTGTCGGAATGGAACGCGGTCGAGGAGCGCTATGCCCGGCTGCGCGGGCTGGCGGAGGGGCGGCGCCTGGGGTGCCAGGCGCGGGTCCTGGGCGACGTGGTGATCGACGTGCCGCCCGAAAGCCAGGTGCACCGGCAGGTGATCCGCAAGTCGGCCGCGCAGCGCGACATCGTGATGGACCCGGCGACGCGGGCGCTGTTCGTGGAGGTGGCCGAGCCCGACATGCACGAGCCCGCGGGCGATTTCGAGCGGCTGAAGCGGGCGCTGGCGGAGCAGTGGGGGGTCGAGGGGGTGGAGGCGGACCTGAGCCTGCTGCGCCGCCTGCAGAAGGCCCTGCGGAAAGGGGACTGGAAGGTCACGGTCGCGCTGCACCGGGGCAACCACGATGCGGTGCACCGGGTGCTCGACATCTGGCCGGGGTTCCACGAGGGGCCGCTTCTGGGGCTGGCGATCGACCTCGGCTCCACCACCATCGCGGCGCATCTGTGCGACCTGAAGGACGGGCGCGTCCTCGCGTCATCCGGCGTGATGAACCCGCAGATCCGCTTCGGCGAGGATCTGATGAGCCGGGTCAGCTATGCGATGATGAACCCCGGCGGCGACGCGGAGATGACCGTGGCGGTGCGGGCGGCGCTGGACGACCTGGCGCGCGCCATCGCGGCCGAGGCGGGGGTGGACGCGGCCGCGATCTACGAGGTCGTGTTCGTCTGCAACCCGGTGATGCACCACCTGCTGCTGGGGATCGACCCGGTGGAGCTCGGCCAGGCGCCCTTCGCGCTCGCGACCGGGGGGGCGCTGTCGCTGGACGCGCGTGACCTGGGGCTGGGGGCGCTCAACCCCGCCGCCCGCGTCTACGTGCTGCCCTGCATCGCGGGGCATGTGGGCGCGGACGCCGCGGCCGTCGCGCTGAGCGAGGAGCCGGGCAAGCAGAACCGGATGGTGCTGATCGTCGACGTGGGGACGAACGCCGAGATCCTGCTCGGCAACCGGACGCGGGTGCTGGCCTGTTCCAGTCCCACCGGGCCGGCCTTCGAGGGCGCGCAGATCTCGGCGGGCCAGCGGGCGGCGCCGGGGGCCATCGAGCGGGTGGAGATCGACCCCGCGACGAAGGAGCCGCGGTTCCGGGTGATCGGGTCGGACCTGTGGTCGGACGATCCGGGCTTCGCCGGGCCGGTGACCGGCATCTGCGGGTCGGGGATCATCGAGGCGGTGGCCGAGATGCGGCTGGCCGGGCTGGTCGACGCGGGCGGGCTGATCGGCAGCGCGGAGCAGACGGGCAGCGCGCGGGCCGAGCCGCAGGGGCGGACGCATGCCTACCTGCTGCACGACGGCACCGCGGAGGGCGGGCCGCGGATCATGGTCACGCAGGGCGACATCCGGGCGATCCAGCTTGCCAAGTCGGCGCTGTATGCGGGCGCGCGGCTGTTGATGGACGAGATGGGGGTGGACCGCGTCGACCAGGTGACGCTGGCGGGGGCCTTCGGTGCGCATATCAGCCCGAAACACGCGATGGTGCTGGGAATGATTCCCGACGTGCCGCTGGACCGCGTGGTCAGCGCGGGCAACGCCGCCGGGACCGGCGCGCGCATCGCCCTGCTGAACCGGGCGGCGCGGGACGAGATCGAGCGCGTGGTCCACGGCATCCACAAGGTCGAGACCGCGATCGCGCCGGGCTTCCAGGCGCATTTCGTGGCCGCCAACGCCATCCCGCACGCGACCGACCCCTTCCCCGAACTGCACCGCATCGTCACCCTGCCCGACGTCGCCTTCAACGCCGCGGGCGGCGCGCGGCGGCGGCACCGGGAGGGCCATCCGACGGGTGACAGCCGCCCGCAGGCAGGCTAGCGTCGCCGCCGATGGATGACCCCGTGGCCGGATTGCTGCACAAGGTCGCCGCGCAGGACCGCGCGGCGTTCCGCGCGCTCTATGCCACGGCGGGGGCGAAACTCATGGGCGTGGCGCTGCGTATGCTTCAGGACAGGCAGGAGTCCGAGGAAGCCGTGCAGGAGGTGTTCACACGGGTGTGGCTGCGCGCGGGGCGGTACGACGCCGCCCGCGGCCGGGGCATGACGTGGCTGATCGCGCTGATGCGCAACCACGCGATCGACCGGCTGCGTGCCCGGCCCGACCGCGTGGCCGACGACGGCGCGGTCGACGCGCTGCCCGACCGCGCGCCCACCGCCGAAGGTGCCGCCATCGCGCTCGGCGAGGCCCGCCGCGTCGCCGACTGCTTCGCCACGCTGGACCCCGACCGCGCGGCGGCGGTGCGCGGGGCCTATCTCGACGGGCTGTCCTACCACGACCTCGCGCTGCGCCACGGCGTGCCGCTGAACACCATGCGCACCTGGCTGCGCCGCAGCCTGCTGCGCCTGCGGGAGTGTCTGCAGGCATGACCGACGCCCCGCTCACCCCGGCCGAGGACGACAGCGCGCTCGCCGCCGAATACGTGCTGGGCGTCCTGCCCCTGCCCGACCGCGCCGCAGCCGAGGCGCGGGCCAAGGCCGACCCCGCCTTCGCCGCCGAGATCGCGGCCTGGGAGGCGCATTTCGCCGCGCTGAACGACGGCTTCGCCGAAGCGCCGGCACCCGACCTTCTGCCGCGGATCGAGGCGCGGCTCTTCCCCGCCGCGCCGCCGCGCCGCGCCGGGTGGTTCGGCTGGCTCGTCGGCGCGGTGACGGCGGCGGCGCTCGCGCTGGCGCTGGTGCTGGCGCTGCCGTGGCTCGCGCCCCGCCCCGCCATGCAGGCCGATCTCGTAGCCGAAGGCAGCGCGCTCGCCTACCGGGTCAGCTATGCGGGCGACTCGCTGACGGTCACGCGCACCGGCGGCGACGCCGCCCCGGCGGGGCAGGTGCACGAGCTGTGGCTGATCGCCGGGAACGCGGCCCCGGTCTCGCTCGGCCTGCTCGAGGGCGAGACGGTGACGATGCAGATGCCCGCGCCAATCGAAGGCGTGGTGCTGGCCGTATCGATGGAACCCGAGGGCGGCTCGCCGACCGGCCAGCCGACGGGGCCGGTGCTGGTGGCGGGGACCGTCACCGACACCTGACGGCTTGACGCCCCGCCCGCCCGGGTGGCACGGGGGGGACGCGGACGTCGCCGGAGAAGCAGATGAAGACGCGCCACTGGGACCGCCTCGGCAACGGCGGGCTGACCTTCACCGAACTCGGTTTCGGCGCGGCCCCGCTCGGCAACCTGTTCCGCGCGGTGTCGGACGACGACGCCCAGGCGACGCTTGCGGCCGCGTGGGACGCGGGCCTGCGGTATTTCGACACCGCGCCGCTCTATGGCCTCGGCCTGTCCGAGACGCGGATGAACCGCTTCCTGCGCGGGCGGCGGCGCGACGCCTACGTGCTGTCGACCAAGATCGGCCGCCTGCTGCGCGCCGCCACGCCCGCGACGCGCGACGGGCCGGACAAGTGGTTCGAGGTGCCGTCGCGCAACGAGGTCTTCGACTACAGCCGCGACGGCGTGCTGCGGTCGGTGGAGTTCAGCCTGGAGCGGCTGGGGGTGGACCGGATCGACATCCTCTACGCCCACGACCTCGACGTGTTCAGCCAGGGCTCGCAGGCGGCGCGCGACGCGCGGCTGGCCGAGTTCATGGCGGGGGGCCATGCGGCGCTGGTGGAGTTGCGCGACCAGGGGGTGATCCGCGGCTGGGGGGCCGGGGTCAACGAATGGGAAAGCTGCCAGTGGCTGACCGAGCGCGGCGACCCCGACATCTTCCTGCTCGCCGGCCGCTACACGCTGCTCGAGCAGGAGGCGCTGGCCTCGTTCCTGCCCCTGGCCGCGGCGCGGGGGATCGGGATCGTGATCGGCGGGCCCTACAACTCGGGCGTGCTGGCGACCGGGCCGGTGCCCGGCGCGCGCTACAACTACGGCGCCGCGCCCGCCTGGGTGCTGGATCGCGTGGCCCGGATCGCGGCGGTCTGCGCCGCGCACGGCGTGCGGCTGGTCGATGCGGCCTTCCAGTTCCCGCTGCGCCACCCTGCGGTCGTCAGCGTCATCCCCGGCGGGCAGTCGGTCGCCGAGGTCGAGGCCAACGCCCGCGCCGCGGCGGCGGAGATCCCGCCGGCGCTGTGGGGCGCGCTCAAGGCCGAAGGGCTGATCCACCCGTCGGCACCGGTGGGATAGGCCGACGGGCCCCGCGCAGCGGGGCCGATGGGGGTCCGTCGCGGGACCGCGACGCCGGGCAGCGCATCGCCGCCGCGCCTGCGGGCCCGGGTCGCGGCCCCGGCAGGTGCGGCTGCGGGCCCGGGTCGCGCCCCGGCAGGCGCGGCTGCGGGGCCTGCGG
>CAZNPW010000041.1:0-27253 GCA_964575185.1 uncultured Exiguobacterium sp.
GAGGATGCGAAGAAGTTCCTGGCCTACATGGCCAGCGCCGAGGCGCAGTCCAAGTTCAACGCGGCGGTCGGGCAGCTTCCGACCAACAAGGACGCGACGGTCGATCCGAACGATCCCTTCCTGTCGGAAGGCTTCCGGGTGCTGTCGACGGCGACCGGCGGCATCGCCCAGTTCTGGGACCGCGACGCCGATGCCGAATACGCCAAGGCCGGGATGGAGGGCTTCCAGCAGTTCCTCGTCCAGCCCGACCAGCTCGAGGCGATCCTCGCACGGCTGGAGCAGACCCGCCTGCGGCTTTACCCGCAGTGACCTGACCGACGCGGGCGCCCCCCGGGGGGCGCCCGTCTTCCTTCCGGGGGGCACAGCATGGCCATCGCGACGGATGCCGGAACCACGTCTGCCCTGACACGCAGATCCCGCTGGAACCAGCGCAGGCTCGCGCCCTGGCTGTTCCTGGCCCCGGGTCTGCTGATGTTCACGGTCTACGTGCTGTGGCCCATCGTGCAGAGCATCACCCTGTCCTTCTACGACTGGAACGGGCTCTACAACCGCGAGGGGCAGTTCACCGGAACCTTCGTCGGTCTCGGCAACTACCGCGAGCTGGTGACCGACCCGGCCTTCGAGACATCGTTGTGGAACAACCTGAAGTGGCTGGTCCTCTACATGCTCGCGCTGCCGCTGGGCCTGTTCATCGCGATCTTCCTGAACCAGACGGTGCGCGGCATCCGCATCTACAAGTCCCTGTTCTTCTTCCCCTTCGTCATCAGCCAGGTCGTCGTCGGCCTGATCTTCGCCTGGTTCTACGCGCCGAACTTCGGCCTGCTCTACAACCTGATCGCAGCGGTGACGGGCCAGGGCGTGGCCGTCCTGGCCGACCCCGACCTCGTGACCTACGGCATCATCGCGGCGGGCCTCTGGCCGCAGGTGGCCTACGTGATGATCCTGTATCTGACCGGCCTGAACAACGTCGCGCCCGACCAGGTGGAGGCCGCGCGGCTCGACGGGGCGAAGGGCTGGCGGATGCTGTGGTACGTGATCCTGCCGCAGCTGCGCCCGGCGACCTTCATCGCCGTCATCGTCACCGTCATCGGCGCGCTGCGGTCCTTCGACCTCGTGTCGATCATGACGAGCGGCGGGCCCTTCGGGTCGAGCCGCGTGCTGTCCTACTACATGTTCGAGATGGCGCTGGGCGAGTTCGGCTTCCGCATGGGATACGGCGCCGCCATCGCGGTGGTGCTGTTCGCGATCATGATGGTCTTCATCTCGGGCTTCATCTGGAAGATGTGGCGCGACGAGACGGAGCGGTGATGCCCCCGTTGCGCACCCAGGGCCGTGCTTTTCCCGGTTCCTTCAAAGGAACCGGACCGATTTCTTCGAAGAAATCGGCGCGGAACCTTCAAAGGTTCCGCCTTCCCGCCAAGACGAGGGCCTGATCCATGTTTCCCCGCCCCATCCAGCAGGCCGGCACCGGCGCGCAGTGGCTTTACACCATCGCGCTGCCGGTGGCGCTGGTGATCTGGCTCTTTCCCCTCCTGGGCGTGGCGCTGACCTCGCTGCGGCCGGCGTCGGACCTCGCGCAGGGCAACTATTTCGGCATGCCGTCCAGCATCGCCTGGCAGAACTACGCCTACATCTTCACCGAGACGCCGATCGGCCGCTACATGCTGAACAGCCTGTGGGTCACCGTGCCCACGGTGATCGGGGCCGTGACGCTCAGCCTGATGACCGGCTTCGCGCTGGCCGTCTACGGCTTCCGCGGCAACATCCTGGTGTTCTTCATGTTCGTGGCGGGCAACTTCGTGCCCTTCCAGATCCTGATGGTGCCGGTGCGCGACATGACGCTGAACCTCGGCATGTACGACACCTGGTATGGCCTCGCGCTGTTCCACATCGCCTTCCAGACCGGGTTCTGCACGCTCTTCATGCGGAACTTCATCAAGGCCCTGCCGTTCGAGCTGATCGAGGCCGCGCGGGTCGAGGGCGTCGCGGAATGGCGCATCTTCTGGTATATCGTGCTGCCGCTGATGCGGCCTGCCATCGCGGCGCTGAGCGTCCTGGTCTTCACCTTCATCTGGAACGACTTCTTCTGGGCCACCGTGCTGACGCAGGGCGTCGACAGCCAGCCCATCACCGCAGGCCTGTCGTCGCTGAACGGCCAGTGGATCGCGCAGTGGCACCTGGTGTCGGCAGGGTCGATCGTGGCGGCGCTGCCGCCGGTCCTCATGTTCTTCCTGATGCAGCGGCACTTCATCGCGGGCCTCACGCTCGGGGCCGTGAAGTGACCACCTGGAGGCTCGACGCGGGGGCCCAGACGCTGGTGCTCGCGACCGACGGCGGGGTGCCCGCGGCCGTCTACTGGGGTCCCGCGTTGCCGCCGTGGGAAGACCTGGACGACCTCGCGCAGGCCGCGCGGATGGACCTGACGGGCGGGATGCTGGACGTGCTGCCGCCCCTGACGCTCTGCCCCGGGCCGGGGGAGCCGTGGCAGGGCCAGCCGGGCCTCGCGCTCGCCGCGGCGGACGGCACCCCCCTGACCCCCCGCTTCCGCTTCAGCCATGCCGAGGGCGACCTGCGGCTGGTCAGCCGCGCCGACGGCCTGACCCTGACGCACAGCTTCCGCCCCGAGGCGACGGGTGTCATCGTGATGCAGGCGCGGCTGCAGGCGGACGATCCGGTGCGGGTCCACTGGTTTGCCGCGCCCGTCCTGCCCGCGCCGCAGTCGGGCGACATCCTGGACGTGCACGGCCGCTGGACGCGCGAGTTCCACCTGAACCGCACCCCCTGGACGTCCGGGGTCCGCCTGCGCGAAAGCCGCACCGGCCGGTCGGGACAGGAGCATCCGCCCTGGGCGGTGTTTCCCGCCGACGGCACGCGCTGGACCCGCGGCGTCGCCCACGCGCTGCACTATGCCTGGTCGGGCGGCCACCGCATGGTTGCCGAAGAGCTGCCCGACGGTCGCCGCCAGGTGCAGTTCGGCCATGCCTGGGGGTCGGCCCGCCCGGGCACCACCTTCGAGACGGCAGACCTGATCGCCTGCGTGTCGACCACCGGCCTGAACGGCATCGCCACCACCTTCCAGCGCGACATCCGCGACCGCGTGGTCCGCTTCCCCGACCCCGCCCGCCCGCGCCCCGTCCACTACAACTGCTGGGAGGCGGTCTATTTCGACCACCGCCTCGACACCCTGGCCGAGATGGCCGACCGCGCCGCCGATCTGGGGGCGGAACGCTTCGTGCTGGATGACGGCTGGTTCGGGCGGCGGGATGACGACACCTCGTCGCTGGGCGACTGGCAGGTCGACCGGCGCAAGTGGCCCGACGGGCTGCATCCGCTGATCGCGCATGTCCGGGCGCGCGGCATGGCCTTCGGGCTGTGGGTCGAACCCGAGATGGTGAACCCCGACAGCGACCTCGCCCGCGCCCGGCCCGACTGGGCGCTGGGGCCGCGCGGCCAGGCGACGGGCAGGAACCAGCTGGTGCTCGACCTCGGCCGGGCGGACGTGCGCGACCACCTGTTCGGCGCGCTCGACGCGCTGCTGCGCGAATATCCGATCGACTACCTGAAGTGGGACCACAACCGTCTGCTGCCGGTGGTCGACTCCGCGCAGACCGACGGCATCTACGCCCTGCTCGACCGGCTGCGCGCGGCGCATCCGAGGATCGAGATCGAAAGCTGCGCCTCGGGCGGCGGGCGGATCGACGCGGGCATCCTGGCGCGCACGCAGCGCGTCTGGCTGTCGGACTGCATCGACGCAGTGGAGCGGCTGCGGATGCAGGCCGACGCGGCACTGTTCCTGCCCTCCTGCATCACCGGCAGCCACGTCGGCGCCGCGCAGAGCCACACCACCGGGCGCGTCCTGCCGATGGCCTTCCGCGCCTGGGTCGCGGCCGGTCGCCACTTCGGCTTCGAGATGGACCTGCGCGCGCTGACCGGGGCCGAGGCCGACGTGCTGCGCTTCGTCACCGGCTGGTACAAGGCGAACCGGCGCTGGATGATGGCGGGCACGATCCACCGCTGCGACAGCCCCGACCCCGCGGTGACCGCCGAGGTGCAGGTCGCCGCCGACGGCCAGCGCTTCGTCCTGTTCGCGGGCGTTCATGCGCAGACGGTGCAGACCCTGCCGCGCCCCCTGCCGCTCGCGGGCCTCGACCCCCGCGCGACCTACCGCGTCGGCCTCGTCAACCCGGGCGACGTCCCGAAGCAGAGCCGCGGCCCGGTCGCGCTGAAGCGCGAACCGCTGGTGCTGACCGGGGCCGCGCTGATGCAGGCGGGGCTGGTGCTGCCTGTCGCCTGGCCCGGCACGATGTGGGTCGTCGAAGGCGAACGCCTGCCCGGAACGCCCGGCCCCGCCCGCGGTTGATCTTCTGCCATGAAAGTGCCCCCGATGACCCTTCCGACCTATCCCGACCTCAACGGTGCTTCCGTCTTCGTCACCGGCGGCGGCAGCGGCATCGGTGCCGCGCTGACCGAAGGCTTCCTGCGGCAGGGAGCGCGCGTCGCCTTCTGCCAGCGCTCCGACGCCACGGCCTTCGCGGCCGGGATGGAGGCCGCGACCGGCAACCGGCCGCTGTTCCTGCCCTGCGACATCACCGACATGGCGGCGCTCGCCACCGTGCTGGACCAGGCCGCGCAGGCGCACGGGCCGATCGGCGTGCTGGTGAACAACGCCGCCAACGACAAGCGCCACGCCACGCTCGAGACCGACGAGGCCTTCTGGGACTGGTCGATCGCCATCAACCTGAAGGCCTACTTCTTCGCGGCCAAGGCGGTGATCCCGGGCATGCAGAAGCGTGGCGGCGGGTCGATCATCAACTTCACCTCGATCAGCTACATGATGGGCAACGCAGGCTACCCGGTCTACACGACCGCCAATTCGGGCATCAACGGCATGACCCGGTCGCTCGCGCGCGAGTTCGGGCCGGACCGCATCCGGGTCAACGCGCTCGCCCCCGGCTGGGTGCTGACGCAGAAGCAGCGCGACCTGTGGGTAACGCCGGAAGGTCTCGCCAGCCACCTGGCGCGGCAGTGCATCCCCGACGAGCTGGTCGAGGCGGACATCGTGGGGGGCGTGCTGTTCCTCGCCTCGGGGGCCAGCCGCATGATGACCGGGCAGGCGCTGGTGATCGACGGCGGGGTGGTGGTGACGGGATGACGGACCCGGACTGGATCGCCGTCGACTGGGGCACGTCGAACCTGCGCGCCTGGGCCATGCGGGGCGACCGCGTGCTCGACCAGGCAACCAGCGACCGCGGCATGGGCACGCTTGCGCGCGACCAGTTCGAGGGCGCGCTTCTCGACCTCGTGGCGGCCTGGCTGCCCGCGCCGGTCATCGCCTGCGGCATGGTCGGCAGCCGCCAGGGCTGGGCCGAAGCGCGGTATCGCGCCGTGCCCTGCGCGCCCGCCGACGCCGCGGCCCTCGTCCGCGTGCCGGTCCGCGACCCGCGGCTCGACGTGCGGATCGCGCCCGGCCTGTCGCAGGACCGACCCGCCGACGTGATGCGCGGCGAGGAGACGCAGATCGCCGGGGCGCTGGCCATGGGTGCCGCGGACGGGGTGCTGTGCCTGCCCGGAACCCATGCCAAGTGGGCGCAGGTCAGCGCGGGCGAGGTCACGAGCTTCCAGACCTGCCTGACGGGAGAGCTCTTCGCGCTGCTGTCGCGGCAGTCGGTGCTGCGGCATGGACTGGCCTCCGACGGGCAGGACGACCCGGCCTTCGACGCGGGCGTGGCCGAGGGCCTGGCACGCCCCGAAAGGATATCCGCACGCCTGTTCGGCCTGCGCGCCGAGGGGCTGCTGCACGACCTGTCCCCCGTCGCCGCACGCTCGCGCCTGTCGGGCCTGCTGATCGGGGTGGAGCTTGCCGGGACGAAGGGCTACTGGCTCGGGCAGCCGGTCACGGTCGTCGGGGCCGAGGGCATCTCGCGCCTCTACGCCCGCGCCCTTGCGGCCCAGGGGGTAGCGGCGCGGGTCATGTCCGCCACCGCCTGCACCCTGCGCGGCCTGTCCTCCCTGCGCGTGAAGGAACCTGCCCGATGAGACCCCTGATCGCCATCCTGCGCGGCATCAGCCCAGCCGAGGCCGCGCCCGTCGCCCGCGCGCTGGTCGCCGCCGGGATCACCCGGATCGAGGTTCCGCTGAACTCGCCCGACCCGTTCGATTCGATCGAGGTGATGGTGCAGGCGGTCGGGAACGTCGCGCAGATCGGTGCGGGCACCGTGCTGACCGCGGCCGAGGTGGAGCGCGTGGCTGCGGTCGGCGGGCGGCTGATCGTGTCACCGAACTGCGATCCGCAGGTCATCGAACGTACGGTCACACTCGGGCTGGACAGCTGGCCGGGCGTCATGACCCCCAGCGAGTGCTTTGCCGCACTGCGGGCCGGGGCGACGGGGCTGAAGATCTTTCCCGCCAGCCTGGTCGGCCCCGACGGGCTGAAGGCGATGCGCGCCGTGCTCCCGGCGGGCACGCGGGTCTATGCCGTGGGCGGGGCGGGGGCCGAGAACTTCGCGGGTTGGATCAAGGCCGGGGCCGATGGCTTCGGCATCGGCACGGCGCTTTACACGCCCGGGCTGACGGTCGGTCAGGTTGCCGACCGCGCGGCCCGGATCGTCGCGGCCTACGACGGGGCGGTGGCATGATCTTCGATGACCGCGTCTGCGAGCTGGGCGAAGGCCCGCTGTGGCACCCGCTTCGTGAACAACTGTTCTGGTTCGACATCCTGAACCGCAGGCTGCTGACGCGCGACGGAAGCGGCCCCCGCGCGTGGTCCTTCGACCGCATGGTCTCGGCCGCCGGCTGGATCGACCGCGACCGCCTGCTGATCGCCAGCGAACGCGACCTCTTCACCTTCGACCTGACCACGGGGCGCGAGACGCGGCTGTGCTGGCTCGAATCCGACAACGCGGTCACCCGGAGCAACGACGGCCGCGCCGACCCGCAGGGCGGGTTCTGGATCGGCACGATGGGCAAGGCGGCAGAGCCCGGCGCGGGCGCGATCTGGCGCTGGCATCGCGGCCAGCTTCGCCGTCTTTTCAACGGCATCACCATCCCCAACGCGCAATGCTTCGCGCCGGACGGTCGCAGCGCCTGCTTCGCCGACACGGTGACAGGCCGGGTCATGCGCGTGGCGCTCGACGCTGCCGGCTGGCCCAGGGGCGAGCCGGAGGTCTACCTCGACCTGACGGATGAGGGGCTGAACCCCGACGGCGCGGTGATCGACGCGGCGGGCAACCTGTGGCTGGCGGAATGGGGCGCGGCGCGGGTCGCCTGCTACAGCCTGCAAGGCGAACGGCTGCGCACGGTCGCGTTCGACGCGCCCCACACCTCCTGCCCCGCCTTCGGGGGGACCACGCTCTACTGCACCACGGCGTTGCAGCACATGGATGCTGCCGCGCGCGCCGCCGCCCCCCGCGCCGGCATGACCTTCGCGGCGCACGGCGTCGCGCCGGGTCAAACCGAACATATGGTCATCGCATGAAACGCACGCTCGGCATCTGCTACTACCCCGAACACTGGCCCGAGGACTGGTGGGCGGCCGACGTGGCGCGGATGAAGGACCTGGGCCTGACCTGGGTGCGGATCGGCGAGTTCGCCTGGAGCCGGATCGAGCCCGAACCCGGGCGCTACGACTGGGGCTGGCTCGACCGGGCGATCGCCACGATCAAGGGCGCGGGCCTGCGGGTCGTCCTTGGCACCCCGACCGCGACGCCCCCGCGCTGGATGCTCGACCGGCACCCCGACATGCTCGCGGTCGATGCGCAGGGGCGGACGCGGGGCTTCGGGTCGCGCCGCCACTACGACTTCAGCCACGCCGGCTATCGCGGCGAATGCGCCCGGATCGTCGCCGCGCTGGCCGAACGCTACGGCGCGCAGGCCGACGCCTGGCAGACCGACAACGAATACGCCTGCCACGACACGGTGCTGTCCTATTCACCCGCCGCGCTGGCCGCCTTCCGCGAGTGGCTCGCCCGCCGGTACCAAAGCCCGCAGGCCCTGAACCGCGCCTGGGGCAACGTCTTCTGGTCGATGGAATACAGCGATTTCAATGAGATCGCCCTTCCCAACCTGACGGTGACCGAAGCCAGCCCGGCGCATCGGATGGCCTTCCGCCGCTTTGCCAGCGATGAGGTCGCGCGCTTCAACAGGGTGCAGACCGACATCATCCGCAAGCACTCCACCGCGCCGATCGCGCACAACTACATGGGCCGGATCACCGACTTCGACCACTTCGCCACCGGTGCCGACCTCGACATCGCGGCCTGGGACAGCTATCCGCTGGGCTTCCTGTCCGACCGGCTGGAGGCCAGCGCGGAGCATAAGCGAAGGTTCGTTCGGCAAGGCGACCCGGACTTCCAGGCCTTCCACCACGACCTCTACCGCGCCGTGGGGCGGGGCCGATGGTGGATCATGGAGCAGCAGCCCGGCCCGGTGAACTGGGCCCCGTGGAACGCCGACCCGCTGCCCGGGATGGCGCGGCTCTGGGCCTGGGAGGCCTTCGCCCACGGCGCCGAGGCGGTCTGCTACTTCCGCTGGCGCCAGGCGCCCTTCGCGCAGGAGCAGATGCACGCAGGGCTTCTGCGGCCCGACAGCGAACCCGCACAGGCGTTTACCGAGGTGGGTCAGGTCGCGCGGGAACTCGCCGAAATGCCCGACCAGGGCACCGCGGCGGCCCCGGTCGCGCTCGTCTTCGACTATGCCAGCGCCTGGGCCTGGGCGGTCCAGCCGCAGGGGCGGGACTTCGACTACTTCCGGCTGGTGTTCGCGTTCTACCGCAGCCTGCGGCGGCTGGGGCTGAACGTCGACATCATCCCGCCCGACACCGCCGACCTCGCGCCCTGGCGCGTGGTGCTCGCGCCGGGGGTCGCGACCCTGCCGCAGGCCTTCCTCGACGCGCTCGCCCGGCATGCGGGCCACGCGCTGCTCGGCCCGCGGACGAACGCCAAGACGTCGGAGTTCGCGACTCCCGTGCCGCTGCCGCCCAACCTGCCGGGCCTTCAGGCCAGGGTCGCGCGGGTGGAAAGCCTGCCGCCCGACGTGCCCGTGCCGCTCGAATCCGGCGGACAGGTGCTGCACTGGCGCGAGAAGCTGGACGCCTCGGCGCATTTGAACGAACGTTTTGCCGACGGCTGGCCCGCCATCGTCGCGGCCGGGCGGCTGCGCTATCTCGCGGGCTGGCCCGATGACGAGACGCTCGACCGCATCCTCGGCGACCTCTGCCGCGAAGCGGGCGTCGCCACCGACCGCCTGCCCGAAGGTCTGCGGCGTCGGGACAGCGCCACGCACCGCTTCTGGTTTAACTACAACCCCGTGCCCGTCGACTGGGCCGGCGAGACGATTCCGCCCGCCGGGGTGATCTGGCAGCCCCTGTAGGATGGGCGATACCGCCCATCCTACCGCAGCGCGCGCCCCTTGAGGATCGCTGCCTCGCCGAACCGCGCGCGGATCGCGTCGGTCGCGCGTTCCGCCGCGGCCCGCTTCGGGGCAGCGGGGTCGAACAGGTCGCCCGCCTCCTCCGCCGTCTCCGGCCCGATGTCCGTCAGCCCGACTCCGATCAGGCGGAACGGCCCCAGCGCCTGCGCGCCGTCCAGCAGGCCCCGGCCGATGCGGTAGATGCGGTCGGCAAGCTGCGTCGGCACCTCGATCGCCTGCCGCCGCGTGACCAGGCGAAAGTCGGTCCGCTTCAGTTTCAGCACGACCGTCCGGCCCGACAGCCCCTTGGCCTTCGCGCGATCCGCGACCTGTTCGGCCAGCCGCCACAGGTGCCCGTCGAGCAGCTCCGCGTTGCCCGTGTCGCTGTCGAAGGTCGTCTCCTTGCCGATCGACTTCGGCATCCCGCCCTGTTCGACGCGGCGGTCGTCCTGCCCGCGGGCCAACCGGAACAGCCGTTCACCCATCGACCCGAAGCGCGCGACCAGGTCCGCCCTGTCCCAGCGCAAGAGGTCGGCGATCCCGCGGATCCCCGCCTGCGCCAGCGCGTCCTGCGTCGCGGTGCCCACGCCCCAGATGACCCGCACCGGCTGCCGCGCGAGGAACGCCTCCGTCTCGGCCCGGCCGATCACCGAGAAGCCCCGCGGCTTGTCGAGGTCGGAGGCGATCTTGGCCAGGAACTTGTTGTGCGACAGGCCGACCGACCCGGTCAGCCCCAGTTCCTCCTCCATCCGCCGCACCAGCCGCGCGAGCATCACGGCCGGGGGTGCGCCGTGGAGGCGCGCGGTGCCGGTCAGGTCCAGGAAGGCCTCGTCGAGCGACAGCGGCTCCACCGCCGGGGTCAGGTCGTCGATCATCGCGCGGATGGCGCGGCTGGCCTCGACGTAGGCGGAAAAGCGCGGGTTGACCACGACCGCCTCGGGGCAGAGCTTCAGCGCCTGGAACATCGGCATCGCCGACCGCACGCCGCGGATGCGCGCGATGTAGCAGCAGGTCGAGACGACGCCCCGCGTGCCGCCGCCGACGATCACCGGCTGGTCGCGCAAGCTGGGGTCGTCGCGCTTTTCGACGCTCGCATAGAAGGCGTCGCAGTCCATGTGGGCGATGGACAGCTCCCACAGTTCGGGGTGCGCGATGACGCGCGGCGACCGGCAGGCGGGGCAGCGGGGGCCGTCCTCGAAGGCCGTCAGGCAATCGCGGCAGAGCGCGGGCATGGCCGCATCCTAGAGACAACGGCAGGCTTGCGCACGGGGGTTGTCGCCTCCATTGTCGCGCCGGACCATTGCGGGGGCGGCATTCATGGACATCGGGGATTTTCTGGGCGGCAACGCCGTGTGGCTGGCGATCGCCTTCTTCATCATCTTGTGCATCTTCCTGGGCGTGCGGGTCGTGCCGCAGTCCGAAAAGCACGTCGTCGAACGCTTCGGCCGGCTGCGGTCGGTGCTGGGGCCGGGGCTGAACTTCGTGGTGCCCTTCCTCGACCGCATCGCGCACCGGGTCAGCATCCTCGAACGCCAGCTGCCGACCGCGAGCCAGGACGCGATCACCGCCGACAACGTGCTGGTGAAGGTGGAAACTTCCGTCTTCTACCGCATCACCGAGCCGGAGAAGACCGTCTACCGCATCCGCGACATCGACGCGGCCATCGCCACCACGGTGGCGGGCATCGTGCGGAGCGAGATCGGCAAGCTGGAGCTCGACCAGGTCCAGTCCAACCGCGCCGAGCTGATCGTGAAGGTGCGCGAGCAGGTGGCGCTGATGGTCGACGACTGGGGCGTCGACGTGACGCGGGCCGAAATCCTCGACGTGAACCTCGACGAGGCGACGCGGGCCGCGATGCTGCAGCAGCTGAACGCCGAACGCGCGCGGCGGGCGCAGGTGACCGAGGCCGAGGGCAAGCGCCGCGCGGTGGAACTCGCCGCCGACGGCGACCTCTACGCGGCCGAACAGGCGGCGAAGGGCAAGCGGATCACGGCCGACGCCGAGGCCTATGCGACGGGGGTCATCGCGCTGGCGATCCAGCAGAACGGGCTCGAGGCCGCGCAGTACCAGGTCGCGCTCAAGCAGGTGGAGGCGCTGACGGCGGTGGGGCAAGGCGCGGGCAAGCAGACGCTGATCGTGCCGGCGGCGGCGCTCGATGCCTTCAGCAACGCCTTCGCCATGCTGCGGGGGCGGGGCTGATGTGGTGGGCGACCTGGTGGGTCTGGATCGTCGCGGGCTTCGCCCTGGGCGTGGTCGAGATCATCCTGCCGGGCTACGTGTTCCTGGGTTTTGCCGTGGGCGCGGTCCTGACCGGGGCGCTGTTCGGCCTGGGCCTCCTGGGCGGCAGCCTGCCCTTTGCGATCCTCGTCTTCGCCGTGCTGTCGCTGGCCGCGTGGTTCCTGCTGCGCCGCACGCTGGGGCGGCACGCGGGGCAGGTGAAGATCTGGCACCGCGACATCAACGACTGACTTGCGCGCGGGCCGGACAGGGCCGATAGGGGCGGCATGAGGCTTCTGTCGCTCGGCCACGGCTACACCGCGCAGGCGCTGGCGCGGGTGCTGCTGCCGCAGGGGTGGCAGATCACCGGCACGGTGCGCGACCCCTCGCAGATGGCGCGGGTGGCCGCGACCGGGGTCACGCCGGTTTCCTGGCCGTGCGACCTGGCCCCGCACCTGGACCGCGCGACGCATATCCTCGCCAGTGCCGCGCCGGATGCGGCGGGCGATCCGTTCCTGAACGCCGCGGGCGACGCGCTGCGGGCGGCGCGGCCGGTCTGGGTCGGCTACCTGTCGACCACGGGCGTCTATGGCGACCACCGGGGGGCCTGGGTCGACGAGGACACGCCGCTGACCCCCGGCACCCAGCGCGGCCGGTGGCGGGTCGCGGCCGAGCGGCAGTGGCAGGCGACCGGCCTGCCGCTGCACGTCTTCCGGCTCGCCGGCATCTACGGCCCCGGGCGCGGCCCGTTCGCGAAGGTGCGCGACGGCAGCGCGCGGCGGATCATCAAGCCGGGCCAGGTCTTCAGCCGCATCCACGTCGACGACATCGCGCAGGTGCTGGCGGCGAGCATGGCCGCCCCCGCGCCGGGCACCGTCTACAACGTCTGCGACGACGACCCCGCCCCGCCCGAGGACGTGCTCAGCCACGCCGCCCGCCTGCTGGGCCTGCCCGATCCCCCGGCGGAACCCTACGACCCCGCCCGCATGTCCCCGATGGCCGCGAGCTTCTACGCCGAATCAAAGCGCGTGCGGAACGACCGCATCACCCGCGAGCTCGGCGTGCGGCTGCGCTACCCCGACTACCGCGCGGGCCTCGCCGCGCTGCTGGCGGAGGGGGCCTGACAGACGGCCCGCCGCCTCCGGGGGCATCCGCATGATCGTGAACGGCCGGCGCCTGCGCCGCGCCGCGCAGATTCCGGGGCGGGGTTGACCCAGTGCCCCGGGGACGGCAACAGTGCGCCCGGACATTTCAGGAAACGGAGTTCTTCCATGCAGCGGTTTCTGACCGGAACCACATCCGCCCTTGCCCTGACGCTCCTCGCCCTGCCCGCCGCGGCCCAGGTCACGCCGTCCGAGGTGTGGCAGAACTGGCAGGACGCCGCGACCGCCAGCGGTTACGCGATCACCGGTGCGCAGGTGGCCGAGGATGGCGCCACCCTCACCGTCACCGGCGCGGTCCTGTCGATCGATGCGGGTGACGGCAGCAAGGTCGACGTGCCCGTCAGCCCGATCACGATGACCGACAGGGGCGACGGCACGGTCGGCATCACCTATCCGGAGAAGGTGACGATCACCGCCCCCGCCGCGCAGGACGGCACCACCGTCACGGTCGACGTGTCGCTCGCCGGGCTTCAGACGACCGCCTCGGGCACGCCCGACGCGGTCACCTACAGCAGCACCGGCCCGCAGCTCTCGATGACCGGGAAGGTCGGCGGTTCCGACACCGGGACCTTCAGCGTCTCTGCGACGAACCTCGCCACCGACAGCACCTATACCAGCGACGGCACCGCGATCACGCTGGAATCCACCGGGTCGGCCGACAGGATCGACGTCGCGGTGGACGTGGCGGGGCAGGACGGCAGCACGGCCAAGGTCGCGGCCACGATGGACAGCGTCAGCGCCGACACCTCGGGCAGCTTCCTCGGCAATGCCGCGGCGATGCAGGACCTGGCCAAGGCCGTGGCCGACGGATTCACCGTCGACACGAGCATGAGCTTCGGCGCGACCCGGGTGTCGGTCGATGCAACCGACGCGACCGGGCCGACCCAGGTCTCCGTCGCGGCGACGGGCGGCGAGTTCGGGCTCTACATGGGGGCCGACGGGCTGACCTACACGGTCGGGATGAACGGCGGCACCTTCGGCGTCAGCGGCGCGCAGATCCCGATCCCCGACGCCTCCATCGGCTTCGGCGAGTTCCTGTTCGACATCGGCATGCCGCTGGTCGCGAGCCCCGATCCTGCCGACTTCTCCTTCGTGGCCAGGCTCGTCGACTTCACCATGGCCGACGGCATCTGGGCGATGGTCGACCCGGGCAACCAGTTCCCGCGCGACCCCGCGACGATCATCGTCGACACGTCCGGCACCGCGACCCTGACCACCAGCATCGTCGACGACGCGGCGATGGCGAGCTTGGGCGAGATGCCGCCCGGCACGCTCGACAGCCTGACCATCAACGCGCTGCAACTGAAGCTCGGCGGGGCCGACGTGAACGGCACCGGCGCGCTGACCTTCGACAACACCGACCTGGCGACCTTCGGCGGGTTCCCCGCGCCCACGGGCACGATCAACCTGACCGCCACCGGCGTCAACGGCCTGATCGACAAGCTCGTCGCGATGGGCCTCGTGCCGCAGGACCAGGCGATCGGCGCGCGGATGATGCTGGCGATGTTCGCGACCGTCGCCACCGACGGCAGCGACAGCCTGACCTCGAAGATCGAGTTCCGCGACAAGAGCCTGTTCGTGAACGGCCAGCAGCTGCAATAGCGACCGATCCCGCGCCGGGCCTTTCCATGCCCGGCGCGGGCGCTTAGGTGGGGGGCGGAGGTGCCCCCGCCATGACCGACCTGCCCCGCCTGACCGACGCCCTCCTCGACGCCGCCCGCAAGGCAGGGGCAGAGGCCGCCGATGCGCTCGCCGTCGACGGCACGGCCCTGTCGATCGACATCCGCCGGGGCGCGCTGGAACAGGCCGAACGCGCCGAGGGCACCGAGATCGGGCTGCGCGTGCTGATCGGCGGGCGGCAGGCCTGCGTGTCGGCCTCCGACCTGTCGGAGCGCACCGTCGCCGCGCTCGCCGAACGCGCCGTCGCGATGGCCCGCGAGGCGCCGGAGGACCCGACCGCCGGCCTCGCCACGCCCGGCCAGCTTGCGGGCGACCGCGACGCCGCGGACCTCGACCTCGCCGATGACGCGGAGCCCCTGGCCGCGGCGCTCGAGGCGACTGCGCGCGCGATGGAGGCGGCAGCCCTCGACGCGCCGGGGATCACCCAGGTCGAGGCCTCGGCGTCCTTCTCGCGCCGTCGGGTGCACCTGGCTGCCACGAACGGCTTCGCGGGCGGCTACGCGGTGACCTCGCACTCCGCCTCGGCCGTGGCCTTCACCGGCAGCGGCACGGCGATGGAGCGCGACTGGGCCGGCGAAAGCCGCACCCATCTGGCCGACATGCCCGACGCCGCCGGGATCGGCGCGCGCGCCGCGGCCCGCGCGCTGGAGCGGGCGGGCGCGGTCAAGCCGGTGACGGGGACCTTCCCCGTGCTGTTCGACGAACGGGTCGCGGGCGGGCTGGTTGGGCACCTTCTGTCGGCCATCAACGGCACCGCCGTCGCACGCGGTGCGACCTGGGCGCGCGACCTGCTGGGACAGCGCGTCCTGCCCGCCGGGCTGTCGGTCACCGAAGACCCCTTCCGCCCCCGGATCGGTGCGAGCCGCCCGTTCGACGCCGAGGGCCTGCCACGCCGACGCCGCGCGATCGTGCAGGACGGCGTGCTGACCGGCTGGGTGCTCGATCTCGCCACGGGGCGCAGGCTCGGGATGCCCTCCACCGGCAACGCGGCGCGCGGAACCGGGGCGCCGCCCGCGCCCTCCACCACCAACATCGACCTCACGCCCGGTGCCGCCAGCCGCGACGACCTGATCGCCGCGATGGGGACAGGCCTTCTCGTCACCGCGATGATCGGCGCGACGATCAACCCCACGACCGGCGACTACTCGCGCGGGGCCTCCGGCTTCTGGGTGGAGCGCGGGCGCATCAGCCACCCGGTCAACGAATGCACCATCGCGGGCAATCTGCGCGACATCCTCCGCCGGATCGTGCCGGCCAACGACGCCCGGCCCGAGCTCAGTCTGCGCGTGCCGAGTCTGCTGGTCGACGGGATGACCCTTGCCGGACGCTGACCTCGCGCTGCTGCTCGCCGCCGCCGGGGACGCAGGGCACGTCGCCCTGTCGTTCTGGCGCAAGGAGCCGCAGGTCTGGCACAAGGCCGACGCAAGCCCGGTCAGCGAGGCCGACCTCGCCGTCAACGACCGGCTGGCGGCGCGCTTGCGCGCGGCCCGCCCGGACTACGGCTGGCTGTCCGAGGAAAGCGCCGATGACGGCAGCCGCCTGCAACGCGAACGGACGTTCATCATCGACCCGATCGACGGCACCCGCGCCTTCGTCGCGGGGCAGGACGACTTCGCGCTGGCGCTGGCGGTGGCAGACCGGGGGGAGGTGACGGCGGCGGTCGTGCACCTGCCCGCGCGGGGCGAGACCTATGCGGCGACCGTCGCGGGCCCGGCGACGCGGAACGGAGCGTCCCTGTCCGTCCGCGGCCCGGAGACCCCGCCCGTCGTCATGGCGGGCCGCCCCTCGCTGGCCCCGGCCCGCTGGCCCGGCGGGCTTCCCGACCTGACGCGCAAGTTCCGCGCCGCGATGCAGGTGCGGCTGTGCCTTGTGGCCGAGGGCCGGGCCGACGCCGTCATCGCGCTGAACCCGGTGGCCGAGTGGGACAGCGGGGCCGGAACGCTGATCGCGAGGCGCGCCGGGGCCGTGGCGTCGGACGGCGACGGGCAGCCGCTGCGCTTCAACCGGCCCGACCCGCGCGGTCCGGGGCTGATCGTCGCGGCCCCCGCGCTGCACGCCGACCTGCTGCGCCGCCGGAAGGGGTGAGGCCCCGGCCTGCGCCGGGGCGGGTCAGCCCTTGGGCTTCTTCGGCGGCACGAAGCGCTTCGAGGTGTCGCGGGCGTCCTGCGGCGGTGCCTTCGGCGCGCCGGGCTTGCGGAAGGGTTTGCCCGCCCCCGCCTTGCCATCCCCCACCTTGCCGAACGCGCGTTCGCCGTCGGCCTTCTTCCAGGGCTTTTTCCCCTCGCCCTCGGCCTTGCGGAAGGGCTTCGGCCCCTCGCTTTCGGGCTTGCGGAACGGCTTTGCCCCTTCGCCATCGGCCCTGGCCCAGGGCTTCCTCGCGCCTGCCGCCTCGCCCTTCTTCCACGGGCTCCTCTCGCCGTCCTTGCGGAACGGCGGCCTGCCCTCCGCGTCCTTGCGCGGCGCCCAGGGCTTGCGCGCACCCTCGGCCCGCGGCGGGGCCTCGCCGTCGGCGCGCGGCGCCCAGGGCTTGCGGGGTTCGTCCCCGGCGTCGCGCGGCCTGGCCCCCGCGTGCGACTTGTAGCCCTCGGACCGCGCCGGACGGTCCGCGCCGCCGTGCGACTTGTAACCCGCGGACTTGTGCTGCGGCGCGCCGTCCTTCCAGCGCGGCTTCTTCGCCGGCCGTTCCGCGGCCGCGACCGGGGCAGGGGCCTCGGTGACGGGGGCCGGGGCCTCGTCCTCCACCACCCGCGGCGGCTTCGGCACATAGGCCGACCGCGCCGGCCGCTCCTCGCGGCGCGGGGCGGGGCGGGCGTCGAGGTCGGGCTCGCCGTCGAGCCGCGTCATGCTCAGCCCCGGCTCCAGGTCCAGCACCGCGCCGAACCGGCCCGCCAGGCCCTCGGCGATCTGCACGAAGCTTTCCTCCTGCTTCACGCGGATCGCCCCGATCCCGTCGCGCGAGATGCCGCCGGCCTCGCAGATCTTCGGCAGAAGCCAGCGCGCCTCGGCCCGGCGGTCGTGGCCCGCGTTCAGCCGGAACCACACCGCCGGCCCGAAGGGTGGCCGCTCGCGCGCCGCCGCCGGTGCGGCCACCGCCGCCTCGTGCAACACCTCGGGTGCCGACCGCCCGGCGCGCCAGAGGCGGACGAAGGCCGCCGCAACCCCCTCGGGGCCGAACCGATCGAGCAGCGCCGCCGGCAGGTCGCCCGCGTCCTCCCCCCCCGCCAGCGCCGGATCCTCCAGAAGCCGCACGTCATCGCGCGCCTGCACGTCCTCGGCCCCCGGCGGCGGTCCCCACTCGGCGGTGACCTTCGCCGCCGCGAGGATCCGGCTGGCCTTGCGCGCCTCCGCCGGCGGCACGATCAGCGCCGAGATGCCCTTCCGCCCCGCCCGCCCCGTCCGGCCCGACCGGTGCAAGAGCGTCTCGGGGTTCGTCGGCAGGTCGGCATGGATCACGAGCTCCAGCCCCGGCAGGTCGATCCCCCGCGCCGCCACGTCGGTCGCGATGCAGACCCGCGCCCGGCCGTCGCGCAAGGCCTGCAGCGCGTGGGTGCGTTCGGACTGCGACAGCTCCCCCGACAGCGCCACGACCGGGAACCCCCGGTTGCCCATCCGGCCGAGCAGGTGGTTCACGTTCGCCCGCGTCTTGCAGAACACGATCGCCCGGTCGGCCTCGTGGAAGCGCAGAAGGTTGAAGATCGCATGGTCGCGGTCGCGCGCCGCGACGGAATAGGCGCGATAGGCGATGTCGGCGTGCTGCTTCGCCTCGCCCGCCACGGTCAGCCGCAGCGCGTCCTGCTGGAAGGTCTTGGCGAGCTCCGCGATCTCGGCCGGCACGGTGGCGCTGAACATCAGCGTCCGCCGCTCCGCCGGGGCCTTGCCCAGGATGAACTCCAGGTCCTCGCGGAAGCCGAGGTCGAGCATCTCGTCGGCCTCGTCCAGCACGACCGCGCGCAGGCCCGACAGGTCCAGGCTGCCGCGCTCGATATGGTCGCGCAAACGGCCGGGCGTGCCGACGACGACATGCGCGCCGCGGTCCAGCGCGCGGCGTTCGCTGCGGTAGTCCATCCCGCCGACGCAGGTCGCGATCTGCGCGGCAGCACCTTCATACAGCCAGCCGAACTCGCGCGCGACCTGCAGCGCGAGCTCGCGCGTGGGGGCCACGATCAGCGCCAGGGGCCTGTCGGCATACAGAAGCTGCGCCGCCTCGCCCAAGACCTGCCCGGCGATGGCCAGGCCGAAGGCCACCGTCTTGCCGCTGCCCGTCTGCGCGCTGACCAGCAGGTCGCGCGCGCCGCCATCGCGCAGCACGGCCTCCTGCACGGGGGTGAGCGTGTCGTAGCCGCGCGCGGCCAGCGCCGCCTGCAGCGGGGGCGCGATCGTCATGTCGGTCATCGTCGTCAAGATCCCAAAGCGGGGCGCGCTGCCCCGGTGCCAGTCGGCACCCGTACCCGCCGGCCGCCTCGTGCCGCCCCTTGGGAATCTCATGCCGTCCCGTCGGCCCATACATGCCTTCGCGGCAAAGCGGAAGCGGCAGCCTTCCGCCTGTCGTCCACAAAAGCTATTCTCCGCGCGCATGACCGAAAGGGCCCCAGCCATGACCCAGCGCCTTCACCTCGTCTTCGGCGGCGAGCTCGTCGATCCGCAGAAGACGGTGTTCCGCGACCCCGCCGCGATCGACATCGTGGGCATCTTTCCCGATTACGACAGCGCCCAACGGGCCTGGAAGGGGGCGGCGCAGCGCACCGTCGACAACGCCCACATGCGCTATTTCATCGCCGACATCTCCCGGCTGCGCGAGACGGACGCGGCCTGATGGCCGCCTCGCTGGGGCTGACGCTCTACAACCTGCGGCCCCGGCGCGAGCCGGTCACGGCGAACCTCCGCGCGGCGCGGCCCGCGGGGCGGCTCGTCTGGCTGCATGCGCCGCAGGCCGAGGCGCTGGGGCCGATCCTGACGCTGGCGCGGCGGCTGGCGGCCGAGGACGGGCCTGCCACCCTCGTCACCGCGCCGGTGCCGCCCGCCGGGATGCTGTCCGACCACCCGCCCGCCGACACGCCCGTTGAGGCGCGCGCCTTCCTCGACCACTGGCACCCCGAGGCCATCGTCATCGCCGAGGGCGAGTTGCGCCCCGCCCTGATGCACGAGGCGGCCGAGCGCGGGGTGCCCGTCGTCTATGCCGATGGCCAGAGCCCGCGCCTGCAGCGCGAGCGCGACGCCTGGTTCCCGGGGCTGGTGCGCAGCACGCTGTCGCGCGTCGCCGCCGTCCATGCCCGCGACGAGGACTCCGCGCGCGCCTTCCGCAGGGCGGGGGCCCCGGCGTCGGTCGTCACCGTCTCGGGCCGGATGGAGGCCGAGGCCCCGCCGCCCCCGGTGAACGAGGCCGAACGCGCGGGCTACGCCCGGCTGCTCGCGACCCGGCCGATCTGGCTCGCGCTGGGGGTAACGGCAGCCGAGGAGGCCGCCGTGCTGGCCGCGCACCGCGCCGCGCTGCGCTATTCGCACCGGCTGCTGATGATCCTGGAACCCGCCGACCCGGCCCGCCGCGCGCCGCTGGCCGCCGCCTGCGCCGCCGAGGGCTGGCAGGTCGCCGACCGCGAGGCCGACGACGAACCCGACATCGACTGCGCCGTCTGGCTGGGCCGGGGCGCGCCCGACGACGAAGGCCTGTGGCTGCGGCTCGCGCCGGTGACGCTCATGGGCGGGACGCTGGCGGGTGATGGCCCGTCGCACGATCCGCAGGGGCCGGCGGCGCTCGGCTCGGCGGTGCTGCATGGCCCCGTCGCGGGTCGGGCGAAGCCGCTGCTCGACCAGCTGGCCGCCGCGCAGGGCGCCCGGCGGATCGCGCGGGCGGCCGACCTGCCCGACGCGCTGACCGACCTTCTGTCGCCCGACCGCGCCGCGCGGCTGGCGCAGGCCGCCTGGGGCGTGCTGACCGAAGGGTCCGAGGCGACCGCCGCCGTCATGGCGACGCTGCACCGCCTGCTGGCGCGGCCCTGATGCGCGCGCCCGGCTTCTGGCAGCGGCCCCCCGGCCTCGCGGCGCGCCTCCTGCAGCCGCTGTCGCACCTCACCGCCGCCGCCACCGCGGCGCGGGTCGGGCGGCCCGGCCTGCGGCTGGGCGTGCCGGTGATCTCGGTCGGCAACCTGACCGTCGGCGGCACCGGCAAGACGCCGACGGTGATCCTGATCCTGCGGATGCTCGCCGACCGCGGCATCGCGGCCCATGTCGTCAGCCGCGGCTACGGCGGACGGATGGCCGGGCCGGTGCGCGTGACCCCGCGCCACGCTCCCGCCGAGGTCGGCGACGAGCCCCTGATGCTGCAGGACTTCGCCCCCGTCTGGGTCGCCCGCGACCGCGCGCTCGGCGGGCTCGCCGCCGTCGCCGCCGGGGCGGGAGCGGTGGTGCTGGACGACGGGCACCAGAATCCGGGGCTGGTCAAGGACCTCTCGCTGGTCGTGGTCGATGCCGCCACCGGCTTCGGCAACGGCCTCTGCCTGCCCGCGGGCCCGCTGCGCGAACCCGTGGCGGCGGGCCTGGCGCGCGCCGACCTCGTGCTGGCGCTGGGCGACGGCCCGCCCGCCGCGGCCTCTGTCCCGGTCCTGACGGGCCGCCTCGCGCCCTTGCCGACGGGCATGCCCTGGGCGGGCCTGCGCACCTTCGCCTTCGCCGGGATCGGCCGGCCGGAGAAGTTCTTTGCCACCCTGCGCGCGGTCGGGGCCGAGGTCGCGGGCACCGTGTCGCTGCCCGACCACGCGCCCATCCCCCCGGCGCTGTTCGCCCGCCTGCAGACCGACGCGCGCGCGGCGGGCGCGCTGCTCGTCACCACCGAAAAGGACGCGGCCCGCCTGACCCCCGCGCAGCGCGGCGCCGTCACCGTCCTGCCCGTGCGGCTGACGCTCGACGATCCGGCCCTGCTCGATCGGCACCTGGACCGGCTGTTCCGCCGCGATGACCCGTCCCGGACCTGATCCGGGACCTCCCCCTGTCCGCCGGCGCAGGGGTCGGGCAGAGGCCCCGGGTCAGGCCCGGAACGTGTCATCCCCGATGTCGCCGTCCCCCAGCCGCGGGGCGGGCCGGTCCAGCGCCAGGCGCGCGTCCGAAAACACGATCGGCGTGCGCACCCCCGGCACCCCGCCCGGGTCGATCCGCATTCCGCGCGCGATGACCTGGGGGTCGGCGAAGACCTCGGCCAGGTCGTTGATCGGGCCGGCCGGGACGCCTTCGGCCTCGCAGGCGGCCAGGAGCGCGGCCTTCGTGAAGCCACGCGTCCGCGCCGTCAGCAGGTCCGTCAGCGCGTCCCGCCGCGTCACCCGGTCGGCATTGGTCAGATAGTCGGGATGCGTCCCCAGCGCCTCCACCCCCAGCACGGCGCAGAGGCGGCGGTACTGCGCGTCGTTCCCGGTCGCGAGGATCACCCAGCCGTCGGCGCAGTCGAACACCGCGTAAGGGCAGAGGTTCGGATGCGCGTTGCCGAGCCGTGCGGGCGCCACCCCGGTGGCCAGGTAGTTCATCGCCTGGTTCGCCATCACCGCCACCGCCACGTCCATCAGCGCCAGGTCCACCATCTGCCCCCGCCCCGTCACCTCGCGCCGGCGCAGGGCGGCGAGGATGCCGATCACGGCGTAGAGGCCCGAGAACACGTCGGTCACCGCCACGCCCACCTTCTGCGGCTGGCCGTCGGCGGGGCCGGTCACGCTCATCAGCCCGGCCATGCCCTGGATGATGAAGTCGTACCCCGCCCGGTGGGCATAGGGTCCGTCCTGCCCGAAGCCGGTGATGGAACAGTAGACGAGCCGCGGGTTGACCTCCGAGAGGCTCGCGTAGTCCAGCCCGAACTTCGCCAGCCCGCCGACCTTGAAGTTCTCGATCACCACGTCGGCCCTGGCGACCAGCCGCCGCACCGCCGCCTGGCCTTCCGCCGTGCGGAAGTCGCAGGTGACCGACCGCTTGCCCCGGTTCGTCGCGTGGAAGTAGGCCGCGTCGGTCGCGCCGTCGCGGCTGATGAACGGCGGCCCCCAGCGGCGGGTGTCGTCGCCCTCGGGCGCCTCGACCTTGACGACCTCGGCCCCGAGGTCGGCCAGCACCTGCCCGGCCCAGGGCCCGGCCAGGATCCGGGCGAGTTCGACGACGCGCAGCCCCGCCAGCGGCGCAGCGGGCGGCCCGGCCCGTGTCATCCCGCGATCAGCGGGTCGAGGACGGCCTTCATCTCGTCGAAGCTCATGTTCGGATACGTCTCGCCGTTGATGATGAAGGTCGGCGTGCCCTGGACGCCGTCGGCGGTCGTCGTTTCCTGGAACCGCGCCACCAGCGCCTCGGCCATCGCGCGGTCGTTCAGGCAGGCGTCCATCGCCGCGTCGTCCATCCCCGCGGTCCGCCCGATGCGCTTGAGGTTGTCCACCACCACCGCCGGGTCGGAGGACGCCGACCACTCCTGCTGCCGGTCGAACAGCATCGACGCGATGCCGAAGAACCGCTGCTCGCCGCCGCAGCGCGCGACGATGCTGGCCCACAGACCATAGCGGTCGAAGTAGACGTCGCGGAACTCCAGCCGCACCTTGCCGGTGTCGATGTAATCCGCGCGCAGCCGGTCGAAGACCTCGGCGTGAAAGCGCGCGCAGTGCGGGCAGGTGAAGCTCGAGTATTCGAGGATCGTGACGGGCGCGTCCGGGCTGCCCAGGGCCATCGTCTGCACGACCGGGGCCTCCGCGTCCGGCGCGGCGGGGGCCGCCGTCTCCTGCGCCAGCGCGGGCGCGGCCACCAGGACCAGCGCGGTCAGAAGACCGCCGAGCATCTTCAGCATCATTCCCTCACCCGTTGCAGGCCGACGCCGGCCGGCTCATCCTCTGCGGCTGCGGGATAGAACGTTTTCCGCCAGCGTTTCAAGCGCCGCGCGCAAGCCGTCGTCGCGCACCGGCGCCGCGACGCGCGCGGCCTCGGCGCGCAGGGCCGGGTCGGGGTCCGGCATCGCGGGGGCCGGGGTGAAGGGCGTCTGCCCCTCGGCGAACCCCGCGGGCGCGGTCTGGGTGATCGCGATCCGCGCGATGGCGTTGTAGCCGTAGCAGGCGTTCACCCGCTCGCGCAGGCGCGGCAGGTCCATCTGCAGCATCGGCGCATGGGCGGCGTTCGTCAGGACGGTCAGCGTCGCCCCGAACCCCTCGCGCCCGTAGGACACCTTGACGGGCCGGCTGACCTCTGCCGCCGCCTCGCCGACGATCGCCGCCCACTGCGTCAGCAGCTTCGCCACCGCGAAGCCGCGCGCCTCGCCGACCTTGCGCACGGGCTGCGCGACCAGACCGCCCGCGGGCTCGAACCCCCGCATCCGGCGACTGTCGCGCGGCGTCTGGTCCTTTTGCGTCATCGGGCTATCATGGCCCGCCCCGGCGGACCGCGCCATAGCGGGTGCGGGATCGGGGGCATAAATCTTGCGTGACGCCACCAGCGACCCGGGCGAGATCACCGCGCGCCTGCGCGCCTGGTACGACGCCCACGCCCGCGCGTTGCCCTGGCGCACCGGCCCCGCCGACCGTGCCGCCGGCCTGCGCCCCGACCCCTACCGCGTCTGGCTGTCCGAAGTCATGCTGCAGCAGACGACCGTCGCCGCCGTGCGCGGATACTTCCGCGCCTTCACCGGCCGCTGGCCCACCGTGCAGGCGCTCGCGGCCGCGGATGACGCCGAGGTCATGGCGGCCTGGGCCGGGCTCGGCTATTACGCCCGCGCGCGCAACCTGCTCGCCTGCGCCCGTGCGGTCGCGGCGCAGGGCGGGTTCCCCGACACCGAGACCGGCCTGCGCGCCCTGCCGGGGATCGGCCCCTACACCGCCGCCGCCGTCGCGGCCATCGCCTTCGACCGCCCCGCCACCGTCGTCGACGGCAACGTGGAGCGGGTCGTCGCCCGCCTCTTCGCCGTCGAGACCCCGCTGCCGCAGGCGAAGCCCGAGCTTGCCCGCCTCGCCGCCACCCTGACGCCACCGGACCGCCCCGGAGACCACGCGCAGGCGATGATGGACCTCGGCGCGACGATCTGCACGCCGCGCAGCCCCGCCTGCACGATCTGCCCGCTGCTCCACGACTGCCGGGGCCGCGCGCAGGGCATCGCCGCGACCCTGCCGCGCAAGGCCCCCCGCAAGCCGGCCCCGGTCCGGCAGGGCACGCTCTGGCTCGGCCGCCGCGAGGACGGCGCCTGGCTGGTCGAGACGCGCCCCCCGAAGGGCCTGCTCGGCGGGATGACGGGCTTTCCGGGCGACGGCTGGGACGGCCCGGGCGCGCCGCCCGCCGCCGCCGCCTGGGCCGCGGTCGGCGAGGTCCGCCATACATTCACCCATTTTCAAGCCATCCTGCGCATCATGACCGCCACCCTGCCGCAGGGGACGGTGCCCGCCCGCGGGCGCTTCGCCCACGTCGCGGGGCCGGACCTGCCGACGCTGTTCCGCAAGGCCCACGCGCTCGCGGCCAGCGCCGATCCGCCGCGTTGAGCCTGCCGCCCGAACCGCTACAGAAGGACCGATGACCACCGCGCCCATCCTCCGCACCACCGGCCTGCGCGCAGCGGCGCCCTTCTGGCTGTCCTTGGGGCTGATCCCGATCGCGGTCTTCGCGGCGCTGCGCGGCGGCTGGGCGACCGCGCTGATGCCGCTCGCCTCCTGGGGCCTCTTCGCCGCGCTCGATGCGCTGGCGGGCGACAATGCCGCCAACCCCGACCCCGACACGCCCGACGCCGCGCTGTTCTGGCACCGGCTCATCACCCTGGTCTGGTTCCCGGTGCAGGCCGCGCTGCTCCTCTGGCTCCTGTGGTACGTCCCGCGCGCCGACCACCTGTCCTGGGGCGAATCGGCCGCGATCTTCTTCGGCATGGGCATCGTCGGCGGCACCATCGGCATCGTCTACGCGCATGAACTCATGCACCAGAAGCCGGCCGTCGAGCGCTGGCTGGCCGACCTGCTGCTCGCCTCGGTGCTCTACGCCCACTTCCGCTCCGAACACCTGCGCGGCCACCACGTCACCGTCGGCACCCCGGCCGACCCGGTGACCGCGCGCTACAACGAAGGCTTCCACCGCTTCTTCCCGCGCGTCCTCTGGCAGGTCCCCCGCAGCGCCTGGGGGGTGGAGGTCGCGATGCTCGCCCGCCGCGGCCTGCCCTGGTGGCACCACACGAACCCCTTCTGGCGCTACGCCGCGCTGCAGGCGGCCTGGCTCGCGGTCGCGCTGGCCGTCGGCGGCTGGGCCGGGCTTGCGCTGTTCGTGTGGCAGGCCTGGATCGCCATCTGGCAGCTCGAGCTCGTGAACTACGTCGAACACTACGGCCTGACCCGCCGCCACCTGGGCGAGGGGCGCTACGAACCCGTCCGCCCGCACCACAGCTGGAACGCGCAGCCCCTGGTGTCGAACTGGCTGCTCATCAACCTGCAGCGCCATTCCGACCACCACACCCGGCCCGACCGCCGCTTCCCCCTGCTGCAGACCTACCCCGAGGACCAGGCCCCGCGCCTGCCCTCCAGCTATCCGGTGATGACGACGCTCGCCATGGTGCCGCCGCTGTGGAAGCGGGTGATGAACCCGCGCGTGCGCGACTGGCGGCGGCAGTTCTACCCCGACATCAGGGACTGGCACCCCTACAACAAGGCGCTGAACCCGGTGGCGCGGCGGGCCTGAGGCCCGCCGCGCCACCGCCCCGGCGCAGGCCGGGGCCCAGCCCCGGCGCAGGCCGGGGCCTCCCCCGGCGCAGGCCGGGGCCAAGCCCCCGCGCAGGCCGGGGCCTCAGCGCACCAGCACGCAGTAGGGATCGAAGGCCCGGCCCAGCAGCGCCATCAGCGGCCAGGCGGTCAGCGCGATCGACCCGATGCCCATCGGCGCAGGGTTGTTGATCTGCAGCATCTGCGTGTTCGGCAGGCGCGCGCCGAAGTAGCCGCTGATGACGACCATGTGCCGCCCGCCACCCACCCATTCGCCGACCAGCAGCACGGGGGCGGTGCGGACATGCGGCAGCAGGTCCTCGGCCCGCTGCGGCACCATCGGCAAGAGGCGATAGCCGATGTCGCGCCCGAAGGCCTCGATGTTGCCGAGTTCGGGCCGCAACCCGCCATCGGCGCCGAAGGCCGCGACGCTCGGCACGGTGCTGGCGTTGCGCCGCGTGGCCATCCCGCCGCCACGACCCAGCAGCTCATCCCCGAGGTCTGCCCGACCGCGGGCAGCCGGTGGTCGATCTCGGCCGTCACGCCCAGTGCGCGCCAGGTATCGGCCCCGGCCACACCGTCGACGGCAGAGACCCCCCGGTTCAGCTGCGCCGTCTGGAACCGCCGCACCGCGCCTTCGGTCTCGGGTCCGAAGACCTGGTCCTCGTCGATGCCGCGGAAGGTGCGATCTCCGCCGAAGGCGGCATTCAGGCAGCGCTGCAGGAACAGCACCTGGCGGTCACGGCTGCCGTGGCGCAGGATCTTCATCGCAATGCTCCATCGCAAAAGCAGGTTTCAATGGCCGCACGTTGCCCCGTGGCGCGGCGGGACGCCAGTCAGGATTTCACACCCGCCGGAACGGAAAGGCCCCGCCGTGCCGCAGGGGCATGACGGGGCAGGTGGCGTCATGGCGGGCCATGACGCTGGCACCTTCGTCCCCCAGGGGGGGGGAGGTCGCAGGGTCGGCGCTAGCCGTCGGCCGCCATCTCGGCCCGCACCTGCTGGCGCAGGATGTCGATCGGGACCATCTGTCCCTCGCGGCGGAAGTGCCAGTAGGTCCAGCCGTTGCACGACGGCGCGCCCTCGAAGGCCGCGCCGACCTGGTGGATCGATCCGCGG
>CAZNPW010000042.1:0-26127 GCA_964575185.1 uncultured Exiguobacterium sp.
GTGGCGCGCAGCGTCGCGGCGAGCCGCGCGGCGAGGCGCGGGTCCGCGCCGGGGGCGATCCGGACCTCGGCCGGCGCGCCGGGATCGAGGACGAGCGGCCCGGACAGCGGCGCGAGCGCGACGGCGCCCGGCCCGGCATCGCCGCGGGCGTCGATCACCAGCCCTGCCGCGGCGAGGCCCGCCGCATCGACCGCAGGGGCGAGCCGGTCCCAGGCGGCATCGCGGACCTGCGGCGCGATCCGTCCGGCCTCGACGGCCGCATCGAGCGCGACGCCCACCGCCGCCATCGCCGCGACGGCGGCCTGCGGGTCGGGGTCGCCCAGCGTCACCGCGAGCCCGGCCTCCAGCGCCGGCGCCGCGAGCGGCGTCGCGGCCCGGCCCCAGAGCCCGAGGTGCCGCGCCGACTGCCCGCCCGGCAGCGCCGCGCGCAGCCGCAGGTCGCCCTGCATGGCGCGCAGCAGCGCGGCGGTGCGGGGGCGGGCGGCGAGGTCGCCGGCGCGGACGGCCTCGAACGCGAGGCCCTGGTCGAGCGGCAGCAGCGGGGCCGCGGCGATGCAGTCGGCGAGCGCGTCCTGCGCCGGGTCGTGGGGGTGGCGCGCGCGGTGGGCGGCGATGGCGGCGGCGAGCACCGTCATGTCGACCGGCGCGGCGGGCCGGGGGCCGGGGGCCAGCGCCATGGCCGCGGCGGCGGGATCCGCGGCCACCGCGTCGACGAGGCCCGCGGCACGGGCCGCATCGGCGGTCAGCACGGCGCCCTGCGACAGCAGGCGCAGGGCGACGGCGGGACCGGTCAGCCGCGGCAGGCGCTGCGTCGCCCCGGCGACGGGCAGGCGGCCGAGGTGGATGTCGGGAAAGCCGATCCGCGCGCCCGGATGGGCGACGCGCGCGGCACAGGCGAGCGCGAGTTCGGCCCCGGCCCCGCGTGCGGCGCCGTGGATCACCGCGACGACCGGCACCGCCGATGCGGCGACCGTCCGCGCCAGCAGGTCCACGGCGGCGACGGTCGCCGCGTCGGACAGGTCGGCGAGGTCGATGCCGGGGGAAAAGGCCGCGGGGCCGCCGGTCAGCAGGATCACCCGCGCGCCGGCTTCGGCCGCGACCGCGCGGGCGATGTCCTGCGCCAGCGCCGCCGTCAGGCGGTTGCCCGGCGTGCCGCCGAAGGTCAGCCGCACGGCCCCGGCCCCCGCGCTGTCCCGCGTGATCGCCACGCCAGCCCCCCGTCGTCCCCGGGTGGCAGGATGCGGCAGCCTGGCCGCCGGCGCAACCGGCGAGGCTTGGCGCGCGGCGCGGGGGCGGCTAGGGTTGCCGCACCGCACCTGGGGGAGAGACGCGATGGACATCCGGCAGATCACCGACGGCTACGCCGTGTCGCCGCAGATCGACCCGGCCGACGTGGCGGCGATCAGGGCCGCGGGGTTCACCACCGTGATCGACAACCGCCCCGACGCCGAGATCCCGCCGCACCTGCACGCGCCCGCGATGCGGGCGGCGGTCGAGGCGGCGGGGCTGGCCTTCGTGGCGAACCCCGTGATCGCGGGCCAGGTCACCGAGGCCAACGTCGCGGCGCAGGGCGCGGCCATCGCCGCGGCGTCCGGGCCGGTGCTGGCCTACTGCGCCAGCGGCAACCGGTCGAGCGTCGTCTGGGCGCTGTCGCAGGCGGGCACCCGGCCGGCCGACGAGCTGATCGGCCTGCCCGCGCGCCACGGCTACCAGCTCGAGCACCTGCGGCCGATGCTCGAGCGCTGAGCCGCGGGCCGCACGGGGGGCCGTCTGCCCCCCTAGGGGCCTGCGGCCCCGGCCGATCGGTTTCTCGAACCGATGGCGGAACCGCATGGCTGCCCCCGAGGATGTTTCCGCGAAGATGAGGGCGCGTCAGGAGGCCGGGGCCATGCGGTAGAGCGCGCCGTTGCCGACCGACAGGAACCAGACCGCGCCGTCCGGGCCCTGCACCACGTCGCGCACGCGCAGCGTCTCGGGCGTCTGGATGCGCTCCTCGGCCCAGCCGTTGCCGGCGTCGAGGCGGCCCAGATAGTCGGAGTTCAGGCTGCCGAAGACCGCGTCGCCCTCCCACTGCGGGATCGCGCCGCCCTGCAGGAAGGCGAGGCCGGAGGGCGCGATCGAGGGGTCCCAGTAGCGCGCGGGCTGCTCCATCCCTGCGGCCGCGGTGCCGGTGCCGATCGGGGCCCCGCCGTAATCGCGGCCGTAGGTGATGACGGGCCAGCCGTAGTTGGCCCCCTGCCGGATCAGGTTCAGCTCGTCGCCGCCCTGCGCGCCGTGCTCGACGATCCAGAGCTGCCCCTGCGCGTCGAAGGCCGCGCCCTGCGGGTTGCGGTGGCCGCGCGAGTAGACCCCGGGCAGCGCGCCGGGCAGCCGCGTCGCGGGCGCGCCGTCGGCGGTCAGGTGGATGACCTTGCCCTCGGCCCGCATCGGATCTTGCGCCTGCATCCCGTCGGGGCCGGTGCCGCGGTCGCCGATCGTCAGGAACACGGAGCCGTCGGGCGCCTCGGCCAGCCGCGAGCCGAACTGCAGCCCGCCCTGCCCGCCCTCGGGCGAGGCGAACACCGTCCGCAGGTCGTCGAGCCGCGTGCCGTCGGCCGACAGCGTGGCGATGGCCGCGGCGGTGCCCGACCCGCCCCCCTGCGGCGCGCTGAACGACAGCCAGATCCGCCGCGACTGCGCGAACCCCCGCGGCACCATCACGTCGAGGAGCCCGCCCTGCCCGCCGACGGCGATTTCGGGCAGGCCCGCGACCGCGGTCCGCTGCGCGCCGTCGGCGCCGTAGAGCCAGAGCCGCCCGGCGCGTTCGGTGACGAGGAACCGCCCGTCGGGCAGGAAGGCCAGGCCCCAGGGTTGCTCGAGCCCGGTCGCGACCGGGGTGATCGCCATCGGCCCGGCCGAGGTCCGGACGGTCTGGGCAAGCGCGGCGGGCGCGGCGGCGGGAAGCGCCGCGACGGCGGCGAGGACGGCAAGGATCGTGCGCATGGGACCTCCTGTCGCGATGCTGCGCAGATAGGGGCGGGGCGGGGTGCCTGCCACACACGGCCGCGCGAGCCGGGGCCGTCGCCGCCCGGACTGTCGGGGAAACGGGCGCTTTCCTTTTGCGCACCGCTTCACTAGTTTCGCCGCCAGGATCACGTTCAGATCAAGGATCCGCCAGGGAGACACGACGATGAAGAAGCTGCTGACCGCCTCGGCCACGCTGGCGCTGCTTGCCGGTGCCGCGCAGGCGCAAGAGGTGAAACTGGGCATCCTGATCGGCTTCACCGGCCCGATCGAAAGCCTGGCCCCCGCGATGGCCGCGGGCGCCGAGCTTGCCGCGACGGAGGTCAACGCCTCGGGCAAGTTCATGAACGGCTCGACCATCACGCTGGTCCAGGCCGACACGACCTGCATCGACGCCGCCGTGGCGCAGGCCGCGGCCGAGCGGCTCATCACCTCGGACGGGGTGAAGGGGATCATCGGCGGCGACTGTTCGGGCGTGACCGGGGCGGTGCTGCAGAACGTGGCGCGGCCGAACGGGATGGTGATGATCTCGCCGTCGGCCACCAGCCCCGCGCTGTCGACCGCCGAGGATGACGGGCTGTTCTTCCGCACCGCGCCGTCGGACGCGCGCGAGGGCGAGGTGATGGCCGACATCCTGGTGGAGAAGGGCATCACGTCGATCGCGCTGACCTACACCAACAACGACTACGGCAAGGGTCTGAGCGAGGCGATCGCCAAGTCCTTCGAGGCCAAGGGCGGCAAGGTCACGATCAACGCGGCGCATGACGACGGCAAGGCCGACTATTCGGCCGAGGTTGCGGCGCTGGCGGCGGCGGGGGGCGACATGCTGGTCGTCGCGGGCTACCTCGACCAGGGCGGGCGCGGGATCATCCAGGCCGCGCTCGACAGCGGCGCCTTCACGACCTTCGGGCTGCCGGGGGGCATGGTGGGCGACAGCCTGCCGCAGGCGATCGGGCCGGGCCTGAACGGGTCCTGGGGGCAGATCGCCGGGTCGGATTCGGCGGGCGCGGCGACGTACGAGGAGATGGCGGCGGCGGCGGGCTTCGACGGCACCAGCGCCTACAGCCCGGAGTCCTACGACGCGACGATGCTGTTCGCGCTGGCCATGGCCAAGGCGAACTCGACCAACCCGGCCGACTACAAGAACACGATCATGGAGGTCGCCAACGGCCCGGGCGAGAAGATCTACCCCGGCGAGATCGGCAAGGCCTTCGACCTGATCGCGGCGGGCACCGACATCGACTATGAGGGCGCGACGGCGGTGGAGCTGATCGGGCCGGGCGAGAGCGCGGGCCGCTACCGCCAGATCGAGATCCGGGAAGGCAAGATCGAAACCGTGGGCTTCCGCTGACCGGAGGCCTTGACCTTCAGGAACGGCCCGGGCATGGACCCGGGCCGTTCGCGTTGCGGCAGGCCCCCGCGAGAGGGGCCGCCTTTCCCAGGGAGACGGCATGATCCGGGTCCAGGACCTGCACCGGCATTTCGGCGGCTTCCGCGCCGTCGACGGCGCGTCGCTCGAGATCGCCAAGGGGTCGATCACCGGGCTGATCGGGCCGAACGGGGCGGGCAAGACGACGCTGTTCAACGTCGTCGCCGGGCGGCTGAAGCCGACATCCGGCCGGGTGTTCATGGACGAGGCGGAGATCACCGGGCTGCCGCCGCACGCGCTGTTCCACAGGGGCCTGCTGCGGACCTTCCAGATCGCGCACGAGTTCGGGTCGATGACGGTGCGCGAGAACCTGATGATGGTGCCCGCGGGCCAGGCGGGCGAGGGGCTGGTCAGCGCCTGGTTCCGCCGCGGCGCGGTCGCCCGGCAGGAGGCGGCGCTGCGCGCGAAGGCCGACGAGGTGCTGGAGTTCCTGACGATCGGGCATCTGGCCGACCAGAAGGCGTCGCAGATCTCGGGCGGGCAGAAGAAGCTTCTGGAACTCGGCCGGACGATGATGGTCGACGCCAAGATCGTGTTCCTGGACGAGGTCGGCGCGGGGGTGAACCGGACGCTGCTGAACACCATCGGCGACGCGATCGTGCGGCTGAACCGGGAGCGCGGCTATACCTTCTGCGTGATCGAGCACGACATGGATTTCATCGCGCGGCTTTGCGACCCGGTGATCGTGATGGCCGAGGGGCGGGTGCTGGCGCAGGGCACGGTGGAGACGGTGCGCAACGACGAGCGGGTGATCGAGGCCTATCTGGGCACCGGGCTGAAGAACAAGGTGATGGCGTGACGGGGGTTTGCGCCCGCGGCGCGGCCGGACCGGGGGGCTGTCTGCCCCCCGGACCCCCAGAAGGTATTTCCGGCAAGATGAAAGGGGCTCAGGCATGGCTGACCCCTTCCTGATCGGCGATGCCATGACCGGCGGCTACGGCGGGGCGGACATCCTGCACGGCTGCACCATCGCGGTGGAGCGCGGCCAGATCGCGGTGATCGTGGGGCCGAACGGGGCGGGCAAGTCGACCGCGATGAAGGCGGTGTTCGGGATGCTGCCCTTGCGCGACGGGCACGTGCGGCTGGACGGGGCCGACATCACGAAGCTGACGCCGCAGGCGCGGGTGGCGCGCGGCATGGCCTTCGTGCCGCAGACGCAGAACATCTTCACCGCGATGACGGTGGAGGAGAACCTGGAGATGGGCGCCTTCCTGCGCCGCGACGACATCCGCGCGACGATGGAGCAGGTCTATGCGCTGTTCCCGGTGCTGGCGCAGAAGCGGCGGCAGGCGGCGGGGGAGCTGTCGGGGGGCCAGCGGCAGCAGGTCGCGGTGGGGCGCGCGCTGATGACCGAGCCGAAGGTGCTGATGCTCGACGAGCCGACCGCCGGGGTGTCGCCCATCGTGATGGATGAACTCTTCGACCGGATCATCGAGGTGGCGCGGACGGGGATCTCGATCCTGATGGTCGAGCAGAACGCGCGGCAGGCGCTGGCCATCGCCGACCGGGGCTACGTGCTGGTGCAGGGGCGGAACCGGTTCACCGACACGGGGGCGGCGCTCTTGGCGGACCCGGACGTGCGGCGGTCGTTCCTCGGGGGGGTGTAGATGCGGTTTGTCCTGGCCCTGGCGCTGGTGGCGTCGCCCGCGGCGGCGCAGGAGGTGGTGCTGACCTGTGCGTTCGGCGCGGAGACGGTGGCCGTCGAGACGCGCGAGGGGGCCTTCGGGCTGCGGGTCGGGGAGGAGGTCTTTCCGGCGACGCTGGTGCGGCCGGGGATGATGGGGCGGGTGGTCGCGGTCTTCGCGATGCTGGACCAGGGGCCGGTGATGCTGGCGGTGGCGACCGGGGAGGCGGGGGCGGAGCTGCGCGCGGACCTGACGGCTGCCCGCGTGACCGACGCGGGGCTGGCGAGCGAGACGACGACGGGTGCGTGCCGGGAGGGCGGGTGATGGACAACCTGAACGCCGTCGTCGCCTTCCTGAACTTCGTCTTCATCCCCGCGACCGCCTATGGCGCGCAGCTTGCCCTTGGCGCGCTGGGGGTGACGCTGGTCTATGGCATCCTGCGGTTTTCCAACTTCGCGCATGGCGACACGATGGCCTTCGGGACCATGGTCACGATCCTCTTGACCTGGTGGCTGCAGGGGACGGGCGTGACGCTGGGGCCCTTGCCGACGGCGCTGATCGCGCTGCCGTTCGGGATCGCGGCGACGGCGCTGTTCCTGCTGGCGACCGACCGGGTGGTGTATCGTTTCTACCGGGTGAAGCGCGCCACGCCGGCGATCCTGGTGATCGTCAGCCTGGGCGTGATGTTCGTGATGAACGGGATCGTGCGCTTCGTCATCGGGGTGGACGACCAGCAGTTCCTGGACGGGGAGCGGTTCGTCATCTCTGCGCAGGGGTTCCGCGCGGCGACGGGCCTCGCCGAGCCGCTGGCGCTGCGGACGACGCAGGTGCTGACGGTCGTGACGGCGGTGGTCGTGGTGGCCTGGCTCTTCTGGTTCCTGAACCGGACGCGCACCGGCAAGGCGATGCGGGCCTATGCGGACAACGAGGACCTCGCGCTGCTGTCCGGCATCAACCCCGACCGGGTGGTGGCGGTGACCTGGATCATCACCGCGGCGCTCGCGACCGTGGCGGGGGTGCTCTATGGCCTGGACAAGTCCTTCAAGCCCTTCACCTATTTCCAGCTTCTGCTGCCGATCTTCGCGGCGGCCATCGTCGGCGGCCTCGGCAACCCGCTGGGGGCGATCGCGGGGGGGTTCGTGGTCGCCTTCAGCGAGGTCATGGTGACCTACGCCTGGAAGAAGGTGGTGACCTATCTGGTGCCGGAGTCGCTCGCGCCCGACGGGCTGCTGCAGCTGGTGTCGACCGACTACAAGTTCGCGGTCAGCTTCGCGATCCTGATCCTGGTCTTGCTGTTCATGCCGACGGGGATCTTCAGGGGGAAGTCGACATGAGCCGCAACCTTCTGCTGTTCGCCGCGGTGGCGGCGCTGTTCGGGCTGTCGGCCGCGACCGACGGGTGGAACTACGCGCTGTCGATCCTGAACGTGTCGCTGCTGGCGGCCATCATGGCGCTGGGGCTGAACATGCAGTGGGGGTTCGCCGGGCTGTTCAACATCGGGGTGCAGGGGTTCGTCGCGCTGGGCGGGCTGGCGGTGGTGCTGATCGCGGCGCAGCCGGTGGCGGCGGGCTGGGCGGCCGGGGGGCCGCAGGCCTTTGCGGGGCTGGCGCTGGGCGCGGCGGTGATCGCGGCGGCGCGGCTGGTGTGGGTGCGGATGGTGCCGGGGCGGGCGCGGACGATCGTGCTGATCGGGGTGACGGTGGGCGGGTTCTTCGCCTATCGCGCGGTCTTCGATCCGGCGGTGCTGGCGATCGAGGCGAACGACCCCGCCACCGCCGGCAACATCGGGGGTCTGGGGCTGCCGGTGCTGCTCGCCTGGCCGGTGGGGGCGCTGTTCGCCGCCGGAGCGGCCTGGGTGGTGGCGAAGATCTGCCTCGGGCTGCGGTCGGATTATCTGGCCATCGCGACGCTGGGGATCGCCGAGATCATCATCCTGGTGCTGCGGAACGAGGACTGGCTCGCGCGCGGGGTCAAGATGGTGAACGACGTGCCGCGGCCCTGGCCGGTGCCGCAGGAGGTGGTGCTGCAGCAGCAGGCGGGGTTCGTGGCCTGGGCCGAGGGCTGGGGGTTCGACCCGGTGACGGCGTCGAGCATCGTGGTGAAGCTCGGCTGGATGGGGCTGATCCTGGTGGTGCTGGCGGGGGTCGTCTTCCTGTCGGAGCGGGCGCTGAACAGCCCCTGGGGCCGGATGATGCGCGCCATCCGCGACAACGAGGTCGCGGCCGAGGCGATGGGCAAGGACGTGACGGCGCGGCACCTGCAGGTCTTCGTGCTCGGCTGCGCGGTGATGGGCTTTGCGGGGGCGATGATGGTGACGATGGACGGGCTCGTGAACCCCAACACCTTCAACCCCTTGCGCTATACCTTCCTGATCTGGGTCATGGTCATCATCGGCGGGTCGGGCAACACCTGGGGCGCGGTGCTGGGGGCGCTGCTGGTCGGCTGGCTGTGGCTCGTGGCCGAGAACTACGCCCCCGACCTGATGACGCTCGCCACCGCGGCGATGCCCGACGGGGCGGTCAAGGCGCACCTGACCGAGGCCGCGCCGCAGATGCGGCTGTTCGCGATGGGGCTGATGCTGCTTCTGGTGCTGCGCTTTGCGCCGCGGGGGCTGATCCCGGAGACGTAGGGGGGCGCTGCCCCCCTCGCGCCTGCGGCGCTCACCCCCCGGGATATTTCCGGGAAGATGATGGGCAGGCCGCGTTGAGCCTGATGCGACATGAAGGCCGGCCGGAGGGTCAGCCAGCGACATTCTCTGTCGGGCCTGCGCAATCCTGTGGCGGGGCGCGGGGCTATTCCGGCTGGGGGCCGTCGGGGAGTGTTGTCCATGAAAACCCATGCGCGCGTGGTCGTCATCGGGGGCGGCGTCGTCGGCTGTTCGGTGGCCTATCACCTGACCAAGCTCGGCTGGCGCGACGTGCTGCTGATCGAGCGGGCGGAGCTGACCGCGGGGTCGACCTGGCACGCGGCGGGGGGGTTCCACACGCTGAACGGCGACACCAACATGGCCGCCCTGCAGGGCTACACGATCCGGCTCTACAAGGAGCTGGAGGCGATCACCGGCATGTCCTGCGGGCTGCACCATGTGGGCGGCATCACGCTCGCCGACACGCCCGAGCGGTTCGACATGCTGAAGGCGGAGCGGGCGAAGCACCGCTACATGGGGCTGGAGACCGAGATCCTCGGGCCGGAGGAGATCGTTCGGCTGACGGGGGGCCTCGTGAACGTCGAGGGCGTGCTGGGGGCGCTCTACGACCCGCTCGACGGGCACCTCGACCCGTCGGGGACCACGCATGCCTATGCCCGCGCCGCGCGGATGGGCGGGGCGGAGATCGCGCTGCACACGATGGTGACGGCGACGCGCCCGACGAAGGACGGCTGGGAGGTGGTGACCGACAAGGGAGTCGTCACCTGCGAGCATCTGGTGAACGCGGCGGGGTTGTGGGCGCGCGAGGTGGGGGCGATGGCGGGGGTCTACCTGCCGCTCTTGCCGATGGCGCACCAGTATCTGGTGACCGAGGACGTGCCCGAGATCGTCGACTATCTGGCCCGCGGCCGCGAGTTCCCGCATGTGATGGACCCGGGCGGCGAGAGCTACCTGCGGCAGGAGGGGCGGGGCCTCTGCATCGGGTTCTACGAGAAGCACCCCGAGGCCTGGTCGCTGGACGGCACGCCCTGGAGCTGGGGGCAGGAGCTTCTGGGCGAGCAGTTCGACAAGATCGAGGAGTCGGTGGCCTTCGCCTACGCCCGCGTGCCGGTGCTGGAGCGGGCGGGGGTCAAGCGCGTCATCAACGGGCCCTTCACCTTCGCCCCGGACGGCAACCCGCTGATCGGGCCGGTGCCGGGGTTGCGCAACTACTGGTCGGCCTGCGCGGTGATGGCGGGGTTCAGCCAGGGCGGCGGCATGGGCCTCGCGCTGGCGCAGTGGATGGTCGAGGGCGAGGTGGAGCGCGATCCGCGCGGCTTCGACGTGGCGCGGTTCGGGGGCTGGACGAGCGCGGGCTATACCGTGCCGAAGGTCATGGAGACCTACCGGATGCGGTTCAGCGTCAGCTACCCGAACGAGGAGCGCCCCGCCGGGCGGCCGTTCCGCACGACGCCGATGCACGCGGTGTTTTCGGGGATGAACGCGGTCTGGGGGCAGCAATACGGGCTCGAGGTGGTGAACTACCACGCCCTGCCCGGCGAGCCGGTCTACGAGACGCCGAGCTTCAAGCGGTCGAACGCTTGGGAGGCGACGCGCCAGGAGGTGCATGCGGTGCGCACGGGCGTGGGCATCAACGAGGTGCAGAACTTCGGCAAGTATCGCGTCACCGGGCCGGGGGCGCGGGGGTGGCTCGACCGGATCATGGCGGGGGCGATCCCGGCCCCGGGGCGGCTGAGCCTGACGCCGATGCTGAGCGCGTCGGGCCGGATCATCGGCGACTTCACCGTGTCCTGCCTGGAGGAGGGGGAGTTCCAGGTCACCGCGAGCTATGGCGCGCAGGGGTGGCATGCGCGCTGGTTCGACATGCACATGGACGCGGGCGTGCGGGTCGAGAACGTCTCGGACGCGCGGAGCGGGTTCCAGATCGCGGGACCGCGGGCGACCGAGCTGTTGCAGCGCGTGACGCGGCCGCACGAGGCCCTGCGGTTCATGGACGTGCGGCGGATGACGGTCGGGATGGCCAACTGCATCGTCCAGCGCGTCAGCTATACGGCCGACCTGGGGTATGAGATCTACTGCGACCACATGAGCGTGCGGCATCTGTGGGACGTGCTGTGGGGGGCGGGGCAGGACCTGGGGCTGCGGCCCTTCGGGATGCGGGCGATGATGTCCTTGCGGCTGGACAAGTGGTTCGGGTCCTGGGGGCGCGAGTTCAGCCCGGACTACACCCCGGCCGAGACGGGGCTCGACCGCTTCATCCGGTGGAACAAGCCGGTGGAGTGGATCGGGAAGGCGGCGGCCCTGGCCGAGAAGGCGGCGGGGCCGGCGCGGCGGCTGGTGCCCTTCGTGGTCGAGGCGGAGGACGCCGACGTGGTGGCCTGGGAGCCGGTGTGGCTGGACGGCAAGGTCGCGGGGTTCTGCACCTCGGGCGGGTTCAGCCACTGGACCGGGCGGTCGGTGGCGCAGGGCTTCCTGCCGGCGGAGCGGGCGGTGGACGGGACGGCGGTGGAGATCGAGATCCTGGGCGAGCGTCGGCCGGCCCGCGTGCACATGGCGCCCCTGTGGGACGACGGCGGGCGGATGCGGGGATAGCCTTTCCGCCGACCCGGGATGCGGGGGGCAGACAGGGCGCGCGTTCCCTGCGACCGTGGCGCGATGCGTCCCGTCGTGCACATCGTGATCCTGGCCGCCGGGCGGTCCTCGCGGATGGGGGGCGTGGACAAGCTGGTGGAACCCGTGGACGGTCGGCCGCTGCTCGCGCGGGTGGCGGGGCGGGCGCTGGTCGCCTCGCCCGCGGTGGTGGTGGTGCTGCCGCCCGACCGCCCGGCGCGGGTGGCGGCGCTGGCGGGGCTGCCGGTGCGGCAGGTGGTGGCGGCGGACGCGCATCTGGGAATGGCGCATTCGCTGCGCGCGGGGGTCGCGGGGCTGGTGGCGGCGACGCCGCAGGACGGGGCGATGATCCTGCCCGCCGACATGCCGGACCTGACGGCCGACGACCTGCGGCGGATGGCCGAGGCGTTTCGCGCCGATCCGTCGCGCATCGCGCGCGGGGCGGCGGCGGACGGGCGGCAGGGCAGCCCGGTGGTGTTCCCGGCCGACCTGTGGCCCGCGCTTCTGGCGCTGGCGGGCGACGCGGGCGGGCGCGCCGTGCTGGCGCGGCACCCCGGGCGGGTGGTGCCGGTCGCGCTGCCGGGCGACAACGCGGTCACCGACCTCGACACGCCCGAGGCCTGGGCCGCGTTCCGCGCGCGGGGGTGACGCCCCGCGGCCCGGGGCTGCCTGCGCCGACGGAGGCCCCGGCCTGCGCCGGGGCGCGTCAGCCGAGCAGCACCCGCGCCTCGTGCGCCTTGAGCGACCGGCGGGCGGCGGGGAAGTCGCCCTTCGCGTCGAGTTCGGGGAACAGGCGGCGCAGTTCGGTGCGGCGGCTTTCGTCCATCGCGGCGAGCGTCCGGTCGGCGGGCTGGAAGCTTTCGGACCAGGCCCCGTTCGACCGCACGATTTCATGCCGGTCGAACAGGATGTGCAGGTAGGCGACCCCCGCGGGCGGCATCGCGCGGGTGATCCCGGGGCGGCCGACGAGGTGGAGCGCGGGCACCAGCACCTCGTGCTGGCCGAACAGCATCTCGGCCCGCGCGCCCAGCAGCAGCACGCGGTGCTGCGGCGAGACCACCAGGTCGGCGAGCGGCAGGCCGTCGCCCAGCGCCCCCGCCGCGATGCGCACCGGGCGCAGCGCGGCCCCGGCCACGAGGTCGGCGGCCGAAAGGTCGCGCCGACCCGTCCAGACGAGGGCGCGATAGCCGCCGTCGCGCGTCAGCACCCGGTCGCCGGGGCGCAGGGCCTCGACCGCGACCTCGCCCGCCAGGGTCGAGATCAGGGTGCCGGGGGTGAAGCAGGGGATGACGTTCTCGATCCCCTGGAAGGTGAAGCTGCCGGTCACGTTGCCGTCGGCGTCGAGGATTTCGACCGTGCCCGATTCGTCGTCGCCACCCGCGTAGAGGATGTTGGTGGCGGCCTTGCCCAGGCCCCGCAGGTCGAGCGTGTCGCGGTCGTCGCCGCCTTCGCCGCCGAAGACCTGATCGCCCGCGGTGCCACCGACGATGAGGTCGGCGTCGTCGCCCGCGTCGAGGGTGTCGGCCCCCGCGCCGCCGGTGATCGTGTCGGCCCCGAAGCCGCCCAGGACCCGGTCGGCGCCGTCGCCGCCCGACAGGCTGTCGGCCCCGGCGCCTGCGTCGATCGTATCGTCGCCCGCGTCGCCCGCGACCGTATCGGCCCCGTCGCCGGCTTCGATCCGGTCGCGCCCCTCGCCGCCCGCGATGCTGTCGTCGCCATCGACCGACAGGATCGTGTCGTCGCCCGCGCCGCCGTCGATCGAGTCCGGCCCGCCGGCGTTGGTGATCCGGTCGTCGCCCTCGCCGCCTGCGACCTGGTCGCGGCCGGTGCCACCGTCGATCGTGTCCGCGCCGTCGCCGCCCGCCAGCGTGTCGTCGCCGTCGCCGCCGTCGAGCGCGTCGCGCCCGGTGCCGCCGTCGAGGCTGTCGGCCCCCGCGCCGCCTTCGAGCGTGTCGTCCCCGTCGCCGCCGAACAGCACGTCGTCGTCCTGCTGGCCGAGCAGGCTGTCGGCCCCCTCGCCCCCGAACAGCGTGTCGCGGCCGAGTTCGCCCGTGAGCGTGTCCTGCCCGCCGTCGCCGAAGACCTGGTCGTCGCCGCCGCTGCCGGTGGCGCTGTCGTCGCCCGCGCCGCCATAGAGGGTGTCGTCGCCGAAGCCGCCGAAGGCGGTGTCGTTGCCCGCGTCGCCGAAGACGCTGTCGTTGCCCTCGCCCCCGAAGACGCTGTCGTCGCCGTCGCCGCCGTAGACCCGGTCGTCGCCCGCGTCGCCGCGCAGCGTGTCGCGGCCGTCGCCGCCGCGGACGGTATCGTCGCCCGAATCGCCCTGGGCGTAATCGTTGCCGACCCCGGCGTCGATCAGGTCGGCATCGTCGCCGCCGTAGGCGTTGTCGTTGCCCGCGCCCGCCGTGATCGTGTCGTTGCCGGCTCCGGCGAAGATGTCGTCGTCGTCCGGGGCCGCGCCGGGCAGGATCGCATCGCCCGCGTCGACCCGGTCGCCGTTGGCGTCGACGTAGCCCGGGCCGATGCTGTCGGCCGCCGCGCTGCCCGAGACGATGCCGTCGGGCCCGCCGTTCAGGACCAGCCGCTCGATGTTGGTGAAGGTCAGCGTGCCGCCGCCGTTGAAGGTGATCGTCCCGGCCTCGTCGTTGCCGCCGCCGAAGACGATGCCCGCGACGTCGTTCACGATCAGCGTGTCGCGGTCGTCGCCGCCCTCGCCGCCGTCCACCGTGTCGCCCGCGCCGCCGGTGATCGTGTCGGCGTCCTGCCCGCCCGAGAGGCTGTCGGCCCCGAGGCCGCCGTCGAGGCTGTCGGCTCCGTCCCCGCCCAGCACGGTGTCGTTGCCCGTGCCGCCCTGCAGCGTGTCGTCGCCCGCGTCGCCCGCCAGGCTGTCGTCCCCCGCGTCGCCGGTGACCTGGTCGTTGCCGGCCCCGCCGGTGATCGTGTCGGCCCCGTCGCCGCCCGCGAGCGTGTCGGCCCCGTCGGCACCGGCGATGCTGTCGTCGTCGGCCCCGCCGAAGACGCGGTCGTCGCCCGCGCCGGCGTCGATGGTGTCGCGGCCGTCCTCGCCCTCGATGCTGTCGGCGCCGTCGCCGCCCGACATGGCGTCGTTGCCGAGCCCGCCGAACATCGTGTCGTTGCCCGCGTCGCCCTGGACGCTGTCGTCGCCGAGCCAGCCGTAGACCGTGTCGTCGCCGTCGCCGCCCGCGACGAGGTCGTCGTCGACGCCGCCGAACATGCTGTCGGCGTCGGCCCCGCCGAAGACGCTGTCGCTGCCGATGCCGCCGAAGATCGTGTCCGCCCCGGCCTCGCCGAAGACGGTGTCGTTGCCCGAGGCCCCCGAGAGCGAATCGTTTCCGGTGCCGCCCGCGAGGCTGTCCTGGTCGTCGCCGCCGTCGAGGATGTCGTTGCCCGCGCCGCCCGTCAGCGTGTCGTTGCCGGTGTCGCCGACGAGGCTGTCGGACCCGTCGCCGCCGTCGAGCGCATCCGCGCCGCCGCCGCCGTTCAGGGTGTCGGCGTCGGCCCCGCCCGACAGGGTGTCGCGCCCCTCGCCGCCGAGCAGGCTGTCGGCCCCGGCCCCGCCGGTGACCTGGTCGTCGCCGTCGCCCGCGTCGACCGTGTCGGCCCCGCTGCCGGCGTCGATCACGTCGCCCCCCGCGCCGCCCGCGATGGTGTCGGCCCCGCCGCCCGCGGCGATGGTGTCGTTGCCCGTTCCGCCGTCGATGCTGTCGGCCGCGTCGTCGGCGGCGTCGATCAGGTCATCGCCCGTGCCGCCGAAGAGCGTGTCGGTGCCCGTCCCGCCGCGGAGCGTGTCGTTGCCGTCGCCGCCGGCGAGAACGTCGTTGCCGTCGCCGCCCGACAGGCTGTCGTTGCCCGTGCCGCCGTCGACGTTGTCGTTCCCGGTGCCCGCGTCGACCTCGTCGTCGCCGGCCCCGGCGCGGACGGTGTCGTCGCCCGCCCCGGCCAGGATGATGTCGTCGTCCCCGACCTCGCCCGGCAGGATCGCGTCGCCGCCGTCGACCCGGTCGCCCTGCGCGTCGGCGTAGCCTGCGCCGATGACGTCGGCCCCCGCGGTGCCGTTGACGATGCCGTCGCGGCCGGAGGTGAACTCCAGCCGTTCGATGTTGGTGAAGGTCAGCGTGGCGCGGCCGTCGGCGAAGGTGACGGTGCCCGCTTCGTTGTTGCCGCCGCCGTAGGTGACGCCCGCGACGTTCGACAGGACCAGCGTGTCGTTGTCGACGAGGCCGCCCTCGCCGCCGTCGACCACGTCGCCCGACCCGCCGAAGATGCGGTCGGCGTCGTCGCCGCCCTGCAGCGTGTCGGCCCCCGCGCCGCCGGTCAGGGTGTCGGCCCCGGTGCCGCCGGTGAGGACGTCGGTGCCGTCGCCGCCGTCGAGCGTGTCGGCGTCGTCCCCGCCCCAGAGCTGGTCGTTGCCGGTGCCGCCGAGGATGCTGTCGGCGCCCTGGTCGCCGTAGAGCGAATCGTCGCCGCCGCGGCCGTCGATCGTGTCGTTGCCGCCGCCGCCGTAGATGATCGTGGTGTAGATATCGGGGCCGCTGAAGTTCTGCCCGTCGGCCCCGGTCAGGCTGTCGGCCAGGCCCGAGCCGATGATGCCGTCGACCGTGCCGTCCGACGTGTCGCCCTGCGCGTCCCCGCCCGCGAAGGTGTTGTCGGCGAGGTTGACCGTGACCCCGGCGCTCGACCCGGAGTAGTCGGCGAAGTCCTGCTGCGCGCCGCCGGACAAGCGGTCGGCCCCCGCCCCGCCCTGCAGCGTGTCGATGCCTTCGCCGCCGGCCAGCGTGTCGTCCCCGGCCCCGCCGTTCAGGCTGTCGGCTCCCGCATCGCCCGCCAGGCTGTCGGCGTCGGCCCCGCCGTCGAGCGTGTCGGCCCCGTCGCCGCCGGAGAGCGTGTCGCTGCCCGCGCTGCCGAGAAGGCTGTCGTTGCCGACCTCGCCGAACAGGCTGTCGTTGCCCGCGCCGCCGTCGGCCGCGTCGTTGTCGGCCCCCGCGTAGACCTCGTCGTTGCCGAGCCCGGCGTTGATGCTGTCGTTGCCCGCGCCGCCGTAGACGCGGTCGTCGTTGCCGACCTCGCCCGCCAGGATCGCGTCGCCCGAGTCGATCTGGTCGCCCTGCGCGTCGGTGAAGCCCGCGCCGATGCTGTCGGCCCCGGTGGTGCCGGTCACCAGGCCGTCGCGGCCGCCGAAGGTCAGCGTCTCGATGTTCTGGAAGGTGGCGGTGGAGGCGTCGGTGAAGGTGATCGTGCCGGATTCGTTGGTGCCGCCGCCGTAGGTGACGTTCTGGACGTTGTTCACGACCAGGGTGTCCCGGTCGACCCCGCCCTCGCCGCCGTCGAGCAGGTCGCCCGCACCCGCGACCAGCGTGTCCTGGTCGTCGCCGCCGCGCAGCGTGTCGGTGCCCGCGCCGCCGTCGAGGCTGTCGGCGCCCGCGCCGCCGTCGAGGCTGTCGCCGTCGGCCCCGCCGAACAGCCGGTCGATGCCCGCGCCGCCCGCGAGCGTGTCGTTTCCCGCCCCGCCGAGGAGCGTGTCGTTGCCATCCTCGCCCGCGAGCGTGTCGGCCCCGTCGCCGCCGTCGAGGCTGTCGTTCTCGGTCCCGCCCGCCAGGGTGTCGTTGCCGAGCCCGCCCAGCATCGTGTCGGCCCCGGCGTCGCCCGACATGCTGTCGGCCCCGTCGCCGCCGTCGATGCTGTCGCCCTCGGACCCGCCGAAGGCGGTGTCGTCGCCCGTCCCGCCAAGGATCGTGTCGATCCCCTGCCCGCCCGACAGGCTGTCGGCCCCCGCGCCGCCGTCGAGGCTGTCGGCCCCGTCGTCGCCCGCGAGCGTGTCGTTGCCCGCGCCGCCGAACAGCCGGTCGTTGCCTGCGCCGCCTGCGACGGCATCGTTGCCGTCGCCGCCCGAGAGGCTGTCGGCCCCGTCGCCGCCCGCGAGCGTGTCGTCGCCGCCATCGCCCGCGACGGTGTCGTTGCCCGCGTCGCCCGACAGGCTGTCGTTTCCCTGCCCGCCGAAGAGGCTGTCGTTCTCGGTCCCGCCGAAGATCGTGTCGTTGCCCGCGTCGCCGAAGATCGTGTCGGCCCCGGCGGCCCCCAGCATGCTGTCGGCCCCGAAGCCCGCGGCCCCCGTGAGGTTCGGGTCGGTCGCAAGGTCGGTCGCGGCCGCGGCACCGGGCGGCTGGATCGTGGCGGCCAGGACCTGCTGGCCCTCGTTCTCCCAGGTGCGGATGACGATGGTATACTGCTGCCCGGCCACCAGCGTCACCTCGCCGAAGCGGGTGGTCGCGGGCTGGTGGAAGTCGTTGTTCAGGTAGGTCAGGCCGGTCTGGCCGGTGGTCTGGTTCGACCAGACGACCGGGTTGCCCTGGGCGTCGAGGATCTGCATCGTCGAGCCGTCGTCGGAGGTCAGCGAAAAGCGGTAGGTCCCAGTGCCTTGCGCGTTGAACCCCGATGTCAGCATGACGCCGAAGTTGTTCTGGTCGCCGGTCGTGCCGCGGGCCGCGTTCACCATGCGGTCGATGTTGAAGTCGCCCGACACGCCCTGGCCGCGCAGGGTCGACCCGCTGCCTTCCATCGCGAAGGCCTGGCCATCGGCGCTGGTGAAGTCGCGGTCGTAAACCTTGTAGGTCCAGTTGCCGGCCCCCGCGCCGTCGCCGCGCATCAGGTCGCCGCCGTCGCCGCCATCCACCGTGTCGTTGCCGGCACCGCCCAGAAGGCTGTCGGCCCCGGTGCCGCCGAAGACCGAATCGTCGCCGCCGCCGCCGTCGATGGTGTCGTTGCCCGCGCCGCCGTAGACGTCGTCGGCCTGGCCGGTCCCGTTCAGGCTGTTGTTGCCGTCGTCGCCATTGATCGTCGCCATCGCCCACCACCCACGCCGCGCCCAGGGCAACCTTGCCGGACGCGCATTAACGGATGCTCTCCGGGTGATCCTCGAATGCGGCAGGATCATGGAAAATGCCGACGATCTGCGGCAGCTGCGGCCCGCGCGGGCCGCGCGGCCGGGAAAAATCCTCGGGAAGGCCCCCGCGCAGGAAAAAAAGGGCCCCGCGTCGCCGCGGGGCCCTCCTCACTCGAACCGGAACACGTACCTCGCAGCAGGGCCCGGCCCGCGCTGCATAACCCCTTACTTCACCAGAAGCCGTGCCTCGTGCCGTTTCAGCGTGCGGCGCGCGGCGGCGTAGTCCTCCAGCCCCCCGACCGACCTGAGGTCGGGGAAAAGCTCGAAGATCTCGTTGCGCTGGGCGTTGCCCATGCCCTTCAGCGTGAGGTCGCCGGGCTGGAAGGTCTCGGTCCAGGCCCCGTCGGACAGCACCACCTGGTGCTCGGCGCACATGAAGTGGATGTAGGTGACACCGGCGCTGTCGACGTTCTGGACGCCCCTCGCGCCGATGAGGTGCTTGGCCGCGACGAGGACCTCGTGCTCGTCGAAGTAGAGCGCGGTCTTGTCGTTGGCCACGAGGATGCGGTGGTTCGGGCTGACCAGCAGGTCGCGCTCGGGCAGGCCGTTGCCGAGGCTGCCGCGGCGGATCAGCACCGGGCGCATGTGGTGGGCCACCTGCAGCTCGGCCCAGGACAGCGCGCGGCTGCCCAGCCAGGCGATCTCCTGGATGCCGTTGTCGCGGGTGATGACCTGGTCGCCGGCGCGGAGCCGTTCGACCGGGACCTCGCCCCGCGGCGTCGCGATCAGCGTGCCGGGGGTGAAGCAGGGGATCGTGTTCTCGATGTTGACGAAGCGCAGCGTGCCGGTCGGGTTGCCGTCGGCGTCGCGGAAGGTGACGGTGCCGTTCTCGGGGTTGTCGTCGTCGTAGACCACCGACAGCGGCCCCGACCCGCGCAGGTCGAGCGTGTCGAAGTCGTTGCCGGCTTCGTTGCCGTCGATGAAGTCGCCCGCGTTGCCGCCGAGGAAGAGGTCGCGGTCGGCACCGCCGGACATGCTGTCGACGCCGGTGCCGCCGGTGATCGTGTCGTCGCCCGCATCGCCGAGGATCGTGTCGTCGTCGGCCCCGCCGGACAGGCCGTCCGCACCGAGGCCGCCCGACATGCTGTCGTTGCCCGCATCGCCCGTCAGGGTGTCGTCGTCCTCGTTGCCGAACATCGTGTCGGCGCCGATGCCGCCGTCGACCACGTCGTCGCCGCTGCCGCCGTAGAGCACGTCGTTGCCCTGGTCGCCGGTGACGGTGTCGTCGTCCTGGTTGCCGTAGACGGTGTCGTCGTCGATCCCGCCGGTCACGACGTCGTCGCCGATGCCGCCGTAGACCACGTCGGCGTCGTCCTTGCCGTCGATGGTGTCGTTGCCCTCGTTGCCGAAGAGCGTGTCGTTGTTGTTCGCGGGCCGCGGGTCGCCCTCGTCGTCGCGGATGTTCAGCGCGTCGAACGGGTCGGTCAGGCCGCCGAAGATCAGGTCGTTGCCGACCCCGCCCTGGACGGAATCGCGCCCCTCGCTGCCGATGACGGTGTCGTCCCCCGCGCCGGCCGAGACGGTGTCGTCGTCGACCCCCGCGTCGACCAGGTCGTTCCCGGCCCCGGCGAAGATCACGTCGCGGTCGTCGCCGGTGCGGATCGTGTCGCTGCCGGTGCCGCCGAAGACCGTGTCGCGGTCGTCGAACGGGTCGGCGTCGGCCGGATAGCCGGGGAAGCCGTTGAAGGGCGGGAAGTCGATGTCGGGGCGCTGCACGCCCGAGGTGTCGATCACGTCGTCGCCGCCGCCGCCGATCACGCTGTCGTTGCCCGAGCCTGCGTCGATGGTGTCGGCGTCGGCACCGCCGTCGAGGGTGTCGTTGCCCGACCCGCCGATCAGCGTGTCGCGGCCCTCGCCGCCGTCGACCACGTCGTCGCCCGCGCCGCCCGACAGCGAGTCGTCGCCCTGGCCGCCGATCAGCGTGTCGTTGCCGTCCTGACCGCGCAGGGTGTCGTTGCCGTCGCGGCCTTCGAGCACGTCGTCGCCGTCGCCGCCTTCGAGCGAATCGTTGCCCGACCCGCCGTTCAGGCTGTCGTCGCCCGCCCCGCCGTCGAGCGAATCGTTGCCCCGGCCGCCGTTCAGCGTGTCGTTTCCGGCGTCGCCGAACAGCACGTCGTCGCCCGTGTCGCCGTCGGCCGTGTCGTCGCCGTCGCCGCCGTAGACGGTGTCGTTGCCGAGGCCCGCGCGCACGGTGTCGTTGCCGCCGGAGGCGAAGATGCGGTCGTCGTTCGGCCCGTCGCCGGGGATGATCGCGTCGCCCGCGTCGACCCGGTCGCCGTCGGGGTCGCCCAGGTAGGTCACGTCGATCAGGTCGGCGCCGCCGGTGCCGAAGACCAGCCCGTCGCGGTTGGAGGGGACGATGTTGTCCACCGTGTCCGAGAGCTGGAAGAAGGCCACGTTGCCCGCGAAATGCTGGTTGATGTCGTTGAGCTGGCCGGGGTTCGACAGGTTCTGGCCGGCGCCGATGACCCAGGGCTGGCCCACGCCGCCCTCGTCCATCGTCAGGCCCGCGGGGGTGTCGGTGGCGAAGCTCGCGCCCGTGGTGGTGTTCTGGATGACCAGACGGCCGCCGGTGGCCTCGTCCCAGCTGTAGTTGACGGTCAGCACGTCGCCGGGGTTGGAGAAACCCTCGGGCGTCGACCACTGGACCTCGCTGCCCGCGGTCTCGTGCACGACGCTGATCGCGCCCTCGCCCGTCAGGTCGATGCGGAAGCTGCCCGCGGTCTCGCCGACCGAATCGCGCGACAGCACGGTCACGGGGTCGCCCGAGGTCTGCTCGCCCGGCTGGAAGGTGATGTCGAGCGTGCCGCGGTCCATCTGGAAGGTGGGGTCGGCGTAGATCTTGGCGATGTCGTCCACGCCGTCGAGCTGCACCGCCCCGCCCGAGGGCGCGGCCCCGTTCAGGTAGACGCCCCGCTGGTCGCCATCGACCGGCGAGTTGTCGACGATGGGATTTCCCGTCTCGTCGAAGGTATACTGCGCAAAGACCGGCATCGCCCAACCCTCATCCACGCCCGGAAACGCCGGGCCCTTGACCTGTCATGGAAGGATGGCACCCACCCCCCCGGCACGCGTGGCCCGGGCGCGGGAAGACCGCGCGCAGGCCGACAGCCGGTCAGAGTGGTGATCGCCCCGCCCCAGGCCGACGCCCGGCGGATCGATGCGGCGACAGCAGCATCGCGGAGCCATGCGCCTGGCGGCGCACCACCTGTTGACCGCCCCCACGGCCAGCACCCCGACCCTGGGACCGGAGCACGTCCTCGTGATACGGCCCATTCCCGGCGAGGCAAAGCGGAAAACGGCCGAAGTGCGGCGATGACGCAGCGGAACGGTGCTTTCGGAGCGAGAGCGCGGGTTGACACGCGCAACCTGGGCGTGTAACCTTTTTCCGTTCCGAGACCGCCCCCCGCCTGCGTCTAATCCTAACCGTCTGACACCGCGCCTTTTCTGCGCGGGTGCCGCCGTGGCGCGATGCCGACTGTTGCCAGGGTGCAAACAGTCGGCTTCGTGCACGGAGACATTCACCACGGTCAAGATTCCGCCCCATTCCGGCGCCCTTTCGGCCGCATTGTTGGCCGGTCGTGCGCAATCCTGCGGATTTGAGATGCATTCGAGGCAGCTTGCGAACGCAGGCCCGGGCGTCGCGGCGAATCAGGTCTGGCTGCGGCTGGTGCCCGAGGCGAGATTCGAACTCGCACACCTTGCGGCGGAGGATTTTGAATCCCCTGCGTCTACCGTTCCGCCACTCGGGCACGCGGCCGGTCTAAGCCCGCCCGCCGCGGGCGTCAATCACAGCCGGGCGGCGCCGAAGGTGTCGCAGTCGGCGATGTCGCCCGACCCCATGCCCGTCATGAACCAGCGCGCGCGCTGTTCGGAGGTGCCGTGGGTGAAGGTGTGGGGCTGCGGCACCCGCCCCGCGTTCGCCTGCAGGGTGTCGTCCCCGATCTGCCGGGCGGCGTTGACCGCCTCCTGCACGTCGGCCTGGCTGATGCTGCCGAAGCGCTGCGACGCGCGGTTCGCCCAGATCCCGGCGAAGCAGTCGGCCTGGAGTTCGATCATCACGCTGACGGCGTTGCCGTCCTCGGGGCCGGCCTGCGCCCTAACCTGGTTCGCCCGGCCGAGCACGCCGAGCTGGTCCTGCACCGCGTGGCCGATCTCGTGCGCCACGACATAGGCCGCGGCGAAGTCGCCGCCCGCGCCGAGTTCGCGCTGCATCGTGGTGAAGAAGGCCGTGTCGAGATAGGCCTTGCGGTCGGACGGGCAGTAGAACGGCCCCGTCGCCCCGTTCGCCCCGCCGCAGGGGCTGGCGGTCTGGCCGGAGAACAGCACCAGCGTCGGCGGCGCGTAGGTGCGGCCCACCTGCGTGCGGAAGATGTCGGCCCAGACCTCCTCGGTATCGGCGAGCGTGACCGACACGAACTGCCCTTCCTCGCGCTCCTGCGCCGACAGCCCGCGCGTGGTCCCCGCCTGGCGCTGCGCGCCGGGGTCGTTCAGCAGGGGCGTCACGTCCACCCCCAGGAAATAGCCGACCAGCAGCACGACGATCACGCCGACCCCGCCGACCGGGGCGGCCGCGCCGCGGAGGCCGCGCCGGTCCTCGATGTTGCCGCTGCCCCTGCGCCCGCGCCATTCCATGCCCGCCCCCCCGCCGCCGCACCCGGCATGACGAAAGCCGCGATTTCCGGTCACGGTTCCGTCAGCGGCCTTGCCTGCCCTGCCGGCATCGGGAACACAAGCGCCATGCGCCGCAGCCTGTCCCTTCTCGCCGCCACCGGATCCGCCGCCCTGCTGGCCGGGGCCTTCGCCTTCCAGTATCTCGGCGGGCTGCAACCCTGCCCGCTCTGCCTGCTGCAGCGCTGGCCGCATGCGGCGGCGGTGGCGGTCGGGCTCGTGGTGCTCGCCCTCGGCCCGCGGTGGTGGCTGGCGGCTGCGGGGCTGCTTGCGGCGCTGACCGCCGCGGGCCTCGGCCTCTACCACGCGGGGGTCGAACAGGCCTGGTGGCAAGGCGCGACGGCCTGCGCCGCCCCCGGCCCCGTCGGGAACCTCTCCGCCGCCGACCTTCTGGCGCAGATCGAGGCCGCGCCGATCGTGCGCTGCACCGACATCGCCTGGTCGCTGTGGGGCCTGTCGATGGCCGCGTGGAACGCGGTGCTGTCGCTGGGGCTGGCGGGGGTGTGGGCCTACGCGCTGCGGACGGCTCCGTAGAACAGACCGACCACGTGCTCGGCCTCGGCGAAGAACAGCCAGCGGGCGGCGAAGGCGCCGGTCAGGTGGACGGCGAAGGCTGCGGCCACCGCGGCGGGGGCCGGGGTGACGAGCAGGATCGCGGCGGGGATCAGGCTCGCCCCCGCCACCGCGATGACGCGCAGCCGCCGGGCGTGGCGGCGGCCGACGCGGAAGATCATCTCGCGCAGGACATAGCTGTCCGCGGTGTGCCCGCGCTCGAACACCGTGACCCGCCCCGGCAGGCCGGTCGCCGTGGTGGCGGTCTGCCCGGCGCGCGCGAAGGCCCCGTCGCCGCGCAGGAAGGCCGCAGCCAGCACCACGCCGGTGACAAGCGCGGCCCAGGCAGCGGCCGGGTGGGCCGACAGGATCAGCCCGCCGGTCGCCGCGAAGGACAGGTAGGTCGCCGGGGTCAGGGGGTCGTGCCAGCGCGGCACGGCGCGGATCTGGGCGTAGATCATCGCCGTGCAGGTCACGGCCAGCGCGCAGAGCGCCGCCCCCGGCCAGCCCGGCACCGCGACCCCGAACACCTGCCCCAGCGCCACCGGGGCGCAGGCGATGCAGGCCGCCACCGCCGCCCAGGCCTCGCGCGACAGCCAGCTCGTCCGCCACTGGGTGAAGGCCCGCAGCGCGCGTTCGGGCCGCCCGAGGTGGAAGACCGAACTGACCAGCCCGCCCACCGCGAGCCCGTAGGCCAGCGCCCAGTGCGCCAGACCCCAAGCGCCGGGGACCGTCGGCCAGAGGCTGAGCGTCGCCATCAGCCCGAACCCCGCCCCGGACAGGACGCTGAAGACGATGACCGAGGGCGCGGGGTTCACGGCAGGCGGTCCAGCATCCGGTCGAGCCAGCCCGCGAAGCCCGTCGCCCGCACGTCGAGCAGCGGCGCGAGCGGGCTCGCCTGCGCCCGGGCCTTCGGTCGCGGCGGCAGGTAGCGGTTGACCGGCTTCGTCCCCAGGTCGGGCATCAGGGGGAAGCCGCCCCGGTCCGCCACCAGTTGCGACACCGCGCTGTCCGGGTCGCCGAGGTCGCCGAAGTGCCGCGCGCCGGTCGGGCAGGTGCGCACGCAGGCGGGGATGCGGTCGGCCTCGGGCAGGCCTTCGTTGTCGATCCGGTCGACGCAGAGGGTGCACTTCTTCATCACCCCCTGGTCGGCGTCGAGCTCGCGCGCGCCGTAGGGGCAGGCCCAGGCACAGAGGCCGCAGCCGATGCAGAGGTCCTCGTTGACCAGCACGATCCCGTCGGCGGCGCGCTTGAAGCTCGCGCCCGTCGGGCAGACGGTGACGCAGGGTGCGTCCTCGCAATGCAGGCACGACCGCGGGAAGTTCACGATTTCCGCAGGCCCGTCATCGGGTTGCACGGCATAGCTGTGAACGCGGTTGAGGAACGCGCCGGACGCCTCCGGCCCGTAGGCGTTCTGGTCCGACAGGCCGTGCGACTGGTCGTTCCACCCCTTGCAGGCGGTGACGCAGGCCTGGCAGCCGACGCAGGTGTCGAGGTCGATGACGAGGCCGAGCTTGCGGTCGGCGGGCGGCGGCAGCGCGGTCATCGCAGCACCGGGAACTGCGGCAGGCTCGCGCCCTGCGGCGGCACCCGCGCGACCCGCACGCGCAGGTCGAACCACGCCGCCTGCCCGGTGACCGGGTCGGCGTTCGGCAGGCCGCCCAGGCTGTCGGGGATCAGGTGGTTGAGCAGGAACCCCTTGGTCGCCTCGCGCGCGCCCGCGTCGAGCCCCCAGGTCCCGCGCCGCTTGCCGATGGCGTTCCAGGTCCAGACCGTGTGCGGGTTCAGCGCCGGCATGTGCGCCACGGGCACGGTGATCTCGGCGTGGGCGCTGGCGACGCGCGCCCAGTCGCCGTCGGCGAACCCGCCACGCTCCCACACCGCCGTCGGCAGATAGAGCACGTTCGTCCCGTGGATCTGGCGCAGCCAGGCGTTCTGGCTGCCCCAGGAGTGATACATCGCCATCGGCCGCTGGGTGATCGCGTGGAGCGGAAAGTCCGGGTCCTCCTCCGTCGCCGGATACCAGACCGGCAGCGGGTCCATCGCCTGCCGCAGCCGGGCGCGCAGGTGGTCGGGCGGCTGGCGCCAGCCGTGCCCCTCGGCGGCGAGCTGGAAGCGGCGCATCGGCTCGGACCAGAGGTTGAAGAGGTAGGGTTGCGGCGATTCGTAGAACCCCATCGCCACCGCCCAGTCCTGATAGGCCGCGTTCCACGGCTTGAAGAACGCCGCCTCCGCGGGGACGTGCGCCTGGAAGAACCCGCCGTTGGCGCGGTAGGCCTCGATCTGGCCTTCGTTCGGCGCGCCCCGCCCGATGGCCGTCCCGTCGCCGCGGAACCCCGCGAGCGGCCCGATCCCCGGCCGCCGCTCGTGGCCCTGGATGTAGTCGGCGTAGTCCGCGAACCTGGCCGTCCCGTCCGGGTTCACCATCCCCGGCAGCCCGAGCCGCGCGCCGAGGTCGAGCAGCACCGACTGGAACCCCCGCACGCCCGCATGTCCGGGCCGGTCGGGTTCCACGACCGGCCAGCGGATCGCGTCCCCGGCCGCCTCCGGCTCGCTGATCGGCCGGTCGAGCAGGCTGATGCAGTCGTGCCGCTCGAGGTAGGTCGTGTCGGGCAGCACGAGGTCGGCATAG
>CAZNPW010000043.1:0-24749 GCA_964575185.1 uncultured Exiguobacterium sp.
GAAGGCCGAGGGCTTCATCGTCAACCGCACCGTGGAGAACTGAGCCATGGCCGCGTTCGACTACGTCGGCGACGAGAGGCTCGCCTGCCTGTCCCTCGCTCTTCGCCAGCGGATGGCCTCGGTGCAGCAGGCCCGCATCGACGCGGGCCACACCGCCTGCAACGGCGTCACCTACCGCACCGCCGAGAAGCGGGCGTTCGTAGACGCAGTCCTCAACTGGCACGACGCGGGCAAGCCCCGCGACGGGCTGTCGGCGCTGAGGGCCCGCGAGGCCGACCTGCGCGGCGGGTCTCTACTGATGCGCGACGTCACCAACCTGCGGATGCGCGTCCGCCCCGAGGCCGAGGTGCTCGCCGCCGCGATCGACGCCGGCGCGACGTGGTCCGGCCCGCGGGACACCCCGTCCGGCCTACCCGAGGCGCGGCTCGCCGACGGCACCCTCGTCGCGCTCGTGACCGGCTTCGGCTGGTTCCTGAACGAGGCCTTCCTCGCCCACGGCGGCCGCATCGCGGCTGCCGAACATCAACCCACCCCGAAGGACGACTGACATGCCTGCCAAGAAGAAGATCGCCGATGAGGTCGCCGAGTTGATGGCGACCGGCGCGGAACTGCACACGCCCGCGACAGACGCGCCGCCGACCTCGGGCACCCGCGTCGTGACCGATGCCGACCTCGCCGCCGACCGCGAGTTCGTGGCCTCGCTGGACGAAGCGGCCAACGGGCAGCCGACCGCCGCTGCCCTCGGTGACGTCGCAGCCGACGTGCCCGAGCCGGTGGCCGCCGAGGATCACACGGGCTCGCATGAGCCCGTCGGCGGCCCGGCACGCGGGTCGATCAACGCCATGGTCAAGGACCTGCTCGCCGACCCAGACCTGAGCTACGATGCCATCGTGGATCGGGTCATGGCCGCGCACCCCGACGCCCGCACCACGGCGCGGTCGGTCGCCAGCACGGCAAGTGTCATGCGCAGGAAAGGAGAGAACGTACGGATGCGCCGGTCTTCCAAGCAAACCTGACTGTAGGTTATTTCAACGGCTTAGGAGGGGGTGCGGTCATCCGCGACCCCCTTTTTTCGTCTATACTCTTGCGCCCACCCGGTAGCAGGGTACGTGTGGGCGCGTGCATATTCTACAGAGTATTCGACGAATATCTTGACAGCTGATGGATGATTCCCCATGTTGTGGATCAAGGCCTGGGCGTGGCCATACGCGCGTGGGTCGAACAGTATTGGAGAAATCATGGACGGCGGAGACACAGGTATCGGCCCAAAGCGTGCGAAGTTCCGCGAGATTGCGGAAAGCAGAACCAACAAGGCGGTTGAAGCCATCGGTCGGATCGGCAACCTTTCCAATCGTTCGTTGTACGAGTGGGATGAAAGTGAGCTTCGCAAAGTGCTCAAAGCCCTGCGTGACGCTACTGCCGAAGTCGAGGCCCGGTTCGCCTCGCCGAAGGGCAAGGTCGGTGCGAAGTTCAAGTTTTGAGAGGGTTGGGCATGCCGACAGTTGCAATGGACGCCAGTGGCCTTGAGTTCGAACTGCCGGACTCGGTGCCGATCGACGCCGAGCATACGTTGAACCAGCTGACATCTCGATTTCGTTCTTTGAAAGACGGTGTACCAGAGCTCGTCAAGAACTCTAAGGACCAGTACTCCCGTTTGGGCGTCACTGATCGGGAGCATCGCCAGATCATAGTGATGGCCAGCACCGAAAGGCTGGCGCTTGCAGTCATCGACTTTGCGGGGGCCCCGGCGAAGAACTTCGTGGGATGGACGGTCTGGTCCGACCCAAATGCGGGAAGTTCATTCCTCGCCAATGACATTGAGGCAGGCCATGGGAATGGTGGTAAGGCATTTATGGTGCGGGGCGGCACATCCAAAGCTTTCCTTGATTCTTGCTTCGAAGGCCGCCGGACTAGCAAAGGGTTTGTAAATGACAAACCCGGCCAGAAGTACAAGCCTGGCTTCCGTGTGGTCGGTGGTACGATACTGAATGATGTGCCGGAGCCGGACCCAGAAGCCCGCTTGGACGGATTGTTAGCACAGCTTGGATCGAGTCTGGAGGCATTGCCAGCGCGAGCACGGGCGACCTTCTCCGCCAGAAAGGCTTACACTGTCGCGTTTGTCCAGAAGGTCGCTGAATGGGAAGACAAGCGCAAGGGAAAGCTTGCACAACACATCGCTCAGTCTTTGCTGGACACAGTCGCAAGCCATGGTCAGACGGCGATGAGCGTCGAGACCTGCGAAGTGTGGGTGATTGTCGATGGCGTGGTTGTTGGTAACGGCCCTGTCGAACCGTTCAAGGTTGAACCATTTGCCGGCTTTGAGACTCCGCGCGAGTTTCCCATTCCGAACATCCTTCCTGACCCAGAGACCGGGGAGCCGGTCAATATCTTGGCGGGAAGCTCAGGACCCGACTACTTGCGTCTGCAAACCAGCGGGCGCCAGTTGCAAATGTCATCGGAAACCCGCGCCAAAAATGTCATTCGAGTTTGGAACCATCGCAACAACGTCGCGACTTGGCCATTGCAGGCGCTTCACAGCGTGAGTTCGGCCAGCTTCATCTACGGGGAACTTCGTTGCCAGTCACTCAATGGCGAACACCTTTCTGGCGCTGACAGAATCCACCTTTCCGATACTCCGCTAGTTCGGGCTCTGCAAAGGTGGGTTGGAGAGCGCGTCGAGGAACTCGCGAACGATCTTCACTGCGCGATGGCAGAGCAAACCAACCCGAAAGAGCGTGAGCGGGCGAGAACAGCTTTGAGTAGCATTCGCGACTTGATGCGCAAGTTTCTGGACCCCGATTCTGCTGGTGCCCAGGTGCATGCAAGTTCCTCGGGGACGGCCGCGGGGAGCGGCGGCGTGGGCAGCAAGCCTGAACGAGAAAAGGATCAGTTCGGTGCGCGCATAGACCGCATCCAACTGGAAGGTGGACGATCCGACTTGGCCGTTATCACTGGGACGAAAATTCCCTTGCTGTTTTCTGCACAAGAGGTTTCCGAAGCCGGAGATGTTCGTCCGATCAAGAACTTCAAGCCGGTTCTCCACTGCGATCCTAAAGGTCAGTTTCAGCTTGATGAAGCCAATACACTCCGTGCGCTTCATGACGGCGTCGGTAAGATTTGGTTGACCACGACAGACGGCGCAGTCACTTCCAATCGCGTCGAAGTTTGGTGCGGGAAGGCGACAGATGTTACCCTGCAGCCTCCAACCGAGCCTTTGAGGCAAGGAGAAAAGAAGCAGCTATCGGTGACGTTTGTCACTGACTACGGTCCCCTTGACGATGCTCTGATTGATGCCGCTGTTCTCGAACCTGAGATGGGCATGATCGGTCGCCATGGCCGTTTCACGGCAGGAAGGAACGAAGGAACTGCCACGATCCGAGTCAAGTATGCAGCAGGCATTGCCGAATTTCGCGATTTTGTTGTTCAGATTGGCCCTGAAGCCGTGCCACCCACCGAAGGCCAAGGCGACCAAGGTGGCGACGTACCCGAAATCCTTCTCTGCGGGGATCATGCGCCGAATATGGCGGAGTTTCCGCCTGAACGGCGGACGATGCCAGGTGGACCCGAGTACCCGACAATTATCGAAGATCCACTCTTCCAAAACATTGTTTGGATCAATCCCAACAGCAAAGAGGCAATGCGGGTAAGGAAAAGTAGGGGCGGACCAAGTGGCGTTGGAAAAGTCACTTCGGCGACGTTCATGCATTTCGTAGCTTTGAAGTGCTTTGACATTCTGAAACGCCTTTATGTCAGGCAACAGATAGCCGGCGGCACAGTCACTGAGTACGGGTATATGCAACTGGCTGCTGAGGCAGAAATTGAATGTGCTGACTTCATCGATGCGGCGTGGGAGCTTAGCGACGAGCTGCTCGGTAAGGAAGGACTGCTAAATGGCTAAGGCCGGCCCAACATCGGTGACAGCAGCGCAGGCCATACTTCTAGGTGCCAGTGACCTAGCTGGAGCAGGGATCGGCGAATTTTCTGAGTGGGATTTGACGGTCGCTACTTGGAAGCGAAATCCAAACAGATTCGGCTGCCGCGGCTATGAGGCCCTGTATCCCGATCATAAGCGGGTTATGATGGAAATTATGGGGACGACCAAGAAGGAGAATCCCATCCGCAGAGGTTGGCTGGAGAAGACCCGACCAAACACCTATCGTCTTACGAACATCGGGATAACCGAGGCGGATCGGCTCAAGCGGGACGTGTCATCAGATAGGAAATCTGTGCGCTCGCCGCAGGCAATCTACGACGCAGTTGCTCCGCTTTATCGCAATAGCGCCTTTCGCAAGCATAGCCGGGACGCTGATGAGCCTAGGATGTGGCTTGGCGCGGCGTCATTCTTTCAACTGACAAGTGGTGAGCCGCAGCACTTGGAGGACCGCCTAAGATCGACCGAGGCGACGATAGAAAATGCACTCGACTGGATGGAAGAGAACAGGGCAGAACAGATCCAGCGCGGAGTTTCCGGTGGCAGTGAGTCGATTCCAAAGGATAGCGTGTTGAAACTGCGCGAGTTCTATCAAACCTTGCTCCAGCGATTTTCTGGGCAAATTGAGGCGGTTAGGAAAGCAAAGCGGTAGAAGCGGCCGCCTCCACATTTTGTTTCAAGCGGGAAGTAATGCCTTGTCCAAATGATACGACGGAAGTTGGATCAAATCGGCCCAAAGAGTGAGCTGCATACTTCCACTCGGCTTCGACGCTGAGCCAGCGTCGGCCCAGGCCTTCCGCGACCGCGCCGGTGGTGTTGCTTCCAGCGAACGGGTCAAGAACCATGTCGCCCTCGTCAGTCAGGAAGCGGACGAAGAAGTCTACGAGGCTCGTTGGCATCCGTGCTGGGTGGACGTCGGTCGCATGGTCGAGGCAGAACTTGCGGTAGCCGTCGCTGGAAATGGTGTTCGCCGCCTTAAGCAGATTGGTCGCCTGTTGGTACTCGGCGATCATGTCCATGGTCCGGTCGAATTGGCTCTGCGAGATTGTGCCGTCGATAGACGGGACCCCATCGACGCCTCCTACGTTGGGCGGGATGGCACCGCCGTTGTCCAGCTTGAAACTCTTTGCGCCGATGTTGTGCGCCGACGGTCTTGGCCCAGCGTTATACTTGCCCGTGTTGATCAGCCGCTTCATGCTGGTACTATACTCGCGCAGCACCTTGCGGTTGTCGGCCTTTGGGCGCTCGTTCGGCGACATCCACCAGATGCGGGTGAAGGCGTCCTTGACCCTTGATCGCTCGATGTTGACCCATTCCACCGGCGAGGGCAGACGCGCTGGATTGTACCAGATGAACTCTTGGCAGAGGTGGAGGCCACCCCTCTCTAGGAACGCAAGGAACGCCTTCAGGACGTGCGTGGACATGACCGGCTTGCCCGGCATCCACGCGTTGCCAATCTCTATCACGATGGAACCGTCCTCGGTCACCATCTCGCGCAGGAGCGGCGCGAAATCCGCGAACCATGAGACGTACTCGTCTTGGGTCCGGTTGCCGTAGGCTTTCTTGGTGTTCAGCGGGAAAGGCGGCGAAGTCATGACCAGCTGCACCTTGCCGGCATGGGCCGAGAGCGCCGGCGACATGAGGACCTCCTCGGAATTGCCGTGGTAGAGGGCACCGAGTGCCGTCGCGTAGACTGGCGCGGACGCGTCGGCATCACCGGGCCGCGAAGCCGCGATGCTCGCCGCGTGTGTCTCGAACCAGTCAGCCATAAATTACCCTCGCGCGATTCACGCTTCCTACCATATCTCGGAAGTCAAGACCCGGATACCCCAAAGGCTTGGGGTGTGGTCCCGTCTGACCCCTTCGCCCCCTCACCACAGCGCCGGAAAGCGTTTACGGTGTCTATGCTGTACTTGGGGTCTTCGCACCGGGCGGCGGCATCGCATAAGTGCTTGATTTCATTGGCTCCGGCGGTAGGGATCGAACCTACGACCAATTGATTAACAGTCAACTGCTCTACCGCTGAGCTACGCCGGAACACCGCGGGGCTTCTAGCAAGGGGTCCCCGGGGCCGCAAGGGGCATTCCCGGGGTTCCCCCGGGGCGGGGCTGCGCCTAAGGTCGAGGGATGCGCGAGCGGCTGAAGGTCTTCTGGCCGAGGGGTCTTTACGGGCGGGCGGCGCTGATCCTGGTCGCGCCGGTGGTCACGATCCTGATGGTCGTCTTCACCGCCTTCGTGCAGCGGCACTACGAGGATGTCTCGCGGCAGATGACCGCGGGCGTCGCGGCCGAGATCGCGCTGGTGCTGGCGCGGCCGGACGGGGCGGAGATCGCGCAGGCGCTGGACCTGGGGCTGGTCCGGCCGGCCAGGGGCCCCGCGCCGCAAGACGGCCGGGTCTGGTGGGACTTCGCCGCGCCGACGGTGATCGCGACCTTCCGGGCAAGCCTGCCGGGGGTGGAGGGGGTGGACATCGCCTCCGACCGGCGGATCGTCCGGCTGCGGGTGGGGGATGCCGACGTGACGGTGCCGCGGCGGCGGGTGGCGGCGGCCAATCCGCACCAGCTCCTCGTGCTGGCGGGGGCGACGGCGGTGCTGATGACGCTGGTGGCCTTCGTCTTCCTGCGCAACCAGCTGCGGCCGATCCAGAAGCTCGCGCAGGCGGCGGTGGCCTTCGGGCGCGGGCAGTCGGTGCCCTACCGGCCGCGGGGGGCGGCCGAGATCCGGGCGGCGGGGATGGCCTTCGTCGACATGCGGGCGCGGATCGAGCGGCAGACCTTCCAGCGGACGATGATGCTGTCGGCGGTCAGCCACGACCTGCGCACGCCGCTGACGCGGCTGCGGCTGGGTCTCGCCATGCTGCCCGAGGACGAGGACGCCGCCGCGCTGACCCGCGACGTGGCCGAGATGGAGCGGATGGTGGACGGGTTCCTCGCCTATGCGCGGGGAGACGCGACCGAAGCGGCGGTGGCGACCGACCCGGCAGCGCTGGCGACGCAGGCCGTGGCCGATGCGCGGCGGGCCGGCGGGACGGTGCGGCTGGGCGCGGTGACGGGGGCGGGGACGGTGGCGCTGCGCCCGGTCGCGGTGCGCCGCGCGCTCGACAACCTGATCGGCAACGCGGTGCGCCACGCGACGACGGCGGTGGTCGAGGTCGCGCTGACCGACCGGGCGCTGCGGCTGTCGGTCTGCGACGACGGGCCGGGCATCCCGGCGGCGCGGCGTGAGGAGGCGCTGATGCCCTTCGCCCGGCTGGATGCGGCGCGCGACCCCAACCGCGGCGGGGGCACGGGCCTTGGCCTTGCGATCGCGGCCGACGTGGCGCGCAGCCATGGCGGTACGCTGCGGCTCGGCGACAGCGCGATGGGCGGGCTGCAGGCGGATATCGTGATCCCGCGGTAGCGTGCGTGACACGGCAGGCGGTGCGCGGTGCGGCGTCGGCCGCGCGCGCGGTTCCTTCGAAGGAACCGGACCGATGTCTTCGAAGACATCGGGGCCGCGCGTGCCGTCCCCGTCGCGCCTTGGGCCGGACGCCGACGGGTCGGTCGTCAGTAGCTGCGGATCAGGCCGACGAGCTTGCCCTGCACGCGGACGAGGTGGTCGGGGTAGACGCGGGTTTCATAGGCCGGGTTGGCGGCCTCGAGCGCGATCATGCCGCCGCGGCGGCGGAAGCGTTTCAGCGTCGCCTCCTGATCCTCGACCAGGGCCACGACGATGTCGCCGTTGTCGGCGGTGGTCTGTTCGCGGATCACCACGATGTCGCCGTCGTTGATGCCGACCTCGATCATCGAGTCGCCCTTGACCTCCAGCGCGTAGTGCTGGCCCTTGCCCGAGAGCATGGAGCCGGGCACCGCGACGTGGTGGCTGACCTCGGAGATCGCGGCGATGGGCACGCCGGCGGCGATGCGGCCCATGACGGGGAGTTCCAGCGCGTGGACCGCCGTCACCTCCATCGCGCCGCGGGGCTGGACCGGGCGGTCGCCGTCGATGACGCGGGGGGTGAAGCCCGGCCTTTCCATCGCCTCGGGCAGCCTGACGATCTCGAGCGCGCGGGCGCGGTGGGCGAGGCGGCGGATGAAGCCGCGTTCTTCCAGCGCGGTGATGAGACGGTGGATGCCCGACTTCGACCGCAGGTCGAGCGCGAGCTTCATTTCGTCGAAGGATGGCGGGACGCCGTCGCGGTCCATCCGGGTCTTGATGAAGTCGAGCAGTTCCAGTTGTTTCCGCGTGAGCATCGGCGGCGAACCCCAAACACCGTATGCGTCATGTTCTGCCTGTGTTCCCGGTTTGTGTCAACACCTTCCGCGACTCAGCCTAACGGCAGGTAACCGGCGGCGGTCCCCGCAGGCCGTGCGCCGTCCCCTGCGGGGCGGACGAGCAGCGCATCGGCTGTGGCCAGCACGGTCAGGAGCGCGGAGTCCTGCCGGTCCAGCGGGGTGATGACGGGTGGCCCGCAGCCGTCGGCGAGCGTGGCGCGCATGTAGTGCGCGCGGGGGCCGGTCGGACCGACGTCGCAGCCCAGGACCGCGCGGCGGAGGCGGGGGGCGGGGTTGGGGTCGCCCTGCAGCGCGGCAAGCAGTGGCACGAGGAACAGCCGGGCGCAGACGATCGCGCTGACCGGGTTGCCGGGCAGGCCGAGCAGGATCGCGGCCCCCATGCGCCCGGCCATCAGCGGCTTGCCGGGGCGCATGGCGATCTTCCAGAAGGCGGGCTGCAGCCCGCGGGCGCGGGCGGCCTGGGCGACGAGGTCGTGGTCGCCGACCGACGCGCCACCGATCGTCACCACCACGTCGGCCCCGTCCGCCAGCCCGAAGGCCTGGTCGAGCGCGGGCAGGCTGTCGCGGGCAAGCGGCAGGAGGCGGACGGTCGCGCCCGCGGCCTCGGCCATGGCGGCGACGGCGAAGCCGTTCGAGGCGATGATCTGGTCGTCGCGCGGGGGCTCGCCCGGCATGACGAGTTCGTCGCCGGTCATGATGACGGCGACCTCGGGCGCGCGGGTGACGGGGACGGTCGCGATGTTCATCGCGGCGAGGAGGGCCAGGTCCTGCGGGCGCAGGCGGCGGGGGGAAACGGCATCGCCCGCGCGGAAATCCTGGCCCGCGGCGCGGATGTGGGGGCCTGCGTCGACCGCGGGGCCGACGGTGAGGTGGTCGTCGTCGCGGCTGGCGTCCTCCTGCAGGACGATGCGGGTCGCCCCCGGGGGGACCGGCGCGCCGGTGAAGATGCGGACGGCCTGGCCGGGCGCGAGGCGGCCTGCGAAGGCGCGGCCCGCGACGGCCTCGCCCACCACGGCGAAGGTGGCGCCGGGCGGGGCAGGGCCGGCCACCGCGTAGCCGTCCATCGCGCTGGCCGGAAAGGGCGGCTGGTCGCGGGTGGCCAGGGCGGGCGCGGGCATCCAGCGCCCGGCGGCGTGGCGCAGGGGCACGGGGACGACCGGCAGCGGCGCGGCGAGCGCGAGGAGCTGCGCCAGCGCCGCCTCGACCGGGATCACGGTGCCTCCCACCGGCCCGAGGCGCCGCCGTCCTTGAAGGTCAGGCGCACCGCCTCGATCACCATGCCGCGCTCGACCGCCTTCAGCATGTCGTAGACGGTCAGGCAGGCGACGGTGACGGCGGTCAGCGCCTCCATCTCCACCCCCGTGGGGCCGGTGGTGGCGACGGTCGCGGTCACGCGGAGGCCGGGCAGGCTGTCGTCGGGGGCGAGGTCGACCGTCACCTTCGTCAGCGGCAGCGGGTGGCAGAGCGGGATCAGGTCGGCGGTGCGCTTGGCGGCCATGATGCCGGCGAGGCGGGCGACGCCCGTGACGTCGCCCTTCTTCGCCCCGCCTTGCGTCGCGAGCGCGAGGGTCGCCGCGGTCATCCGCACCGCGCCGGTGGCGGTGGCGGTGCGGTGCGTGGCGGGCTTGGCCGAGACGTCGACCATCCGCGCGCGTCCGCCGTCGTCGAAATGGGTCAGCATTACCCCCCCTGCGCGGTCAGCGGTCGCGCGAGGATCGCGCGCGTCGCCGCCGCCACGTCGGCCTGCCGCATCAGGCTTTCGCCGATCAGGAAGCAGCGCGCGCCGTAGGCGGCGAGGTCGGCGAGGTCCTCGGGGGTCGACAGGCCCGATTCCGCGACGATGAGCCGGTCCTCGGGCACGCGGCGGGCGAGCCTGCGGGTGGTGTCGAGGTCGACCGCGAAGCTGTGCAGGTCGCGGTTGTTGATCCCGATCAGCGGGCTGCGCAGCGCCATCGCGCGGTCGAGCTCGGCGCGGTCGTGCACCTCGATCAGGACGTCCATGCCCAAGCCGGTCGCCGCGGCCTCGAGTTCGGCCGCCTGGGCGTCCGACAGCGAGGCCATGATGAGGAGCACGCAGTCGGCCTGCAGCGCGCGGGATTCGGCCACCTGCCAGGGGTCGTAGAGGAAGTCCTTGCGCAGAAGCGGCAGGTCGACCGCCGCCGCCACCGCCGGAAGGAAGGCGTCGTCGCCCTGGAAGTGGGGCGCGTCGGTCAGGACCGACAGGCAGGTGGCCCCACCCTCGGCATAGGCGCGGGCGAGCGCCGGGGGGTCGAAGTCGGCGCGGATCAGGCCGCGGGAGGGGCTGGCCTTCTTGATCTCGGCGATCAGGCCGTAGCCGGTGACGGCGGCGCGGCGCAGGGCGGTGGCGAAGCCGCGCGGCGCGGGGGCGGCGCGGGCGGCCTCCTCCAGCTCCGCCAGCGGGCGGGCGGCCTTGCGGGCGGCGGTGTCGGCCAGCTTGGCGGCGCGGATCTGGTCGAGGATCGTGGTCATGGGGGGGATGTAGCCCGGGGCCGCGGGCAGGGAAAGGCATGGTCGGGGCGAGAAGATTCGAACTTCCGACCTACGGTACCCAAAACCGTCGCGCTACCAGACTGCGCTACGCCCCGTCGGCCCGGCGATACACCGCCGGCCCGGTGGCGCAAAGCCCTATTCGCAGGGCCAGGCGGCGGTCGCCTGGGGGATCGCGGGGTGGCGCAGGACCGCGCCGGGGCCGATGCCGAGCTGCCGTGCGAGCCCGCCGTTGATCTCGAGCACGAACTGCACGCCGTCGCCGCCGTCGATCGGCGTGCGGTCGAGCGGCACCGCGTTCTCGTATACGCGGGTGACGGTGCCGGTCCTGTCCATGAAGATCATGTCGAGCGGGATCAGCGTGTTCTCCATCCAGAAGCTCGCCCGGCGGGGGGTTTCGTAGACGAAGAGCATCCCGGCGCTCGAGGCGAGTTCGGGCCGCTGCATCAGGCCGCGGGCGCGTTCGGCGGCGTCGTCCGCGATCTCGACCGAGAACCGCGAGACCGACCCGGCCCCCCGCACCTCCGCCACCTCGGGCACGCAGGCCGCGGCGGCGGAGCCCGCCATCAGCCCGACGAGGACGAGGATTTGACCGCTGAGTCCCATGACACCACCTGCACCGCCATGTGGCCGCGGCGGCCCTCCATGATGCGCAGCGCCACCGCCTCGCCGGGGGCGAGATCCGCCAGGCCCGACTGCCGCAGCACCTCGATATGGATGAACACGTCCTCCGGCCGCCCGAAGACATTGGCAAAGCCGAAACCCTTGCCCTTGTCAAACCATTTGACGCGCGCCGGTTCGAGCGGGCGGGCCGCGATGGCCTCGGCCGTCAGCTGGGCGGCGTCGTCGTGCAGCGGAAAGGCCCCGGGTTCGGGGGCGGCGATGTGCAGCACCTCGGACGCCTGGACGCCGCGCGGGGTCTGCTGCACGGCGACCGAGATGCGCGCGCCGTCGGCGACCGATCCCTGGCCGAAGTTGCGCAGGACGTTGGCATGCAGGAGGATGTCGGGACCGCCCTCGTCGCTGACGATGAAGCCGAACCCCTTGACGGGGTCGAACCATTTCACGCGCCCGGCCATGGTGTGCACCAGGGGCTTGTCTTCCTGCATCGTCAGGACCGATCCCCCGCTCGACCTTCGCCTTCACTGTGCGGTGACGCGGGACGCGGGTTCAAGGCAGGGATTCCATACGTAAGCGTGGATTGCCGATCCAATCCGGCCGCAGGCGTCCGGTTCCCGCCGCCCCATCCGCCGTGCCGGCGCGGGCCTCAGGGGTAGAGCCGCGTCACCTGCCAGTCGCCGCCCGCGCGGGTCCAGCGGAACCGGTCGTGCAGGCGCCCCTCGCCGTCGGCCCAGAACTCGATCTCGGCGGGCAGGATGCGGTAGCCGCCCCAGTGCGGCGGGCGCGGCGGGGTGTCGCCGAAGCGCGCCGCCACCTCCGCGGTGCGGTCCATGAGCACCTGCCGCGACGCGAGCGGCTGCGACTGCAGGCTGGCCCAGGCACCCTGGCGGTTCAGCAGGCCGCGCGAGGCATAGTAGGCGTCGGCCTGCGCCGCGCCCGCCCGTTCGACCCGCCCGCGGACGCGGACCTGCCGCCGCAGCGATTTCCAGTGGAAGGCGATGGCCGCGACGCCCGCGCCGTCGAGCTCGCGCCCCTTGCGGCTGTGGTGGTTGGTGAAGAAGGTGAAGGCGTCGTCCTCGATCCGGCGCAGAAGGACGATGCGGACGTTCGGCAGGCCGTCCGCGTCGACGGTGGCGAGCGCCACGGCATCGGGGTCGTTGGCCTCGGTCTCCTGCGCCCGGGCATACCAGGCGCGGGCCAGCGCGAAGGGGTCGTCTCCGGCGAAAATCCCCGTCCGGTCCGTGCTTTGGTCGATCACCGCCATGCCGCCCCCCGCTGTGCCGCCATGTCACGGGGCCGCTTGCCGCCCCCCGCCGCTTGGCCTATGCCTGCCGCAGGGATCACGCAAGACGGCAGGGGCGACGCATGGCTGAGGGCTCCGGGGGCGGACTTCTGGCGGGCAGGCGCGGCCTTATCATGGGGCTGGCGAACGACAAGTCCATCGCCTGGGGGATCGCGAAGTGCTGCGCCGACCAGGGGGCGAGCCTCGCGTTTTCCTATCAGGGCGAGGCGCTGAAGAAGCGGGTCGCGCCACTCGCGGCGAGCATCGGCAGCGATTTTCTCGCCGAATGCGACGTGGCGGACGAGGGCAGCCTCGACCGGCTGTTCGCCGACATCGGCGCGCGCTGGGGATCGCTCGACTTCGTGGTCCATGCGATCGGGTTTTCGGACAAGAACGAATTGCGCGGGCGGTATGTCGACACCTCGGCCGCGAACTTCCGCACGACGATGGACATCTCGGTCTATTCCTTCACCGCCGTCTGCCGCCGCGCGGCGGCGATGATGCCCGCGGGCGGGTCGCTGCTGACGCTGACCTACTACGGGGCCGAGAAGGTCATGCCGCATTACAACGTGATGGGGCTGGCCAAGGCGGCGCTCGAGACGAGCGTGCAGTACATCGCCGAGGACCTGGGGAAGGGCGGCATCCGGGTCAACGCGATCAGCGCGGGTCCGATCAAGACGCTGGCCGCAAGCGGGATCGGCGACTTCCGCTACATCATGCGGTGGAACGAGCTGAACTCGCCGCTGCGGCGCAACGTGACGCAGGAGGAGGTGGGCAAGGCGGCGCTCTACCTTCTGTCCGACCTCGGCTCGGGGACGACGGGGGAGGTGCTGCATGTGGATGCGGGCTATCACGTCGTGGGGATGAAGGCGGTGGACGCGCCCGACATCGACGTGGTGACGGCGCGGGCGCAGAAGGCGGGCGGGGAATGACCTGGCACCAGATCGCCCGTTCGGTTGCCGCGCAGCGGGCCGCGACGGTGTCGCCGGGACCCGCCGTCGTTGCCATGCAGCGCGGGCGCGCCCGGAAGATCGGAAAGGGTGCCTCGGGTCCGGTGCCGGTGGCCGTGCCGGGCGCCTCTCTGCGGCGCGGCTTTCCGGGCCGGTAAAAGGAGATCACCATGTCCGACCGCCTGCCGCACGAAAAGGGGTTCCACGTCAGCTGGGACCAGATCCACCGCGACGCCCGTGCGCTTGCCTGGCGGCTGGACGGGCGAGGGCCCGATGAGGGCGCGTGGAAGGCCGTGGTCGCGGTCACGCGCGGGGGCCTCGTGCCCGCGATGATCGTGGCGCGCGAGCTCGACGTGCGGGTGATCGACACGATCAGCGTGAAGTCCTACAACCACCAGGCGCAGCTCGAGGCGCGGGTGCTGAAGGCCCCGCAGGACAGCCTGATGGGGGACGGGACGGGCATCCTGATCGTCGACGACCTGGTCGACAGCGGCAAGACGCTGGAGCTGGTGCGGCGGCTCTACCCCCAGGCGCATTTCGCCGCCGTCTACGCCAAGCCGCAGGGCAAGCCGCAGGTCGACAGCTACGTCACCGAGGTCAGCCAGGACACCTGGATCTTCTTTCCCTGGGACATGGCGCTGCAATACGTGCAGCCGATGCGCGGCACGGACTGAGGTCGACCCCCGGCGGCGCGGTCGCGCGGGGGTTTCACACCCCCTGCACCCCCGTGGAGTATTTCGACCGGAAAGAGGGTGCGGACGCGCGCGATGTCGAGGGTGCCTGTCGGGTGCGGAGCCGCGGCCGTGCGCTCTTTGACGCCGGGTGGCCGTGTCACCCGTCAGGCACGTTTCGCCGGGGGCGGGGCCGCGCGATGGCGGACGAGGCCATTAACCTTAATGCCGCGTTCCTGTCGGCCGTCAACCGGGATGGTTCCCGAAGAGACCGCGCGTGTCATGGCGGCGAGCGCACGCTGCAACCGGTGGCCATCCGGCGAACGGCTGGACATCGGACGCGACGGGTCTCGCCGTCCCCGCCGGCCGACCCGGCGCGGTCCGGCAATGGGGGCAGGTCCACCGCATCCGCACCTGGCCTGCCCCCTGGACAAGATTGCCGCGCCACGCTGGGATCGCGACCCTCTTCCCGGACGATCATCGGCTCTCCAGCCTGTACCGTGCGTCCACGTGACATGATTCTGTTTAACAACCTCTTGCTGCCCTCATTCCGGCTCAAATACTCCACGGGGGGTCCGGGGGGCGTGAAGCCCCCCGGTTCTGCCCGCAGCACGAGGACCCAACGATGCTCTTGAACCCTGCCTTCGCCGCGACCGACGCCCCGCCCGTCATGGAGGCGCGGCGCTGGGCGATGGAGGCCACCCATCCGCCGGGCCGCCCGCTCATCAACGTGAGCCAGGCCGCGCCGGTCGACCCGCCGCCGCCCGGGCTACGACAGGCCATTGCGGAGGCTGCGCTGCACGACCCGGGTGCGCATCTCTACGGGCCGGTCCTGGGCCTGCCGGCCCTGCGGGCCGAGATCGCGGCGCACTGGTCGGGGGCCTATGGCGGGCGCATCGGCGAGGGTCAGGTGGCGATCACCCAAGGCTGCAACCAGGCCTTCACGGCGGTGATGGCGACGCTCGCGGGGCCGGGGGACGAGGTGATCCTGCCGGTCCCGTGGTATTTCAACCACAAGATGTGGCTCGACATGGCGGGGGTCACGACGGTGCCGCTGCGCGCCGGACCCGGGCTGATCCCGGAACCCGACGCCGCCGCGGCGCTGGTCACGCCGCGCACCCGCGCCATCGTGCTCGTCACGCCGAACAACCCCGGCGGGGTCGAATACCCGGCCGCGACGGTCGCGGCCTTCCGCGACCTGGCGCGGATGCGGGGGCTCGCGCTGGTCGTGGACGAGACCTACCGCGACTTCGACAGCCGGACGGGCGCGCCGCACGGGCTGTTCGCCGACCCGGACTGGGACGCGACGCTGATCCACCTCTACTCCTTCTCGAAGGCCTACCGGCTGACCGGGCACCGCGTCGGCGCGATCGTCGCAAGCCGCGCGCGGCTGGCCGAGGTGGAGAAGTTCCTCGACACCGTCGCGATCTGCCCGGGCCAGCTCGGCCAGATCGCCGCGCTCTGGGGGATGCGGAACCTTGGCCAGTGGGTCGCGGGCGAACGGGCCGAGATCCTGTCGCGTCGCGCCGCCATCGCCGCGGCGCTGCCGCGGGCGGGGTGGGAGGTGCTGGGCTGCGGGGCCTATTTCGCCTATGCCCGGCCGCCCTTCGACCTCGACAGCCCGGTCCTCGCCCGCAGGCTGGTGCACGACGCGTCGGTGCTGATGCTGCCCGGCACGATGTTCAACCCGGCGGGCGAGGGCCTGCGCGACATGCGCATCGCCTTCGCCAACATCGACGCGGGCGGCATCGCGGAATTGTCACGCAGGCTTGCGGCCTTCCGGCCGTGACTTCTTGCCTGCGGGGGCGCTTGTCTCTAGGAAAGCGCGACTGTCAGGGGGTGCGGCATGGCGAAGGACACCGAAGGCCGGAAAGGACCGAACCCGGTCGCGCGCACCGCGGTCTGGATCCTGATCGGGTTCCTGCTGATCGGCCTCGCGGGCTTCGGGATCGAGAACTTCGGCGGGCGCGTCGCCACCGTCGGGCAGGTCGGCGACCGCGACATCGGCACCACCGACTATGCCCGCGCGCTGCAGCAAGAGCAGAACGCCCTGTCGGCGCAGATGGGCCAGGCCGTGACCTTCGCGCAGATGCAGGCGCTGGGGATGGACGCGCGGGTGCGCCAGAGCCTGGTCCTGCGCGCGGCGCTCGACAACGAGGCCGAGCGGATGGGCCTGTCGGCCGGCGACGCGCGGGTCGCGGCAGAGGTGCGGGCGATCCCGGCCTTCCAGGGACTTGACGGCCAGTTCGACCGCGCCGCCTACGGCGAGATCGTCGCGCGCGAGGGCCTGACCGAGGCGGAGTTCGAGACCCGCGTGCGCGAGGACGTGGCGCGCAGCCTGCTGCAGGGGGCCATCGTCGGCGGCTTTGCCGCGCCAGCGGCAATGACCGGCACGCTTTATGCCTGGGTCGACGAACGGCGCGGGTTCAGCGTCCTGCCGCTGACCGAGGCCGACCTGTCGGCGCCGCTGCCGGCGGCGACGGACGCCGAGCTGCAGGGCTTCTACGACGCGAACCTGGCGACCTTCACCGCCCCCGAGAAGAAGCGCATCGCCTATGCGGTGCTGCTGCCCGAGACGCTCGCGCCCGGGATCGCGCTCGACGAGACGGCGCTGCGGGCGGCCTACGACGCGCGCATCGCCGAGTTCGTGCAGCCCGAGCGGCGGCTGGTCGAGCGGCTCGTCTACCCCGACCAGGCGCAGGCCGAGGCGGCGAAGGCGCGGCTCGACGCGGGCGAGGTGACCTACGACCAGCTCGTGGCCGAGCGCGGCCTCGCGATGACCGACGTGGACATGGGCGATGTCACGCCCGCCGACCTGGGCGGCGCGGGCGAGGCGGTGTTCGCCCTGACCGCGCCGGGGGTCGTCGGGCCGCTGCCGTCGGAGTTCGGGCCGGCGCTCTACCGGATGAACGCGGTGCTGGCGGCGCAGCAGGTGACCTTCGACGAGGCGCGGGTCGATCTGGCCGCAGAGGCGCAGGGCGATGCGGCCCGCCGCGAGATCGCCGGGCGGGTGGAGGCGATCAACGACGCGCTGGCCGGCGGGGCGACGCTGCAGGATCTGGCGACCGAGCAGGGCATGACGCTCGGCACGCTCGACTACGTGCAGGGCGGCGACAACGCCGACCCCGTCGCCGGGTATGCCGCCTTCCAGAATGCGGCGAATGCGCTGGCCGAGGGCGACTTCCCCGCGGCGGTGACGCTGGACGACGGCGGCGTCGTGGTGATGGAGCTGACCGAGACGGTGCCGCCCGCGCCGATCCCCTTTGCCGAGGCGCGCGCGGCGGTGGAGGCCGCCTGGCGGGCCGACGCGCTGCGCAAGGCCCTTGCCGCGCGCGGGGCGGAGATCAAGGCCGCGGTCGACGGCGGCGCGGCGCTGGGCGGCTACGGCATCGTCGAGGTCGTGACCGGGATCACCCGGCAGGGTTTCGTCGAGGGCCTGCCGCCCGAGGTGATCGCGGCCGCCTTCGGGATGCAGCCGGGCGAGGTGCGGCTGGTCGAGGCCGGCGGCTGGGTCGGCCTGGTGCGGCTCGACCGGATCACCCCGGCCGCGACCGGCACGCCCGAGGCGACCGCGGTCCGCGGCGCGCTCGGCGCGCAGATCGAACAGGCCATCGCGCAGGACGCCTTCGCCGCCTACCAGGCGGCGCTGTCGGCCGAGGCGGGGATCCGGCTGGACCAGCGGGCGATCGACGCGGTGCACGCGACCTTCGCCCGGTGAGGGCCGCGCGATGACCCTCACGCCCGACTTCGCCACCTTCGCCGCCGCCTGGGAGCGGGGCGAGAACGGGCTCGTCTGGGCGCGGATCGCGGCCGACCTCGACACGCCGGTGTCGCTGATGCTGAAGCTGACCGAGGCGCGGGCCGATGCCTTCATGCTGGAAAGCGTGACGGGGGGCGAGGTGCGGGGGCGCTACAGCATCATCGGGATGAAGCCCGACCTGATCTGGCGCTGCCGGGACGGCCGGTCCGAGGCCAACCGCGAGGCGCGGTTCGACGCGGGCGCGTTCCGGCCGCTGGAGGGCCATCCGCTCGACACGCTGCGGGCGCTGATCGCGGAAAGCCGGGTGGCGCTGCCCGAGGGGATGCCCGCGGCGGCGGTGGGGCTGTTCGGCTACCTCGGCTACGACATGATCCGGCTGGTGGAGCACCTTCCGGACGTGAACCCCGACCCGCTGGGCCTGCCCGACGCGGTGCTGCTGCGGCCGTCGGTCGTGGCGGTGCTCGACGGGGTGAAGGGCGAGGTCACGATCGTGGCCCCGGCCTGGGCGGGCAGCGGGCTGTCGGCGCGGGCGGCCTATGCGCAGGCGGGCGAGCGGGTGATGGACAGCTTGCGCGACCTCGACCGCGCGCCGCAGGCGGCGCGCGATCTGGGCGAGGCCGCCCCGGTCGGTCCGGCGACGTCGAATTTCACGCACGACGCCTACAAGGCGGCGGTGGCGAAGGCGCAGGACTACATCCGCGCGGGCGACATCTTCCAGGTCGTGCCGAGCCAGCGCTGGGCGCAGGACTTCGCGCTGCCGCCCTTCGCCTTCTACCGGTCCCTGCGGCGGATGAACCCGTCGCCCTTCATGTTCTTCTTCAATTTCGGCGGCTTCCAGGTTGTGGGGGCGAGCCCGGAGATCCTCGTCCGGCTGCGCGACGGCGAGGTCACGGTGCGGCCGATCGCGGGCACCCGGCCGCGCGGGGCCACCCCCGACCAGGACCGCGCGCTCGAGGCCGAACTTCTGGCCGATGCGAAGGAGCGGGCCGAGCACCTGATGCTACTCGACCTCGGGCGCAACGACGTAGGGCGGGTGGCGGAGGTGGGCAGCGTGCGCCCGACCGAGACCTTCGTGATCGAGCGCTACAGCCATGTCATGCACATCGTGTCGAACGTGGTGGGCCGCATCCGCCCCGGCGAGGACGCGCTGTCGGCCCTGCTGGCGGGGCTGCCCGCGGGGACGGTCAGCGGCGCGCCGAAGGTGCGGGCGATGCAGATCATCGACGAGCTCGAACCCGAGAAGCGCGGCGTCTACGGCGGCGGGGTGGGGTATTTCGCGGCCAACGGCGAGATGGACTTCTGCATCGCGCTGCGCACCGCCGTGCTGCAGGACGGGGTGCTGTATACCCAGGCCGGGGGTGGCGTCGTTCACGACAGCGACCCCGAGGCGGAGTATCAGGAAACGCTGAACAAGTCCCGCGCCCTGCGCCGCGCCGCCGAGGAGGCGGGCCGGTTCGACGGGCGCGGGAACGGCTGAAGCGCGATCCCGAGCGCCTTCGGCGCGCCGTGTCATCTCGCGGGCCTGGCTGCGCAGGTCCCGCTGCGGTGCCTTTCCGCTTGCCCGGCCCGGCCCGCGGGCCGACACTGGGGGTGAAGGAGTCCCTGCCATGCCCGTCAAGAACCGCATCGCCGATCTCGCCCCGGTCATCGCCGCCTGGCGGCGCGATTTCCATGCGCACCCCGAGCTGATGTTCGATGTCCACCGGACGGCGGGGCGTGTCGCCGACCTGCTGCGGTCCTTCGGCGTGGACGAGGTGGTGGAGGGGGTCGGCCGCACCGGCGTCGTGGGCGTGATCCGGGGGCAGCGGTCCGGCCGCACCGTGGGCCTGCGCGCCGACATGGACGCGCTGCCGATCCACGAGGCGACGGGCGCGCCGCATGCCTCGACCGTGCCGGGCCGGATGCACGCCTGCGGGCACGACGGGCATACCGCCATGCTGCTCGGCGCCGCGCAGTATCTGGCCGAGACGCGGGCCTTCGCGGGCACCGTCGTGGTGATCTTCCAGCCGGCCGAGGAAGGCGGCGGCGGCGGGCGCGAGATGGTCGCCGATGGAATGATGGACCGCTTCGGCATCGACGAGGTCTACGGGATGCACAACATGCCCGGCATCCCCGTCGGCCATTTCGCGATCCGCCCCGGCGCGATGATGGCGGCGGCGGACCAGTTCGACATCGTGCTCACCGGCAAGGGCGGCCATGCCGCGCGGCCGCACGACGGGATCGACACGATGGTGGTGGCCGCGCACCTCATCACCGCGCTGCAGACGATCGCGAGCCGCAACGTCGACCCGCTGGCGCAGGTGGTGGTCAGCGTCACGGCGGTGGACAGCGGGCCTGCCGCGCACAACGTCATCCCGCAGACGGTGCGGCTGAAGGGGACGGTGCGGACGATGGACGCCCGCGTGCAGGACGCGGTCGAGGTGCGCCTGAAGGCCATCGCCGCAGGCATCGCCGCGACCTTCGGCGCGGCGGCGGCGGTCGACTATCGCCGCGGCTATCCGGTGACGGTGAACGCGGCCGAGAACACGGGCTTCGCGGTGGATGCCGCGCGCCGGATCAGCGACCACGTCGACGCCGACACCGCGCCGCTGATGGGGGCCGAGGATTTCAGCTTCATGCTGAACGAACGTCCGGGGGCCTACATCTTCGTCGGCAACGGCGACACCGCGATGGTGCACCACCCGGCCTACGACTTCGACGACCGGGCGATCCCGTTCGGCGCAAGCTGGTATGCGGGCATCGCCGAGGCGCGGCTGCCGCTGTAGGCCCGTCGGCGCGGGTGAGGCCCCGGCCTGCGCCGGGGCGCGCCGTTTCAAGCGGTCAGGCTCCGCGCGACAGGGCCGCGATCCCGGTCCGGGCCATCTCGACCAGGCCGAGCGGCCGCATCAGGTCGGCGAAGGCGTCGATCTTGTCGGAGGTGCCGGTCAGCTCGAACACGAAGGACCCGAGCGTGCTGTCCACGACGCTCGCCCGGAAGATCTCGGCCAGTTGCAGCGCCTCGATCCGCGCCGGGCCGGAGCCTGCGACCTTGAACAGCGCAAGCTCGCGCTGCACCGCGGGGCCTTCGACGGTCAGGTCGCTGACCGAATGGACCACCACCATGCGGTCGAGCTGCGCCTTGATCTGCGCGATGACCTGCGGCGTGCCGGAGGTCACGACGGTGATGCGGCTGCGGTGGCCCTGGTGGTCGACCTCGGCCACCGTCAAGCTCTCGATGTTGTAGCCGCGGCCGGAGAACAGCCCGATCACGCGGGCGAGCACGCCCGATTCGTTGTCCACCACGACCGCCAGGGTGTGCGTCTCGATCACCGGCGCGTTGGGATCGCGCAGGTCGTAGGCGGAATGGCTGGAGGAGCCTTGCTTGATGTTGAGGGCGTTCATGCGGGTTCCAGTTCCTTTAGGCGGCGAAGTGTTCGATCGAGGCTGCGGCAATTGTCGCGCGCAACCTGCGGATCCCAAGATCGTTTAACGAATAGACTCATGTACTCGTTGTACATTGGCCCAACTTTGCCGATATGCCGTCCACGGGATATACGTCACGAAACTGTTGCTTACCCTTTCGCGCAAGCGAGACAAGCGTGTCCTTTGGGTCAGGAACCGCTTCAGGATTTGCCGGAACCAACTTTCTGGGCACTCCAAGGTAGTTCGAGATACCTTCAGAATCCGCAAGAATCCACGATTCCGCCTCTCGAACGGCAATTGAAAAAACCATTTTCGCGGGAAAGCTCATTTGCTTCGATAAAGCAAGAAAATCACGCTTTCGATTCACGACACATGGTTCTGCGTCAAGGTCGACCACCACGATCAGAGGATTGCGTCGCGCGAAGTTCACATATCCTGGAAAACTCTTCTTTACTCCAGATATGCCGCCTTGACGGGGACGCATGGAATGTGCTGTCCACGCTGGCAACGAAGTCGCGACGCATCGGTTTACAAGCGCTTCCGACAGAACATCTTCTACCACTATACCGATGTACAAGGCTCAGCCAATCTCTAGTTCGAATTGAGACGACGTATCTCTTACGACATCAGCAGGTGGAATACCGCTCCGCACGGCTGACAGTTGCCTGTCATCCAACGATTGTATTTTGGAACCTTTTTCGCTAGGAATTACTTGAAAAAGGCTCTCCCCTGGAATCCCTGGATTGGACAAGAGCGCGTAGCTGTGCGTCGTGACGATGACCTGTTTGCTGTTCTTGCCTTTAGTGGCCCCGACAAACAGTTGATGCAGTTTCGAGACGATCGCTTCATTCAGGCTCAACTCAGGCTCTTCTAGCAGAAGCGGGGCATCGCGCTTTTCCATCAGCAACCAGAGAATGGAGATTAGTCGCAGGGACCCGTCGGATAGCTGATCTTCAAGCTGACGTGCCGGGTGTGCACGAAAATGGCGAAACATCATCTCGATGTGAGGTCTACCTTCTGCATCTCGGAAAAAGTTCAATTTCTCCAAGCCCGGTACGATCGCCGTGAGTGAATTGGCGATTTTCGTCAGTCGATTTGTCCGCGTTTTCTCCGGGCAGTCTGATATGCGCTTCAAGAAAGACTGTCCAAAAGGATCGTCAGGAAGCAACCGGCCCGCTATCGCCGTGCCGAACTTAACAAGTTGCGGAACCAAGTGAACGTAAGTGATGCCTTGAAGAAACTGAGAAATCGGACGGAAGTCCTTATTCTTCGAGGCTTGTTCAAGATATGTAACGGCCAACTGGGGCCGGTCGTCTAACTCGTAATTGTAAGGCCGTCTAATTATCTCCTTCCCGTCAAGGAAGACTTCCTCTTTAGAAATAATTGGGTATTCGCGGCTGCCGTCTCGGGGATAGTTGACTGCTAGTTCATAAGTCCAATTATGCGCACCGTCTGTTAGCTCGAGCCGGATCGCTAGGTCAGTCCCTCCACCCTTTTTGTTGCCGTGCGCATGCAGCGACCTTACCTTTGACAGGCCCCCACGGTCATCAAGTGCCGTGCGAAGGCCACCGTTTACTGGCTTGGCAATGTCACGAATGAACCTTAGTGCATCAAGGAAGTTGGATTTCCCAGCAGCATTGTTTCCCACGAGGTAGACGATGTCAGTTTGAAGCTGCATCTTGGCTGCTTTAAAGTTTCTCCAGTTGTTCAGTTCGATGACATTTATTCGCATGATATCACACCAGCACCGCCCCCTTCGCCCCGATCACCCCCTGGGTATCCGCGTCCCCCAGCAGCATCTCGTTGTGCGGCTTGCCAGAGGGGATCATCGGGAAGCAGTTCTCGTGCTTCTCGACCAGGCAGTCGAAGATCACCGGGCCCGGATAGCGGATCATCTCCATGATCGCGTCGTCGAGGTCCTTCGGGTCCTGGCACTTGATGCCCTTGCAGCCGAAGGCCTCGGCGAGCTTCACGAAGTCGGGCAGGGCGTCGGACCAGGAATGCGAGTAGCGCTCGCCGTGCAGCAGTTCCTGCCACTGGCGCACCATGCCGAGGCGTTCGTTGTTCAGGATGAACTGCTTGACCGGCGCGCGGAACTGCATCGCCGTGCCCATCTCCTGCATGTTCATGAGCCAGGACGCCTCGCCCGCCACGTTGATGACCAGCGCGTCGGGGTGGGCGATCTGGACGCCGATCGAGGCCGGCAGGCCGTAGCCCATGGTCCCGAGGCCGCCGGAGGTCATCCAGCGGTTCGGTTCCTCGAAGCCGAGGTATTGCGCGGCCCACATCTGGTGCTGGCCGACCTCGGTGGTGATGTAACGGTCCATCCCTTTCGTCAGCGCCTCGAGCCGCTGCAGCGCGTATTGCGGCTTGATCGTGCGGGCGGAGGGCGTGTAGCGCAGGCAGTCGACGGCGCGCCATTCGGCGATCCTCGTCCACCACCGCGCAAGGTCGGCCGTCCGCGACCCCCGTGCGCGCCACTGGCGCAGCGTCTCGGCCAGCGTCTCGGCCACGTCGCCGACGATCGGCACGTCGACGCGGATGACCTTGTTGATCGACGACGGGTCGATGTCGATGTGCGCCTTGCGGCTGTGGGGCGAGAAATCCTTGACGCGCCCCGTGATCCGGTCGTCGAACCGCGCGCCGATGTTCACCATCACGTCGCAGCCGTGCATCGCGAGGTTGGCCTCGTAGGTGCCGTGCATCCCCAGCATGCCCAGCCACTGCTTGCCCGACGCGGGGTAGGCCCCGAGGCCCATCAGCGTCGAGGTCACCGGGAAGCCCGTCTCGGCCGCGAGCTCGCGCAAGAGCCGCGTCGCCGCCGGGCCGGAGTTGATGACGCCGCCGCCGGTGTAGAGGATCGGGCGCTCGGCCGTCTCGATCAGCTCGACCAGGCGGGCGACCTGGGCCGGGTCGGGGGTGCGCTTCGGGGCATAGTGCGCGGTGTGGGCCGCCTCGCGCGCGGTATAGGCGGCGGTGGCGAACTGGACGTCCTTGGGGATGTCGACCAGCACGGGGCCGGGCCGGCCCTCGCGCGCGACGTGGAAGGCCTGGTGGAGGACATCGGCAAGCTGTGCGGTGTCCTTCACCAGCCAGTTGTGCTTGGTGCAGGGGCGCGTGATGCCGACCGTGTCGGCCTCCTGGAAGCCGTCGGTGCCGATCATGAAGGTCGGGACCTGGCCCGAGATGACGAGGATCGGGATCGAATCCATCAGCGCGTCGGTCAGGCCGGTGACGGCGTTGGTCGCGCCCGGGCCGGAGGTGACCAGCGCGACGCCGACCTTGCCGGTCGACCGCGCATAGCCCTCGGCCATGTGGACCGCGCCCTGTTCGTGGCGGACGAGGATGTG
>CAZNPW010000044.1:0-23196 GCA_964575185.1 uncultured Exiguobacterium sp.
CCGATCGCAGACCTTCCGCGGCAGCTAAGTCCCTTTCAAGAACAGCAACGTCTGTCTTTAGGCCCCGCCAAGGAGTTCCAGCGGGAAGCCCATCCTCAAGCTGCGTGAGCTGTTCCTGAAGCGTTTTCAAGTCGGCGAGTGCTTCGAGATCTCGTTCCGGTTCAGGGACCTGTGTCGCGGTCAAGCCGAAGGCATCCCAAATTGCAGTTCGGAGCTTTTTGACGGCCCCTCCTTTGAAGAGGAAACTTTTTCCTCCTGCTTCCACGCGTTCTGCAATCCACCTCTGAAGCGGCTGAACAGCAATTTTTTCTTCGGCGTATGCGACGGACAGTGAGCCGCGCCTTTGTCGATAAGCGGCAAGCGCTGGAATCAAGGTCCGAAGCTTTGCAAGCGTTTCTCTCGTCTCGGCTGTCAGGGCGAAGCCAAGGTTGGCACGTTCGCAATCCGGCAGCAGTCCAACGAGACACGACAAAGCCCGCGCTTCCCCCAGTGTCGCCGTCCATTCATCAAGCCCGAGCTGTCCGATGAGATCAATCCGCGCCGATAGCAGATCCTGTGATGCACCGCCGAGCCTGCGCGCAGAAGCAATCAGTTTTGACTGCCATGCGAAAGACCACTCCCCATGAAGGACTGCGGGGAAGGCATCCATGTCCTCGAGTTCAAGCTGACTGAAGCGCTGGCCTAAGCGCCTGGCCACTTCACATAGGTCTGCAAATGCTTCAGCGTCCGGCGCAAGGCCGACCGGTCCCTGATTCTTGGGCCAGTCCAGCTCTACCCGATGCAGGTCGCCGTAGCGCAGGCTGCGACCAATCGCATCCCTTGGGCTGATTCCTGCAGGGCCGGGTTGGTGCAACGCATCAACCAGTCCGTTCAATCGTCCACGCAAATCGGCGAGACGGGTTGCCGTCTTGTTCCACTCAGCCGGGCTGTGCTCGCCGCGTCGCTTCCAAGCCGCATCCAGCTGATCAAGTACGGCCCGTTTATTTGCCTTGCTCGAATGAAGCTCCAAACAGAAATCGCCGAGGCCAGCAGCAACCAAGCGCTTATAGACAACTTCAAGCGCGGCCATCTTTTCCGAGACAAAGAGGACTTTGCGCCCCAGAGCGATATTATGGGCAATGATGTTGCCAATCGTCTCGGACTTTCCAGTGCCTGGCGGACCTTCGAGCACGAAATCGCCATCAAGGCCGGATGCGTGAATTGCAACAATCTGGCTGGAATCTGCATTCAGCGGTGCAGAGATTGAAGAACCCTCGACCTTTCGATCAATTTCCTTTGGGTCAAGAAACTTGGTCCCGCTTGGGTAGGGGTCTCGTGGTGTTTCAATGAGATGACGAACAAACGGCGTTCCCTTTAGTGTCTCAGTCCGATCCGTCAGGTCTTTCCACATCAAATACTTTGCAAAGGAAAAGGTGCTGAGGAAGACTTCTTCGACAACCTCAAACCCGGAGACGTCCTTTACCTTGTGCCGAACATGGCTCCAAATGCCGCGAACATCGACACCGCTGCGGTCTTTCGGTAATTCGCCTGACAACTCGGAAAGGTTGATGCCGAAATCCTGGCGAAGCATCTGCAAAAGGGTAAGGTTGAAGACAGTGTCGTCATCGTGGCGCAGAATATAGGGCTTTGACCTTGCGCTGGCGCGGTCGAGGCGCACCGGCATCAGGATCATCGGCGCGCCGTACCTGGTCTTGTCGCCAGATGGGGTCCAGCGCAGCATACCAAGTGCAAGAAACAGCGTGTTGCTGCCGCCTTCTTCGAGATCCGCCTTTGCCTTGCGGTAGAGCTCGATTGTACCCTTCTCGAGCTGTTTTTCATCTGTGTTGGCGACGATCTCTCCGCGCTCCATTGCGTCGCGAGCGAAGTTCACGGACCAGTCATCACCGGTTCGGAGACGAAAGAGTGCCTCGTCGGCTTGCGAAGCCGCATCACGACGTGCAGGCGGCGCTGTGATACGGATCCGCTTTCCTTCAGCGATCTTGTCTTCCAATGCAGATGGGTCAGGACAGAAGATCGGAATCGCCGAAGCAGAAGGTTTCAGGTTCAACAGGCGATTGCGCTTGGAAAGGTCCAGCAGGCTGCGACGCCAGATGGCCAGGCGTTCCTCTGGTGTTCTTTCTGCTTCGTCCAACTCCACCGGCGGATCGAAGACGGGCAAATCAGGCGGTACGTCCAACGGCGGCGCTGCGCCACGTGGTTGCACTACGCCAGTATGCGTATCGGTCGTGCCTGCAAGTGAGGATAGTGGTTGAATTCCCCGCCGCCGCGCCTGACGAACATCAACGGCATAGACGAACTGCGCATCGTTCTCTTCGGCCAGTTGACGTTCCGCCTCGGCGATAGCCTTTGTGAAGGGGATAGGGTGGCCAGTCGTGGCCAGTGTCGTTTCGAAAATCACCAATTCCTTCATGGCGATAGCTTTTCTGACGATGATCGGATCATCAACTGTCAGGGTCGGAAAGTACTGAGGCTGCAACCAGGCACCCGCCAGCGCATGCTCCTTTGTAAAAACAACCACCGGGTGCAGTCCTGCCTGCTCGAACGCCGCAGCAAACAGAAGTGCTGTGTCAAGACATGTCGAAAGCCCTATCTTCTCGATCTCGGAAGGCAATCGGATCTTCTGGCCGGTGGTTTCGAAGCTGGCGGGCGGTACGGCATAGGTGATGGCGCGTGCCGAGACTGCTGCCCAGACGCCGGACATCACCTCCCAGACACGTTCCCTCGACTTTTTCTGGTAACCGTCGATCGAGCCGTCCCTGCCACTGCTGGTCAGAATGACGGAGCTTTCCTTCAACAGATGCTGAATGGTGCCATCGTTTGGCGTCACAAAGGCTGCCAGCAGTTCCGGCATGAAGCGGGAACCGCCCCATTCGTTTCGCGCCAAGGCTTCGACGATCATGTGCTCTTCAGCCAGCACCAACTCTCCTTGGCGCAGCGTGAACGTAACGTCAGACCGCAGCCTGTCCGTCAGTTTGTCGAGCAGCCCACCTGCGAGCGGCACACGGACGTCCTTAGGCCGGAGCTGAGACTTGCCGGCGATACGGTCAATCGTCCAAATGCGTTCGCCAAGGATTGCCGGGTCCGACCTAACCGTGAGGGTCAGGCCCTCCAGGTCGCCGTCAGAGGTGTTCTCGACGGCAAGGTCCAGGATCGTCGGAACGTCGTTCTGATGAGATGCGAATGTGATTTTGGGGGCCAAGGTTACCCTGACCACGGCTGAGGGGGCAGAGCCAACGCTCGTTGCGTCGTCCTGCAGCTCGTTCGATGCGTCTGTCACGATAAGCCTCGCCCACAACAGTTTCTGTCGCCCCACACGTGCATCATAGGTGACAAGTGACGTTTTCCTCAACCTCAAGTTTTCAAGGACATAAACGTAGTCGGGCAGTTGGGACTCAGCGAATGCTGAGCGCTGCCGGGCCGTCCCTTCTCCTTCGTTCAGAGAATAGCCCCACTTTGAGATAGCCGTGGCGCTTTTGGGTCAGTAGCCCCAGCCAGACGCGGGCATTGGATCGCCCTCCGGGTCATGCAGGTCATCCACCTGAGGAAACAAATCGTTCGTTCCAGCGAAGGACTGGGCGGCTTCGATTCCGGTTTGTCGATCAATATCGGCAAGACGACGACCAACCCAAGTTATCATCCGCCCAAGATCGCTTTCCTCTGTGGGATTGGTCTCAGGCGGAAGGCTTGCCAGCCAATCTCGGATATCTCGAGCCTCACGCCGCAGGTCAATAATGTGCTGGAGGTGGGCCAAGCGTTTCTCCTCGCGCTCTTTCCTAGGGTCACGACCCGTAAATTCGCTTGAGCGACGGCTCGCGGCGTGATTCAAGCTTCCCGAAGTGGGGAGGCATGAGCAATCTTTTCTGGTTGACGGAAGCGCAGCTTGATCGGCTGAGGCCGTTCTTCCCGAAGTCGCGCGGCAGGCCCAGGGTCGATGACCGGCGGGTTCTGAGCGGGATAATTCACATACAGCGCAATGGGTTGATGTGGAAGGACGCGCCAAAGGGCTATGGTCCGCCGAAGACGCTCTACAATCGCTGGAAGCGCTGGAGCCGAATGGGTGTGTTCGCGCGGGTCATGACGGAACTGGCGGTGCCCGCGCAGGACACCGGGGTCGTGATGATCGACGCGACGCATCTGAAAGCGCACCGCACCGCGTCGAGCCTTGCCGCGCAAAAGGGGGGCGCGGACGGCTGATCGGGCGGACGAAGGGCGGGCTGAACTCCAAGCTGCATGTCCTGGCCGACGCGAAGGGCCGCCCGATCCGGATGTTCCTGTCGGCGCGTCAGACCTCGGACTACATCGGCGCGCGGGCGCTCCTGCCCTTTATCCCGCCCGCCGGGACGCTGCTCGCGGACCGGGGCTACGATGCCGACTGGTTCCGCAACGGACTGACCGACATGGGGATTTCGCCGTGCATTCCGTCCCGCATCGGCCGCAAGGACCCGATCCCGCACGACGCGAACCTCTATCGCCAGCGCCATCGGATCGAAAACATGTTCGCACGCATCAAGGACTGGCGCAGGATCGCCACCCGTTACGACCGATGCCCGATCCTGTTCCTCTCCGCTTGCGCCCTTGCCGCAACCGTCATGTATTGGTTGTGAGTCCTGACCCTAGCGTGAGCAAGTTTCCGTCGGCGCTGCAGTTCTTGCCATTTCCGTTCGCGATCTTCACGTTCTTCACGGCGCACGCGGATGAATTCAAGGACCAGTTCGATCCCGGCGACGATGTCCGGCACCAGGCGCTCGATCCGCTGAATCTTTCCGTCACCCCAAGTTTTCCGCAAACCATCTGCCCAAACATCTATCGAAAAGACCAGTTCGCCAGTCCACTCGGTGACATACTCCGGCCACGGAGGGCTGTACCCAAAAGGCGAGCTGTCCCAGTCGTTTCGCCGCCATGATCGCGCCTGCTTTTCTTTGCGCCGTTCTTCCCGGGCAATTTCTTCGGGGGATGGAATATACTTCACCCGCTTCGTCCGCTCGAGCAGAGTGAAGTTCACAGCGTCCGTGCCGCGCTTCAGGGACATTTTGTCGCCCTCAGGTATCAGAGTAAGGCCGCTTCCTTCCCCTATCCAGCGCCACCGTTCCAGCGTCCTCGGGCTGATTTTGCAGCGTGCTGCCAGCTCTGTATGGTTCAAACAAGTTTCACGCATCTTCGACTCCTTTCGCGCGCCCCACATGCGCGCAGAGGAACGAAGGCGTCAGAGAAAATGATATACAAGTCATATAGTTACCAGTCATCTTGTCGGTTCTGCCTGTTCGGCCGGGCCCAGAGAAGGTTCGACCGCAGTCCCGTTCCCTCCGCCACTTGCCATTGAAATTTAATTTTTTCGCCAGGATCTTCGGCTACCCATCAATGCACCCATCATCTTTCGGATGGCTGCCCAATGATCGCGCCCTCAGGCGGCAAGTGCGGCATCCTTCATCAGCGGCTCGGCCTGTAGCATAACATCCTTAACGGCGGCGTCCGCGAGGTCAGGGGGGGTAGCCGTATCTGTTCAGGAGACGCTTGATCAGGGTGCGCAGGCGTGCCCGGGTAGTCTCTCGGTGGGTCCAGTCTACGGTTGCCCCGGCGCGCAGGGTCTTGACCAGTTCACCCGCGATCAGGGTCAGGTTCTTGTCGGCGAGGACATCCCGCGCGTTCTGGTTCTGCGCAAGGGTTTCGTAGAAAGCGATCTCGGCGGGGCTGAGGCCCGCGTCCTCACCGCGCTGGCGGGCCGCCTAGAGGTCCTTGGCGAGGTCGATCAGGGTCTGCAGCACCTCGACTGTGCTGATGGCGTTCGCGTGGTAGCGCGCCATGGCTTCCTCCCAGCCGGTCCGAGAATCGCCGCGTCTCGACGATGTTCGATCGGCTTCGCGCGCGTAGTTCGTCGTTCAGAAGCTTCTTCAGCGCTTCGACGGCGAGGTGCTTGCGCTCCATCTGGGCGAGTTCGGCGAGGAAGGCGTCGGACAGGATCGAGACGTTGGGCGAGGCGAGGCCGCCGACCGCGAGGCTGACCATCTTCGAGACCACTTCGAGGCAGCGGTTCGCCTGATAGGGGATGTGGCGGAGGTCGTGGTGGAACTTCGCCACGTCCGCCCGGGGGATGCCCGTGACCGTCAGCTGCCCGAGCGCGGGCAAGATGACGCATTCGGGGTTCCGGCGATGTTCCTTGGCCGTGCTCGCCTTCACGCGGATCGCGATGTGCTCCTTGTCGAACCGCTCCGCCAGCTCCTTCACCGTGATCGCCTTGCGCCCCGCGTCCCGCTCGGCGGCGGGGTCTGCGCCGTTTCTTCGCTGGTTCTCTCGAAGTTCCACAGTGCTGAAGCGCGGGCAACAGTCAACGAACACATTGAAATAGCGTAGAGAAATGAAATGCTTCGCGTTTCCGCGCAAGGCGTTTCGGCGCGATGGTGCGGGAAATCGACGAGCCGTGCGAATCAGAACGTAGGTTCCGGACCCCGTGGACCGCTGTTAGGCTGGGGAAAAGAAACTGGCGATCCGATGGCGTCCAAGACCACCCTCAATGCGAAGAACCTCGAAGCGCTCGGCGCCGAGCGCCTGGCGCAACTGCTGATCGAGGTCAGCACCGGGAGCGCGGCGGCCAAGCGCAAGCTGCGGATGGCACTGGCGGGGGCCCAGAGCCCGAGGGAGGCAGCGCGGGAGATCACCAAGCGGCTGACCAGCATCGCCCGCGCCCACAGCTTCATCACCTGGAAGAACCGCAAGGCGCTGGTCACCGATCTCGAAACCCAGCGGCGCGCCATCGTCGAGCAGATCGCGCCCGCCGATCCGGACGAGGCGCTGGCGCTCATGTGGCGGTTCATGGCGCTCGCCACGCCGGTGTTCGAGCGCTGCGACGACTCCAGCGGCACCGTCATCGGCATCTTCCACCAGGCCTGCGCCGATCTGGGCCAGCTCGCCGCAAAGGTCCGACCGGTCCCGCAGGCGCTCGCCGGCACTGTCCTCGATGCGGTGCAGGACAACGGCTATGGCCAGTATGATGGCCTGATCGGCAGCATGGCCCCGGCGCTCGGCGACGAGGGCCTGACGGCCCTGAAATCGATGGCCGAGGACCTCGGTCGCTCGCCCGTGCCGGTGCCGCCGAAGGACCAATGGAAGGCGGTGGGCTGGGGCCCGGGCGGCACCACCTACGAGCACGAGATGTGGGCGCGCGAGCGCACGAGCACGGTCACCATGGCGCTCAAGGACATCGCCGACGCGCAGGGCGACGTCGACGGCTTCATCGCCCAGTACGATCCGAAGACCCGCAAGGTGCCGCAGATCGCGGCGGAGATCGCGCAGCGCCTGCTGGCGGCCGGCAGGGCGGGCGAGGCGCTGGGGTTGCTCGAGCGCGCGGAGCTCGGCGACGGCTTGCGGGTTCCGCTGGCGTGGCAGGACATTCGCCTGCAGACGCTGGAGGCGCTGGGTCGCGGCGAGGAGGCGCAGGCGTTCCGGTGGGACTGCTTCGAGCGCACGCTTTCCGACAGCTACCTGCGGGCCTATCTCGAGCGGCTGCCCGACTTCGACGACATCGAGGCCGAGGAGCGGGCGATGGCGCACGCCATGGCCTATCCGAGCCTTCTTCACGCCCTGCAGTTCTTCCTCGACTGGCCGGCTCTGGATCGCGCCGCCGACCTCCTGGTGGCCAGGCACGACGAGATTGACGGGGATCACTACGAGTATCTCGCCCCTGCGGCGGAGGCCCTGTCAGAGCGTCATCCCCTGGCCGCGACGCTGGTGCTCCGCGCGATGATCGACTTCACGCTCACCAGGTCGCGGGCGAAGCGGTATCGCTATGCCGCCGAGCACCTGGTCTCCTGCGCCCGGCTCGCGCAGGACATCCCGGACTTCGGGGCGTTCGAGACGCACGACGCGTATGTCGCCCGGCTGAAGGAGGACCACGGCAGGAAGTTCGGCTTCTGGTCGCTCATCGCCGCCTGATGGTCGTGCTACCGAAAAATCAGGTCTCGGCCCGTTGGAAGCATTGTGGAAGCACGAGGCTGAAAAACGCTGCGCAATCCCAACAGATCGTGCGAAGCGGAGCCTCGCCCGCGGGATCGGCAAGTGTCTAAAACTGCGCAAGAACTCGCGGTTCCGAGTGATTGTTCATGGTTCGTTCGACACGACCGCCGGGGCAACGAAGAGTTCGCGGGTGCAATGGCGGCACCTCGCACGCCCGGCGCTGGCTGCATGCGGCACCGCCTCCCGCTTCGCATCGGGCGTCACCATTTTCCTGACGCGACATCCTTCAGGACGGCCAGGTCGAGCATCGCTTCGGCCGAGAGCTTCTTCGGCTTGCTGTTCGCTTCAGCACCTTCGGCCGCTGCGCCTTCGAGACGATCATGCTGCCGAACCTGGCCCAGCATCATCATAACGTCGCCGAACAGATGCCGTGCTTGCGGCAAATCTCCGCTGCCGGCGATCCGCTCTCCCGTCCCTTGCGCTTCCGTGGGCGGCGATTGCTTCATCGTCCGTCCCGGGGTTTCAGGTGGCCGAGTTCCAGCTTCGTGCGGCCGTCCCGAACGGCTACGCCCTGCGCGGCATCCCCGTCACCGAGGCCGCAGGACAGGTCTGTCCGGGGATAGGGGCAGTACTGCCATCGGGCGATGCGTGCGACGGATCCGTCCGGGGGGGCCACGTCACCCCGGGCTTACCCCCCGCAGCCGCTCCGACCGGCGGCGCAGGATCTCCACCGTTGCCAGCAGCAGGATCGACACCACGACCAGGATCGTCGCGACCGCGAGGATCGCCGGGCTGATCTGCTCGCGGATGCCGTTCCACATCTGGCGCGGCAGCGTCTGCTGGTCGGGGGCGCCGAGGAACAGGACCATCACCACCTCGTCGAACGAGGTCACGAAGGCGAAGAGCGCGCCCGAGATCACGCCGGGCAGGATCAGCGGCATGACAACCTTGAAGAAGGTCGTCGCGGGCGGCGCGCCGAGCGAGGCGCTGGCGCGGATCAGCGACTGGTCGAAGCCCGTCAGCGTCGCCGTCACGGTGATGATGACGAAGGGGATGCCGAGCGTCGCGTGGGCGAGGATCACGCCGAGATAGGTCTGCGACAGGCGGAAGCAGGCGCGGTCCACCCCCGTCCAGGCGATCAGTTCGCAGGGGTTGGAGTAGAAGAAGAACAGCCCCGTCGCGCTGATGATGACGGGCACGATCATCGGCGAGATCAGGATCGCCATGATGAGCTTGCGCTGCGGCATCTCGGCCCGCGACAGGCCGAGGGCGGCGAGCGTGCCGAGCACCGTCGCGATGAGGGTGGCCGCGGTCCCGATGATGAAGCTGTTCTGCGCCGCGCGGACCCAGGCCGCGTTGTCCCAGACGTCGGCCCACCAGGCGGCGTCGCGGGGGGCGTCGGGGTTCTGCATCTGGAAGGTCAGGAGCAGGTCGTACCAGCGCAGGGAAAAGCCCGTGGGGTCCAGCGCCAGCATCTTCTGGGTGAAGGTGAAGTAAGGCTCGGCGTTGAAGGACAGGGGGATCACGATCAGGATCGGCGCGATCAGGAACAGGAAGACCAGCGCGCAGATCGTCAGGTAGGCGACGCGCCAGGCGCGTTCGAGCAGCGAGGCATAGGGCGGCAGCGCCATCGGGTCACCCGAGCTTCAGGTTGTCGATGCCGACCAGGCGGTCGTAGAGCCAGTAGAGGATCAGGACCGCCGCCAGCAGGATCGCCGACAGCGCCGCGCCGAGCGACCAGTTCAGGCTGTCCTGCATGTGGAAGGCGATGAGGTTCGAGATGAGCTGGCCCGACGCGCCCCCGACCAGCGCGGGGGTGATGTAGTAGCCCACCGCCAGGATGAAGACGAGGAGCCCCCCCGCGCCGATGCCGGGCAGCGTCTGGGGCAGGTAGACGCGGCGGAAGGCCGTCCAGGAGGTCGCGCCGAGCGAGCGCGCGGCGCGGACGTAGCTCGGCGGGATCGTGCGCATGACCGAGTAGAGCGGCAGGATCATGAACGGCAAGAGGATGTGGGTCATCGCGACGACGGTGCCGATCTGGTTGTTGATCAGCTCGAGCCGCGCGCCGTCGGACAGCGCGCCGACGGCGACGAGGGAATTGTTCACCACGCCCTGCCCCTGCAGCAGCACGATCCAGGCCGTCGTGCGCACCAGGAGCGAGGTCCAGAAGGGCAGGAGCACCAGGATCATCAGCAGGTTCGACCAGCGCAGCGGCAGGGTGGCGAGCAGGTGCGCGACGGGGAAGGCGAGGACGAGGCAGATCAGGGTGATGAGGCCCGACAGCAGGAATGTCCGCCAGAAGAGCATGACATAGACCTGCCGGTCCTCGGGCGCGCGGATGATCGCGCCGGTCTCGTCGCGGGTCAGGTCGACGGCCGCAAGCAGGAAGTTCGCGGTGAGGGGGCGCGACGCCTCGCGCATGACCGACCACAGGAGCGGGTCGCCCCAGGCCTCGTCCTGGGCGAGGAAGGCCTCGCGGAAGGGCGGCTGCAGGTCGCGCGCCTTGCGGGCGGTCGCGGTGAACAGCGACCGCGTGCCGGGCAGGTCGTAGTTGACCCGCGTGCCGACCTGGCCCGCGGTGCGGGCGGTGGCGGCGGCCTTCAGATCCTCGGCCAGCGCGGTGAAGGCGGCCTCGTCCGGCGGGCCGTCGTTGGCGGCGAACCAGGCGGTCGTGGCGGGCATGTTGGCCGAGAAGCCGTCGTTGTAGACGGCCTGCCACAGAAGCTGGCCGATCGGCAGCACGAAGGTCACGACGACGAAGAGAAGGAGCGGGGTCACCAGCAGGAAGGCACGCCGCTTCGCGCGGCCCTGCGCGGTGGCGAGCGCGGCGCGCAGCGGGCGGCCGTCGGCGGTGGTCAGGCCTGCAGGGGGGACGTCGGTCATCGTGCGATCCGGTCGGGGACGGGCGGGCCCGAAGGCCCGCCCGAAGGCCTCAGCCGCCGGCGAGCCAGCTGTTGAAGCGCTCGTTCAGCTCGCTGTCGCGGTCCGCCCAGAACTCGTAGGACGACGGCAGGGCGTTCGTCAGGTTGGCCGCGGCGGTGGGCATGAAGGGGCGCATGTCGATCGTGCCGGTGTTGTCCATCCCGATCAGCGCCGCCGACGACTTCCGCGCCGGGCCGTAGCTGATCCACTTGGCCTGTTCGGCGAGCGATTCCGAGGAGGTGGCGAACTTGATGTAGTCGAGCGCCCCCTGCAGGTTCGGCGCGCCCTTCGGGATCACGAAGACATCGTATTCGTAGACCTGGCCGTCCCAGACGGTGACGAAGGGCTTGGCGTCTGCCGTGGCGGCGGCGAAGATGCGGCCGTTGTAGGCGGTGGTCATCGCGACCTCGCCGTCGGCGAGCAGTTGCGGCGGCTGCGCGCCGGCCTCCCACCAGACGACGTCGGTCTTGATCGTGTCGAGCTTGGCGAAGGCGCGGTCCACGCCCTCGGGCGTCTCGAGCGTGGCGTAGACGTCGGCGGCGGGGACGCCGTCGGCCATCAGCGCCATCTCGAGGTTGGCCTTGGCGCCCTTGCGCAGGCCGCGCTTGCCGGGGAACGTCGTGGTGTCGAAGAAGTCGGCGATGGTCTTCGGGGCCGCGCCGGTGAACTTCGTGCTGTCGTAGGCGTAGACCGTCGAGAACACGATGTTGGCCACGCCGCAGTCGGTCAGCGCGCCGGGCAGGAAGTCGTCGACCGCAGGCGTGCCGTCGACACCGGCGGGCAGGATCGCCGCGTCGATGGGTTCGAGCAGGCCTTCGTCGCACAGGCGGACCGCGTCGGCATATTCGACGTCGGCCACGTCGACGGTGACGTTGCCCGCCTCGACCATCGCCTTGATCGGCGCGTTCGGGTTGTCGACGGCGACCATCGTGACGGGGATGCCCGTCGCGGCGGTGAAGGGCTTGTTGTAGCCCTCGACCTGGCTTTTCTCGTAGGCGCCGCCCCAGGACATCACGGTGATTTCCGCAAGCGCGAGCGATGGCGTCATCAGCGCCGTCGTCAGGATCAGGATCTTCTTCATCTGCTGTTCAGCTCCCTGTTGAACGTCGTAGGTCCCCGGTCCCCGCGGGGATGGATCACGGGTCGAGCGCCCGGGCGTCGCCCGGGCTCCACCCGATCTCGATGTGCTCGCCCGGTTTCAGCACGCGCTGGCCGGCCGTGTTGCGGCACTTGATGACGAAATCGTCCGACCCCGCCACGCGCACCACGGTGCGCAAGAGGTCGCCCATGTAGATGGTCTCCACCACCTCGGCGGGCAGGGTGCGGGCACCGGCCGGGATCATCGCGGGCTTGAACTCCACCCGTTCGGGGCGGATCGACACCAGCGTCGGCTGCCCCGTGGCGGTGACGTTGACCGGGGTTGCGTCGATCACCTCCCCGGTCGCGAGCCGGACGGTGCAGGTCGTGCCGGCGATGCTCTCGACGGTGCCCTGCAGGCGGTTGTTCTCGCCGATGAAGCTCGCGACGAAGCTGTTCCCGGGGCGTTCGTACAGGTCGGACGGCGGGGCGAGCTGCTGGATGCGGCCGTCGTCGAAGACGGCGATGCGGTCCGACATCGTCAGCGCCTCGCCCTGGTCGTGGGTAACGTAGACGACGGTGATGCCGAGGTTCTCGTGCAGGTGCTTGATCTCGAACTGCATGTGCTCGCGCAGCTGCTTGTCGAGCGCGCCGAGAGGTTCGTCCATCAGCACGAGCTTGGGGTCGAAGACCAGCGCGCGGGCCAGCGCGATGCGCTGCTGCTGGCCACCCGACAGCTGCGACGGGCGGCGGTGGGCAAAGGCCCCCATCTGCACCATCCCCAGCGCGCGCGCGATGCGCGTCTCGCGTTCGTCCTTGCCCATCCCGCGCACTTCGAGTGGGAAGGCAAGGTTCTCGCCCACCGTCATGTGCGGGAAAAGCGCGTAGTTCTGGAAGACCATGCCGATGCCGCGCTTGTGCGGGGGCACCTGGTTGATCGGGCGGCCGTCCAGCCGGATCTCGCCGTGCGTCGCCGTCTCGAACCCCGCGAGCATCATCAGGCAGGTCGTCTTGCCCGACCCCGACGGCCCGAGCATCGTCAGGAACTCGCCCTTGGCGATGGACAGGTTCAGGTCCTTCACCACCAGCGTCGTGCCGTCATAGCTTTTCTGCACGCGTTCGAATGCGACGAAGGCGTCGGTGGCAGGCAATCCGGTGATCTCCCCGTCAGGCGTGGCGGATGGTTCCGCTTCTGCCGTGACTAAACGCCTGCGCCCGGCACAATGCAACGCCGTTGTCGGATTTTTCGGCACCGGGCGTCGAAACCCGCCGACCTGCCCGGAAAATGCGCGCGCCGCCCGGGTGGGGGCGGCGCTGGCGGGGTTCGCTCGGTGGTGCGGATGAAAAGACTCGAACTTTCACTCCGGTTAGGGAACAGCGACCTCAACGCTGCGCGTCTACCAATTCCGCCACATCCGCGTCACCGACGGGCGGGTGCATAGCCGCAGGGCGCGGCGAAGGGAAGGGGGAAAAGCGGCTGGCGCGGCGGGGCGGGGCGCGCTATCGCGGGCGCATGGAGTGGCGCGTGATCCCGGGCCTTGCGCCCTATGCCGAGACGGTCGCGGCGATGGAGGCGCGCGCGGCCGCCATCGCGGCGGGCCAGGCGGAGGAGGCGGTCTGGCTCGTGGAGCACCCGCCGCTTTACACTGCGGGCACCAGCGCGCACGCGGCCGACCTGATCGACGCGCGCTTTCCCGTGCATGTCGCGGGGCGCGGCGGGCAGTATACCTACCACGGGCCGGGGCAGCGGGTGGTCTACGTCATGCTCGACCTGAACGCGCGGGGGCGCGACGTGCGGGCCTTCGTCTGCGCGCTGGAGGACTGGGTGATCGCGACGCTGGCGCAGTTCAACGTGCGGGGCGAACGGCGGGCGGGGCGCGTGGGGGTCTGGGTCAACCGCGGCCACCGCGAGGACAAGATCGCCGCCATCGGCGTGAAACTGCGCCGCTGGGTCAGCTTTCACGGGCTGGCGATCAACGTGGAGCCCGACCTGACGCATTTCGCCGGGATCGTGCCTTGCGGCATCCGCGACCACGGGGTCACCTCGCTCGTGGACCTGGGCCTGCCGGTGACGCTGCCCGACGTCGACGTGGCGCTGCGCGCGACGTTCGACGCCGCGATGGCGCGGCTTCAGGGCAGGACGTGCAGCCAGCCCCAGACGGTGACGACCGACAGCGCGGTGCCGACCAGCACCGCGCTCGCGTTCACCCGCATCGCCACGCCGTAAAGGCTTGCGAACATGAAGGCGTTGACGCCCGGGGCCATGCTGGCGGTGACGACCGCCGACCGCAATGCATCCACGTCCAGCCCGAAGGCACGGCCGAGCCCGAAGGTGATCGCCGGATGCAGCAGCAGCGACACGCCGCAGATCCAGGCGATGGTGGGCGCGTCGCCTTCGGCCCTGTAGCGCACGAGCACCCCGCCGAGGCCGAAGAGCGCGGCGGGGATCGCGGCGCGGGCCATCATCTCGACCCCGCCCGTGATGACGCCGGGCACGGGCAGGCCGGTCAGGTTGACCGCGAAACCCAGCAGGATGCCGATGACCAGCGGCTGGCGGATGACCGCGCGGCCGATCTGGGCCGCGAGCCGTGCCACGGGCAGGCCCGCGCCCCTGGACTTCGCAAGCTCCATCGCGGTGATTCCGAAGGCGTAGAACAGCGGCGAGTGCACCGAGATGATGGCGAAGTTGCCCGCCAGCGCGGCGGGGCCGTAGGCGCGTTCGGTGATCGCGGTGCCAAGGAGCAGCGAGTTCGAGAACAGGCAGGCGAAGCCGATCGCCACCGCATCCTCGACCGGCCGCCCGAACAGGTGCCGCGCGCCGAAGAACCCTGCGGCGAAGCCCGTGAAGGCCCCCGTGTAGAAGGCCGCCATCAGCGCCGGGTCGTAGGCGCGCGACAGGTCGAGCGTGGCGACGGCCCGGAACAGCAGGCAGGGCAGGGCGAAGGACTGCGCGAAGGTCATGATCCCGTCGACCCCGCCCGCGCCGATCAGCCGTGCGCGGGCGGCGGCGAAACCGAAGCCGATCACCAGGAACACCGGCAGGATGACGTCGAGCAACGCGCTCACGGCGCGAACCCGATGACCATCCCGTCATGCGCGGGCTCCACCCCCTGCGGCAGGGTGGCGGCGAGGGTCGCGTAATCCATGTCGACATGCATGTTGGTCAGCACGGCGCGCGCGGGGGTGGCGCGCGCGATCCAGGCGAGCGTCTGCGCGAGGTGCGCATGGGTCGGGTGCGGGCGGTGGCGCAGCGCGTCGACCACCCAGGTGCCGAGGCCCGTCAGCTGCGGCCAGGCGTCATCGGGAATCGCGTTCGCGTCGGGCAGGTAGGCGAGGTCGCCGGTGCGGAAGCCGAGCGCGGTGATGGTGCCGTGCTGGACGCGCAAGGGGGCAAGGTCCACCGGCCCGCCCGCGCCGTCGACCGTGACCGGCCCGTCGATCCTGTGCAGGTCGCAGATGGGCGGGTAGTCCGACCCCGCGGGCTGCACGAAGGCATAGGCAAAGCGCGCGAGAAGCGCGTCCTGCGTCGGGCCGTCGGCCCAGACGGGCAGGCGCGCGGCGCGGTTGAAGACGATCTGCCGCAGGTCGTCGAGGCCGTGGACATGGTCGGCGTGGGCGTGGGTGTAGACCACCGCGTCGACGTGGCCCACGCCGGCCGAGAGGAGCTGCTCGCGCAGGTCGGGGGAGGTGTCGATCAGCACGCGCGTGGTGCCGCCCGGGCCGTCGCGCTCGACCAGCGCCGAACAGCGGCGGCGGCGGTTCTTCGGCTCGGTCGGGTCGCAGGCGCCCCAGTCTCCCCGTCCGTCGGCCCCGCCGATCCGCGGCACGCCGCCCGAGGACCCGCAGCCGAGGATGGTGAAGCGGCCCGTCACGCGCGGGCCTTCGCGAACAGCCGGTCGAAGTTGGCCGTGGTCTGCGCCGCGAACGCGGCCAGCGTCATGCCGAAGAGATCGGCCCCGGCCTGCGCGGTATGGGCAACGTAGGCGGGCTCGTTGCGCCGTCCCCGGTGCGGCGGGGGGGCGAGGTAGGGGCTGTCGGTCTCCACCAGGATGCGGTCGAGCGGGGCGGCCTTGAAGATCGCGCGCAGGGCGGTGGATTTCGGGAAGGCCGCGATGCCCGACATCGACAGGTAGAACCCCGCCTCCAGCGCCCGCGCGGCGAGACGCTCGCCGCTGGAAAAGCAATGCATGACGGCGGTATAGGGCCGTTCCTTCAGGTGATGGATGAGGATGTCGCCGATATCGTCGTCGGCATCCCGCGCGTGGACGATCAGCGGCAGCCCGGTCTCCTGCGCGGCTGCGATGTGGATGCGCAGCGAGGCCGTCTGCGCGGCCTTGCTGTCCGGCGCGTAGTGGTAGTCGAGGCCCGTCTCGCCGATGCCCACGAAGCGCGGATGCTCGGCCAGCGCGACCAGCGCGTCGACCGTGGCCAAGGGTTCCTCGGCGGCGCTCATCGGGTGGGTGCCGGCGGCGTAGAAGACGCCGGGCAGGGTTTCGGCCAGCGCGCGCACGGCGGGTTCGTTGCGCAGCCGGGTGCAGATCGTGACCATCCGCGCGACGCCCGCCGCATGGGCGCGAGCGACGACCTGCGCAAGGTCGGGGGCCAGGTCGGGAAAGTCGAGGTGGCAGTGGCTGTCCACCAGGACGGGCAGGGGGTCCATCGCTACCTCGCAGGGGCGGGCGCGCGACCCGGGGCGCCGTCTTCGACCGTCAGGAGCGTATCGAGCAGAAGCGTCGCAGGGTCAAGGTTCAGCGCGCGCCCGGCGCGGGCGCGGGGCAAAAGGCGCGCGGACAGGTCGGCCCAGCCCTGCGCCGCGGCGAGGTCGGGTGCCAGGCGGGCGAGCAGCGCGGCCTCGCCCGGGGCGGCCTCCTCTGGCGGAGCCGCGGCCCCGGCGCGCGCGGCGCGCGCCAGGAACTGCGCCAGAAGGCCCAGGATCAGGTCGAAGACCTCGGGCCCGCTGCCGCGCACGGCCGCCTTGTCGGCCAGCGCCGCCGCCGCCGCGCGGTCGAGCCGTGGCAGCCCGCCCATCAGCCGCAGGAGCTCGCGGTAGAGCGTCAGCCCGTCCTGCGCCGTCAGGCGCAGCGCCTCGCCCGCCGATCCGCCGGCGAGCGCCGCGAGCGCGGGCGCGTCGGCCGGGGGCACCTCGACCCCCGCCTGCGCCAGCGCCGCGGCGAGGGGCGCTGGCAGCAGGGGGGCGAGCGCCAGCCTACGGGTCCGCGAGCGGATCGTCGGCAGCAGCCGCCCCGGTTCGTGCGCGACGATCAGGAAGGTGACGCCCGCCGGCGGCTCTTCCAGCACCTTCAGAAGCGCGTTGGCGCTGCTGGCGTTCAGGTCGTCGGCGGCGTCGAGGATCACCGCGCGCGCGGTGCCGTCGGTCGCCTTCAGCCGCAGGAACTGGCCCAGGCGGGCGATCTCGGGCACCCGGATGTCCTGGCTCGGCGCGCTGCCGGACTCGTTGGCGCCCCGCCGCAAGAGGAACAGCCGCGGCTCGGCCAGCGCGGCCATGCGGCGCGCGACGGGCGCGTCGGGCGGCACGTCGAGCGTCGCGGGCGCGCCGGACATTCCCGCTGCGGGGTCCGACAGCAGGAACCGCGCGACGCTCCAGGCGAAGGTCGCCTTGCCGATGCCGCGCGGACCGGTCAAGAGCCAGGCATGGTGCATCCGGCGCGCGGCCCAGGCCCCCAGCACTTCGGCCGCCGCCGCGTCATGGCCGAAGACCCGTGCGGCGTGGCGCGGGTGGGGCGCGCCGCCGAGCCGGTCGGGTTCCGTCAGGCCGTCGGTCACAGCGCGGCCAGCACGCGGGCTGCGACCTGATCGACCGTCCCCGCACCGTCGATCACGCGGAACCGCGCGTGCCGCGCGGCGAGCGCGAGGAACCCCGCCCGCGCCCGCGCCTGGAAGTCGGCCCCCATCGCCTCGAACCGCATCTCGCCGCCCGCCCGCGCCGCGGCGCGCGACAGGCCGGTGGCGGGGTCGATGTCGATCAGCAGGGTGAGGTCCGGCTCCACCCCGATCATCAGGTCGTGCAGCCGGTCGACCACGGCGGCCAGGTCGCCGCGCGTCAGCCCCTGGAAGACGCGCGTCGAATCGGCGAAGCGGTCGGAGATGACGGTGTCGCCGCGCGCTAGCGCGGGACGGATCGTGCGCTCCAGATGGTCGCGGCGGGCGGCGGTGAAGAGCAGGATCTCGGTCTCGGCCGACCAGCGGTCGCCCGCGCCTTCGAGCACCAGGCGCCGGATGTCCTCGGCCCCGGGACTGCCGCCCGGTTCGCGGGTCAGGGTGACGGGCCGACCTGCCGCGCGCAGGGCGTCGGCCAGCCGCCGCGCCTGGGTGGACTTGCCGCTGCCGTCGATCCCTTCGAGGCTGATGAGGCGGCCTGCCACATCAGCTCGCCGGCGCGGTGCCGGCGACATAGCGCTGCCACAGCACGCGCGCCGCCGTCGTGACCCGCGGCACGAAACCGGCGCGGCCCACGTCGGCTTCGGTGACGAGCGGCACGCGCGCCTCGGGCAGTTCGGGGATCTGGATGACCAGTTCGCCGACCTGCGTGCCCTTGGCGACCGGCGCCGTCAGCGGGCCCTGGTAGACGACCTCGGCGGTGACCTTCTCCTGCACCAGCGCGGGGACGAGGAAGGCCTGGTCGGCCGCGGCGACCAGCCCCACGGTCGGCGCGTCGCCCATCCAGACCTCGGCCTCGGCCACCCGGACGCCGCCGCGCACCAGCGTCTTCTCGCCGAACTGGCGGAAGGCCCAGGACAGGATCCGCTCGCCCTCGGTCGCCCGCGCGGCGGCGTCGGGCAGGCCCGTGATCGCGAAGATCACCCGCCGGTCGCCCTGGATGGCCGACCCGACGAGGCCGTAGCCCGCCTCCTCGGTGTAGCCGGTCTTCAGGCCGTCGGCTCCGGGAAAGGACCCCAGGATCGGGTTGCGGTTGAACCGGTTGTCGGGCGCGCGGCCGGCCCACTGGTATTCCGTCTCGGCGAAATACTTGTATTCCTCGGGAAACTCCTCGATCAGCCGCAGCGCGATCAGGCCCAGGTCGCGCATGCTCATCACGTGCCCCTCGGCCGGCCAGCCGGTGGAGTTCTTGAACACCGACTGTTCCATCCCGAGCGCCTTCGCCCGTTCGGTCATCTGCGCCGCAAAGGCCTCTTCGGTGCCCGCCAGCCCCTCGGCCACGACGACGCAGGCATCGTTGCCCGAGTTCACGATGATCCCCAGCAACAGGTCGCGCACCGTGGGCCTGTCCCCCACGTCGAGGAACATCCGGCTGCCCCCCATGGCCTTGGCGCGTTCCGAAACCCCGAAGGTCGTGTCCATGGTGACACGCCCGTCCTGCAACGCCTCGAGCAGCATGTTGATGGTCATGAGCTTCGACATGCTGGCAGGCGGCATCGGCACCTCGGCGTTCTTGTCCAGAAGGACGGTGCCCGACTTCACGTCGTAGACCCAGGCGGCCGTGGCCGCGGTTTCGAAGGCGGCGGCGGGCAGCGCGAAAAGCAGGCACAGCAGTGTCAGGAAGTGGCGCATCGGTCCCGTCCAGCGTTTGAGTGATTCACCCCGAAAGGGCGTAGGCATCGGCAAAGCCTGCCGCGCGCACCTTGTCAACGAAGGCCGCACGCGGGCCGCCGCCGTTGGCGACCACCGACCAGAAGGTCTTGCCGCTCGAACTTTCCTCGCGGATCGTGGCGGCGATCCCGGCCGCCTGCAGGCGCTGCGTCGCGCGGTCGGCGTTGCCGCGTTCGGCGAAGATGCCGACCTGGACGCGGATGTCGCCGCCCCGCGGCGCTGCCGCGGGCGCGGGCGCGGGCGCGGGGGTCGGCCGCGCCGCGGTGGCCCCGAGCGCCGCGAGCGCCCGGACCGCGATGTCTTCGTCCTCGGCCGCCGATCGTGCCGGGGCCGCCGCGGCGGGCGATGCCGACGGCGGTCCGGCCGCGACGGGCGTGGCGGCGGCGGGTGCCGCGATCTCGCCCGCCACGACCTCGGGTTCGTCCAGCACCGGCGCGGCCGGGGCGGGCGCGACCTCGGGCGTGGCTTCCCGCCGCAGCGCCGTCACCGCGATCTCGACCGGCTGCCCGGCGAGGATGCCCAGCGCGTCGGCGGCGTCCGAACTGATCTGCAGCGGCGGCCCCGGGTTGTCGCGCTCGCGCCGGAACAGCGCGCCGATGACGAACTGGCCGTTGGCGGGGTTGCGCATGATGACGCGCTCGGGGTCCCGCGCATCGGGCGAGGCGACCCAGACGCCGCCGAGCGAGGGGCGTCCGTCCCACAGCGCGGTGGCGCGGACGTCGAAGACGTCGGGTGCCTCGACATCGCGGTCGACGAGCCGCGTCAGCCGGGCATTGCGCGGCGGTGCGACAGCCGCGGGGGCCCGGGCGGCCGCCGGGGCCGCCGCGCCGGCAGCGGGCGCGCCGTCATCCGCGGTCGCATCCCGCGGTGCGCTGCCCTCGGCCGGGGCGTCGAGCGCGGACGCCGCGATCTCGCCCCCGGTGATCGGGTTCGCAGCCCCCTCGGCGACGCTTGCCGTCTGCTGGCACCCCGCAGCCAGGGCCGCCGCGACCAGCGCCCCGATCCGAATCCACCATCCCGCCATCCGCCCCGCGCCCCGCTGCCTCTTGGTCGGGCGGTCATCGCCGCCGCCCGTGTCGCGCGAAAGCATACCCGCGACGGCCCGTCCTTGCAAACGGCCCGACGCGCCCGCAGCCGTTTTCCCGCCGTCCCCCGTCCTTGCGCCGCCCCCGCCGCCCGGATATGCCCCCGCGCGTCGGAGGAGTGGCCGAGCGGTTGATGGCACCGGTCTTGAAAACCGACGTGGGGGCAACCCCACCGTGGGTTCGAATCCCACCTCCTCCGCCAGTTGGCCCTGCGAAAGCGTTCTCCCGATCCGGCTGCGGCCGAATTTTTCCGTTGTTTTCGGGGGCTATGCGCGCAGCCCTTTCCACCGGTCACGCCATGCTGTGACCCGAAAGCGTTCTCTCAGGGCCAGTATTCTCCAAGGCTCTGCACTGCGGGCCATATGGTGTAGAGCCGTAAGAATCTGTTATCCTTGCGTTTTCGCGTCTGTGCGAGCCAGCCATTCCGCAAAACCATCCGCTCCCGACGCGACACTGGCATCGGAAAAAGCGGCGTTTGAACTTGTTTCGCGATGGACCTGGTTCATTGACCAACCGGTTCTGGCACGGCCGCATTTGCGTGCTTGGAGACGATATCCTGCACATCAGATGGCTTGAACGCGACATCCCATGCCCACTCCCCAAATCCGCCAGTTCCGTTGATCGCCTTGACCCATTCACGCAAAGCGTCGCGCTTTGCCTTGTTCTGCGGGCTGTCTGTTCCCTTGATCTCGAGTGCAAGCATCCTGCCGCTGGACAGCTTGACAAGGAAGTCTGGAACATACCGACGGCGCGAGCCGGCCCACATGTACTGGATCTGAAAGCCCAGATGATCGTTCTTCGCGTAGGCGATCACCTCGTCTCGACCCTCGAAGACATTCGCCGCGTGACCCTCCCACGCGGAATCGCCGACAAGATGGCTGATGTGCGATTTGATCGCCGGGAAGCACGGCTTGGAGGTGTACCAGGTGCGCATCTGGCCAGTGGCACCAATGGGGTTTTCTTCGTCAAAGATGGGGGTGAGGCGCTCCGTGTTCTGCTCTGTGATGTGGCGCATGACGTGCTGGACGACAAGGTGTGAGCTACCCCCCGAAAATCGGACAGTGACGGAAGCTACGATCTGAAGTCTGCTGATCTTCAAACGCGAGGAGATCAGGACATGTCGAAACGCAGGAACCACGACGCAGTGTTCAAGGCACGTGTGGCGTTGGAAGCCGTGAAGGGAGAGCGCACGGTGTCGGAACTGGCGGCCGCCTATGGGGTCCATCCGACGATGATCCATCAATGGAAGCGGTCTTTGCTGGAAGGTGCGGCGGGCATCTTCGAGCGTGGCGGCAAGATCGCGGCCGGCGTGGAGATCGGTGAAGACACCGTGCGTGACCTGCATGCCAAGATCGGGGAGCTGGCGGTCGCCAACGATTTTTTGTCACGAAAGCTCAAGCCCTGGATCGGCAAGTGAGGCGCGGCATGATCGAACGCTCACATCCCCAACTGTCGGTCGGGGCACAATGCCGCCTGCTGTCGATCTCTCGGTCGTCTTTCTATTACGAGCCGCTGGGCGAGACGGCGATGAACCTCGGCCTCATGCTGCTGATCGACCAGCAGTTCCTCGAAACCCCGTTTTACGGTGTCCGGCAGATGACCTGGCACCTTCAGAACGAAGGCCATGCCGTGAACGAGAAACGCATCCGGCGGCTGATGCGCCTTATGCGGTTGACGCCGATCTACCAGAAGCCCGATACCAGCCGCCCCGCGAAGGGACACAAGACCTACCCCTACCTGCTGGGCGGATTGCGGGTGGACCGCCCGAACCAGGTCTGGTGCGCTGACATCACCTACATCCCGATGCGAAAGGGCTTCCTCTATCTGGTCGCCATCATGGACTGGTTCACCCGCAAGGTGTTGGCCTGGCGCATCTCCAACACGCTGGAGGCCGACTTCTGCGTCGAAGCGCTGAACGAGGCGGTCCACCGCTTCGGTCCGCCCGAGATCATGAACACGGATCAGGGCAGCCAGTTCACCTCCTTCGCCTGGACCGATCGGCTGAAACGGGTCGGCATCCGCATATCGATGGACGGCACGGGGCGCTGCCTCGACAACATCTTCATCGAGCGTCTCTGGCGGTCCCTGAAGTATGAATGCGTCTACCTGCACGCCTGGGAAACCGGCTCGCAAGCCAAGGCAGGCATCGCGCGCTGGATCACCTTCTACAACCACCAGCGGCCTCACGCCGCCCATGGCGGACAACCGCCCGCCGTGGTCTACTTCAACGCAACCGAAACCGATCAGCAGGTGCAAGCAGTAGCTTAGAACACCCGGAAATCTGTCCAAGGATCGGGGAGTAGCTCATACCGCCGACCGCGAGCACGTCGCCGATACCGACGAGGGTCCATGGATCGAAGTCGAGCATGAAATGCGGATTGGTGCCGTGGACCGCTTTCAGCGTTGCTACGGTGGTTTCGAGGTCCGTCGTTAGAATACGGGTGTAGGTCTTGAGGATCATGCTGTTACCATCCTGTTTGTAATGAGGGCCCTCGTGTCAGCATTTCCCGAACTCAGTGACGGTCGGGAATGCGGGCAACGACCTTGATCTCGAAATCGAAGCCCGAGAGCCAGTTGACGCCGATTGCCGTCCATG
>CAZNPW010000045.1:0-22901 GCA_964575185.1 uncultured Exiguobacterium sp.
CGGATGGCGCGCGCGGCGGTCCGGCGGTCGTTCGCCGCCCGCGCCGCCGAGATCGACGCGCCCGCACCGCGGCCCGCCGCGCCCGCCAGCATCGCGCCGGTCTGCACCGTGCCTGCCAGCAGGAACCACCCCGCCCGGCGCAGCTCGTCGCGGCTGAAGCCCGTCACGAAAAGCACCATCACGACGGTCGCCGCGAACAGCGCGACCGACAGGACCTTCAGCCCGACGCTGGCGCTGACGGGGGCGAGGCCGAGCAGCGCCCCGGCCACGGTATCGCCGAACAGCCCGCCCGGGCCCGACGGATGCGGCCAGTTCTGGGGCGCGAGCGTCGCGGCATAGGCGCTGGCCACCGCCACCGCGATCACCGCGAAGACCGCCCGCGCGAAGACCCGGTCGGTCCCGCGGTGCAGCACGAAGCGCAGGCCCCAGGCGCACAGGATCAGCGGCACGCACCAGACCCCGAGGCCCACGATGATCATCAGGGTCGAGGCCACCGCCGCGCCGATGCGGCCCAGCCAGTTCGCCACCGGCCCCTCGCTCGCCACCATCCAGCCGGGGTCGTCGGGGCTGTAGCTCCATAGCATCGCCGCGAAGATCAGGCCCGCGGCGATCAGCGTCAGCCCGACCAGTTCGCGCGCGCGGCGTTCCAGCACCGCCTGGGTCCCCTGGTCGATCAGCGGGTCGCGCTGCCGTGCCTGATAGCTTGCCATCGTTCCCTCACCCGTAAAGGCAGTCGCGCAGGGCGCAGAGGCCCCGCGTCATGTCGTCGACCGGGGCGACCATCGCGACCCGAATGTATCCGTGGCCGGGATTGTCCCCGTCCACGTCGCGCGACAGGTAGGCGCCGGGCAGCACCCGCACCCCGGTCGCGCGCCAGAGCCGCAGCGCCGCGGCCTCGCCGTCGGGAACGGGCAGCCACAGGAAGAACCCGCCCGCCGGGGCGGCGTAGCCCTGCATCCCGGCAAAGACCGCATCGGCGGCGCGATACTTGTCCTGGTAGAGCGCGCGGTTCGCGGTGACGTGGCCTTCGTCCGCCCAGGCGGCCTCGGACACCTTCTGCAACGGCAGAGGCAGCGGCGCGCCGCCGAAGGCGCGCAGCTTGCGCATGGCGGCGATCCCCTGCGGGCCGCCCGCGACGAAGCCCGACCGCAGGCCGGGCAGGTTCGACCGCTTGGACAGCGAGTGGAAGGCGAAGACCCGTTCGGGGTCCGCCCCGGTGCGGGCCGCCACCTCCAGCGCGCCGGGCGGGGGCGCGTCGCGCCAGATCTCGGCATAGCATTCGTCGGCGAGGATGACGAACCCGTGCCGTTCGGCCAGCGCGATCAGGTCGCGCCAGTAGCCCTCGGACGCCACCGCCCCCTGCGGGTTGGCGGGCGAGCAGATGTAGGCCGCGACCACCCGGTCCAGAACGTCCGGCGGCAGGGCCGCGTAGTCGGGCAGGTGCCCGGTCGCGGCGGTCGCCGGGACGTGGACCGGCTCCGCCCCGGCGGCGAGCGCGGCGGCGGCGTAGGCCTGGTAGAAGGGGTTCGGCATCAGCACGACGGGCCGCGCGCCCGCATCCGCCCCGGGGGTCAGCGCGAGCGCCGCGTTGAACAGCCCCTCGCGCGTGCCGTTCAGGACCATGACCTGATCGGGACCCATCGTCACGCCGTAGCGCCGCGCGAGCCAGCCCGCGACCGCGGCGAGGAGTTCGGGCGTTCCGTCGTTCGGCGGATAATGGGCGAAGCCCGCGGTGTTCGCGGCGAGGATCGGGGCGACGAAATCCGGCATCGGGTGCGTCGGCTCGCCGATCGACATGGCGATGACCGGCCCCCCGGGGGCATGCGCGTCAAGAAGCCTCCGCAGACGCGGAAACGCATAGTCCGGCAGGTGCGCAAACCGTGTCGGTGCCGCCATTGTGCCTCAAGCCCGTCGGGATCGTGCCGCCCCGTTCGCCGCGAGAATAGCGGCGCGCACCGTGCAGGTCCACGATCTTGTCGCCGTATCCGAGGGTTGCCGCCGGATGTTGTGGCAGAATTGCCAAGACGCGCGGTCAGGGCGTGGTGGCCTTGCGCTGCCGGGCGCGCTTCAGCCCCAGCTGCCGTTCGCGCCAGATGATGAGGATGCCCGCCAGGATGACGATCGCCGCCCCGGCCAGCATCGTGGCCGTCGGCACCTCGGCGAAGACCGCATAGCCGATCGCCAGCGCGAACAGCATCGAGGCATAGTCGAAGGGCGCGACCAGCGAGGCGTCGGCCTGCCGGTAGGCGGCGGTGAGCAGGATCTGCCCGACCCCGCCCAGCAGCCCCGTCGCGACCAGGAGCGCCCAGAGGCGCGGCGTGGGCCAGGCCCAGCCCCAGGGCAGCGTCACGAGGGCGAGCACGCTCGACGACACCGAAAACCACAGCACGATCGCCGCCGTCCCCTCGGTCGCGACCAGCTTGCGGATGAACACCTGCGCGAGCGCCGCGAAGACCGCGCCGGCCAGCAGCAGCACGGCCCCCAGCGTCTCGGCCTGGCCGATGGCGTCGGGGGCGAGCGTCAGGCGCGGGCTGACCACGATCAGCACCCCCGCCAGCCCCAGCGCCACGCAGCCCATGCGGAAGGCGCGCACCTCCTCGCCCAGGAACATCGCGGCGAAGACGACCGTCAGCAGCGGCGCGGCGTAGCCGATGGCGGTCGCCTCGGGCAGCGGCAGGAGGCCGAGGCCCGCGAAGCCGAGGCCCATGGCGGTGGTGCCGACGAGCCCGCGCCAGACATGCCCCATGGGGCTCGCCACCCGCCAGCCCGTCCGCCACTCGCCGCGCAGGACCAGCCAGGCGACGATCACCGGGATGGCGAAGAACGACCGGGCGAACACGACCTGGCCCGGCGGAATGTCGGGCGCCGTCGCCTTGATGATCGCGGCCATGACGATGAACACCACGACCGACCCGAGTTTCAGCGCGATGCCCAGCAGCGGGCGGCCTTGGGGAGAGTCGGGCATGGCGCACCGCAGCACCCCCCGCCGGCCCCCGCAAGCCCGGTCTTTCATCTTGCCCGAAATACCTTGGGGGGAAGCCCCGCAGGGGCGCGGGGGCAAAGCCCCCGTCCGCCCTTTACAGCACGCCGCTCGCGGCGTTCCTTCGGACAAACGGAGGGGCCCATGGCGGACGTGGCAGAGCTGATTGCGGCGGGGCGGGGCGAGATCCCGGCCGACATCGTGCTGAAGGGGGGGCGGGTGTTCGACCTGATCTCGGGCGATCTGGTGGACACCGACGTGGCGATCACCGGCGACCGGATCGTCGGCACCTTCGACACCTATGCCGGGCGACGCGAGGTCGACTGCGGCGGGCAGGTGATCGTTCCGGGCTTCATCGACACCCACCTGCACATCGAGAGCAGCCTCGTCACGCCCTTCGAGTTCGACCGCTGCGTCGGCCCGCGCGGGGTCACCACCGCGATCTGCGACCCGCACGAGATCGCCAACGTGATCGGGCTGGAGGGCATCCGCTACTTCCTCGACGCGGCGGGGAAGACGCTGATGGACATCCGGGTGCAGCTGTCCAGTTGCGTGCCCTCGACGGCGATGGAGACGGCGGGCGCGCGGCTGACCGCGGCCGACCTCGCCGCGCTGATGGACCACCCGCGGGTGATCGGATTGGCGGAGTTCATGAACTTCCCCGGTGTGCTGATGCGCGACGACGGCTGCCTGGAGAAGCTGCGGCTGTTCGCCGGCCGCCACATCGACGGCCACGCGCCGCTGCTGCGCGGGCGCGACCTGAACGGCTACGTCGCCGCGGGCATCCGCACCGAGCACGAGGCGACGACCGCCGCCGAGGCGCTGGAGAAGCTGCGCAAGGGGATGCGCGTCCTGATCCGCGAGGGGTCGGTGTCGAAGGACCTCGCGGCGCTGCATCCGCTCATCACCGAGCGGCTCAGCCCCTACATCGCCTTCTGCACCGACGACCGCAACCCGCTCGACATCGCCGAGCACGGGCATCTCGACCACATCATCCGCTGGTCGATCGCGCAAGGCGCCGACCCCCTGCCCGTCTACCGCGCCGCGAGCCTGTCGGCGGCCGAGGCCTTCGGGCTGAAGGACCGCGGCCTGATCGCGCCGGGGCTGCGGGCCGACATCGCGGTGATCGACGGGCTGAGTTCGTGCCGCGCGGCGCGGGTGTTTGCCGGCGGGGTCGAGATGACGCCCGCGGCCTTTGCCGCGCGCGCCACGGTTCCGCCGGTCGGACGCGGGTCGGTGAAGGCGCGGCGGGTGGCGGCGGCGGACTTCCGCTGCGCGGGCAACGCGGGGCCGACGCCGGTGATCGGCGTGATCCCGGGCAAGATCATCACCGACCACCTGACGGTCGGGATCGCGCCCGACGGCGGCGACAAGCGGCCCGACGTGGCGCGCGACCTGGCACGCGTGGCGGTGGTGGAACGCCACGGCCGCAACGGCAACGTCGCCACGGGCTTCGTGCGCGGCTTCGGCCTGCAGCGCGGGGCGATCGCGGCGACGGTCTGCCATGACCACCACAACATCGCCGTCGTGGGGGTGGACTACGCCGACATGGCGCTGGCCGCGAACCGCCTGGGCGACATCGAGGGCGGGTTCGTGGTGGCCGCGGGGGGCCTGGTGCTGGCGGAGCTCGCGCTGCCGGTGGCGGGGCTGATGAGCCTGGAGCCGTTCGAGGCGGTGCGCGACCGGCTGGTGGCCCTGCGGGCGGCGGCGCGCGGCCTGGGCGTGGCGCTGGAGGAGCCGTTCCTGCAGCTCGCCTTCCTCTGCCTGCCGGTGATCCCGCACCTCAAGATCACCGACCACGGGATGATCGACGTGGACCGGTTCGAGGTGATCTGAACGAGCGCCTGCGGCGCAAGCCTTCATGTCGCGGGGCCGGCTGCGCCGGTCCCGCTCCGGCTGCCTCCGGCGGGAGTATTTGGGTCCGGAAAGAGGATCAGCGGGATGCGAGGTGGACGACCAGGCGGCGGGCGCGGAGGAAGGTCGTGAGTGCGCTGCCAGCGACGATGATCCAGAGGGCGAGGGTCATGACCCAGGGCGTCGACAGCGGCGTCAGGGCTGCCAGAAGGCAGGCGGCGCTCAGTATCGCCATGCGGTGCTGCTTGGCCATCGGGCCGCCGAAGTCGGCCGGCGCGCCGGAGGCGCGGCCGAGTTCGCGGGTGTAGGCGGTGAGGACCGCCAGCGCCGCGGCGGCCATGCCCAGCGCAGGGTCCAGCGCCGCGAGGCCCGTGCCGCCGAGGATCAGGAGGTCGGCGATGCGGTCGGGGAACTCGTTCCAGAAGGGGCCGTCGGGTTCCCGCATCCCGCCCTCGACCGCGACCATGCCGTCGAGGAGGTTGCAGACCAGCCGCCCCTGGATCGCGGCGGCGGCGAGGATCAGCCACAGCGCCGACGGCCCGTCGCCTGCGGCCCACAGCGCGAGACAGGCCAGCGCGGCGAAGCCGACCGAGGCCTGGCTGATGCGGTTGGGCGTGACCTGGCGCACCGCCAGCCAATGCGCGATAGCAATGGCCCAGCGGCTGTCGCGGCTGGCGATGGGGCGGCGATCGCTCATGTCGTGGACCAGAACCAGCGGGTGAGGTGGAAGAACACCGGGGCCGCGAAGATCACGCTGTCGAGCCGGTCGATGAAGCCGCCATGCCCGGGGATCAGCGCGCCCCAGTCCTTCACCCCCCGGTCGCGCTTGATCGCGCTCATCACCAGGCCGCCGAAGAAGCCCATCAGCACGATCACCAGCGCCATGCCCGCCGCCTGCGGCGCGGTGAAGGGCGTGAGCCAGGACAGCCCCGCCCCGAGCAGCGTCGCGGTCAGCGCGCCGCCCGCGAAGCCCTCCCACGTCTTCGAGGGCGACAGGTTCGGCGCGATCTTCCGGCGGCCCGCGAGCTTGCCCCAGACGTACTGCGCCACGTCCGACCCCTGCACGACGACGACGAGGAAGGCGATCAAGAGGACGTTGCGCCCCTCGAACCCCGGGATCGTCAGCGACAGGAGCGCGGGGACGTGGCTGACGCTGAAGACGCAGACCATCAGCGCCCATTGCAGCTCGGCCACGCGGGTCAGGTAGCGCGTGGTGTCGCCGCGCAGCGCCGCGATGATCGGCAGGAAGAGGAAGGCGTAGACCGGGATGAAGATGGAATACAGTCCGTACCAGTCCGCCGCGACCAGCCCGTACTGCACCGGGATGACCACGAAGAACGCCGCCGCCAGCGCCAGGTGGTCGGCGCGGCGGGTGTCGGTCAGCGTCAGGAACTCGCGCAGGGCGGCGAAGGAGCAGACGGCGAACAGCGCGACCGCGCCCCATGGGCCGAAGACCAGCGCCAGGGCCATCAGCGCGACCATCACCCACCAGGCGTTGATCCGGGCGTTGAGGTTCTGCACCGTGGCGCTCGCCGCGCCCGTCCCGCGCGCCAGCACCGCGCCGGTGGCGCTGGCTGCGGCGAGGAAGGCCGCGAGGCCCGCGAGCAAAAGCCACAGGTCGGCGGGCGCGCCGGGCATCAGGCCGGGGCCAGCGCCAGCAGCGCCGCGCGGGCGCGGGCGAGGAAGCTGTCCTTGTCGTCGCCGGGCGCGACGGTCACGGGCGCGCCGAAGGTGACGGTGCAGACGAGCGGGATCGGGATGATCTCTCCCTTCGGCATGACGCGGTTGAGGTTGGCGATCCAGGCGGGCACGCATTCGACCCCGGGCCGCTGGCGGGCAACGTGCCAGAGGCCGGACTTGAAGGGGAGGAGGGGCTCGGGGCCGGGGTTGCGGGTGCCCTCGGGGAAGAGGATGACCGAGGTGCCGTCATCCAGCGCGGCGATGATCTGGGCCACCGGGTCCTCGGTCCGGGCCTCCGGCCGGCGCTCGATCAGCACGGCGTCGAAGACCTGGCGGCCGATGAAGCGGCGGAGCGGGCCTGCCAGCCAGTAGTCGGCGGCGGCGACGGGCCGGGTGCGGGCGCGCAGGGCGGGCGGCAGCACCGTCCAGACCAGCACGAAGTCGCCGTTCGAGGCGTGGTTGGCAAAGTAGATCCGCGTGGCCGGCGTGGGGTCCACCCCCTGCCAGCGCGCCTGCACCGCGGTCACCGCGCGGGCGAAGAGCGTGATCGCCGTGGCGGTGCGGCGGGCGAGCGCCTGGGTGAGGATCCCCGATGACATCGCGCCGATCCTGCGGGGCCGCGGGGCCATGCGCAAGCGGCGAAACGGCGCTTGCCAGGCGGGCGGGTCCGCGCGACACTCCGCGCCGTTGCCCAGGTCCCATTGTCCGGAGGTCTTGTCATGTCCATCCTGATCGGCAGCGCCCGCGACGACCGTCTGACCGGCACGGCGGGGTCCGACACGCTGCTGGGGCTGGGGGGGCGCGACCTCCTCGCGGGGGGCGCGGGGGCGGATTTCCTGGCGGGCGGGTCGGGCAACGACATCCTCGCCGGCGGCGCGGGGGCCGACATCCTGACCGGCGGGCTGGGCGACGACCTCTACGACGGCGTCGACGCGCTGGACGGGCTGGTCGAGCGCGCCGGGGGCGGGTTCGACACGATCCGCAGCGCGGTGCTGCAGAGCCTCGCCGGGTTCGACGCCATCGAGGGGCTGGTCTGGACGGGTGCTGCCGCCGCGACGCTGGTGGGCAACGATGCGGGCAACCGGCTGACCAGCCTGGCGGCCGGGGCCGACACGCTGGACGGGGGCGCGGGCGACGACACGCTGGACGGCGGCGCCGGGGCCGACCGGCTGGTCGGCGGGGCGGGGAACGACCGCTACCTCTGGGCGGCGGGCGATATCGTGGTCGAGGCGGCCGCGGGCGGGTTCGACATCCTTCAGGGCCTGGCCCGCAGCCTGGCGGGCTTTGCCAATGTCGAGGCGCTGATCTACACCGGCACGACCGGGGCGCGCCTGACGGGGACGGCCTCGGCCGACGCGCTGCGCGGCGGATCGGGGGCCGACCGGGTGCAGGGCGGGGCGGGGGCCGACCTCCTGATCGGCGGGGCGGGGGCCGACACGGTGCAGGGCGGCGCGGGGGCCGACACGCTGTCGGGCGGGGCGACCCTGGCGGGGGCGGACTTCCGGCTGGACCTCGGCGACGGCGCGGCCGACCGGCTGGAAGGCGGGGCGGGCAACGACGTCTACCAGGTCTTCGACGCCGCCGACCGGATCGTCGAGACCGCGGCGGGGGGGCTGCGCGACCTCGTGGTTGTGAACGGCCGGCAGTGGTCGGGCGCGGCGAGCCGCTTCGTCGAGGGGATCGTCGTGCTGGCCCCCGGCGGGGCGGTGGTCGGCGGGACGGCAGGCGACGACAGCATCCTGGGCGGGGCGGGGGCCGACCTGCTGGACGGCGGCGCGGGCCGGGACACCATCGCCGGCGGCTGGTCCGCCACGGCGACCGACAGCGCCGCCGACACGCTGGCGGGCGGGGCGGGCAACGACGTGCTGATCAGCCTGGCCGGCGTGACGGCGCGTCCGGGGGCCGAGGTCGAGCTTTACGGCGGCGTGGGCGACGACCTTCTGGTGCTGTCGAACGGCGGCACCTATGCGGGCTGGGACGCGGGCGGCGTCGATCAGGTGGTCCTGGTCGGGCCTTTCGGCGGCTCGACGGTCGACCTGTCGGCGCTGCGGGGGGTGGAGGTCATCAACATGGCCGGCGGCACCGGCCCCGCGTCCGAGCTGAACCCCCTGCCCTTCGCGGCCGCCCGCGCCGCGGTGATCGCGGTCTCGCAGCTGACCCCCGCGCCGCTCGGCAGCTTCCCGCTCGACCGCGCGCCGCAGGACCTGATCGCGACGGCGGACCCAACGCTCATCTACGGCAACGTCTTCGAAAACGACATCCGCGCGCGGGCCGGGAACGAGACGGTGATCGGCGCGGGCGGCAGCGATACGCTGTTCGGCGACGCGGGGGACGACCTGCTGGTGGCGACCTTCCTCGACCCGTTCGTCCAGTCGAACGAGGCGTCGAACGTGCTGTTCGGCGGGGCGGGGAACGACACGCTCGTCGCGGGCGCCTTCGCCGCCGCGGTCCTTCCCGGCGCGTCGCTGCGCGGCGACACGCTGACGGGGGGCAGCGGGGCCGACGACCTGCAGGTGCGCGCCGCGCTGGGTGGCAACGCGGTCAGCGAGCTCGGCTTCAACGGGTCCGGCGTCTTCGGCTGGATGACGGCCGCCGTCATCGCGGATTTCGAGACCGGGGTGGACGATTTCGTCTACCTGGCCGACGACGTCGGCGACGGCGACACGGTGATCGAGGGCGCGGCGGTGCTGGACGGCCCGGGCGGCTTCGCCCCCACGGCGGAGCTCGTCATCCTGCGCACCGACCTCGCGGTCGCCGGGGCCGAGCTGCGGGGCGTGGACGCCGCCCTCTTCACCGCCGTAATCGGCAGTGCCACCGGCAACATCGCGGTCAACCGGACCATGATGATCGTGGTCGACAACGGCACCTCGAGCGCGGTGTTCCAGTTCGTGTCGACCAACGGCGACGCCTCCGTGTCGGCCGACGAGCTGTTCATGCTGGCCATGTTCGACGGCACCACCGGCCTGACCGCCGCCGACTTCGCGCTGTCGAGCTTCGTCTGAGCCGGACCGTCGCCAAGGACGGGAAAGGACAACGGCCGCCCGTCGGGGGCGGCCGTCTGTTCCGGGCGGTCTGGTGGAGCCAGGCGGGATCGAACCGCCGACCTCTTGAATGCCATTCAAGCGCTCTCCCATCTGAGCTATGACCCCGTTCCGACCAGGCCACAGGCATGGGGGCCTGCGGTGCGCGGCTAGTTAGGCGATGGCGTGCCCCGCCGCAAGGGGCAATCCGCCCGCCGCAGGCTCAGGGCTCCTCGTCGTCGCCCGCGACGTCGTGCAGGTCGTCGAGCGATACGTTGTCGTCGGCGTCGTCCTCGAGCAGTTCGTCGTCGGTCTCGGCGTCTTCGGCCGGCGCGGTCTCCAGGATGTCGTCGCCCTCCAGATCCTCGACCAGCACCTCGTCGGCCTCGGGCGGCATCGGCCGGGCGATCACGGCCGCGGCGAGCTTGCGGCGGGCGGACTCGATGTCGACGACCTCCCCCGTGTAGGGGCTGACGACGGGGCTGCGGTTCAGATCGTAGAAGCGCCTGCCGGTCGTCGGGCAGATGCGCTTGGTTCCCCATTCGGGCTTGGGCATGGTGTCATCTTCCAGGATCAGTGCGGGCGCGCCCTGCCACAGGGTGGCATGGGAGTCAAAGCGTTTCCGCCGCAGGCCTTCCGGGCCGCGGCGAAGCGCGGTAGATGGGGCCGTCCGCCGCCGCCGTCAAGGCCCCGATGCCCACCCTGCCCGGCCACCCGCCGATCGACGTCACCCTGCGCCGGAACGCCCGGGCGACGCGGTTCTCGCTCCGGGTCGCGGGCGATGGCGGGCGGGTGACGCTGACCCTGCCCGCCCGCGCGCGGGAGGCCGAGGCGATGGCCTTCGCCCGGTCGCAGGAGCGCTGGCTGCGCGCCGCGCTGGCGCGGATGCCGGAGGCGGTGGCGGTCGGCCCGGGCAGCCTGGTGCCGGTCGAGGGGCGGCCCCTGACCGTCACGACGGGCCCGGGGCGGCTGCGGGTGGACGGCGGCGCGCTGGTCGTGCCGGGCGATCCGGCGCAGGCGGGCGCGCGTCTCGCGGCCTGGCTGCGGGTTCTGGCGCGGGCGCGGCTGACCGCGGGCTGCGACCTTCACACGGCGGCGCTGGGCCGGCCCTACGCGCGCCTGACGCTGCGCGACACGCGCTCGCGCTGGGGGTCCTGCGCGGCGTCGGGCGCCCTGATGTTCAACTGGCGGCTGGTGATGGCCCCGCCCGCCGTGCTCGACTACGTCGCCGCGCACGAGGTGGCCCATCTGGCCGAGATGAACCACTCGCCCGCCTTCTGGGCGGTGGTGGCGCGGCTCTGCCCCGACTGGAAGGCGCGCCGGGTCTGGCTGCGGGCGGAGGGCGGCGCGCTGCAGGCGCTGCGGTTCTGATGCTGCCGCCGCGTCCGACCGACCCGAATGCCGTCGCGCACGAACGGGTCTACCGCGCCCTGCGCCAGCAGGTGATGCACGGCGAGATCGGCCCGGGCCAGGCGCTGACGCTGCGCGGGATCGGCCGGCAGTTCGGCACCTCGATGACCCCCGCGCGCGAGGCGGTGCGGCGGCTCGTGGCCGAGGGCGCGCTGGCGCTGTCGGCCTCGGGCCGGGTCGCCACCCCGAGCCTGACGCCCGAGCGGATCGAGGAACTGGCCGCCCTGCGCGCGCTGATCGAGCCCGAGCTGGCCAGCCGCGCCCTGCCGCGCGCGCATTTCGCGCTGATCGACCGGCTGGCCGCGATCAACGCGCTGACCGCCGAGGCGGTGGCGCGGGCGGATGCCACGGCCTACGTGCGCACCAACCTCGAGTTCCACCGCACCCTCTACCTGCGCGCCCAGGCCCCGGCGATGCTGGGCCTGATCGAGACGGTATGGCTGCAACTGGGGCCCACGATGCGCGCGGTCTACCATCGGCTGGCCCGGCGCGAGGCACCACCGCACCACCGCATGATCCTGGCCGCGCTGAAGGCCGGCGACGAGCCGGGGCTGCGGCTGGCCGTGCGGACCGACGTGACGCAGGGGCTGCGGCACCTGGCGGGTTGACGGGGGCCGGGGATTTCCGTGCGACGATCCCCGGCGTCCGCCCGAGGTCCTTCGGACGAAGGACCATGCGCCGGGCGTCAGCCGGCGCAGCGTCGCGCGGCTTCCTCCATCGCGGCGGTGAAGCCGCGCAGGCTGACGACGTCGGTCGTCTCGGTCCCGCGGGCGGAGCGGCCGACGACCGTGGCGTCCGCGCCGGCCTTCATGGCTTCGAGCAGGCGGCCGTCTTCCTCGGCGCTCGCGGTCCAGGCGTTCTGGCCTTCGGTGAACAGCGTGAAGGTGTCGCCCCCGATCGTCACCGTGACCGCCGACCCGTCGGCGTAGGTGTAGCCCGCCTGGAAGCTGATCTCGCCCGCAGCCGGACCGCCCTGGCGGAAGGTCACGAACATGAGGATCGCGTCGCGCCGCGCCTGCACCGGCTGGCCGTCGCGGGTCGCGGTGGATTCGCGCGGCGCGCTGACGCCCCAGCAGTCGCCGCCTTCGGTGAAGACCGCCCAGTCGGTCATCGTCGCCACCTGGTTGGTGCTTTCCTGTGACGTCGCGGGGCTTGCCAGCAGCGCCAGCCCGATTGCCGCGCCGCGCGCGAGTGTCGTCATCATTGCCAAGGCCCCCGTGCTGCCCGGCCTGCGTCCCGGCCTGCGTTGACCGCAGCTTTTCCGGTGGCGCAGGCGCCTGTTCCCGACTACGCCCTTGCTTACGCGAAAAGCGCCCTCGGGTGAAACCCCCATGGGCCGCTTTTCGCGCAGGCGTGACGGAGGGCGACGTGGCGGCACCCATGGTGCAGGTCTGGCGGGGCGGGCGGGTCGAGAGCGAACACGCGGGCCACGCGGCGGTGGTGAACAGCCGGGGCGAGCTGATCCACGGCTGGGGCGACCCGGGGACGGTGATCTACCCGCGGTCGTCGTGCAAGATGATCCAGGCCCTGCCGCTGGTGGAAAGCGGGATCGGCGCCGGCCTGACCGACCGGCACCTCGCCCTCGCCTGCGCCAGCCACCAGGGCGCGCAGGTGCACACCGACCTCGTGTCGCGCTGGCTCGCCGACCTCGGGCTGACCGAGGCCGACCTGCGCTGCGGCAGCCACGAACCCTATGACACGGCGGCCCGCGACGCGCTGGTCCGGGCGGGGCAGGCACCCTGCCAGATCCACAACAACTGTTCCGGCAAGCACGCGGGCTTCCTGATGTGGACCGCCGCCCGCCGCGCCGGGCCGGAGTATGTCGACCCCGGCCACCCGCTCCAGCAGGCGATCCTGGCCGCCACGAACGAGGTCACGGGCGAGGAATCCCCCGGCTTCGGCATCGACGGCTGCTCGGCCCCGAACCATGCGGTCTCGCTCGCGGGGCTCGCCCGCGCGATGGCGCGCTTCGCCAACCCCGGTCCCGACGCCCGCGGCCGCGCCATGGCGCGGCTGGTGACCGCGATGCACCGCCACCCCGATCTCGTCGCGGGCGAAGGGCGCGCCTGCACCGAACTGATGCGCGCCACCACCGCGCCGGTGGCGCTGAAGACCGGGGCCGAGGCGATCTACGTGGCGATCCTGCCGACGCTCGGCCTTGGCATGGCGGTCAAGATCGTGGACGGCAGCGTCCGCGCGTCCGAGGCCGCGATCACCGGGCTTCTGGTGCGGCTGGGCGTGCTGGATCCCGCCCACCCGGCGGCGCAACGGCGGATCGGGCCGGTCCGGAACTGGCGCGGCACGGTCACGGGCGAGATCGCGCTCGCGCCGGGCTTTCCCGGCTGACGGCACCGCAGGGCCCCGATTTCTTCGAAGAAATCGGTCCGGTTCCTTCGAAGGAACCGGCGCGCGGCGATGCCGCGCTTGATTTGCCGTCATCGCGCGGTCACATTCGACCGATGACCGCCGGGCCGCCCATCCCCTTTTCCGCCGCCGTGCCGGAGGTGGTCAGCTTCGACCGCAGGGAACTCGGGGTGATCCTGTCGCTCTACGGCCGGATGGTCGCCCTGGGGGAATGGCGCGATTACGGCATCTCGGCCCTGCGCGACGTGGCCGTCTTCGCGATCTTCCGCCGCACCGCCGAACACCCGCTCTATCGCGTGGAGAAGCGCCCCCGACTGCGCGGCCGGCAGGGGATCTACGCGGTGATCGGGACCGAAGGCCAGGTGCTGCGGCGCGGGCCGGACCTTGCCGCCTGCCTCAGGGTTCTTGAGGCGCGGCTGATCCGGGCGGTGGACTGACCGCCTGCCGCCGCGCCTGCCAGCGGTCGAGCGCGGCGAACAGCGCGGGGTTCAGCAGGATCGAGATGATCGCCCCGGCCACCACCAGATCGCGCGCCTCGGCCGGGACCAGCGCCAGGTCCACCCCGATCACGATCAGGATGAACGAGAACTCGCCGATCTGCGCGAGGCTCGCGGCGATCGTCAGGCCCGTGCCCTTGTCGTGCCCGTAGGCGCGCATGATGGCATAGGCGGCGGCGGTCTTGACGCCCACGATGATGGCGACCGTGGCGAGCACCGCCAGGGGATCCGCGACCAGGACGTAAGGGTCGAACAGCATCCCCACCGACACGAAGAACAGCACCGCGAAGGCGTCGCGCAGGGGCAGCGTCTCGCGCGCCGCCTGCTGGCTCAGCGTCGACCCCGCCATGACCATGCCCGCGAAGAACGCCCCCAGCGCGAAGGACACCCCGAACAGCCGCGCCGCCGCATAGGCCACGCCCAGCGCGATGGCCAGCACGGCGAGCCGGAACAGCTCGCGCGAGCCGGTGCCGGCCACGTATTCCAGCAGCCAGGGGATCAGCCGCCGCCCCACCACCAGCATCAGCGCGACGAAGGCCGCGAGCTTCACCGCCGTCAGCAACAGCGTCGCCGCGATCGGCGAAAAGCCCAGCGCCGCGACCTCGGCCGCCTCGTTCGTCAGGGGCTGCTCCACCCCGCCCATCAGCCCCGCGAGCGCCGGGATGGCCACCAGCGCGGTGACCATCGCCACGTCCTCGACGATCAGCCAGCCCACGGCGATGCGGCCGCGGTCGGTCTCGACCTCGCCCCGCGCCTGCAGCGCGCGGAGCAGCACGACGGTCGAGGCGACCGACAGCGACAGACCGAAGATCAGCCCCGCGACCCAGCCCCAGCCGAGCGCAAGCGCGAGCAGCAGGCCCGCGAGCGTCGCGACCGTCATCTGCCCGATCGCGCCCGGCACCGCGATCGCCCGCACCGCCATCAGGTCGCGCGGCGCGAAGTGCAGGCCGACGCCGAACATCAGGAGGATCACGCCAAGCTCCGCCAGCTCCTTGGCGATCTCGGCGTCGGCGACGAAGCCCGGGGTGAAGGGCCCGATCGCCACCCCCGCCAGCAGATACCCCGCGATCAGGGGCAGCCGCAGCCGCTGCGCCACCAGCGCCAGCACGAAGGCCAGACCCAGGCCCGCGACGATGGTGGCGATCAGCGGCGTGTCGAAGGGCATGGGCGTCCTTTCCTGCGGGGTGCGGGGGCGGCGGGCTCCGTGTGACGGGGATGGTCCGGTTGTGGGGCCTGCGGCCCGTCAAGGCAACGCGTGGTCACGCAGGTCACCCCCGATCTTTCAGCATGTGACGGAAGTTTTATCACGCTTGCGCGCCTTGCGGCACACGTTCCGCGCCGCTACCCCTTGCACGATGCCCGCGACCATCCCGAACGCGCTGGCGCGGCGCATCTTCCTTGACCGCCACGCGCTGGCCGAACCCCCGACCGGCCCCGCCACGGGGGCGCAGCTGCACGCGCTGATCGACCGGCTGGGCTTCGTCCAGGTGGACAGCATCACCACCGTCGAACGCGCCCACCACATGATCCTCTGGGCCCGCCGCCAGACCTACCGGCCCGCCGCGCTGGCGCGGCTGCTGGAACGCGACCGGACGCTGTGGGAGCACTGGACGCACGATGCCTCGATCCTGCCGGTGGCGACCTTCCCGCACTGGCGGCCCCGCTTCGCCGACAACCGCGCCCGGCTGGTCGCGCAATGGACCGGCTGGCAGCGCGACGGCTTTGCCGGGAAGTTCGACACCGTCCTGGCGCGCATCGCCGACCACGGTCCGGTGACCGCGGCCGAGGTCGGCGAGGGCGAGGTCCGCGGCAAAGGCGGCTGGTGGGACTGGCACCCTTCCAAGGCCGCGCTCGAATACCTCTGGCATGTGGGCGAGCTGGCGATCACCCGGCGCGAGGGGTTCCGCAAGGTCTATGACCTGACCGAACGGGTCATCCCCGCGGCGGTGCGCGCGGTCGATCCCGGCCCGGAGGCGACGGTGGACTGGGCCTGCCGCGCGGCGCTGGCGCGGCTCGGCTTCGCCACCTCGAGCGAGATCGCGGCCTTCTGGAAGGCCGTGACGCCCGAGGTCGCGAGGGCCTGGGTCGCCGCCGCCCTGGCGCGGGGCGAGGTCGAGGAGGTCCTGGTCGAAGGGGCCGACGGCGCGCCGCGCAGGTCGGTCGCCTTCCCGGGCCTGGCGCAGGAGACCCCGCCCGAGCCGCCCGCAAGGATGCGCATCCTGTCGCCCTTCGACCCCGCCTTGCGCGATCGCGCCCGGGCCGGGCGGCTGTTCGGCTTCCACTACCGGATCGAAGTCTTCGTGCCGGAAGCGCAGCGGCGCTGGGGCTACTACGTCTTTCCGGTGCTGGAGGGCGCGCGGCTGGCGGGCCGGGTCGATGCGAAGGCCCGGCGCGGCGACGGCGTGCTGGCGGTGCGCGCCTTCTGGCCCGAAACGGGCCAGCGGATGGGCCGCGCCCGGGTCGCGGCGCTCGAGGCGGCGCTGGGGCGGCTCGCGGCGTTCGCCGGGTGCGACGCGGTTGATTTCGCTTCGGACTGGCTGCGGGGGGCTGCGGCCTGAGGGTCGTCCGGCGGTGCCGGGTTCACCCACCGAGGAGCGCCAGCAGCGCCCGGTCGGCGTAGCCGTCGGGGGTCAGGCCGCGGCTGGTCTGAAAGGCGCGGACGGCGGCGAGGGTTTTCGGGCCGACCTTGCCGTCGACCCCGCCGGTGTCGAACCCGGCGGCGGTCAGGCGGCGCTGGAGGTCGCGGCGTTCCTCGGCGGTCAGGGCGCGGTCGCCGCGCGGCCAGGGGGCGAGGATCGGCCCACCCCCCGCGATGCGGTCGGCGAGGTGGCCCACCGCGATGACGTAGGCGTCGGCGGGGTTGTAGGACTCGATGGCCGTGAAGTTGCCAAGCCTCAGGAAAGCCGGGCCTTTCTCTCCGGCGGGCAGGATCAGCGAGGCCGGGCCCTGGCCGGTCAGGTCGCCTCCGCCGGCGCGGCGCAGGCCCAGTGCCTGCCAGTCCGCGACGGGCTTCGTGACCTGCTCGCCCGACAGCGCGTAATCGAAATCTGGCGGCAGCCGGACCTCCATCCCCCAGGGCTGGCCCTGGACCCAGCCGTTCCGCGCCAGATAGGCGGCGGTGGAGGCGAGGGCGTCGGTGGGGTCGTCCCCCCAGATGTCGCGCCGCCCGTCGCCGGTGAAATCGACCGCGAGCGTCTGGAAGCTCGTCGGCATGAACTGCGTGTGGCCCATCGCCCCGGCCCAGCTTCCGACCATCTTTTCCGCAGCGATGTCATTGGTTTGCACGATCTGGAGTGCGGCGATCAGCTGCGCCTCGAAGAACGCCGCCCGGCGGCCGTCGTAGGCGAGGGAGGCGAGCGCCGACAGTGTCGGCACGGCGCCGCGGTTGGTGCCGTAGTTCGTCTCCAGCCCCCAGATGGCGACGATCACGGCGGGCGCGACGCCATAGCTGGCGGAGATGCGGTCCAGCACCGCGCGGTTTTCGGCCAGCGCGGCGCGGCCGAGGCGCAGGCGGTCGTCGCTGACGGCGCGGTCGAGGTAGTCCCAGATGGTCCGCGTGAACTCGGCCTGGTTGCGGTCTTTCTCAACGACGTCAGGCAGATAGCTGATGACGGGCAGGGTCGCGTCGAGCGTGGCCGCGGTGATCCCGGCGGCTTCCGCGCGGGCGCGGAACGCGGCGAGCCAGGCGGGAAATCCGGCGGCAGAGGTGGTCGCGGGCATCGCCTGATCCTTGCCGACGGCGGGCGGCGCGGGGTCGGCAAGCGCCAGCGATTGTCCGATCAGGACAAGGATGGCGGCGAGGACGGGCGCGCGGTGGGGCATGTTGCGCAGGATAGTGAATGTGCGCGCGTTCGCCAAGCGGGGCGTCGGGATCGGCGTCTGGCGGGCGTCTTCCGCGCGTATGGCAGGCGTATTCCCGCGCGGAGGCGCGCGCGTCGACGCAACGCCCCCCGCGCGGGGCCTCACCTGCGGCGGCGGACGACCTTGCGGGCGGGTGCCGCGGGCCTGCCCTTGCGCATCCGCGACGGCCGCCCCGGCGGCAGGGTCGCGCCCTCCAGCCCCTCGAGCGCGAGGACCAGCCCGCCCGTCACGGGTGCCGCCTCGACCAGCCGGACGGTGACCCGCTGCCCGACGCCGATCGTCAGGCCGGTGTCGGCCCCCATGACCGTCTGCGCCCGGGCGTCGAAGTGGAAATACTCCGCCCCCACCGCGCGGATCGGGATCAGCCCGTCGGCCCCGGTCTCGTCGAGCTTCACGAAGAGGCCGAACTTCTGCACCCCCGACACGCGGCCCGCGAAGGTCGCGCCGATCCGGTCGGACATGAAGGCCGCGAGGTAGCGGTCGGTCGTGTCGCGTTCGGCCATCATCGACCGCCGCTCGGCGTCGGAGACGAGCTTGCCCGTCTCGGCCAGGTGCTCCACGTCCCACGCCGACAGCCCGTCGTCGCCGAAGCCGTGCGCCGCGATCAGCGCGCGGTGGACGATCAGGTCGGCGTAGCGGCGGATCGGCGAGGTGAAATGCGCGTAGGCCCGCAGCGCCAGCCCGAAGTGGCCGAGGTTCGCGGGATCGTAATAGGCCTGCGGCATCGACCGCAGGGTCTGGATGTGGATCGTCTCGGCCTGGTCGGTGCCGGCGGTGGCGGTCAGCAGGCCGTTCAGCGCGCGGGTGGTCAGGACCTGCCCCTTGGGCAGGCGCAGCCCCGCGGCCTCGGCCACCTCGCGCAGGGCGTCGATGCGGTCGGGCTCGGGCTCCTCGTGGACTCGGAACAGGAGGGGGGTGCGGCGCAGGGTCAGCTCCTCGGCGGCGGCGACGTTGGCCAGCACCATGAACTCCTCGATCAGCCGGTGGGCGTCGAAGCGGTCCTTGAAGGCGACCGAGGTGACGGCCCCCGCGTCGTCCAGCACGATGCGGCGTTCGGGCAGGTCGAGCTCCAGCGGCGCGCGGGCGGCGCGGGCGGTGCGGAGCGCGGCGTAGGCGGCCCAGAGCGGGCGCAGGGCGTCGAGCTGCGGGCCGGTGCCGGTGTCGACCGTCTCCTGCGCGGCCTCGTAGGACAGCGACGCGCGCGAGCGCATGAGGGCGCGGTGGAAGCGGTGGCTGCGCTTCACGCCTTGCGCGTCGATCACCATGCGGACGGCGATGCAGGCGCGGTCGACGCCGGCGTGCAGCGAGCAGAGGTCGCCCGACAGCCGGTCGGGCAGCATCGGCACGACGCGGTCGGGGAAGTAGGTGGAGTTGCCGCGCCGCCGCGCCTCGCGGTCGAGCGCCGATCCGGGGCGGACGGCCTGGGCCACGTCGGCGATGGCGACCCAGAGGATGTGGCCCCCGGGATTGGCGGGGTCGGGGTCGGGTTCGGCGGCCACCGCGTCGTCGCGGTCGCGGGCGTCGGCGGGGTCGATGGTGAGGAGGGGGAGGTCGCGCAGGTCGGTGCGGCCCCGGGCGTCGGGCTCGGTGGCGGCCTCGGCCTCGGCCAGGGCCGCGTCGGGGAAGTGGTCGGGGATGCCGTGCTGGTGGATGGCGATCAGGCTGATCGCGCGCGGCGCGCCGGGGTCGCCGAGCCGCGCGGTGACGCGGGCCTGCGGCAGGCCGAGGCGGCGGGGGCCGGCGCGTTCGGCCTCGACCAGCTCGCCGTCCTTCGCGCCGCAGGTGGCCCCGGCGGGGACGCGCCATTCCTGCGCCTCGCCCTTGTCGACGGGCTGGATGCGGCCGCCCTCGGCCGTCTGGCGGAAGATGCCGAGAAGGGTCTGCGCGGTGCGCGCGATGACGCGGATCGGGCGCGCCTCGGGACCGTCGGCGGTGGGGGTCAGGCGGGCGAGGAAGCGCGTGCCCTCGGCCATGGCGCGGTCGCCCGGGCGGGCGACGACGGCGATGCGGAGGCCCGTGTCGTCCTCGGCCGGGGTGGCCCACTGGTCGCCATGGGCGTCGGCGGGCAGCATCCGCAGCACGCTGACGGGGGGCAGGTCGCCCGCCGCGCGGTGCTGGCGGCGCTTGCGGTCGATCAGGCCGTCGCCCGACATCTCCTTCAGGAGGCGCTTCAGCTCGATCTTTTCCGCGGGCTTCAGGCCGAAGGCCCGGGCGATCTCGCGCTTGGCGCCCTGGCCGGGGTTGTCGCGGAGCCAGGCCATGAGGGTGTCTTTGTCCGGCAGCGGCATGGGCGGTCCTTGCGGGGAGGGCAGGACCGGGGGTTTCACACCCCCGGACCCCCGTGGGATATTCGAGGGAAGATGAAGGATCAGGCGAAGTAGTCGGTCAGGATGCGGGCGTAGATGGCCTTGAGGGCGTGGATCTGGGCGACCTCCACCCGTTCGTCGACCTGGTGCATGGTGCGGCCGACGAGGCCGAACTCCACCACCGGGCAGTGGGCGCGGATGAAGCGCGCGTCGGAGGTGCCGCCGGAGGTGCTGGCCTGCGGCGTGATCCCGGTTTCGGCCGCCACGGCGCGGGCGATCAGGGCCGAGAACGCGCCGGGCGGGGTCAGGAAGGCCTCGCCCGAGACGTGGGTCGCGACGTCGAGCGCGATGCCGGTGGCGGACTGCACGGCGGCGGCCTCGGCCCGGAGCCAGGCGGCGAGCGAGGCGCCGCCGTGGCTGTCGTTGAAGCGGATGTTGAGGGCGGCGGTGGCGCGGGCGGGGATGACGTTGCCCGCGGGGTTGCCGCAGTCGATGGTGGTCAGCGCGAGCGTCGAGGGGTCGAAATGCGCAGTGCCGCGGTCGAGCGCGTGGCCGGCGAGGCGGTCGCAGAGGCGGACCAGCGCGGGGAGGGGGTTCTTCGCGCGGTGGGGGTAGGCGCTGTGCCCCTGCACCCCCGTCGCCGTGATCGTCGCCGTCAGCGAGCCGCGGCGGCCGATCTTCATCGTGTCGCCGAGCGTCTCGGGGCAGGTCGGCTCGCCCACGAGGCAGTGGGTCATGCGCTCGCCGTGGGCCGCCATCCAGTCGAGGAGCGCGACGGTGCCGTCGGTGGCGGGGCCTTCCTCGTCGCCGGTGATCGCGAGGAGGATGGCGCCGTCGGGCGGCAGGGTGCGGACGTGGTCGATGGTCGCGGCGACGAAGGCCGCGACGCCGGACTTCATGTCGCAGGCACCGCGGCCGTACATCCAGCCGTCGCGGAGCTCGGCCCCGAAGGGGTCGGCGGTCCAGGCCGCGGCGTCGCCGACGGGGACCACGTCGGTATGGCCGTTGAAGCCGAAGCTGCGGTTCGCCCCGCGCGCGCCCCGGCGGGCGAAGAGGTTCGCGGTGCCGTTGCGGTCGACGCGGGTGCAGGCGAAGCCCGCTTCGGCCAGAAGGCCCTGGAGCAGCGTCAGCGCGCCGCCTTCGGCGGGCGTGACCGAGGGGCAGCGGATCAGCGCGGCGGTCAGGGCGGCGGGGTCGGTCATGGCCGCCGGTCTAGCCGATACGCGCCTGCGGCAACAGTCCCCGGGCATTGTTCCGGCCGCCCCCCGCCTTCGCCGCATTTGCCGCGCCTTTCCGCCCCGGTGGCGTGAGACACACGGCCCTGTGCGTGACGAGTGATGGGGGGCCCCCCGGTTTCGTCCTGGTGCACGGCGCGGGTGCGGTCAGTCGAAGAAGGGCGTCATCTGCGCCACGATCACGCTGTTTTCCGCCAGCGCGCGGGCCATCAGGGCGCGTTCGCCTCCGTCGATCTCGTGGCCCTGCGCCTGGCGGTCGTCGGCGGTGCCGTGGCCTTCCACCTCGAGCACGGCGAGGTCGGCCTGCTTCAGGATCGCCACCGTCTCGCGCACCGCCTCGTCCTCGTTGACGCCGCTGGCGTAGACCATGAGCGCCGCCCCGGTCGCGCCCTCGGGCAGGCCGTCCCCGGCCTTGCGGCCGACATGGGCGACGAGGGTGTAGACTTGCTGGGGGCGTTTCGGCCTGTCGTCGGTCACCTCGGGGTCCTCTCAGAGGTCCCGGATCATGCGGATCTCGATGTCGCCTGCGCCGGTATCGGGCAGGGTTGCGTCATGCCGGAAGCCGAGGCTTTCGTAAAGCCGCAGGGCCGCCACCTGTCGCGCACCGGTCGACAGCGCCATCCGGCGGGAGCAACCATCCCACATGGGCGGCGACGAGGCCGCACCTCGGCGGCCTCGGACTCGGTGCGGACGGCGAGGATTTGCAGCCCGGCGGGGGGGGCTTCCGCGGCGCTCATGCCCGCAGAAGTTCGTTGATCGAGGTCTTGGCCCGCGTCTGGGCGTCGACCTGCTTCACGATCACGGCGCAGTAGAGGTGGATGCCGTTGCCCGAGGGCATCGAGCCCGCGACGACGACCGAGCCCGCGGGGACCTCGCCGTAGGTGACGGTGCCCGTCGCACGGTCGACGATCTTGGTGGACCTGCCGATGAAGACGCCCATGCCGAGGACGGCGCCTTCGCGGACGATGCAGCCCTCCACCACCTCGGAGCGCGCCCCGATGAAGCAGTTGTCCTCGATGATCGTGGGGCCGGCCTGCATCGGCTCCAGCACGCCGCCGATGCCGACGCCGCCCGACAGGTGGACGTTGCGGCCGATCTGCGCGCAGGAGCCGACGGTGGCCCAGGTGTCGACCATCGTCCCCTCGCCCACGTAGGCGCCGAGGTTGACGAAGCAGGGCATGAGCACGACCCCGCGGGCGATGTGGGCGGAGTGGCGGACGATCGCGCCGGGCACCGCGCGGAAGCCCGCGGCGCGCCAGCGGGTGGCGTCCCAGCCCCTGAACTTGCCGTCGACCTTGTCCCACCAGGTCGCGTCCTGCGGCGCGCCCGGCATCGGCTCCATGTCGCGCAGGCGGAAGCCGAGGAGGACGGCCTTCTTGGCCCACTGGTTGACGTGCCACTGGCCGCCGCGGGGCTCGGCTACCCGCAGGGTTCCTGCGTCGAGCGCGGCGAGCGTCGCCTCGACCGCGTCGCGGGCGGGGCCGGTGGTGGCGGGGGTGATCGTCTCGCGCGCGTCCCAGGCGGCGTCGATGGCGGTCTGCAGGGCGGCGTGATCCATGGGCGGCTCCGGTGCGGCGTTCGGCCGCGTATAGGCGGGGCCGCGGGGGGGCACAACGGGGTCGGGGGGGGTCGGGGGGTCGGGGGGGGGGGGTGACGCGGTTGCCTGCGGCCGCGCCTTCTGCGACACCCGCGCG
>CAZNPW010000046.1:0-22862 GCA_964575185.1 uncultured Exiguobacterium sp.
AAGACGCTGGCGATGGACAACGTCTTCGTCATCTCGATGATCTTCGCCTACTTCGCCATCCCGCGGAAGTACCAGCATCGGGTGCTGTTCTGGGGCATCCTGGGGGTGATCGTGCTGCGGGCGATCATGATCGGCCTGGGTGCGGCGCTGGTGATGCAGTTCACCTGGGTCATGTATTTCTTCGCCATCGTGCTCATCGCCACCGGCATCAAGATGATCTGGATGATGGACGTGAAGCCCGACATCGCGAACAACCCGGTGCTGAAGTGGATGAAGCGCCGGATGAACGTGACCGACGAGATGCACGGCGAGAAGTTTTACGTCTACAAGCCCGATCCGGTCAGCGGGAAGATGGTCCGCTGGTTCACGCCGCTGTTCCTGGCGCTGATCCTGATCGAGATCGCGGACCTGGTGTTCGCCATCGACAGCGTGCCCGCGATCTTCGCGATCACGCCGGATCCGTTCATCGTCTACACCTCGAACATTTTCGCCATCCTGGGCCTGCGGGCGCTCTACTTCGCGCTGGCCGCGATGGTGCACCGCTTCCACTACCTGAAGTATGCGCTGGCGCTGGTGCTGATCTTCATCGGCGCGAAGATCTTCCTCGGCGACATCGTCTGGGACGGCAAGATGCCGGCCGCGATCAGCCTCGGCGTGACGTTCTCGCTGCTGGCGGGGGGCGTGCTCTACTCGCTGTGGAAGACGCGCGGCGGGGCGGCCGGCGGGCAGGCGGGCTGACCGGGCCTGATTCGCCCCGGCGAGGTCCTGACCGCCTGCCGGGGCCGCAGCACAAGACCTCACGCGCCCGTGACCGCGGGCGCGTGGGCTGTTTTCCCCTGCGGCGGGTCGCGGACGCGGCCTTAGGTCCTTGATTTCGTTTGTGCGGCCTGCGACCTTGCGCCTATAGTCAAGGCAATTACAGCGGGGCCGCTGCCGGATGGTCCCCGCACCCGGGGGGACGCATCCGATGATCAGGTCGGAATTGATCCAGAAGATCGCGGACGAGAACCCGCATCTCACGCAGCGCCACGTCGAGCGGATCGTGAACACCGTGTTCGAGGAGATCATCGACAGCCTCGCCCGCGGCGAGCGGGTGGAGCTGCGGGGGTTCGGGGCCTTTTCGGTCAAGGCGCGCGACGCGCGGGTCGGCCGCAACCCCCGCACCGGCCAGCAGGTCGAGGTCGACGACAAGAACGTGCCCTTCTTCAAGACGGGCAAGCTGCTGCGCGACCGGCTGAACGACCGCTGATCGCGGTTGCGCGCCGCGCCACCGCCGTGCGACAAGGCGGCGAAAGGATGACCCATGCGCTATGTCCGCTACCTGCTGATCGCCCTGATCGGCATCGTCCTTCTGGCGCTGGCCATGGCCAACCGCGACCCGGTGGTCGTGCGCGGGCTGCCCGAGTCGGTGGCGCTGGTCGTCGGCGGCGCCTGGGCGGTGCAGGTGCCGCTGTTCCTGGCCATCTTCGGCGGCGTGGTGCTGGGGCTGGTGATCGGCTTCGTCTGGGAGTGGATCCGCGAAAGCGCCCATCGCAGCACCGCCATCGCCCGCGCGCGCGAGATCGCGCGGCTGGAGCGCGAGCTGTCCGGCCTGCGGTCCGAGAAGGGCGGCCACACCGACGAGGTCCTGGCGCTGCTCGACCAGCGCAGCGTCTGATGCACGATGTCAGGGTCAAGATCTGCGGTGTCCGCACGCCCGCGGACGTGGCGGCGGTGGCCGCGGCGGGCGCGGCCTACGTCGGGCTGAACTTCGTTCTCCGCTCGCCCCGCCATGTCGCCCCGCGCGTCGCCCGCGATCTCGCGCTCGCGGCCCCCGCGGGGCTGTGCAAGGTCGCCCTGACGGTCGACGCCGACGACGCGACGCTCGACGCGATCATCGAGGCGGTGCCGGTCGACATGCTGCAGCTTCACGGCACCGAGACGCCCGACCGCGTGGCCGCCGTCCGCGCGCGCTACGGCCTGCCGGTGATGAAGGTCGTGGGGGTGGCGGGCGAGGACGATCTTGTCGGGCTGGCCGACCATGCGGAGGTGGCCGACCAGGTGATGGTCGATGCCAGGGCCCCGGAGGGTGCCGCGCTGCCCGGCGGCAACGGCGTGGCCTTCGACTGGCGGCTTCTGGCCGGGCGGCGGTGGCGGGGCCCGTGGATGCTCGCGGGCGGGCTGACGCCTGCGAACGTGGCCGAGGCGATCCGCCTGACGGGCGCGCGCCAGGTCGATGTCGCGTCGGGCGTCGAGGTCGCGCCGGGCGTGAAGGACGCAGGCCGCATCCGGTCCTTCGTCGCGGCGGCGACCGGGCGGTAGCCCCCGCGACCTTTACCCGCCGAGCACCGCTCGCTACACCTGTGCCCGACGGAGGACTGCCATGCCCGACGACCGCACCAACAGCTTCATGACCGGCCCCGACGAGGCCGGGCGCTTCGGCATCTTCGGCGGGCGCTTCGTGTCCGAGACGTTGATGCCGCTGATCCTGGAGCTCGAGGCGCGCTACGAACACGCCAAGACGGACCCGAGTTTCTGGGCCGAGATGGACTGGCTGTGGACGCACTACGTCGGCCGCCCCAGCCCGCTCTATTTCGCCGAACGGCTGACCGACCATCTGGGCGGCGCCAAGGTCTACATGAAGCGCGACGAGCTGAACCACACCGGCGCGCACAAGATCAACAACGTGCTGGGCCAGATCATCCTCGCCCGCCGGATGGGCAAGACGCGGATCATCGCCGAGACGGGGGCGGGGCAGCACGGCGTGGCGACCGCCACCGTCTGCGCCAAGTTCGGGCTGCAATGCGTGGTCTACATGGGCGCGCATGACGTGGAACGCCAGGCGCCGAACGTCTTCCGCATGAAGCTCTTGGGCGCGCAGGTGATCCCGGTGACCTCGGGCCGCGGCACGCTGAAGGACGCGATGAACGACGCGCTGCGCGACTGGGTCACGAACGTGCGCGACACCTTCTACTGCATCGGCACGGTCGCGGGCCCGCACCCCTATCCGGCGATGGTCCGCGACTTCCAGAGCATCATCGGCAAGGAAGTGCGCTGGCAGCTGCAGGAGCTGGAAGGCCGCCTGCCCGACACGGTGATCGCCGCCATCGGCGGGGGGTCGAACGCGATGGGGCTGTTCCATCCCTTCCTCGACGACCCGACGGTGCGGATCATCGGGGTGGAGGCGGGGGGCAAGGGCGTCGACGACCGGATGCAGCACTGCGCCTCGCTCACCGGCGGGCGACCCGGGGTGCTGCACGGCAACCGGACCTACCTGCTGCAGGACGGGGACGGGCAGATCCTGGAGGGGTTTTCGATCAGCGCGGGCCTCGACTACCCCGGCATCGGGCCGGAACACGCCTGGCTGCACGACGTGGGCCGTGCGGAATACGTCAGCATCACCGACGCCGAGGCGCTGGAGGCGTTCCGGCTGTGCTGCGGGCTGGAGGGGATCATCCCGGCGCTGGAACCCTCGCACGCGCTGGCCCACGTGACGAAGATCGCGCCCGGGCTGCCGCGCGACCACATCATCGTCATGAACATGTGCGGCCGGGGCGACAAGGACATCTTCACGGTGGCCCGGCACCTGGGGGTGGAGATGAAGGTCTGACGGCGGGCAGAGGCCCCGGCCTGCGCCGGGGCGCGCGGCACCTGGCGGGGCGCGCCACGCTTTACCGCGCGCCGCAATCGTGCCACACTCTGCGCCAAGGCGGCGACACAGCCGTCGGTCTTGAGCAGAGCCGCACGATGATCCGCATCCTCGCCGCAGTCGCGGTGATCCTGGTGCCTGGGCCCGTCCCGGCGGCGGGGTCATGTCCGCAGGGCTGCAAGGGCCTTTTCGATCCCTCGGTGCCCGTCGTGCCCGGCCCGGGCACCACGCCGGCCGAGATCGCCGCGGCGCTTGCCGCCGTCGCGGGCTGAGGTCAGGCGCAGATCGCGCGGACCGCCTGCCAGTCGGCGTCCGACATCACCGGGGGCGGGTTGCCCGCGCTGCGGTCGGCCTCGATCAGCGGCAGCATCGCCTCTCCCGTGGGATCGCGCCAGAAGCCGTAGGGGGCGGGGGCGACGCCCGCGGCCTGCATCCGCGCGAGCAGCGCGGGGATGTCGTCCGGCGGGGGCGCGCGGGTCAGCAGGACGCGCCCGATCCCGGCGAGGCTGTCCGCCGGCAGCGCGCCCGTCGTCATCAGCCGCAGCGACGCCCAGGCGCCCGCGTGTTCGAGCACGGGCGCAAGCCCGTCGCCGGGGGCCGTCGCCCCGGCCAGCGCCGCCCCGGCCAGTGCCTGCGGCGCGGCGCCCAGCAGCGACGCCGGAAGCAGTATCGTCCCGTCGGGCATCGCCAGCGGCGCGGCCAGGCCGTCGCGCAGGATCAGGATCCCCGGCCCGCCCGTTCCGAACAGCCGGCCGGCGAGACCCGCCAGCGCCGCCTGCCCGGGGGCGTTGGCGCAGGGCACCCCGGTCAGCGGCGCCATGTCCTGCAGCACGGCCTGCGTGATCGCCGCGCGCCCGGCGGCGGGGACCGCACCGGTGGCGCGGTCGATCACCCAGCCCGGCAGCACCGCCCAGACCCCGGCCCCGGCTGCCAGCACCAGCACCGCCGCCGCCAGCGCCCGTCCGCGCCGCGGGCGCGGCCGCGTGCGGGCGACCGCGCGGTCGACCCGCTCCAGCGCCGCGCGCATCGCGGGGTCGTCGATCTGGAGCGTCTCGTCGCTGTCGGGCCCCGGCGCGAAGCCTGTCCCGCGCCGCACCACGGCCGGCAGCGACCAGTGCGCCAGGGGCATGTCGCTGGCCGGGTCGCGCAGCGTCAGCGTCGCGTCGCCCAGCCCCACCACGACCTCGCGCGCGCGGCCGTCTCCGTCGCCCTGCCGCCACAGGCCGATCGCCTCGAGCCGCTGATACTCCGCAAGCGCCGTCATCGCGGCAGGATAGGAGGGCGGCTTGCGGGCGGCAACCCGGTCTGCCATCAGGCGAGGGAGGGAGGGTCGCCATGCCGCGGACCTTGGCGCAGGCGACGGGCCTGATCGCCGTCTACTCCATGGTGATCGGCTTTGCCGACAACTTCGTCCGCGTCATCGCGTCGGACGGCGGGCTGTGGCAGTTCCACGCCATGCGCTCCACCGTCGCGCTGGCGCTGATCGCGGCGCTGTCGCTGGCCTTCGCGCGCCCGCTGCGGCCGAAGAACCCCCGCGCCGTCGCCGCCCGCAGCGTGATCCACGGCACGGCGATGCTGATCTACTTCGGCGCGCTGGCCTTCCTGCCGGTCGCGGTGGTGGCGGCGGGCCTCTTCACCGCGCCGCTGTTCGTGCTGATCCTGAACCGCGCGCTTTATGCCGAGCCGATCCGCGCGCTGCAGGTCATGGCCGTGGCCCTGGGCTTCGCGGGCGTCGTCCTGATGCTCGGGCCCACCGCGCTGGCCGGGGCGACGCTCGCGGCGCTGCTGCCGGTGGCGGCGGGGGCGCTTTATGCGCTGGGCAACATCGCCACCACCCGCTGGTGCGCGGGCGAAGAGGCGGGGACGCTTCTCGCCGGGTTCTTCCTGTGCCTCCTGGTGTTCGGCGCGGCGGGGATGGTGGCGCTCGCGCTGTGGCCGCTGCCGGTGCCCGCGGGGGCGGAGGGCTTCGTGCTGCGCGGGCCGGTCTGGCCGACCGGCACCTTCGCCTTCTGGGTCGCGGTGCAGGCGGTGCTGTCGGTCGCAGGCGTGGGCATGATGATCCGCGCCTACCAGATCGCCCCTGCGCCCACCGTCGCGGTGCTGGAATACATGATCCTGCCGATCACCGCGCTGTGGACCTACATCTTGTGGGGCGAGGCGCTGACGGCCCCGCAGGTCGCGGGCATGGCGCTGATCGTCGCGGCCGGGGTCGCGGCGCTGCGTCAGGCCCCCATCGCCGCGCGCCAGTGACGGCGGCAGAGCGACTGGTAGGTCTCGTTCCCGCCGATCACCACCTGCGCGCCGTCGTGCAGCGCCAGCCCGTCCGGCCCCTTGCGCACCACCATCGTGGCCTTCCGGCCGCAGTGGCAGATCGTGCGCACCTCGCGCATCTCGTCGGCCCAGGCGAGCAGCGCCGCGCTGCCGGGAAAGAGATTGCCCCGGAAGTCGACGCGCAGCCCGTAGGCCATGACCGGCACGCCGAGGTCGTCGACCGCGCGGGCGAGCTGCCAGACCTGGTCCTGCGACAGGAACTGCGCCTCGTCCACGAAGACGCAGGCGACGGGGCGCCGGGCGAGCTGGTCCGCGATCAGCGCGAACATGTCGGAGGCGGCGTCGAAGGTGTCGGCGTCGGCCCCGATCCCGATGCGGCTGGCGATGCGTCCGGCCCCCGCCCGCCCGTCGAGCCGCGCGGTCAGCAGGTAGGTCTGCATCCCGCCTTCGACGTAGTTGTGGCTGGCCTGCAGGAGCGAGGTGGACTTGCCCGCGTTCATCGTCGAGTAGTGGAAATGGAGCTTGGCCATGGCCCCCCTTACGCCCCGGCCGCCACGCGCGGAAGGGGCCTGCGACCGGGCCGCAGACCCCCCACGCACTCGGCCCGCAAGGGGCCGGCACTCGTCACGCGCCGGCAAGCCGACACGCCAGCGTTGTCGGCGAGATGTCACCATCCGGTTAACGGGCGGGTCCGGCAGGTTCCGCCGACGGATGCGGCGCGCGACGCCGGCCCTGCGGCAGAAGCGCGCGCGCGCGCGCGCCCCGAAGCGGCTTCGGGGCCTACCCTTTCGGGTCAGGCCCGGGACGGGTGCGCCCCGAAGGCCGTGCGCCTCACCGCCCCCGGCCCGTGCGGCGCGGCGCGCCCTGGCCTTCGGGGCGGCCCGCTGCCTGCGGCTTGGCCGGGCGCTGGCCCTGCGGCTTGGCCGGGCGCGGCGCCGGCGGCTTGCCCTGGCCTCGGCCCGGCCGCTGCCCGCGACCGGCCCCCGGCTTCGGCGCGGCCGCCACGAGGTCGGCGGCCCAGGGCGCGCCGCCCAGCACCGGCAGGGGCTTCTTCAACAGCTTCTCGATCGCGGCGAGTTCGCCCATCTCGGCCGGTGCGCAGAAGCTGACCGACGTGCCCTCCGCCCCGGCGCGGGCGGTGCGGCCGATGCGGTGGACGTAGTTTTCCGGCACGTTCGGCAGGTCGAAGTTGTAGACGTGGCGCACCGTCGGCACGTCGATCCCCCGCGCCGCCACGTCGGTGGCGACCAGCACCATGATCTCGCCCGCCTTGAACCCCGCGAGCGTGCGGTCGCGCTGCCCCTGGCTGCGGTTGCCGTGGATCGCGGCGACCGCGAAACCCCAGGTCGCGAGCAGCTTCGCCAGCTTGTCCGCGCCGTGCTTGGTGCGGTGGAAGACCAGCGCCTGCTCGCCCTCATGCGCCTTAAGGTAGGTCTCGAGCAGCTTCGCCTTGTCGCCGTTGGGGATGAAATGCACCCCCTGGCTCACCTTCTCGGCGGGCTTGCCGGGAGGTGCCACCTGCACCTTGACCGGATCGCGCAGGTAGGTCTGGGCGACCTCGTCGATGTCCTTGGGCATGGTGGCCGAGAACATCATCGTCTGCCGCTTCTGCGGGATGTGCTTCGCGATCCGCCTGAGCGCATGGATGAAGCCCATGTCGAGCATGTGGTCGGCCTCGTCCAGCACCAGGTAGCCGCAGCGTTCGAGGCTGACGTTGCCCTGCTCCAGATGGTCGATCAGGCGGCCGGGTGTCGCCACCAGCACGTCGGCCCCGCGCGCCAGCGCCTCGCGCTGGCGGTTGAGGCTCGCGCCGCCCACCACCATCACCACCTTCTGCGGCGTGCCCCTGGTGAAGCGCGAGAGCGTCTCGGCGATCTGGCCCACGAGCTCGCGCGTCGGCGCAAGGATCAGGCTGCGGACGTGGCGGGGCCCGGGCGGATTCGCCAGGTCGATCAGCCGGTGCAGCAGCGGCAGCCCGAAGGCGAGCGTCTTGCCGGTGCCGGTCTGGGCCAGCCCCATCAGGTCGCGGCCCGCCATGATGTGCGGGATGGCCCCGGCCTGGATCGGCGTGGGGGAGGTGACGCCCTGGGCCGCAAGGCCCTTCAACAGGCGGTCGTGCAGCCCGAGGGCGGCGAAATCGGTCATGTCGGTTCTTTCCGGCCCCGCGCGGGGCCAAGGGGTGCGCCATCATGGCGGCATCCCCGGGCAGCGCGACGGCGGGGGGCGGGTTCGCCCCCGGGTCCCCGTGGGGGGCGTCGCGCGGGGCATGTGGCGCAAATGCGCGCCAAGGCACCGGAAGTCAACCCGCAGCGATTGCAGCGGGCGGCGTTTGCGCCTAGCCAAGGGGCGACCCGAGGGACGCAACATGGAAATCTTCACCGCCGCGGGCTTCGCGGCCCTGCTTCAGGTGCTGGCGATCGACCTGGCACTCGCCGGCGACAACGCCGTCGTCATCGGCCTCGCCGCCGCGGGCCTGCCCGCCCACCAGCGCGCCCGCGCCATCCTGTTCGGAATCCTCGCCGCGACGGTGATGCGCATCGGCTTTGCGCTCGTCACCACCCAACTCCTCGAGATCACGGGCCTGCTGCTCGCGGGGGGCGTGCTGCTTCTGTGGGTCTGCTGGAAGATGTGGCGCGAACTGCGGGGCGGCTCGCTGACCGGGGCCGAGGCGGTGACGGGCAGCGACCTGAACGCCGACGGCGCGGTCGCCGCGGGCACGCCGACCAAGACCTTCGGCCAGGCGGCGCTGCAGATCGTCATCGCCGACGTGTCGATGAGCCTCGACAACGTGCTTGCGGTGGCCGGGGCCGCGCGCGACCACCCTACGGTGCTGGTCATCGGCCTGATCGTGTCGATCGCGCTGATGGGCCTCGCCGCGACCTTCATCGCGCGCCTGCTGCACCGCTATCCCTGGATCGCCTACGTGGGCCTGGCCATCATCCTCTACGTCGCCGTCAAGATGATCTGGGAAGGCGGATGGGAACTCTGGGGGGTCGACTACGAGTGATCCGCCAGGTCCGGCCGGGACGATGCCCCCGCCGCGCCCGGGAACGTCCGGGCGCGGGGCGCGGTGCGGCCGGCGTCGGGCGCCGGACCGCGCGGCAGCGGTGCGCCGCACTTTCCCCGGCGCGCCGCATCCCCTAGGCTCGGCCCGCCAACCGAGGATCCTCCATGCCCGGCCTGTCCCGCCTGCTGCGCCCCCGGTCGATCGCCGTGCTGGGGTCGGGCTGGGCCGCGAACGTGGTCGACCAGACGCGGAAGATGGGCTTCGGCGGCGCGGTCTGGCCGGTGCACCCGACGCGGGCCGAGATCGGCGGCGCGCCGGCCTTCCGGGCGCTCGCCGACCTGCCCGCCGCGCCGGATGCGACCTTCATCGGGGTGAACCGTCACGCCACGGTGGAGGTCGTGCGCGACCTGGCGGCGATGGGCGCGGGCGGGGCGGTGTGCTTCGCCAGCGGCTGGACCGAGGCGGGCGAGGCCGGGCTGCAGGCGGCGCTCGTCGCCGCGGCGGGGGACATGCCGGTGCTGGGGCCGAACTGCTACGGCGTCATCAACTACCTCGACGGCGCACTCCTGTGGCCCGACCAGCACGGCGGGCGGCGGGTGGACCGGGGCGTGGCGCTCCTGTCGCAGTCGTCCAACATCGTCATCAACCTGACGATGCAGCGCCGCGGGCTGCCGGTGGCCTATGTCGCCTGCCTCGGCAACGCGGCGCAGGTGGGGCTCGCGGATCTGGCGGGCGCGCTTCTGGAGGATGACCGGGTGACCGCGCTCGGGATGTATGTCGAGGGCATCGACGACGCTCCGGCGCTCGCCGCCCTGGCCGAGGCGGCGCGGGCGCGGGGCAAGGGGATCGCCTGCATCAAGGCGGGCAAGACCGCGCTCAGCCAGTCCGCCGCCGCCTCGCACACCGCCGCGCTGGCGGGTGGCGGGGCGGCGTCGTCGGCCTTCCTGCGGCAATGCGGGATCGCCGAGGTCGCGACCCCGGCCGAGCTGGTCGAGACCCTGAAGATCCTGCACATGCACGGGCCGGGGCTGGGGCGGCGCATCTGCTCGCTGTCCTGTTCGGGCGGCGAGGCGGGGCTGGTCGCGGACCTTGCCGCGCCCCACGGGATCGACTTCCCGCCGCCGTCCGACGCGCAGCGGGCGCGGCTGGGAGAGATCCTGGGGCCGATCGTCGCCATCGCCAACCCTCTGGATTACCACACCTTCATCTGGGGCGACGGCGCGCGCACGACGGATGTGTTCACCACCATGCTGGCGGGCTACGACGCCGGGCTCTTCATCATCGACCCGCCCCGGTCCGACCGCTGCGACCCGTCGAGCTACGACCCGGCGCTCGCGTCCGTCGTGGCCGCGCGGGCGGCGACGGGGAAGCCCGCCTTCGCGGTGGCGCTGGTGCCCGAGAACATGGAGGAGGACCGCGCCACGGCCCTGATGGAGCAGGGGGTGACATCGCTGAACGGGCTCGACGCGGCCGTCGCGGCGGTGGCCGCGGCGCAGGTGCCGGGCGGGGTGCCGGGCTGGCGGCCCTGGGCCGCGGGCGCGCCGGGCACCGCCCGCCTGATCGACGAGGCTGCGGCCAAGGCGCTGCTGGCGCAGGCCGGGGTCGCGGTCCCCGCAGGCCACAGCGCGCCGACGCTCGCCGCGCTGCGCCCGCCGCCCGCGCCCTTCGCGCTGAAGGGCCTGGGCTTCGCCCACAAGACCGAGGCCGGGGCGGTGCGGCTGGGGCTCGCGACGCTCGACGGGCAGGCCGACATGCCGGGCGCGACGGGCTATCTCGCCGAGGCGATGGTCGCGGGTGCCGTCGCCGAACTGCTCGTCGGCCTGCGCCGCGATCCGGTCTATGGTGCCACGCTGACGCTCGGCTTCGGCGGCACGATGGCGGAGCTTCTGGCCGATACGGTCACGCTGGTCTGCCCGGTGACGGGGCCGGAGGTCGAGGCCGTGCTGCGGCGGCTGCGGCTGTTCCCGCTGCTCGACGGCCACCGCGGCCGGCCGAAGGCCGACGTTCCCGCCGTGATCGCGTCGGTTCTGGCCATGCAGGCGATGCTCGCCGACCGCAGCATCGCCGAGATCGAGGTGAACCCGCTGATGGTCCGGGAACGCGGCGCGGTCGCCGCCGACGCCGTGATCTGGAGGACGTGATGTACCCCACCGATGGTCCGATCCGCACCCGGCACCAGGGCGCGGTGCTGGAGGTGACGCTCGACCGGCCGAAGGCCAACGCGATCGACCTCGCGACCAGCCGGATCATGGGCCGGGTCTTCCACGCCTTCCGCGACGATGATCGTTACAGGGTGGCGATCCTGCGGGCCGAGGGGGACAAGTTCTTCTGCCCCGGCTGGGACCTGAAGGCCGCGGCGGCGGGCGATGCGGTGGACGGCGACTACGGCGTGGGCGGCTTCGGCGGGCTGCAGGAGCTGCCGAACCTGAACAAGCCCGTCATCGCGGCCGTGAACGGCATCTGCTGCGGCGGCGGGCTGGAGCTTGCGCTGTCCTGCGACCTGATCCTCGCCAGCGAGACCGCGACCTTCGCGCTGCCCGAGATCCGCTCGGGCACCGTGGCCGACGCCGCCAGCATCAAGCTGCCGAAGCGCATCCCCTACCATGTCGCGATGGACCTCCTGCTGACCGGCCGCTGGTTCGACGCCGCCGAGGCGCTGCGCTGGGGGATCGTGAAGGAGGTCACGGCACCCGCCGACCTCATGCCCAAGGCCTGGGCGCTGGCGCGGCTCCTGGAATCGGGCCCCCCGCTCGTCTACGCCGCGATCAAGGAGGTCGTGCGCGAGGCCGAGGCGCTGCGCTTCCAGGACGCGATGAACCGGGTGACGAAGCGGCAGCTCGCGACGGTCGACCGGCTCTATTCCAGCGAGGACCAGCTGGAAGGGGCGCGCGCCTTCGCCGAGAAACGGGACCCGGTCTGGAAGGGGCGCTGACGCTGGACACGCCCGACTACATCGTCGTCGGGGCCGGCAGCGCGGGCTGCGTGCTCGCCGACCGCTTGTCCGAATCAGGCAAGCATCGTGTGGCCCTGCTGGAGGCCGGCGGGTCCGACCGGCGCTTTTTCGTCGCCATGCCACTGGGTTACGGCAAGCTCTTCTACGACCCGGCGGTGAACTGGCTTTACCGGACCGAACCCGACCCCGGGCTCGACGGCCAGCAGGACCACTGGCCGCGCGGCAGGCTGCTGGGCGGGTCGTCGTCGATCAACGCGATGGTCTGGATCCGCGGCCACCGGGCCGACTACGCCGACTGGGGCGCGGCCGCCCCCGGCTGGGGCTGGGAGGACGTGCTGCCCGCCTTCCGCGCGCTGGAGCACAACGAGGCGGGGGCAGACGCCTTCCGCGGGCAGGGCGGGCCGCTGTTCGTCAGCGCCAACCGTCGCGGCCTGCATCCGCTGGTCGACACCTACCTTGCGGCCTGCGCGGGCACCGGGCTGGCGATCAACCCCGACTTCAACGGGGCCGAACAGGAAGGCGCGGGCGTCTACCAGATGACGATCCGGGGTGCCCGCCGCAACTCGGCCGCGCGCGCCTTCCTGCGGCCCGCGATGCGGCGGGCGAACCTGCGCGTCCTGACCCATGCCCACGCGACCCGCGTGATCTTCGAGGGCCGCCGCGCGGTCGGCGTCGAAATCCTGCGGCACGGGCGGCTCCAGACCCTGCGCGCGACCCGCGAGGTGATTCTTGCGGGCGGGGCGGTCGCGTCGCCGCAGCTTCTGCATTTGTCGGGGATCGGCCCGGCGGGGCTGCTGTCGGCCTACGGCATCCCGGTCCTGCACGACAACCCCAACGTCGGCGCGCATCTGACCGACCACCAAGGCATCAACTATACCTTCGAGATGACGGTGCCGACCTACAACGACGCGCTGCGGCCCTGGTGGGGCAAGCTGCGCGCGGGGGTGCAGTGGGTGCTGGGCGGGCAGGGGCCGCTGGCCAAGTCGATCAACCACGCCGGCGGGTTCTTCCGCACCGACCCGTCCGAGCCCCGCCCCGACATGCAGCTTTACATGCAGGCCTTCTCGACCCTGCTGCCCAAGGCCGGCGAGCGTCCGGTGCTGACCCCCGACCCCTGGTCGGGCCTGTCGCTCGGCCTGTCGAACGGGCGGCCGACCAGCCGGGGGCACATCCGCATCCGCTCCCCCGATCCGCTGGCGCATCCGACGATCACCGCCAACGCCTTCTCGACCGACGAGGACGTGGCGCGGATGCTGCGCGCGGTGAAGTTCCTGCGCCGCCTCGCCGCGCAACCGCCGCTTGCCGCGGTCATCCGGCGCGAGCTGCGCCCCGGGCCGGAGGTCGTGACGGACGCCGACCTGATCCTCGATGTCCGCCGCCGGTCGGGCACCGTCTACCACCCGTCCTGCACCACGCGGATGGGCACCGATCCGGCCACCAGCGTGACCGACCCGCGCCTGCGGGTGCACGGGGTGCAGGGCCTGCGGGTGATCGACGCGGGGTCCTTCCCGACGCTGATCGTGGGCAACACCAACGCGCCCGCGATCATGCTGGGGTGGCGCGGGGCGCAGATGGTGCTGGAGGACGCGATCTGACGGTCAGGCGCGGATCTCGACCATCCGCGGCCCCGGCCCCGCCGCGATGGCCTGCGCCACCGCCTGCGGGTCGGCGGGGACCGACAGGAACGGCAGGTCGCAGGCGGCGGCGAAGGCCTCCATCCGCAGCGGCGACGGGGTGCAACCGATCACGGCGGCGCCCGAGGCCTCCATCGCCTCGGCGATCTCGCGGAAGCCCGCGTTGTTCCAGACGACGAAGGTGACGTCGGCCGCTTCGTCCACCGCCGTGCGCAACTCGCCGGGGCTGAACTGCAACCCGCCGTCGCCGACCAGGCACAGGACCCGCTGCCCGGACCCGATGGCCGCGCCGACCGCCGCAGGCGCGCCGTAGCCGAGCGCGCCGAAGCCTGTCGCGGCGTTGAACCAGGCCCCGGGATAGGGGGCCGCGTGCCACAGGTTGCCGGCATAGACGGGCTGCGTGCTGTCGCCGACGATGATCGCCTCGGGGGCGGCGCGCACCATCGCCTCGAGCACCGCGACCTGGGCCTGCATGGGCGCGGAAAGCCCCGCCCGCGCCGCGTCGCGCGCGGCCCGCGCCCGCGCGGCACCCTCGGCGCTGCGGGGCGTCAGGTCCAGCGCCGCGAGCACCGCGCCGGCATCGCCCTGCACCGTCACGGCGGCGGGGTGGCGCGCAAGCTGCTGCGCGCAGACATCCACCCGCACCATGCCCGACAGGTCGGGCATCTCGCCCGTCGCATACATGTCCCAGTCGGTCTGGCCGATCTCGGAGCCTGCGACCAGCAGCCGGTCCGCCGCGCCGATCAGGCTGCGCACCGCAGGCAGCGACGGCGAGGCCGGGACGCAAAGCGGGTGCCCCGCCATCAGCCCGCGGGCGTTCGCCGTCAGCACGACCGGCGCGTCGAGCGCCTCGGCCACCCGACAAAGCGCACCGTCGGCGCGGACCGCCCCGCCGCCCGCGACGATGATCGGGCGCGCGGCACGGGCGAGCAGGTCGCGCGCCGCCGCCATCGCCGCCGCATCGGGGGGCGGGATGCGCGGCATGACCGGGGGCGGCAGCGCGCGGCAGGGCCGGGGCATCACGTCGAGCGGCACCTCGATGTGCGCGGGCCCCGGCCGCCCGCCCGTCATCGCCGCCCAGGCCCCGTCGAGCGCCGCCGGAAGGTCGTCCGCCCCCGTCACGCGGAACGTCGGGCAGAGCGCCCGCACCATGCCCGCCTGGTCGGGCATCTCGTGCAGGTCGCCCAGGCCCCGGCCCAGCGTCGCCTGCCGGTTCACCCCCGACACCACGAGCACCGGCACCGAGTCGGCCCGCGCCTGCGCCATCGCGGTCAGCGCGTTGGTCAGCCCCGGCCCGGTGATGACGAAAGCCACCCCCGGCTGGCCCGTCACCCGCGCATGGCCGTCGGCCGCGAAGCCCGCGCCCTGTTCGTGGCGCACGGTGACATGGCGGATGCCCGACCCCGCCAGCCCCCGGTACAACTCCACCGTGTGCACGCCGGGAATGCCGAACACCACCCGCACGCCCCGCGCGTGCAGCCCGGCGACGAGCGCCTGGCCGACCGTGCTCATGCGGCCTGCGCCATGACGAAGCCCGCGATGCGCCGCGCGGCCTCGGCCACCCGCGCGTCCGCCTGGGTCAGCGAGACGCGCAGCCACCCCGCCAGGCCGTCGCCGAAGCTCTCGCCCGGCATGACCGCGACCCCGGTGCGCTCCAGCAGCTCCGCCGCGAAGGCCCGGCCCGACAGGCCCGTCGCGCGCACGTCGACCAGCGCGAACATCCCCGCCTCGGGCCGGTGGACGCGCAGGCCCCCCACGCCATCGAGCCCGCCCAGCACCGCCGCCCGCGCCGCGAAGCGCGCGGCCATGCCGCGGGCGATGGGCGACGGTGCGGCGACCGCCAGCGCGGTCGCGTCGGCGATGAAGGGCTGGTTGCCGAACAGCATCATCTCGGCCAGCGGCAGCGCACGCGCGCAGAAGGCCGCCGGCCCCACCGCCCAGCCCGACCGCAGGCCGGGCGCGGCATGGGACTTCGAGATCGAGGCGCAGACCACGGTGCGGTCGGCAAGCCGCGCCTCGTCGAAGGGCGAGGCGAAGGGCACGCCGTCGAACACCAGCTCCTCGTAGACCTCGTCGCTGACGATCCACAGGTCGTGCGCCACGGCAAGCCGCCCCAGCGCCGCGATGGTCGCACGCGGCAGCACCGCGCCGGTGGGGTTGTGGGGGGAGTTCAGGAACAGGACGCGCGTGCGCGGCGTGATCCGCGCGGCGACGTCGGCGGGGTCCATGCGGAACCCCGCCCCGGGCCGCAGCGGCACCGGCACGAGCGTCGCCCCCGCGGCGGCGATCACGCCCTCGTAGGTCGCATACATCGGGTCGCCCACCAGCACCTCGTCGCCGGGGCCGACGAGCGTGCGGAACACCGTGTAGAGCGCCGTCTGGGTGCCCGGCAGGCAGATCACCTGGTCCGCGCCGATGTCCCGCCCCGTCCGCCGCGCATAGCGGTCGGCCAGCGCGCGCACCAGCCCGGCCTCGCCGCGCCCGTTGCTGTAGACCGCCGCACGCCCCGCCGTCAGCGCCGCGATGGCGGCGTCGCGCAGCGCGGCGGGCATCGGCGCGTCGGGCTCGCCGATCGTCAGCGCGATCACGTCGCGCCCCGCGGCCGCCATGGCCGCGGCGCGGTGGTGGATCGCCCACTTGTCGGCACCCTTGCCCGAAAGGCGGTCGGTCACGGGGGCGAAGCGCATGGAGCGTCAGCTTTCGAGGAGAGGGCCTTTCAGGTCCAATCCCAGAATGGCCCCGCAGGCGTCAAGCCCGATCCGCTCCAGCTCGCCCTCGGCCCAGGCCTCGGGCTGCAGGCAGCCCTCCAGCCACAGCCCGTCCATCACCGCGTTGCAGGCGATGGCGAGCGCGCGGGCATCCTCGCCCGCGCGGCGGTCGGGCAGGGCGCGGATCAGCGTCTCGACCAGCCCGCGGAAGCCGCGGTAGGTCAGCCCGTGGGCATCGCGCATCGCGCCATCGGCGCGGATCAGCGGCATGAAGCCCGCGTAGACCAGCAGCATCTGCGGCTCCATCACCGGCGGACGCAGCCAGGTGACGATGCAGGACGCGAGCCGCGCCTGCGGGTCCTGCGGCGCGCGCGCGATGGCGGCCTCGCTCAGGCCGAGCATCCGCGCCATCATCGCGGCATAGGCCGCGCGCAGCAGCGCGTCGTTGGTGACGAAATAGTGCCGGATCAGCCCGGGCGTCACCCCGGCGCGGGCGGCGATGGCGCGCACGGTCGCGGCCTTCATCCCGCCTTCGGCCACAAGGTCCAGAGCCGCCGCGATCAGCGCCTCGCGCCGCACGGTCTCGGACGCGCGCATGTAGGGGCGGCGCGGGGCGTTCATGCTGCGCGCAAGATCATTGCGCGTTCGCCCGAAGGCAAGCGCCCGAAAGGTCAGTCCGCGCCCGCCGCAGGACGCGCCACGTCCTTGTGGATGATGACGTCGGCCTGCGGATAGGCCGCCATGATCGCCCGCCGCAGCCCCGCCCCGATGGCATGCGCCTGCCGCAGCGGCAGGTCGCCGTCGAGCTCGATGTGCAGGTTCACGAACACCCGGCTGCCCGCGGTGCGCGTCTTCAGGTCGTGGAAGCCCCTGACCTCGGGCCAGTTTCCCGCGATGCGGGCGATGCCGTCGAGGATCGCGGGGTCGGCGCGGCGGTCCATCAGCGCGTCCCAGGCCCCGGCCCCGATGCGGACGCCGCCGATCACCAGCATCACCCCGGCGGCAAGGCCCACCACTGCGTCAATCTGTCCCAGGCCCAGCACAGCCGAAGCCCCCAGCGCGATGATCGCGCCGACCGCCGGCACCAGGTCGCCGAGGTAGTGCAGCCGGTCGGCCGCGACCACGCGGCTGCCCGTCGCGCGGGCGACGCGGCCCTGCCACAGCACCAGGCCCGATGTCAGCACGACCGACACCACCATCGCCGCGACCCCGGCACCCTCGCTCGCCAGCGGCCCGGTCGCGCGCGTCACCAGCCGCCAGACCGCCGCGCCGCCCACGGCCAGGCCCGAGGCGATGACGAAGGCCGCCTGCCCCAGCGCCGTCAGGTCCTCGACCGAGGAATGGCCGAAGGCGTGATCCTCGTCGGCCGGCCGCGCGGCGTAGACGATCGCGGCCAGCGCGCCGAGCGACATCAGGAGGTCCAGCGCGCTGTCGGCCAGGGTCGCGGCCACCGCCAGCGACCCCGTCGCCGCCAGCGCCCAGAGCTTCAGCACCACCAGCACCAGCGCCACCGCCAGCGAGGCGATGCCGGCCGTCACGTTCATCCGGTGGTGCCCCGCGGTCATGCCCGCAAGGATAGCCCCGGACCCGCGCGCCTGCCAGCCTTGCGTCGCCCGCGCCACACCCGAAGCGGCCCAGATGATGGGGTGCGCCATGGCCCCTATCCAAACCGTGGCACCTGACGCTATGGTTCGCGGCGGACGGGGGAGCATACCCCCGCATGAGGCAGGCACGTCAGGTCAAGGGGAGGGGTCGCCGATGCGCTGCCCGTTTTGCGGCAACGTCGATACGCAGGTGAAGGACTCGCGCCCGGCCGAGGATCACGTCTCGATCCGCCGCCGCCGCTTCTGCCCCGCCTGCGGGGGGCGCTTCACCACCTACGAACGGGTGCAGCTGCGCGACCTCGTGGTCATCAAGACCTCGGGCAAGCGCGAGGATTTCGACCGCGGCAAGCTCGAACGCTCGATCCGCATCGCGATGCAGAAGCGCCCGATCGACCCCGAGCGGATCGACCAGATGATCTCGGGCATCGTGCGGCGGCTCGAATCCCTCGGCGACACCGACATCCCGTCGAAGGTGATCGGCGAGATCGTGATGGAAAGCCTCGCCCGGATCGACACCGTGGCCTACGTGCGCTTCGCCAGCGTCTACAAGAACTTCCAGGCCGCCGACGACTTCGACCGCTTCGTGAGCGAGCTGCGCCCGGAGCGCGCGCCCGAGGAGTGAGCGACGCCGACCACATGGCCCACGCCCTGCGCCTCGGGCAGCGGGGGCTGGGGCGCGTGTGGCCGAACCCGGCGGTGGGCTGCGTGATCGTGACGGACGGGCGGATCGTCGGCCGCGGCTGGACGCAAGCCGGCGGCCGGCCCCACGCCGAGGCGATGGCGCTCGCGCAGGCGGGCGACGCGGCGCGGGGGGCTACGGCCTACGTCACGCTCGAACCCTGCGCCCACCAGGGCCGCGCCGGTCCCTGTGCCCCGGCGCTGGCGCGGGCGGGGGTGGCGCGCGTCGTCACGGCGATGACCGACCCCGACCCGCGCACGGCGGGGCAGGGCCATGCGATCCTGCGCGCGGCCGGCATCGCCGTCACCGAGGGCGTCCTGGCGGATCGCGCGCTCCAGGCGCACGCGGGCTTCGTCAAGCGCGTGACGCAGGGCCTGCCCGTCGTGACGCTGAAACTCGCCACCACGCTCGACGGCCGCATCGCCACCGCCACCGGCGAAAGCCGCTGGATCACCGGGCCGGAGGCGCGGCGCATGGTCCACGTGCTGCGCCTGACCCACGACGCCGTGATGATCGCGGCCGGCACCGCCATCGCCGACGACCCCCGGCTCGACGCCCGCGACATCGGCGCGACCCACCAGCCGGTGCGCGTGCTCCTCGACCGCCGCCTCGACACCCCCCCGGCCGGCCGCCTCGGCCGAACGGCGCGGGACCAGCCGCTGTGGATCGTCCACGCCCCCGACGCGCCGTCCTCGGCCCGCGACCTCTGGTCCGCCACCGGCGCGCGGCTGATCGCGGTCGCCGACCCCGGCCCGGAGGCCGCGCTCCGCGCGCTCGCCGCCCTTGGCCTGACCCGCGTCCTCTGCGAGGGCGGCGCGACCCTTGCCGCCCGGATGATCGCTGCCGGCCTCGCCGACGACATCGCCCTCTTCACCGCCGGCAAGGCCATCGGGGCCGAGGGACTGCCGACGCTCGGCCCCCTCGGCCTCACCGCCCTCGCCGACGCGCCCGGCTTCGCCCTGCGTGAGGCGCGCCAGATGGGCGACGACGCGCTTACTTTCTGGTCCGCCCGCCCACCCTCTTCCCGGACCCAAATACTCCGGGGGTGAGCCCCGCAGGGGCGAGGGGGCCGGCCCCCTGCACCCGCCCCGCCAGCGCGCCCGCGCCGAACGGGCGCGTCCCCTCTCCCTGGGGAGAGGGGATGGGGGGAGAGGGCCTGCCTCAGCCCCGCGCCGCCTTGACCGCTTCCTCCAGGATCCCCATCGCCTCCTGGAAATGCGCATCCGGGATGGTGATCGGCGCGAGGAAGCGGATGACGTTGCCGTAGACCCCGCAGGTCAGAAGGATCAGCCCGCGCTTCTGCGCCTCCGTCCGCACCCGCCCCGCGAACCCTGCATCCGGCTCTTTCGTCGTCGGATCGGCGAACTCCGCCGCAACCATGAACCCCGGGCCGCGGATGTCGCTGATCTCGGGGGTGGTCGACCGGATCTCCTCGAGCTTCTGCTTCAGCCGTGATCCGAGCTCGTTCGCCCGCCCGCACAGGTCTTCCTCCGCGATCACGTCGAGCACCGCGTGCGCCGCCGCGATCCCGAGCGGATTGCCGCCATAGGTGCCGCCGAGGCCGCCCGGGTGTGCGGCGTCCATCAGATCGGCCCGCCCCGTCACGGCGGCGATGGGCAGGCCCCCGCCCAGGCCCTTGGCCATCGTCGTCAGATCCGCCGCCACGTCGTAGCCGTGCATCGCGAACAGGTGGCCGGTCCGCGCGAAGCCCGTCTGCACCTCGTCGGCGATCATCACGATGCCATGCGCGTCGCACAGCCGCCGGATCGCGCGGACCAGATCGGAGGGCGCGGGGTAGAACCCGCCCTCGCCCTGCACCGGCTCGAACACGATCGCCGCCACGCGGCCCGGGTCGAGGTCGGCCTTGAAGAGCTTCGTCAGCCCCGCCATCGCCTGCTCGGTGGTGACGCCATGCACCGCCATCGGGAAGGGCACGTGGAACACGTCCGGCATCATCGCGCCGAAGCCCTTCTTGTAGGGCTCGACCTTGCCGGTCAGCGACATACCCATGAAGGTCCGCCCGTGGAAGCCGCCGCCGAAGGCGATGACGGCCGATCGCCCCGTGGCGATCCGGGCAATCTTCACCGCGTTCTCGCAGGCCTCGGCCCCGGTGGTGACGAAGATCGTCTTCTTGGCGAAATCGCCGGGGACGGCGGCGTTCAGCCGCTCGGCCAGCCGGATGTAGGGCTCATACGGCAGCACCTGGTGGCAGGTGTGGGTGAACCTCTGCATCTGCGCCTGCACCGCGGCCATGACGCGCGGGTGGCAGTGCCCGGTGTTGACCACCGCGATCCCGGCGGCGAAGTCGATGTAGCGGTTGCCCTCGATGTCCCAGACCTCGGCGTTCAACGCCCGGTCGGCGTAGATCTGCGTCATCATGCCCACCCCGCGCGAGATCGCCTCGGTGCGGCGGGCGGCGACCTCGGCGTTCGTCATGGGGGCGTCGGTCATCTGGACGGTCATGGGATCGGCTCCTCTCGGCTGGCGCCTTATTTGATCACATCGCGCCGCGGGTCAACGTCTGCGGAATCTTCGCATGGCGGGGTGATTCCTTCACCGCCCGTTAACCGGTCGGGTGCGAAGAGGTCCGCGTGATGAGGCGCAAGGCACGGGCGATGGGACCGCGGACCGATCCAACACCCCACCCCACACCCCTGGCGGACGCGGACCCCGTACCGGCCCTGCGCCTCATCCGCTCGCGTCGCGTCGGGGCCGTGACCTGGCACCGGCTGGTGGCCGAACACGGCTCGCCGCGCGACGCGCTGCGCGAACTGCCGGCGGTCGCACGCGGCGCGGGGGTCGACGATTACGAATGCTGCCCCGAAGGCGTGGTGCGCGCCGAACTCGCGGCCGGGCGCAAGGCGGGGGCGGTGATGCTGGTCCACGGCGGCCCCGGCTATCCCGCGGCGCTGATGGACATGCCCGACGCGCCGCCGATCCTCTGGGCGCTCGGCTACGCGGGGCTGCTCGCGCGGCCGATGGTCGGCATGGTGGGGGCGCGCAACGCCTCCTCGCTCGGCCTGCGGATGGCGCGGTCGCTCGCGGGGGCGCTGGGGCAGGCGGGGCAGGTCGTCGTCAGCGGCCTTGCCCGCGGCATCGACGCCGCCGCGCACGAGGCGGCGCTCGACGCCGGCACGGTCGCCGTGCAGGCGGGCGGCATCGACGTCATCTACCCCGAAGAGAACGCGGGCCTCCACGCCCGCATCCGCGACCGCGGCTGCATCGTCGGCGAACAGCCCTGGGGGCTCGAACCCCAGGCGCGGCACTTCCCGCTGCGCAACCGCATCGTCGCCGGACTGTCCCGCGCGCTCATCGTGGTCGAGGCGGCGGCGAAGTCCGGCAGCCTCATCACCGCGCGCGACGCGGCCGACCTCGGGCGCGAGGTGATGGCGGTGCCCGGCCACCCCTTCGACGCCCGCGCCGCGGGCTGCAACCACCTCTTGCGCGACGGCGCGACACTGGTGCGCTCCGCCGCCGACGTGATGGAGGCGCTGGCACTGCCGCGGCCCGCCGCCCGGCGCGACATCCCCGCGCCCGTCGCCCCGACGCGCGCCCTTCCCGAAACCGCGGCGCTGCACGGCCGGATCCTCGCCCGGCTCGGCCCCAGCCCGCTGCCCGAGGACATGCTGATCCGCGACCTCGCCGTGCCGCCCGCCGCCGTGGCCCCGGCGCTCCTGACACTCGAGATGGAGGGGCGGATCGAACGCCAGGCCGGGGGGATGCTCGCGCGCGTCGGCTGAGGCCGCATTGACATTGCGGGGGTGCCGCCCCCATGTTCCGCGCCGCCGCAGGCCCGTGCCTTCCCGGCCCACCGGAAAGGTCCCCATGCCCGTCGTCGTCGTCGAATCTCCGGCCAAGGCCAAGACGATCAACAAGTATCTCGGCCCCGACTACACCGTGCTCGCGTCCTACGGCCATGTCCGCGACCTGCCGCCCAAGGACGGCTCGGTCGACCCCGACCACGACTTCCGCATGGAGTGGGAGGTCGCCGCCGACAGCCGCAAGCACGTCCGCGCGATCGCCGAGGCGCTGAAGTCCGACGACACGCTGATCCTCGCCACCGACCCCGACCGCGAGGGCGAGGCGATCTCGTGGCACCTGCAGGAGGCGCTGCAGCCGTCGCTGAAGAAGGGCAAGAAGGTCGCCCGCGTCACCTTCAACGCCATTACCAAGGACGCCGTCACGAAGGCGATGCGCGAGCCGCGCCAGGTCGACCAGCCGCTGGTGGAGGCCTACCTCGCCCGCCGCGCGCTCGACTACCTCGTGGGCTTCACCCTGTCGCCCGTCCTGTGGCGCAAGCTGCCCGGCGCGAAGTCCGCCGGCCGCGTCCAGTCCGTCTGCCTGCGCCTGATCGTCGAGCGCGAGATGGAGATCGAGG
>CAZNPW010000047.1:0-22860 GCA_964575185.1 uncultured Exiguobacterium sp.
GCCCTGGCCTGCGCCGGCGTCCGCAGGCGACCCTCGGCGATGGCGAAGGCCCCGAGCGACGCCAGCCCGGACACCAGCGACAGGTCGGGCTCGTCCGGCTCCGGCCCGCCGGTATACCCGGCCATCGTGCTGCCCAGGATGTCGAAGCCCAGCGCCCGCGCCGCGATCCCGTCCGCGATCGTGGCACAATCGGCCATGGCCAGCCGTCCGGAGGCGCGGACCGCCGCCAGAAGATGCGGCACCGGCACCGGCCGCGGCCGGTCGGTCGCGTCCAGCGCGATGATGTCGGCCCCGCCTGCCGCCAGCGCCTCCACATGCCCGACCAGCGGCGTGATGCGCACCGGACTGCCGATCAGGTCGGCCTTCACCAGCCCGATGACCGGAACATCCGTCACCGCCCGCACCGCCGCCAGATTCGCCAGACCCTCGATCCGCAGCCCCGCGGCACCGCCGGCCAGCGCCGCGAGCGCGAAGCCGGCCACGATCCGGGGGTCGTCGAGCGGCCCGCCCGGCACCGGCTGGCAGGACACGATCAGCTTGCCGCGCAGCGCGGCCAGGATGTCGGACTTCGGCAGGCGGCGTTCCATCGCGCCACCTTGCTAGACCAGATGCATACCAGTCAACCGGTTTCTCAGGCCCGCAGCTCGGTCAGGAAGTCGTAGCTTTCGCCGTCGTAGCGCGTCTCGGTGAACTCCACCGGCCGCCCGTCGGCCAGAAAGCAGCGCCGCTCCACGATCAGGATCGGGTCGCCCTGCCGCCGTTCCAGCAGCGCGGCCTCGGCCCGCGCCATCACCCCCGCGCGGATGCGCTGGATGCCCCGCACCGGGGGAACGCCCAGCCCGGCGAGCGCGGCATAGAGCGACGCCTCGACCATGTCGCCGGACGGCAGAAGCGCCACCGGCACGACCGCGCGTTCCAGCGCGATGGGCTTGCCGTCGGCCAGCCGCACGCGCTCCAGCCGCACGACCTGCTCCGCCGTGCCCAGCGCCAGGGCCATCGCCTCCACCGGCGTCGGCTGCACGGTGCGACGCGACAGCCAGCGCTGGCCGGGCCGGACGCCGCGCGCCGACAGCTCGTCGGAAAACCCCGTCAGGGCGGACAGCGCCTTCTCCAGCCTCGGCGCGACCTCGGACCGCGCCCCCTGCCGTCGCAGGATCAGGCCCTTCGACACGAGTTCGGCCATCGCCCGCCGCAGGGTGGCGCGCGAGATGCCGAGTTCGTCGGCCAGCACCCGTTCGCCCGGCAGGTGCGAGCCATGGCGCGTCACCTGATGCGCCAGACCGTCCGCGACCTTGCGATACAGCGGCCGCGCATCCCGGGCCTCGTGCAGATAGGCCGCAAGCCCGGCGGCGATCGCACCGGCTGACCGTCCGACGGCGTCTTCCACCCGCTGCCTCCCGTGAACCGCCGCGGGCGGACGACTCCGGCCGGGGGATCAGGCCGTCTCATCCCCCAGCGCCCGCGTCCCGTCAACCTTTGCGCCCGGACGGCACCCCGCTCCGCGACACCGGGCCCGAACGGCACGACCCAGCCGCTCCGCGCGCGTCGGCTCGCGGCAGCCCGGCACCCCGTTCACCGCAGCCGCGCCCCATCGGCACCGGAAGACGGCAAGGCTCACGGCTCCACCAGCCCCCGCAGCTGCGCCGCGAGCCCGAGGTTGCGCAGCGTCTCGACCGGGTATCCCGGCGCACAGAGAAGCGCCGGGCGGAAGTCCGGCTCCATCCGGCGCAGGCGGTCGGCATAGACGGCGGCCTCGTCGCGCCGCCCGGCCAGCAGGTTCAGCGCGACCAGGTAGCGCAGCGCGGGGCGGAACAGCGGCATCCGCCGGTGGCTGGCCAGCGCATGCGCCAGCGCCGCCTCGGTCAGCCCCAGGCTCAGCGCGGTCAGGCAGCACTGCATCTCGTAGCTGAAGGCCTGCGGCAGCCCGTCGGCGGCATCCCGCGCCGCGAGCGCGAGCTCGTGCCCGGCGCGGAAATCGCCCTGCGACAGCAGCGCCTGCGCCATCGCGTCGAGCGCATAGGGGTTGCTGTCGCTCGCCTCCGCCGCCCGCAGCGCGAGGTAGTGGCCGAAGTCGGTGTCGCCCGTCAGCTTCAGGTGCACCTGCGTCGCCAACCCCAGCACGACCGGGTGACGCGCGGCGCGGGCCAGCGCGTCGCGGCAGAACTCCTCGGCCTCCGCCGCCAGGTCGGGGTCGGCGGCGCGGAACTCCAAGGCCGACGTCAGCCGCAGGAAGCCGCGCCAGGCCAGCGCCAGCCCCGACAGGTCGCCGTCCTGCGCCCCCTTCAAGAGCGCGTCGGCGGCGGTCATCCCGGTCTTGTCGAACTCGTAGACCCGCCGCACCGCGCGCTGGATCGCCGACCAGGGCGTCAGCCGGCCCGACCCGGCGATCAGGTCGGCCACCGCGCCCACCGCCTGGTTGACCAGCCGCGTCATCTCGGGCGCGTCCCAGACGGCCCACAGCCGCGGCGGCAGGCGCAGCCGGCCGGTCCAGACGCAGCGCCGCCCCTGCGCGCCGTGGACGCGGAGAAGCAGATACCAGGCGTCGGGCTCGGCATGCGGCTCCACGTCGACGATCGCGGCGGCCTCGGCGGCCTGGGCGGCCCGGTCCTCGGCATCGACGCGGCGCACCTCGACATCGCCGGTCAGGATCAGCTCGCCCTCGATCCGCTGCAGGAGCGAGCGCAGCAGGAACTGCGACCGCGCCCCGGTCTCGCGCGCGGCCGGGCTGATGAGCACCAGCGGCCGGGGCCCGGGGGCGGCGACGGGCTGGGGGGCCTCGCGCAAGGGGGCACCGCCGGCCCCGCTGCGGAAGTCGCGCAGCCAGTCGTCGAACTCGGGGTCGCGCACGTCGAGGTCGGACAGAAGGTCGTCGGGCGTGCCCGCGGCATAGGGCTCCACCTCGGCCGGGGGGTCGATCCAGATCGACAGGCGGTCGGACTTCAGCCGGCCGGACAGCGGCCCCAGCGCCTTGCGCAGCGTGGTCAGCGCCTGGCGGCAGCTTCCGGCGGCGCGGGCGGGGTCGCTGTCGGACCAGAGCTTGCCCTGCAGCCAGGCGCGGGTCCGCGACTGCCCGGGCGACAGGATCACCAGCGCCAGCAGCGCGCGTTCCTTCACCCCGCGCGGCGTGCAGTCGCCGCCGTCCGCGCCGGTCAGGCGGAACGGGCCATGCACCCGCATCCTCATGCGGGGCGAACCGGGCGGGGACGAGGCATGCGCAGAATGTCCCGGCGGCGCAGGGCCGCAGGATCGAGTGGGTGGGCAAATGCGACGCGGCGTCAAGCGGCCACGCCAAGCGCCGCCAGAAGCCTGCGCCATTCGGCCTCCGCGCCCGGCAGGCCGAGCCGGAGCCACCGCGGATGGGCGGGGAACACCCGCGTCCAGATGTGCTGCCGCGCCAGGCGGTCGTGCAGCCCGCCCGCGTCGGCATCGTAGAGCCGGAACAGATGCGCCCCGCCCGCCGGTGCGGCCCCGGCCCGCGCCATCGCGGCGTCGAGCCGCGGCCCCTCCGCGGCGAGCCGCGCGGCCGTGGCCGCGGCCCAGGCCCGGTCGGCCAGCGCCAGCCGCCCGATCCGCAGCGCCGGGCCGCTGACCGGCCAGGGCCCCGCCAGCGCGCGCATCCGCGCCACCCGCACGGGATCGCCCAGCGCGAAGCCCAGCCGCACCCCCGCCAGCCCCCAGAACTTGCCGAAGGACCGCAGGACGATCACCCCCTCCCCGGCGGACGGCGCGACCGACAGCGCGGGCACCGGGTCGGCGAAACTCTCGTCCACCACCAGAAGCCCGACCCGCCCCGCCAGCGCCAGCAGGACGGCGGGGTCGTGCGTGCGCCCGTCGGGGTTGTTCGGGTTCACCACCACCGCCAGATCGGCCCCGTCGAGCGCGGACGGGTCGCGGGGCTCCTCCACGCGCCAGCCCGCCTCGCGCAGGGTCGCGGCGTGCTCGTTGTAGGTCGGCGACAGCACGGCGGCGCGGCCCGGCGGGCGCAGAAGGGGGATCATCTGGATCGCCGCCTGCGCGCCGGGCAGGGCGACGACCGGCGCACGGGTTCCGACATGCGCGGCGAGCGCGTCCTCCAGCGCCGCCCGCGCATCGGCGCGGGGCAGGTCGGTCCAGTCCGATGCGGGCATCTCCGGCACCGGCCAGGGCCGCCGGTTGATGCCCGTCGACAGGTCGATCCACTCGCCCGCGCCATACCGCGCGATGGCCGCATCCAGGTCGCCGCCGTGGTCACGCAAGGTCGTAGACCCACGGCATCCCGCCCGCCCCGCGCGCCCCCGGGGCGAACAGCAGCGCCAGCGCCGACCCGGTATGCGCGATGGCGAACCCCAGCGCCCCCGCGCGCGCCGCCAGCGCCTCCGCCCCCGCTGCATCGCCGCCCCGCAGCGCCAGCGTCCGCCGCGCCGATTCGGTCGAAAGCCGCGCCACCGCCGCCGGGTCGCCACAGGCGGCAGGCCAGGCGGCGACGAGGTCCGCGACATCGGGAAAGCGGTGGTCCGCCGGGTCGGTCAGCCGCGCCTCCCCCGGAAACCCCACCGCCACCCGCAGGGCCGGCAGCGCCGGCAGCCGCGCCACCACCGCCGCCCGGCGCGAGGCCCAGAGCACCCGCGCCGGATCCTCCAGCATCAGCGGATCGACCGCGCCCTCGACCGCCAGGCAGGCGCGCGCGATGGCCCCCGCATCCGCCTCCCCCGCCAGCCGCGCCAGCGCCACCAGCGCCGCGGTCGACGACCCCGCCCCGCCGCCCGGCGGCATGTCGGCCGAAAGCTCCACGCACCCCTCGACCCGCCGCCCCAGAAGCCCCAGGACCCGCGCCGCCCGCGCCGCCGTCAGCACCGGCGCGCCCGCCACCGCCAGCCCCGGCCCCGCCACCAGCCGCGCCGTCACCGCCAGCACCGGGCAGGGCAGCGTCACCAGCACCACCGGCCCGTCCGGCCCGAGCCGACCCTGCAACAGCTCCCCCGCATGGCCGGCCACGCGGACCTCGGGGCGCAAGGGGGCGGGATGCTGCATCACGCGGGCGATCCTAGGGCACTTCCGCCGCCGCCTGCCAGTCCCTAGGGTGCCCGCCATGGGGACCCCGGCCGACGACGCATCGCCGATGATGGCGCAGTACCTGGAGATCAAGGCGCGCCACGCCGACGCGCTGCTGTTCTACCGGATGGGCGACTTCTACGAGATGTTCTTCGACGACGCGGTCGCCGCCGCCGCCGCGCTCGACATCGCGCTCACGAAGCGCGGCCTGCACCAGGGGGCCGACATCCCGATGTGCGGCGTCCCGCTCCACAGCGCCGAGGGCCACCTCTCGACGCTGATCCGCAAGGGCTTCCGCGTCGCCATCGCCGAACAGCTTGAGGACCCGGCCGAGGCGAAGAAGCGCGGCTCCAAGGCGGTCGTGCGCCGCGACGTGGTCCGCCTCGTCACCCCCGGCACGCTGACCGAGGACGCGCTGCTGGAAGCGCGGCGCAACAACTGGCTCTGCGCCTGGGCCGAGGTGCGGGGCGACGGCGCGCTCGCCTGGGCCGACATCTCGACGGGCGAGTTCCGCGTCACGGCCTGCCCGCGCGCGCGCCTGGGGCCGGAACTCGCGCGCCTCGCCCCGCGCGAGCTGCTCGTGGCCGAGGACATCGCGATCGACGGCGACGCCACCGTCACCGTGCTCGCCCGCGCGAGCTTCGACAGCACCGGGGCCGACCGCCGCCTCTGCGCGCTCTTCGGGGTCGAGACGCTGGCGGGCTTCGGCAGCTTCACCCGCGCCGAGGTGGCGGCGATGGGCGGGCTGGTCGACTACCTAAGCCTGACGCAGAAGAGCCGCCTGCCGCTCCTCCGCCCCCCGGTGGCCGAACCGGCGGGGGGCTTCATGGCGCTCGACGCGGCCACCCGGCGCAACCTCGAGATCACGCAAGGCCTGTCGGGCGGGCGCGAGGGCTCGCTCGTCGCGGCGATCGACCGCACCGTCACGGCGGGCGGCGCGCGGCTTCTCGACCGCCGCCTATCGGCCCCGTCGCGCGACCTGCCCCTGATCCGGGCGCGCCACGACGCGGTGGAGGCGCTGGTCACCGACCCCGCCCGCCGCGCCGCCTTGCGCGATGCGCTGCGGCAGGTGCCCGACATCGACCGCGCGCTGTCGCGCCTCGCGCTCGACCGGGGCGGCCCGCGCGACCTCGCGGCGGTCCGCGACGGCCTCGCCATGGCGGGCCGCATCGCGGCGCTCTGCACCGGTGCCGAGGTCCTCGACACCGCCGCGCGGGCGCTCGCAGGGCACGAGGCGCTCGCGGGCGCGCTGGCCGCCGCGCTGGTGGCCGCGCCGCCCCTCTTCGCCCGCGACGGCGGCTTCATCGCCCCCGGGCACGACGCCGCGCTCGACGACACCCGCGCGCTCCGCGACGAAGGCCGCGGCGTCATCGCCCGGATGCAGGCCGACTATGCCGCCGAGACCGGCGTCCCCGGACTGAAGATCCGCCACAACAACGTGCTCGGCTACTTCATCGAGGTCACGTCGACGCACGAGGACAAGCTGCGCGCGCGGCCGCGCTTCATCCACCGCCAGACCATCGCCGGGCAGGTCCGCTTCACCACGATGGACCTCAGCGCGATCGAGACGCGCATCCTGAACGCCGCGAACCACGCCTTGACGCTGGAACTCCGGCACTTCGCCACCCTGCGCGCGCGGGTGCTGGACCGCGCGGGGCCGGTCGGGGCCGCGGCGGCGGCGCTGGCCGAGGTGGACCTCGCCGCCGCCCTCGCCGACCTCGCGGCCGACGACGGCTGGGTGCGCCCGACGGTCGACGACAGCCGCGCCTTCGCGGTGACCGCCGGGCGGCACCCGGTGGTCGAACGCGCGCTGCGGCGGCAGGGCGGCGGCCCTTTCGTCGCCAACGACTGCGAGCTGTCCGACGGCGGCATCTGGCTCCTGACCGGGCCGAACATGGGCGGCAAGTCCACCTTCCTGCGCCAGAACGCGCTGATCGCGCTCCTCGCCCAGGCCGGGTCCTTCGTCCCCGCCGCGTCGGCGCGGATCGGCCTCGTCAGCGCGCTCTTCACCCGCGTCGGTGCCGCCGACGACCTCGCCCGCGGCCGGTCCACCTTCATGGTCGAGATGGTCGAGACGGCGGCGATCCTGAATCAGGCCGATGACCGCGCGCTGGTGATCCTCGACGAGATCGGCCGCGGCACCGCCACCTACGACGGCCTGTCGATCGCCTGGGCGGTGCTGGAACACCTCCAGGCCGTCAACCGCTGCCGGGCGCTCTTCGCCACGCATTACCACGAACTCGCGGGGCTGGCCGACCGGCTCGATGGCGTGGCGAACGCGACCGTCGCGGTCAAGGAATGGCAGGGCGACGTGGTCTTCCTGCACGAGGTGCGCCGCGGCGCGGCCGACCGCAGCTACGGCGTGCAGGTCGCCCGCCTCGCAGGCCTCCCCCCCGCCGTCATCGCCCGCGCGAAGGACGTGCTCGCCCGGCTCGAGGACGGCGCGCGCGACGGCAAGTCGGCGGTGATCGACGACCTGCCCCTCTTCCGCGCCACCCCCCCGCCGCCGCCCGCGAAAGCGTCCGGGGTCGAGGCCCGCCTCCGCGCCCTCTCGCCCGACGACCTGACCCCCATGGCCGCGCTGCAACTCGTCTACGACCTGAAGGCGATGCTCAGCGACTGAACCGCCGCCGCACCGCCCCCGGCCGCCCCGCCAGCGCCAGCCGCGAGTCGTTCCGCATCTTCTCCGCCACCACGCGCCCCTTGCTGACGACGCACAGCCGGTCCGGCCGCAGCCGCAGCGCCTCCACCGGGTCGCCCGCATCCAGCACCACCAGCGAGGCCACGCAGCCCGGGGCCAGCCCATACCCCTCCAGCCCCATGATCCGCGCATTCACCTCCGTGACCATCGCGAAGCACCGCGCCATCTCCGCGGGGTGGGTCATCTGCGCGACATGCAGCCCCATGAACGCCACATCCAGCATGTCCGCCGTCCCCAGCGGATACCACGGGTCGAGCACGCAGTCCTGCCCCCAGCCGACCGGGATGCCGTAACCTTGCATCTCCTTCACCCGCGTCAGCCCCCGGCGCTTGGGAAAGCTGTCGTGCCGCCCCTGGATCGTGATGTTGATCAGCGGGTTGGGGATCGCGCAGATCCCCGCCTCCGCCATCAAGGGCAGCAGCTTCGAGACATAGTAGTTGTCCATCGAATGCATGCTCGTCAGGTGGCTCCCCGCCGCCCGGTCCCCCAGGCCATGCCGCACCGCCTCGCGCGCCAGCGTCTCCACATGCCGGCTCAGCGGGTCGTCGGTCTCGTCGCAGTGGACGTCCAGCCGCAGCCCCCGCTCCGCCGCGATCCGCGCCAGGTCGCGGACCGACTCCGCCCCCTCCTCCATCGTCCGCTCGAAATGCGGGATGCCGCCGACCACGTCGCAGCCCATCTCCAGCGCGCGCAGCAGGTTCGCCCGCCCCGTGGCCGTCCGGTAAAGCCCGTCCTGCGGAAAGGCCACGCATTGCAGGTCGAGATACGGCGCGACCCGCCGCTTCACCTCCAGCATCGCCTCCACCCCGCGCAGGTGGTCGGGCGTCGTGTCCACATGCGTGCGGATGGCCAGAAGCCCCATGCTCACCGCCCAGTCGCAATAGGCCACCGCCCGCTCCACCATCGCCTCGACCGAGGCGATACCGCGCAACTCCCCCCACAGGCCGATCCCCTCCAGCAGCGTGCCGCTCGCATTCACCCGCGGCAGCCCGTAGCTCAGCGTCGCGTCCATGTGGAAATGCGGGTCCACGAAGGGCGGCGACACGAGGTCTCCGCCCGCCTCGATCACCCGCCCCGCCTCCGCCTCCAGCCGCCCCACCGCGGCGATCCGGTCGCCCGTGATCCCGATGTCGGCCACCGTCCCGTCCGGCAGCGTGCCGCCCCTGACCAAGAGATCGAACATCACCGCTCCCCCTTCCGCCACGCAACCATCAGCGCCGCCGGCACCTCGGCCCGCCGCGACATCGCCACCAGCGCCGCGATCGACAGCACGAAGGGCAGCGCCAGAAAAAGCTGATAGGGCAGGACCTCGCCCAGGGGCGTCTGCTGCAGCCGCACTTGCAGCGCGTCGAAGCCCGCGAACAAAAGCGCCCCCAGCACCGCCTTGCCCGGCCGCCACATCCCGAACACGACCAGCGCGATGCTGATCCAGCCGCGCCCGTTCACCATGTCGAAGAAGAAGCTCGAGAACGCGCTCAGCGTCAGGAAGGCACCGCCCACCGCCATCAGCCCCGACCCCACCATCACCGCGCCGACCCGCAGGCCCGTCACGCTCAGCCCCTGCGCGGCGACGGCCCCCGGGTTCTCGCCCACCGCCCGCACGGCCAGGCCCAGCGGCGTCTTCCACAGCACCGCCCAGGTCGCCACCGCCACCGCGAAGGCGGCGTAGGTCAAGGGCGTCTGGGTGAACAGCGCCTGGCCGACGAAGGGCAGGTCCGACAGCCCCGGCACCGCCCAGGGCTGGAAGGGCGCGATCCGCGGCGGGCTCGTCACCTCGGGCAAGGCCAGGCGATAGACGAAGGCCGCCGTCGCCGTCGCCAGAAGCGTGATCCCCAGCCCCACGACGTGCTGCGACAGCCCGAAGGGCACGACCAGCACCCCGTGCAGCAACCCGAACCCCGCGCCCGCGGCGAAGGCCACGGCCACCCCCCACCACAGGGGCAGCCCCAGATAGACCGCGAACCAGCCGGTGAAGGCCCCCATCACCATGATCCCCTCGATCCCGAGGTTCAGCACCCCCGCCCGCTCGCAGATCAGCTCGCCCATCGTGGCGAAGATCAGCGGGCTGGCGATGCGGATCACCGCCGCCCAGAAGCTCGCCTCGGCCAGGATCTCCCACAGCATCATCCGCGCACCACGCGGAACCGGGTCAGCGCCAGCGCCAGCACCATGTACAGCAGCCCCGCCGCCAGGATCATGTCGGCGATGAAGGTCGGCACGCCCGCCGCCCGGCTCATGCTGTCGGCGCCCACGAAGATGCCCGCGACGAAGATCGCGGCCAGCACCACGCCCAGCGGGTGCAGCACCGCGAGCATCGCGACGATGATCCCGGTATAGCCGAAGCCCGGCGACAGGTCGCGCGTCAGGCTGCCCTTCAGCCCCGCGACCTCGGAAAACCCCGCCAGCGCCGCGAGCCCGCCCGAGATCACCGCCGTCCAGACCAGCACCCGCGTCACCGGAATGCCCGCGAACCGCGCCGCCTGCGGGTTCAGCCCCACCGCGCGGATGCGGAATCCCAGCACCGTCCGCGTCTGCATCACCCAGACCGCCACGGCGCAGATCAGCGCCAGCGCAAAGCCCCAGTGCAGCCGCAGCCCCTCGACGATCCGCGGCAGGCGGACCTCTCGCGCGACGGGCACCGACTTCGGCCAGCCCATCCCGGCGGGGTCCTTCAGCGGGCCCTCGACCAGCCAGGACACGAACAGCAGCATCACGAAGTTCAGGAGCAGCGTCGTCACCACCTCGTCCACGCCGAGCCGCGTCTTCAGCAGCACCGGCCCCAGCAGCATCAACGCCCCGGCCGCGACGGCGGCCAGCGCCATCGCGGGCAGTTGCAGCCACACCGCGCCCCAGGAGGCCGTCCCAAGCAGCACCGTCACCACCGCGCCCGCGTAAAGCTGCGCCTCCGCGCCGATGTTCCACAGCCGGGCGCGGAAGGCGACCGCCACCGCCAGCCCGGTGAAGATCAGCGGCGTCGCGCGGTTCAGCGTCTCGAGCACGGCCAGGCGCGAGCCGACCGCGCCCTCGACGATCAGCCCCAGCGTGGCCAGGGGGTCCGCCCCGGCGACCAGCGCGAGCAAGGCGGCGGTGACGATGGTGGCGGCAACGGCGGCGGCGGGCAGGCCCAGGCGGCGCAGCGGCGTCGGCGCGGCGATCGGCTCAAGCCGCATCGGCCAGCCCCTGCCCGGCCATCCGCAGCCCCAGGTCCGCGACCGTCGCGCGCTCGCGCGGGATCGGCGGCGACAGGCGACCCCGGCTGATGACGTGGATCACGTCGGCAAGCGCCAGGATCTCGTCCAGGTCCTCCGAGATCAGCAGCACCGCCGCGCCCCGGTCGCGCGCGGCGACCAGCGCGGCGTGGACGAAGGCCACCGCACCGACGTCGAGCCCCCGCACCGGCTGGTTCGCGACGATGACCTTGGGCTCCGCCTCCAGCACCCGGCCCAGGATCAGCTTCTGCATGTTGCCACCCGACAGCTGGCGGATCGGCGCGTCCGGCCCCGGGCAGCGGATGTCGTAGCGGGCGATGATCGCCCCGGTCGCGGCCCGGGCGGCGCGCCAGTCCATCCAGCCCGCGCGGCTGAACGGCGGGCGGCCGTGGCGTTCCAGCACCGCGTTCTCGGTCAGGGTCATGTCGGCGACCGCGCCCTCGCGGTGGCGGTCCTCGGGGATGCGCCCGATCCCGGCGGCCAGCGCCGCCGCCGGTGTCCAGGGCTCCGGGGCCGGGCGACCGTCGATCGCGATCCGCCCCTCGGACGGGGCGAGCCCGCCGATCAGCGCGGCGAGCGCGGCCTGCCCGTTGCCCGACACGCCGGCGATGCCGGTGATCCGTCCGGCGACGAGGTCCAGCTCCGCCCCCGCCGTGGGTGACGCATCGCGCGTTGCGGTAAATCCACCGCGCGGGAAGACGGAAAGAAGACGCGCGGAAGACGCGCGGAAGACACCGGAAGTGGCCGGTTTCGCAGGCATTTCCGCCCCGACCATCATCCCCGCCAGCGCCGCCGGAGTCGTGTCTTCCGTCCGCACCTCGCCCGCCACGCGGCCCTGCCGCAGCACCACGCAGCGGTCGGCGATGGCCATCACCTCGTGCAGCTTGTGGCTGATGAAGATGACCGAAAGCCCCCCCGCAACCATGCGGCGCAGCGTGGCGAACAGCGCGTCGGCCTCCTGCGGGGTCAGCACGGCGGTGGGCTCGTCCAGGATCAGGACGCGGGCGTCGCGGTACAGCGCCTTCAGGATCTCGACCCGCTGCCGCTCGCCCACCGACAGCGCGCCGACGCGGGCCTCGGGGTCGACGGCCAGCCCGTAATCCGTTGAAATCGCAGCGATCCGCGCCCGCGCCCCGGCCAGCCGCTGGCGCGCCCAGAAGGGCCGCGTGCCGAGCACGATGTTCTCCAGCACGGTCATCCGGTCGGCAAGCTGGAAGTGCTGGTGCACCATCCCGATCCCCGCATCCAGCGCCGCGCGCGGGTTGCCGGGCGGCAGCGGGCGGCCGAAGGCGGTGATCGTGCCGTCGTCCGCAACATACTGGCCGAACAGGATATTCATCAGCGTGGACTTGCCCGCGCCGTTCTCGCCCAGCAGCGCCACGACCTCGCCGGGCCGCAGCTCCAGCGAGATCGCGTCGTTCGCCAGAAGCGGCCCGAACCGTTTGGTGATCCGGTCGAGCCGCAGGACCGGCGCGGTCACGTCGAGACGGGCTCGCTGTCGTCGACCTTGACCTCGAAGGTCCCCGCCCTGATCGCCGCCTCGCGTTCGGCGACCAGCGCCATGGCCGCGGCCGGCACCTTGCCCTCGAAGGTGCCGAGCGGCGCCATCGAACTGCCGCCGTTCTTCATGGTGCTGAAAACGCCGTAGTTTTCGGCCTTGAACGTCCCGGCCTCGATGTTCGTCAGCGCCGCCTCGAGCGTCGGCTCGAAGTGCCAAAGGGCCGAGGTCACGACGGTTTCGGGGTAGTCTGCTTGCGTGTCGATGACGTTGCCGATCGCCAGCACGCCCCGCTCCTTCGCGGCGTCGCTGACGCCGAAACGCTCGGCATACATCATGTCGGCCCCCGCATCGATCATCGCCAGCGCCGTCTCCTTCGCCTTGGGCGGGTCGAACCAGGACCCGATGAAGCTGACCTGGAAGCTCGCGTCGGCGCGCGTCTCGCGCACCCCGGCCATGAAGGCGTGCATCAGCCGGTTGACCTCGGGGATCGGGAAGCCGCCGACCATGCCGATCTTGCCGCTTTTCGTCATCGCCCCGGCGACGATGCCGGTCAGGTAGCTCGCATCCTGGATGTAGTTGTCGAAGACGCCGAGGTTCGGATAGGCGGGGTCCTCGAGGAACGACGAGCCGAGCAGGAAGGCGACCTCGGGGTATTCCAGCACGACCTCGCGCGCCTCCTCCTCGGCCCCGAAGATCTCGCCCACGATGAACTTCACGCCCTGTTCGGCGTATTCGCGCATCACGCGGGGGTAGTCGGTGTTGGCCGTGTTCTCGGTGAACGTGTAGTCGACACGCCCCGCGGCCCTCGCCGCCTCGGCGGCGATGTGGATGCGGCTGACCCACTGCTGTTCGACCGGCACGGTGTAGATGCCGGCCATCCGGATCGGCTCGGCCGCCAGCAGCCGACCGGGCAAGAGCCCGGCCAGCGGCAGCGCGGCCCCGGCCTGGATCAGCCGGCGGCGGGTGAGGAATCGGTGCGTCATGGCAGTGCCCCCGTTGGTGATGTTTTGACCGGACGGTAAGGGCGCGCCGGACGCAGCGGCAAGCGAAATCGCGGTGCGCCTGCCCGGGAAACGGGCATCTGCCCGCATCACGGCAGCGCGACGGTCTTCGCCGGGTGCCTGCGCGGCGGGCAGCGGTCGGCGGAAAGGCCCGCGCCCTCGGCAAGGCTCCGCCAGCCGGCGGCGGTGCGGCGGCCTCTGCGTGGCGGCGGCGCAACCATGGGTTATGACGCGGCGCATGGCCGATACCGCATTGCCGCCGCCCCCCAGCCCGGGCCTGTCGCACCTGTCCACCGGGCGCGCCCGCGCCGCGCTGGCCGGCGTGGCCTGGAGCTTCGTCAACATCGGCGTCTCGACGGCGCTGGCGGCGCTGGTGTTCCTCGTGACCTCGCGATTCCTTCTGCCCGAGGACTTCGGCGCGGTGGCCTTCGCGGCGGCGATCATCACGCTGGTCGCGGTGCTGATCCCCAGCGCCTTCGGCGACGCGCTGGTCCAGCGGGCGGACCTGCGGCCCGACCATCTGGACACGATGTTCTGGGGGGTCGCGGGGCTGGCGCTCGCGGGTTACGGCGCGCTGGTCGCGCTGTCGCCCGCCATCGCCACCGCGACCGGCGTGCCGCTGATGGCGCAGGTCCTGCCGGTGCTGGGCCTGCGGCTGGTCGGCGATGCGGCGCTGACCGTCCCCGGCTCGCTCATCATGCGGCGGATGGAGTTCCGCAAGGTCGCGCTGCGCACCACGGTCGCCAACGGCATCGCGGCGGTGATCTGCCTTGGCATGGTCTTCGCGGGCTTCGCGCTGTGGGCGCTGATCGCCTCGCAACTGGTCAGCAGCCTGATCGCCGCGGCGGTGGCCTTCGCGGGCGCGCGCTGGCGGCCCGGGCGGGCGGTGCGCTGGCAGGCGCTGCGCGAGCTGTGGGGCTTCGGCGGCTATGCCATGGGCAACCGGATGCTGAACGAGGTGCGGATCGACCAGTTCCTCCTGGGCCTGTTCCTGGGGCCGGCGGTGCTGGGCCTGTTCTACTTCGGCCGACGGCTGTTCCAGATGCTGAAGGACCTGACGGTCGGCGCGTTTTCTCCGGTGTCGAGCGTGCTGATGGCGAGCCTGCAGCACGAGGGCGACAAGCGCCGGCGCGCCTATCTGGCGGCGAGCTACGCCTCGGCGGCGGTGGCCTTTCCTGTCTTCGCCGGGCTGCTGGCGATCGCGCCTGCGGCGGTGCCGCTGGTCTTCGGGCCGCAATGGGCGGGCGCGGTCTTCACCGTGCAGTGCTTCTGCATCACGGGGATCATGGCGGGGCTGGGCCAGATGCAGGCGGCGCTGATCCGCAACCTCGGCCGGCCGGACTGGTGGTTCTGGTACCAGGCGGCGATGCAGCTTTCGACCGTGCCGCTGATCCTGCTTCTGTGGCCGTTCGGGCTGGACGTGGTGATGGCGGGGATCGCGCTGAAGACGGTGGTGCTGTGGCCGCAGTCGGTGCTGAAGGCGCAGGGGATGCTGGGAATGCGGCTTTGGGACTATCTGCTCAGCCTGCGGGGGCCGGCTTTGGGGGCGCTGGCGATGGTGGCCTGGGTGCTGGCCGCGCCGCAGGTCTGGCCGGGGCTGTCGCCCGCGTGGCTGCTGGCAGCGCAGGTGGGCAGCGGGGCGGGCGTCTATGCGCTGGTGCTGGCGGCGACCTCCTTCGGCCGGATGCGCGAGATCGGGGCGATGGTGCGGCGGCCGGCGGCATGAGGCTGACCTATTTCCGCAACACGCCGCCCAACTTCGGCGACGAGCTGAACGCGCTGATGTGGCAGCACCTGCTGCCCCCGGGGTTCCTGGATGATGACGGGGGCGAGCTGTTCCTCGGGATCGGGTCGATCCTGTGGGACCACCTGCCGAAAGCGCCGCTCAAGCACGTGATGGGATCGGGCTGGGGCGGCTATACCGCGCCGCCCGACGTGCACGACGGGTCGTGGAACGTGGTCTGGCTGCGCGGTCCGCTGACCGCGGCGCGGCTGGGGATCGACCCGCGGCTGGCGATCTGCGACAGCGCCGTGCTGCTGCGCGCGGTGCCGCTGCCACCGCCTGCGCCGCTGGCCCCGGTGGTGTTCATGCCGCATTTCGAGAGCGCCCGGCGCGGCGACTGGCAGCGGGCCTGCGCGCTGGCGGGGATCGGCTACCTCGACCCGCAGGGCGACGCGGCGCTGCTTTTGGCGCAGATCCGGGGCGCGCGGCTGGTCATCACCGAGGCGATGCACGGGGCGATCGTCGCCGATGCGCTGCGGGTGCCGTGGGTTCCCATCCTGCCGTTCTTCCCCCAGCACCGCGGCAAGTGGGAGGACTGGGCGCAGTCGCTGGAGCTGTCGCTGGCCCCGGTGCGGCTGCCGCCGTCGAACCTGCTCGAGGCCTATACGCTGGTGACGGGCCAGCCGGGCAAGGGGGCTCGCTCGCGGGCGCTGCTGCGCGGTGGGGCGGCGGCCCCGGTCAACTGGGCGTTGGTCCACCGGGCCGCCGCGCGGCTGCAACGGCTGGCCGAGCGGGGCGCGCCGCAGCTAAGCCGCGATGCCGCCATCGCGCGCGCGACCGAGCGGTGCCTCGCGGCGCTGGACGGCTTCGTCAGAACCGCCGCGCCCCGGGCCGCCGGTCGGCCAGCACCGCGAGGAACAGGGGCGGCATCCTGAGCGGCAGCCAGGGGTCGAGCCGCAGCAGCCGGCGGAAGGCACCCAGCGGCGGGCGGCGGCCGCGCAGCAGCGTGCGCAGGAAGAGAAAGCTGTAGGCCCGCCGCGCCGTGCGCGCCCGGTCGCGCGCGAAGGCCGCGCGGCGCGGGGTCATCGGCACGTCGCGGCGCAGCTTCTCGGCAAACAGAAGCTGGCTGCCGATGCGCTCCAGCGTCGCCGGGCGGTTCCAGTCGTGGGCCGAGAAGAACAGGTTCACCCCGCGCCCGCAGATCACGTTGACCCGCCACGAGATCGCGACCGCGGCCCCCGCCAGAACGACGCGCAGCCAGAACATCCGGTCCTCGCTGGCCCCGCGCAGGTCGGGGTCGAAGCGCAGCCCGCGCGCGGCCGTGGCGCGGAGCACGACGGTGGAGGTATGCGACAGGTAGCCCGTGACGAACTCGTCATCCAGCGCGTGCGGCGGAAAGCCCAGCACGGGGCCGTCGGGGTCGGCCCAGGCGGCGCGGTCGCAGAGCGCGCGGCCGTCGTCGTTCAGCAGCGCCACGTCCTGCGAGAACCGCGCGAAGGCGCCGTCGCGGCTGGTGTCGCAGCAGTAGAAGTCGTGCCCCGCCTCCAGCGCCGCCAGCGCGTCGGTCAGGTGCGGCGGCAGCCAGATGTCGTCGGAATCGAGGAAGGCCACGAAGGACGCCCCCGCCGCCTCGGCCAGCACGAGGCCCGCGTTGCGCGCCGCCCCCGGCCCGGCGTTGGGCTGGTGCAGGACGGTCAGGGTCATCCGGTCGGGCAGGTCCAGCCCCGCCGTCTCCTCCGCCGCCGGGTGGGGGGAGCCGTCGTCGACGACGACGACGTCGATCCCGGTCGCCGGATGCAGGTCCTGCGCGGCCACGCTGTCGAGCGCCCGGCGCAGGATGCCCGGGTCGGTCTGGTAGTAGGGGATGACGACGGCGACGCGGGGGCCGGTCATGCGGCGAGCCGCGCGGCGGCGGCGTCTTCGATGATCGACAGAAACAGCGCGAACTGGGCGCCTGCGTCCATCGCGGGCCTGAGCGACCAGGCGCGGGCGGCGGCGGAGGCTTCGGCGTGGGCCAGGGGGTCGCCCCAGAGCCGCCGCAGCGCCGCGGCCCAGACCGCCGTGCCCGCCTCGGGGTCGAGCGCCAGGCCGCCGGGCCCGATCGCCTCCCCCAACCCGCCGCGGCTCGAGCCGAGCACCGGGATGCCGCTGCACTGCGCCTCGGAGGCAACGCGGCCCCAGGCCTCCTTCCACCGGCTGGGCGCGAGCAGCACGCGGGTGCGGCGGAACACCGTGCGCATGTCGGGCGTGCGGCCTTCCAGCCGGACGTTCGGCAGGTCCGCGATCCGGCGCGCGAGGTCGGCGCGCCGGTCGGGCGTGAGGAGCCAGCTTTCCACGAACAGGAACGGGATGTCCGGGCAGGCCGCCGCGAGGGCGAGCGCGAGGTCGAGGCCCTTGGCCGGGACCGGGTTCACGAAGGTCACGAGGTCGCCGGTGGCCGCGGTCTCGTAGCGGGCGCGGTCGATCGTCGGCGGGATCACGGTGGCGGCGATGCCGAACGCCTCGGCATAGCGGGCGGCGGTGAAGGCCGAGTTGGCGACGAAGCGCGCCGCCCCCAGGTCGCGCGGGTCGCCGCCGAGCTCGTCGAACTCCACGTTGCGGAGGTAGACGACGAGCGGCGCCCCGGCCTGCGCGAGCGCCCGGCCGACGGGGACGGTGCCGTGGCACTGCACGACCGCCACGTCGGGCCTAAGCGTCCGGGCAAGGTCTGCCGCCGCCTGCGCCGGGAACCAGGCGCGGTGGACGGGGTAGCCCTGGGTCGCGTCGGGCACCGTGCCCTGCCGCGACAGCTTCAGCCGCAGCCGCGCCCGCAGGCCGAACCAGCCGTCGCCGTAGAGCGGCGCCAGCACCGCGGGCCGGTGGCCGTGCGCCAGCAGGCCCGTCGCCAGGCTGTGCGTGCTGCTTTGCACGCCGCCGGTCGCCTCGGGCGGATAGCCGTTGCCGCCGGCGAACAGGACCGTCAGGGTCATCGCGCCACCAGCCGCCGCAGCCGCGACAGCAGGGGGCGCCGCGCCGGCGGCGTCCGGCGCGCGGCGGCGTAGCGGGCGACCCAGTCCTCGGTCCGGTCGGCGCGCGACTGGCGCTGGGTCGTGGCCGCGACCGCCAGCGTCTCGTCCGGGCCGAGGACGCCCGCGTGGCGCGCCACCCGCGAAACCGTCGCCGCCGTGTCATGCGCGACCTCGCGGTAGCGCAGCGCCAGCGGCACGATCCCGGCCAGCGCGAAGGCGGCGGTCCAGCGGGCGTTCTGCACCGCGATGTCGTCCAGACATGCGGCGATCAGGTCGGGGTCGAAGCGGATCAGGTCGCCCTCGGGCTCCTGCCCGGCGATCCACACGCCGGTCTGTTTCGCGATGGCGTAGGAGATGGCCTGCCGCAGCACGTCGGCGCGCACGAGGTGCACGACCCGCAGGTCCGGCCAGAGGTCGAAAAACGCGGCCGGACCGCCGAACCCGTCGACATGGCTGTAATGCGCCTTGATCGCGAAGACGCCGTTCGGCGTCGTGCGCCGGGCCGTCAGCGCCGCCAGCGTTTCTTGCCCTGCGGTTGTATCCAGCCGTCGGGTCCACTCCGCCAGGTTGGCCGGATTGGCGTATTCGTAGGGCACGCCGAGCCGCCCCGTGGCCGCCATCGCATGGCCGAGCATGTGGCTGCCGCAGCGCGGCGTCGAGGCGATCAGCACGGTCGTGGTGACCGGCACCGCGGGCAGGTCGAGGTCGGGCGAGAACTGCCGGTCGTAGAGCTTCATCCGCGCGCCCCGCTGTGCGATTCGCCGCGCGGGCCCGGGAAGGAACGGGACGCGCGGACCGGCGGGAGCTTCGGCTCTTCGCCATGTGCCGCAGGATTGTTCCCTTCCGCTGCCGCCACAAGCAGCGCGGGACGCTTGCCGCGCTGCAGCGGCGGTTCCTTGCCGCCCGCGGCCCCGGCGTAAGCAGAACCGCGCCTTGCGCCCGCTTTGCAGGCAGTGTCCGGTTGCCCCGGCGGTTTTGGCAAGGTTACGTGCCGCCAAGGTCGCAAGCTGCGTCGAATCATCTTAAGGTTGTATCAAGGTTTGCAGGTCGCGTCCGCGACACCACCCATTGACCGCGAGAAAAAGGGTATCCGATGCCGCTCCGCTCCCCCCCTGCGCCCTTTGCAAGGGCCTATGCCGCCGACGGTTTCGTCGCCGACGTTTCCGCGCCGGCCGGAACCGATCACGTCGGTGGACTTGCGAAGCGGGCCTTCGACGTGGGGCTCGCCGGGCTTGCCGTGGTCATGCTGCTGCCGCTGCTCTTGGGCGTGGCGCTGATGGTGAAGGCGTCCAGCCGCGGGCCGGCGTTCTATGGCCACACGCGCGTGGGCCTGGGCGGGCGGCGGTTCCGCTGCTGGAAGTTCCGCACCATGGTGGTGGACGGCGACCGCGTGCTCGAGGCGCATTTCCGCCGCCACCCGCAGGACCGCGCGGTGTGGCTGGCCGAGCGCAAGCTGCGCGACGATCCGCGGGTGACGCCGCTGGGCGCGGTCCTGCGCAAGCTGAGCGTGGACGAGCTGCCGCAGCTTCTGAACATCCTGATGGGGCAGATGAGCGTCGTCGGCCCCCGCCCCGTGGTGGCCGAGGAGCTGGAGCAGTACGGCGCGGTCGCGGGCGACTACCTGCGCACCCGGCCGGGGCTGACGGGCCTGTGGCAGGTCAGCGGCCGCAACGACGCGAGCTACCGCAAGCGGGTGCGGCTCGACCGGCTGTATGTGCGGCGGTGGTCGATGGTGCTCGACCTCTACATCATCCTGCGCACGGTCCCCGCCGTGCTGGGCGCGCGCGGGGCGAGGTAGGCGCGCGCCCGGGCGGCGTAGACGGCGGCGGCGACGGTCAGGATCGTCGCGGTGTCGAACTGGACGAAGAACGGCACCTCGATCATCGACAGCACCATCTGGCGAACCATGAAGAGCGCGAAGAACAGCGTCTCGGCCCGCAGGTCGCGCAGCACCCAGGCGATCGTGCCCGCCAGCGCGGACAGCACGATGGCCGCCTGGATCAGCGCGCCCACGATGCCGATCTCGACCGCGTTCGACAGCCAGGCGTTGTGGAAGTGAAATCCGGTCCGGCTCGCGACGCCGAAGGTGCGCCACAGGTCCTCGGCCAGGGGATTGCCGGGAACCCAGAAGGCCTGGTAGCCCGCGCCGAGCCAGGGGCGGGCGGCGATCTGTTCCAGCGCCGTGCGCCACAGCATGGTCCGGCCGGTCAGGGTCAGGTCCTTGCCCGTGGCATCGACGAAAGCGAGGGCAAGCTCGTCCGCGAAGGCCGACATCACGAGGACGGCCCCGACGGCGGCCAGCCCGCCCAGCACCGCGACCACGAGCCGCGCCGGGCCGGTCATCCGCCGCAGGGCGAGGAAAAGCCCGAGCGCCGCGATGACCGCTCCGGTCGACAGGATCGCCCCGACCGAGTTCGCCAGCACCATGAGGATCCCGCCGAGCGTCACCCCGGCAAGGCCGGCGAGCCGCCAGCCCGCCGCCAGCCGCCGGTCGACCGCCAGGCACAGACCGGCCAGGAGCAGCAGCGAACTCGCCGCCGCCATCGCGTTCTTGCTGCCGTAGAGCCCCAGGAACCCGAGCCCGTCGGCGCGCGCGCGCCCGGTGGCGAGGCTGGCGGCGCCGGCGATCAGGAAGGTGACGGCGACGACCTTCAGCGCCGCGAGGGGCGACAGGCGGGCTGCGACCACGGCCGCGAAAAGCACGGTCACCGCCAGTTGCACGCCGTGCCGCAGGCTGACCGCCGGGTAATCCGACCACAGCACCGACAGAAGGCTCCAGCCGACCAGACCGATCAGCAGCGTGCGGGCCGCGATCTCGCCCGCCACCGCCGCCGGGCGGCGGGCGACCAGCGCCATGGCGAAGACCATGAAGGCCAGCGCCGCCGGAGAGCCCCACATCGGCACCGCCTGCAGGGCGAGCAGGGCCGCGCCGGTCAGCAGGGCGTTCGGGCAGACGCGCAGCGCGACCATCCCCGCCTCGGGCGCCGCGGCGGTCATCGCGCTTCGCAGGCGATCGAACCCGCGAACCGGCACGGCGCGCCGAGCGGCGTGAAGGCGACCCAGTCGACCTCCATCACGACCGGACCGGGCGGCGTGACGAACGGCCCCATCCAGTCGGTCAGCGTGTCGGATCCCCAATGGCTGAGGTAGATCTTCTGCGGCGTCACCGGCAGGGGCGCGGTGGCGCGGTGGACTTGCCGTCCGTCGATGAACCAGCGGATGTCCTGCGGCGTCCAGACGAAGGCATAGGTATGGAATGCAGCCGAGGCTGGCGGATCGACCGGAACCACGGTGCCGTTCCACGGTTGCCCGTCGACAAAGGTGTTCAGCGACACCCGCGACGGGTCGCGGGTCAGGATCTCGACATCGATCTCGTCATGGGGTGCATCATGGACCGGGCCGATATAGGTGAAGAACGCGGCGTTCAGGCCGGACCCCGTGCCGGTGCGCAGGCGCGCCTCGAAGGTGCCGTAGCCGAAGGTCGCGCGCGTCTGGACCTCGGCGCAGCGGTGGTCATCGGCGCTGTCGCCGGGCAGGAACGCTAGCCGCAGGATGCCGTCCGCGACCGTGACCCCGTCCGCCGTCCACGTGCAGTTCTGCTGCGGCCCGTTGCGCCAGCCGTCCGAGATGTACCAGTGGTCCGGCGACAGCGCCGCGAAGTCGTCGCGGAACGCCGGTTCGGCCAAGGCCGGCGAGACGGACAGGCCGGCAAAAAGGAGGCATCGCAGCATCGCAGCCCTTCGCAGCGCCGGGCGATCTGCCGCGACCCGGCGATCCTACCCGGGTCGGAGGGGCGAGTCATGAAGGTCTCGGTCATCGTGGCGAACTATCGCGGATCGGCGCACCTGCGCGTCGCGCTGCAGTCGGTGCTGCGGCAGACCCATGCCGATCTGGAGCTGATCGTGTCCGATGACGCCTCGCCCGACGACAGCGCGGACATCGTGCGGGCGGTCATGGCGACGGACCGGCGGGTGCGGCTGATCGAGGCCGCGGCGAACGGCGGACCGGCGGCAGCGCGCAACCGGGCGCTGGAGGTCGCGACCGGCGACTGGATCGCGGTGGCGGACAGCGACGACCTGCTTCACCCCGACCGGCTGTCGCGGCTGGTCGAAGCGGCCGGGCGGCTTCGGGCCGACATCGTTGCCGACGACCTGGTGTTCTTCGGCGACGCCCCCGGGGCGGCCGGTCGGACGCTGCTGCAACCCCTGCGGCCGACGGCGCCGATGGAGGTCGACCTGGCCCGCTTTCTTGCCGCCAGCGGCGAGACGGGCGATGCGCCGCCGCTCGGCTATCTGAAGCCGATGTTCCGCCGCGCGACCCTGGGCGACCTGCGCTATGACGAAAGCCTGCGGATCGGCGAGGACTACGACCTGGTTCTGCGGCTGCTGCTGGACGGCGCGCGCTACGTCGTGCTGCCCGACCCGATGTATCTGTATCGTAGGCACGGCGCGTCGATCTCGCATCGGCTGTCGGAGGCGACGACGCGGGCGATGCGCGATGCGCATGACGGGCTCGAGGCGCGGGCCGCGGGGCCGGCACGGGCGGCGATGCGGCGGCGCGGGCGGGGGTTGCGGGCGCTCTGGCGCTACGAGCGGCTGCTGGCGGCGATCCGTGCCGGTCGGCCCGCGCTCGCGGCGGCGCGGCTGCTGGGCGACCCGGCGCTGGCGCTGCGGCTGGCCCGCAGCC
>CAZNPW010000048.1:0-22140 GCA_964575185.1 uncultured Exiguobacterium sp.
CCTGCATCCTCGTCCGCCGCGAGACCGCGCCCGAGGACATCCGCGGCATGCACTCAGCCGTGGCCGTGCTGACCGAACGCGGCGGCATAACCAGCCATGCCGCCGTGATCGCCCGCGGGCTGGGGCTGCCCTGCGTCGTCGGCGCGAACGGCCTTAGGCTCGACGCGAAGGACCGCCGCATCACGGTAGGCGACCGCAGCTTTGCCGAGGGCGATGTCATCACCATCGACGGCACCCGGGGCGAGGCGCTGGCGGGCGCGGCCGAGATGCTGCCGCCCGCGCTCGACGAGACGTTCCGGCGGCTCCTGTCCTGGGCCGACGCCGTCCGCGACATCGGCATCCGCGCCAACGCCGACACCCCCGCCGACGCCGCCACCGCGCGGGACTTCGCGGCCGAGGGCATCGGCCTCTGCCGCACCGAGCACATGTTCTTCGAGGACGACCGGCTGGTGGCGATGCGCGAGATGATCTTCGCCGATACCCCCGCCGACCGGGCCGCCGCGCTGGCCCGCCTCCTGCCCATCCAGCGCGCCGACTTCGTGCAGCTCTTCCGCATCATGCAGGGGCTGCCCGTCTGCATCCGCCTGTTCGACCCGCCGCTGCACGAGTTCCTGCCGCACAGCCGCGAGGGCCTGCGCGACCTCGCCGAGGCGCTCGACCGGCCGCTGTCCGAGGTGACGCGGCGCGCCGAGGCGCTGGCCGAGTTCAACCCGATGCTCGGGATGCGCGGCGTGCGCCTGGGCGTGGTGCTGCCCGAAATCTACGAGATGCAGGCCCAGGCCATCTTCGAGGCGACGGTGGAGGCCAACGCCACCGGCATCCCCATCGTGCCCGAGGTGATGATCCCCCTCGTCAGCGCCAGGCGCGAGGTGGAGCTGGTCAAGACCCGCATCGACCAGGTGGCGGCGGCGGTGCGCACGCGCACCGGCGCGGCCTTCGACTACCGGCTCGGGGTCATGGTCGAGACCCCCCGCGCGGCACTGCGCGCGGGCGAGATCGCGCAGCACGCGGCCTTCCTCTCCTTCGGCACCAACGACCTGACCCAAATGACCTACGGCCTGTCGCGCGACGACGCCGGCCGCTTCATGAACACCTACGTCCAGCAGGGCGTCTTCCCCGAGGATCCCTTCCACATCCTCGACGTCGAGGGTGTGGGCGAGCTTCTGCGGATCGGTGCCGACCGCGGCCGGAAGACACGCGCGGACCTGACGCTCAGCATCTGCGGTGAACACGGCGGTAACCCCGAATCGATCGCCTTCTGCCGGGCGCAGGGGTTCGACTATGTCAGCTGCAGCCCCTATCGTGTGCCCATGGCGCGGCTCGCTGCCGCACACCTCGCGCTGGCCGACCGACGCGAGGTCTAGTATTCCATCGTGCTTTCCGTGGCATATGTGCCGTCGTTCACCTTGCGATAAGCGGAAAGCCGCGCAAAACCCTGTGTCCCTGCGGCCACACGGGTTGCCGGCCCTTGTGCGCCGAAGCTAGCCCCGCCCGGATTGCGGCGGGCCTTGTGCGTCCGCGCAGAGATGTGAGGTCCGGGGCGATGCGCGTGAAGGTTGGCATGGTGGCGGCGGCGCTGGCGCTGGTGTCGCAGGCGGCGGTGGCGGAGGTGTCGCTCAGCACGTCGGGCAGCCCGCAGGAGGGGCTCGAGGACCAGATGGCCGCGCTCTTCGGCACCGAAAGGGCCGCGCTGATGGCGCTGCCCGACGCCCGCCGGGCGAGCCTGGCGGCCGGCCCCGCGGGCACCGCGGCCGCAACGGAACCCGGCGCGCAGGCCGAGGCGCCGTCGCTGACGATCCGCTACGACGACCGCTGGCTCGCCGCGCAGCCTGCGCCCGAGGGCGGCGCCGACTGGCAATGCCTGCGCGAGGCGATCTACTTCGAGGCGCGGGGCGAACCGCTGCGCGGCCAGTTCGCCGTGGCCGAAGTGGTCCTGAACCGCGTCGACGCCGGCAGCTTCGGCCGGGGCGTCTGCGGCGTGGTGAACCGGACCGCCGCGGGGTCCTGCGCCTTCAGCTACGTCTGCGACGGTGCTTCCGACACGCTGCGCGACCCCGCCGCGCGCGACCGGGCGGGCCGCATCGCGCGGCTGATGCTCGACGGCGCGCCCCGGGCGCTGACCGCCGGGGCGACCTACTTCCATGCCGTGGGCGTCCGCCCGTCCTGGGCGCGCCGGTTCGACCGCACCGCGCAGATCGGCGCGCACCTGTTCTACCGCGGCGACTGACGGCGCTTGCCCGCGGCCGTCTTTCCGGGCAGGTCGCCGCCATGGCCGACCGCATCTTCCTGAAGGACCACATCGTCCACGCCGACATCGGTGCCTTCCAGCCGGAACGCGGCAGGCGCCAGCGGCTGCGCTTCGACGTGGCGGTGGAGGTCCCGCGCACCGGCGCGTCCGACGACGTCGACCGGATCCTGTCCTACGACCGGATCGTCGAGGCGATCGCGGCCGAACTCGCGTCCGAGCGGCTGAACCTGCTCGAGACGCTGGCCGAACGGGTGGCCGCGCGACTGCTGCGCGAACCGGGCGCGCTGCGGGTGCACCTGAGCGTCGCGAAGCTCGACCTCGGCCCCTTCGCGCTGGGGGTGCAGATCACCCGGACGCCCGCCGACCTGGCGGCGGCGGACCGGGAGCCGCTGAACCCGCAGGTCCATCTCTTCGACCAGCCGACCGTCCGGGCCGCGACCCCCGCCCTGATCGCGGCCATCGCCCGCCCCGCGGTGATCTGCGTCACCCCGCCGGACACCCCCCGGCCCGCCACCGGCCACGCGCCGACCCAGCGGCGGATCGACCTTCTGGCCATCGAGCAGGCGGCCTGGGCGCTGGCCGCGCGCGACCCGGCCTGCGTCGTGGTGGCGACGCGGACCGAGATCGACTGGGCGCTGCGGCGCGGCGGCCTCGTCGTCTGGGCCCCGGGCAAGATGGTGCTCGACGCCGTGGCGGGGCCGAAAGGGGCCGACCCCGCCGTGCTCGCCGCCTGGCTGGCGGGTGAACTCGGGGCCGACCGGGTCGTCGTTCACGGGCGTGTTGCAATTCCGGCAGGCCCCCGCGTGCCGCTCGTCCCCGCCGCTTGATCGCCCCGCGGGCCGGGCGTAACCGGGGCGCATGGACTACCTGCGCCCGATCCCGCTGACCGGCCCCGCCGCCCCGCCCCACGCGCTGCGTCTGGCCGGGGGCTGGTGCCGCTTCACCCATGTCGAGGTCCTGCGCCGCGACGCCGCCCCCCGCGTGATCGACGCGCGCGAGGTCGACACCGCCGCGCTGACCGCCCCGCGCGCCGCGCTGCGCGGGGTGGCGATGGACCGCCCCCGCATCATGGGCATCCTGAACGTCACGCCCGACAGCTTTTCCGACGGCGGGCAGCTCTCCGGGCCCGAGGCGGTGGTGGCGCGGGCGCGCGCGATGGCCGGGGCCGACCTCCTCGACGTCGGCGGCGAGAGCACCCGCCCCGGCGCGGCGGAGGTGCCCGAGGCCGAAGAGCGCGACCGCGTCGTCCCCGCGCTGCGTGCCCTGCGCGCGGCCGGCATCGCCCAGCCCGTCAGCATCGACACCCGCAAGGCCGCCGTCGCCCGCGCCGCAATCACCGCCGGGGCGTCGATCCTGAACGACGTGAGCGCGCTGACCCACGACCCGACGCTCGCCCCCCTCGCCGCGATGCAGGGGCTGCCCGTCGTGCTGGTCCACGCGCAGGGCGTGCCCGCGACGATGCAGGACCGGCCCGCCTACGATGACGTCCTGCTCGACGTCTACGACCAGCTTGCGGCGCGCGTGCAGGCCGCCGTCGCGGCGGGCATCGCGCGCGACCGGATCGTGGTCGACCCCGGCATCGGCTTCGGCAAGACCCAGGGCCACAACCTGGCGCTTTTGCAGCGGATCGGCCTGTTCCATGGGCTCGGCCTGCCGGTCCTGCTGGGCGCGAGCCGCAAGCGCTTCATCGGCTCCTTGACCGACGAACCGCAGGCCGACCGGCGGCTGCCCGGATCGCTCGCCGTCACGCTCGCCGCCGTGGGGCAGGGGGTGCAGATCCACCGCGTGCACGACGTGGCCGAGACGCGGGCGGCGCTGACGATGTGGGAGGCTGCGGGATGAGGAAGCTCTTCGGCACCGACGGCGTGCGCGGCACCGCCAACACCCACCCGATGACCGCCGACCTCGCCCTGCGGCTCGGCGCGGCGGCGGGCCGCTACTTCCGCCGCGACGGCAGCGCCGCGCACCGCGTGGTGATCGGCAAGGACACCCGCCTGTCGGGTTACATGCTGGAAAACGCGATGACCGCCGGGCTGACCTCCACCGGCATGAACGTCCTCCTCCTCGGTCCCGTGCCGACGCCGGCGGTGGGGTTCCTCACCCGCTCGATGCGCGCCGACCTCGGCGTGATGATCTCGGCCAGCCACAACCCGTTCCAGGACAACGGCATCAAGTTCTTTGGCCCCGACGGCTTCAAGCTGTCGGACGAGGCCGAGGCCGAGATCGAGGCCATCGTCGCCGCCGACATCGCCCCCGCCCAGCCGCAGAACATCGGCCGCGCCAAGCGCATCGAGGACGGGCGCGGGCGGTATCAGGAGTTCGCCAAGACGACCTTCCCCGCGGGCCTCCGCCTCGACGGGCTGAAGGTCGTGATCGACTGCGCCAACGGGGCCGCCTACAGGGCCGCGCCCGAGGTGCTGTGGGAGCTCGGTGCCGAGGTCATCCGCATCGGCGTGACGCCGAACGGCACCAACATCAACGACGGCTGCGGCTCCACCCACCCCGAGACCTGCGCCAGCGCCGTGGTGCTGCACAAGGCCGACGTGGGCATCACGCTCGACGGCGACGCCGACCGGGTGATGATCATCGACGAGACCGGCACCGTCGCCGACGGCGACCAGATCATGGCGCTGATGGCCGGACGCTGGGCGGCCGAGGGGCGGCTGCGGGGCGGGGTGCTGGTCGCTACGGTGATGTCGAACCTGGGGCTGGAGCGGCACCTCGAAGGCCAGGGCCTGCGGCTCGAACGCACCCAGGTCGGCGACCGCTACGTGGTCGAGGCGATGCGCCGCGGCGGCTGGAACCTCGGCGGCGAGCAGTCCGGCCACATCGTGATGACCGACTTCGCCACCACCGGCGACGGCCTGATCGCCGGGCTGCAGGTCCTGGCCGAGATGGCGCGGACGGGCCGGCCGGCCAGCGCGCTGGCACGCCAGTTCGCCACCGTGCCGCAGCTTCTGAAGAACGTCCGCTACGCGGCCGGCGCAGAACCGCTGAAGGCCGCGTCGGTCGCCCGCGTCATCGCCGAGGCCGAGGCGCGGCTGAAGGGCCGCGGCCGCCTCCTGATCCGCAAGTCGGGCACCGAGCCGCTCGTCCGGGTGATGGCCGAATGCGAGGACGCGGCGCTGCTGGCCGAGGTGGTGGACGGCATCGTCGCCGCGGTGCAGGCCGCCGCCTGACCGCTGCCGGATTGTGGCGCGATCGTGGCAACTTTGTGGCAACTCCCTGAACGAAAAGCCGAATCCGTGGCCGATCCGCCTCTTCGACGCCCGATTGTGCGGTCTGCCGCAACCCCGCGGTTGACCGTCACCCGCCCGTCATGGCCTGCATGGCGAAACAACAAGAATCGACAGGCAGCAGACATGGGACAGCAGGCGTTCTTCCACGCGCCGGGTGGCGCGGACTTCCTCGGGCTGCGCACCGACCGCCGGGGCGCGACCGAGATCGTCTACGACGACGGCGTCAAGCGCCGCATGGTCTGGCGCGTCGCGGGGCCGCCGGCGTCGGACGCGACGCTCGCCGAGGCGCTGCGCACCGCCGTGGGGTCGCTGCGCGTGGTCCCGACCCTCTACGACGAGCTGAAAAAGCGGGCCATCGCCATCGAGGTCGTGGCACGCTGACCCGCACCGTGCTACGCCCGGTCCCGGGCCGATCATTTTCCTTGCCAGGCGGCTGCGCCTGCGGCTAGGCATTTGATCAAACGACAATGCCGTCCGGCCCCATGACGGGCGGCACCACGGGGGACAGCATGGCATCACCTGCGGCGGATCGCATGGCCCGCGCCGAGGCGCGCAAGGGCCTGACGCTTCTGTCGCCGCCGCTGCTCTATGCGCTGCTGCTGCTGGCCGCGCCCCTCGGCATGGTCGTCGTCTACAGCTTCCTGACCGACGGCTACCTCGTCGTCATCCCCGAGTTCACCTTCGCGAACTACCTCGAGGCCTGGACCTCGCCCATCTACCAGACGTTGATGCTGCGCTCGCTCTGGGTGTCGTTCCTCGTCACCCTCGCCACCGTGGTGCTGGCCTACCCGGTCGCCTACTACGTCAGCTTCCACGTGGAGCCGTCGAAGAAGTCGCTCTGGCTGTTCCTCATCACCATCCCCTTCTGGACCAGCTACGTCATCCGCGTCTTCCTGTGGCGCGTGATCCTCGGGACCGACGGGGTGCTGAACACCGGGCTGATCGGGCTCGGCATCATCGACACGCCGATGACCTTCCTGCTCTACAACATCAACGCGGTCGTCATCACGCTCGCCCACGCCTACGCGCCCTTCGCCATCCTGCCGATCTTCGTGGTGCTGGAGCGGATCGACCGCGCGCTGCTCGAGGCCGGGCAGGACCTGGGCGAGTCGCGCTTCACCACCTGGGTCCGCGTCACGCTGCCCCTGTCGGTGCCGGGCATCTGCGCGGCGGTGCTGATCGTCTTCATCCCGACGATCGGCGATTTCGTCACGCCCCAGCTCGTCGGCGGGCCGGGGGGCCTGCTGATCGCCAACGCCATCCAGATCCAGTACATGCGCATCGGCAACTTCCCGCTCGGCTCGGCCATCGCGATCAGCGCGATGATCCTGGTCAGCCTCTGCGCGCTCCTGTTCCTGTGGCTGAACCGCAGGTACCTGAAGGTGGGCCGCTGATGAGGAAGGGTGCCGGTTTCCGCGTCTACGCCTGGATCTACCTCGCGTTCCTGTATGCCCCGATCGTGCTCCTGCCGATCTTCGCCTTCAATGACGCGGCCATCGTGGCCTTCCCGCTGTCGGGTTTCACGACGCAGTGGTTCACGGCGCTGCTCGGCAACTCCGCCCTGCGGGCCGCGGCGATCAATTCGGTCATCATCGCCGTCACCACCAGCGTCATCTCCACCATCCTCGGCATCTGCGCCGCCCGCGCCAGCACGCGCTACAACTTCCCGTTCAAGGCCCCCGCCATGGGCCTCATCATGCTGCCGCTGGTCCTGCCCGAGATCATCCTCGCGGTGTCGCTGCTGGTCGTGCTGCTGGCCGTCGGTCTGCCCCTGTCGATCTTCAGCGTGATCCTCGGCCATGTCCTCGTGACCACGCCCTTCGCCATCGCGATCCTGACCTCCGCCTTCCAGTCGCTCGACAGGTCGCTGGAGGAAGCGGCCTACGACCTCGGCGAGACGCCCGCCTCCACCTTCCGGCTGATCGTCCTGCCGCTGGTCATGCCCGGCATCATCTCGTCGCTGCTGATCTCGTTCACGATCTCGCTCGACGAGTTCATCATCTCGTTCTTCCTGTCGGGCACCGAACCGACGCTTCCCGTCTACATCTTCGGCCAGTTCCGCTTCCCCCAGGCGGTGCCGGTCATCATGGCGCTGGGCACGGTGCTCGTCGTCATCTCGGTGACGCTCCTTGCCATCGCCGAGTTCTACCGTCGCCGCGGCCTCGCCCGCCTGGGCGCGCAGGCCACCGGAGGCATCCATTGACCGCTGCTGACAGCCGACCCGACATGATCGAGTTCCGCGACGTCCACAAATACTACGGCGACTACCACGCGCTGCGCGGCATCACCGGCACGATCAAGGCCGGCGAGTTCTTCTCGCTCCTCGGCCCCTCGGGCTGCGGCAAGACCACGCTCCTGCGCACCATCGCGGGGTTCGAGGGGATCAGCTCCGGCGCGGTGCTGATCGACGGCAAGAACATGGCGGGCGTCCCCGCCAACGTCCGGCCGACCAACATGGTGTTCCAGTCCTACGCGATCTTCCCGCACCTGACGGTCGAGGAGAACGTGGGCTTCGGCCTGCGCCGCGAATCCGGCACCCCGGCCGACAAGGCCCGCCGCGTCGCGCAGGCGCTCGAGATGGTGGGCCTGAAGGGCTTCGACAAGCGCGCCGCGCACGCGCTCTCGGGCGGCCAGCGGCAGCGCGTGGCGCTCGCCCGCGCGCTGATCCTGAAGCCCAAGGTGCTGCTCCTCGACGAGCCCCTGTCGGCGCTCGACAAGAAGATGCGCGAGACGATGCAGGAAGAGCTCATCAAGCTCCAGCGCCAGGTCGGCATCACCTTCATCCTCGTCACCCACGACCAGGAAGAGGCGCTGGTCATGTCCGACCGCATCGCGGTCATGTTCGACGGCGGCATCGCGCAGCTCGCCGACCCCGAAACGCTCTACCGCCGCCCGAACAGCCGCAAGGTCGCGGACTTCATCGGCACGATGAACTTCGTCCCCGCGCGCGTGATCGACGAGGCCCCCGACCGCGTCCGGGTCGACGTGCAGGGCTTCGGCGAGGCGCTGCTCGGCCCCGCGCAGTGCATGTCGGCCGCGGGCGGCGCGGCGAGCGTGGGCTTCCGGCCGGAAACGCTGACCATCCTCTACGACGGCAACCAGGCCACCGACCGCGAGGTCGCGGCCACGGTGTCCGAAGTCGTCTACTACGGCGACATGACCTACTACGACGTCAGGCTCGACGGGCTGGACGCGCCCGTGCGCATCTCGATGCGCAACGTCTTCGGCCGCCCGGTGCTCGACCGCGGCACGCGCACCCGCGTCGCCTGGTCGCCGGGCGCGCTGGTGCTGTTCCGCTGACCCGGCCGGGGGGGCGGCGTCGCCGGGCGCGCGCCGGTTCCTTGCAAGGAACCGGACCGATGTCTTGCAAGACATCGGGGCCCCGCCCGTGACCGCCTGGGGCCCCGTGCGGCCCGCGCGCTGGCTGTCGCGCGCCGGACCCCACCTCGTCTTCCACGCCCGCGACAGGATGCTCGCCGGCCTGACCGCGAACAGGTTCCGCCTGCTGTCCGCGCTCGCCGCCCGCGCGCCCCTGCCGGTCGCCGTGGTGGCCTTCGACGACGCGAGCCACGCCGCCGCCGCAGACCCGACCCACGTCCACATCCTGATGGAGGACCGCCCGCTCTACGCCCCCACCGCCTTCCACTGCGTGCCCGCCTACCTGCACGGCTTCTGGTTCTTCGACGAGGTCGCCAGCCGCAACAACTCCACCGCCCGGCTCGCGCGCTTCGACCCCCGCGCGGTGTCGGCGGCCTTCGCCGCCGACTTCACCGCCCGGCTGCGGCAGAAGTTCATCGCCGCCAACCGCTCCAAGTTCGCCCAGCCGCCGCGCGGGCAGGCGGTCCCGCCCGGCTGCCTCGCCTTCTTCGCGCAGGACTTCCGCAGGCCGCTCCACCACCGCAACCACCTGACCGTTCTGCAGATGCTCGACGCCCTGGTCGCCGCCCGCGGCGACCGCCCCGTGGTCATCCGCCCGCACCCGAACAACAGGCCCGAGGAGCTCGCCGCGCTCGCCGCCCGCACCGGCCCCGGCGTGACGCTGACCGGGGCGTCGATCCACGACATCCTCGCCGCCTGCGCCTGCGCCGTCACGGTGACCAGCGCCTGCGCCTTCGAGGGCTTCCTGCACGGCACCCCCGCCGTGCTCGGCGGGCAGACCGACTTCGGTCAGAACGCGGTGACGCTGACCGACCCCGCCGCGATGCCCGCAGCACTCGCCGCCGCGATGGGCCGCGCCTGGCCGCACGATCAGTTCCTGACCTGGCACCTCACGAAAATCTGCATCCAGGACCGCCCCGCCGACCTGGCCGAGGTCCTGGCCCGGATGCACCGCAAGGGCATCGCCTGGGCCGATCCCGGCGCGGGCTTCTACGGACCGGCCTTCGCACCAGGTCAAGGTTGACGCCCCGCCCTCATCTTCCTGCAAATATCCCCGCCGGAGGCATCCGGCCGCGCCGCAACCGGTCCGCCCGGCCCCGGACGCGCCGTCGACCTCAGGGCCACCCCCGCCGCCGCGGCACCCGCGTCGCCAGCATCGCCTTCAGCCCCGGCAGGCGGAACCGCCGCAGGTCCAGCGCCTCGTGCGTGCCCTGGCCCGCCTCGCCCCCCACCGTCGTCGTCACGGCGGCGCGGCTGTAGAAGGGCGCGTCGAGCATCCCCAGCGTCTGCCGCGGCACCGCGCCCGGATCGGCCCGCGTCTCGCGCCGCACGCCCCAGCGGCTGCGCGGCAGGCGCGCCTTCGGCGGCGGGACGACGACCTCCACGCCGCCGTCCGGGGCGATCGCCACGGCCAGGTCCAGCGCCGTCCCGTCGCGGCGCACGGCATCGTAGAAGCACAGCGTCCGGTCGCGGAAGCCGAACCTCCCCCAGGTCCAGAAGTCGAAATCGGCCTCCAGCGCCGCGGTGCCGAAGTTCGCGTCGAAATACCCGTGGCCCCGCCAGACATGCCCCTGGCTCAGCGCCACCTCGACCCGCGCCGCCGGCGCGAAGGGCCGCCAGACGTGGCGCGGATGCAGCCGCGCCTCGACCCCCGTGATCGCCTGCGGCCGGACCGTGACCGTGCCGCGGACGCGGGAAACCCAGGGAAAGGTCGACACCTCGTCGACAAAGATCACCAGCCGGTCCCCGCGCCATTCCATCGCCGAAGGCCCCACGGCCAGCGCGTCGCGCGTCTGGTGCAGCGCGGGCCGCCCCCGGTCGGTCATGCAGAAGCGCCCGCCCGGGCCGTAGGTCACCACGTTGATGCAGCAGTGGTCCTGCGGGTCCTGCCTGCCGCTCCACGCATACCAGGGCGAGAACACCGAACCGACGAAGCCGATCACGCTGACGGCGCGGGTCCCGTCGTCGCTGACGGCGTCGACATACCACCAGGCATAGCCGTCCGGTCCCGGCGCCACCGTGAAGTCCGGCCGGTCATGATCGCCGCGGCCGCGTGCCGGCCCGACAGGGCCGCCATCGGCACCCCCGCCCCCGGATGGCACCCGCCCCCCGCCAGCACCAGCCCCGGCAGCCGTGTCCGCGCCAGCGGCCGCAGGAAGGTCGCCCAGGCCCCCGCCGGGCTCCGCCCGTAGATCGCCCCCCGGCTGCCCGGGAACAGCCGCGCCAGATCGGCCGGCGTCGCCAGCGCGGAGGACGGTGGCACCCGATCGAAGGTCAAGCCGCAGGCCCTGAGATGCAAGAAGGTCGATGACCGGCATTGTTCCCTCGTGTCGTCGCTGTCGGCAAGCCCCGGCGGGGCGTTCAGGATCATCTCGAACCGCTCCGTCCCCGTCACCGGGCCTGCCGCGCGATCCTCGGCGCAGACGTAGACGGTCTGCGCCCGCGGGACCTCGCCGCGCGCGAGCGCGCCGAACTCGGCCCCGGCGTCGGCGGTGAAGAAGACGTTGTGGTGGATCAGGTCGGCCCCCCGCGCCCGCGCGGCGAAGGCCCAGACATGCGCCGACAGGCTGCGCGGCGTTTCGCGCGCGCCCACGGCCGCGCGCGCCTCCGGCCCCAGAAACCCGGCCGCCAGCGCCTCGGGATCGCCCGCGAAGACAACGGCCTCGGCCGGAAGCACCTCGCCCGCCACCTCCACCCCCGCGACCCGGCCATCCGCGACGCGAAGCCCGGTCGCCCGCGCCTCCAGGTGCAGCCGCCCGCCCAGGCGCAGGAACAGCCCGGCCAGCGCCTCGGCCAGGCCGTGCATCCCGCCCGCCACCGCCCAGACGCCCGCCGCCTCGGCCCGCCAGACGATCGCCAGCACCGCCGGCACCTGCGCCGGCAGCCCGCCTACATAGGTCGCATAGCGCCCGAACAGCTGGACGAGCCGCGGGTCGCGGAAATGCGCGCGCAGCAGCGCGTCGAGCGTCAGCCCCGGCCGCAGCGCGCCCCACAGGCCCGGCCGGGCCAGCGCCGCCCGAACGATCGGCCCCGGCCGCGGGGCCGGGGCCCGCATCACCGGCCCCGCGAAGGCCGCGCGCAGCCCTTCCGCCAGCGCGTCGAAGCGGGCGAAGGCCGCGGCCTCGCGCGCCCCCGCGAACGCCCGGACCGCCGCGATGTTGGTGCCCCGGTCCGGCGTCAGGTCCAGCGTCGCGCCGTCCGGCCACCAGTGCCGCGCCAGCACCGGTTGCGGGATCAGCCGCACGTGATCCTCCAGCCGCGCGCCGGCCAGCGCGAAGAGGTCGTCGAACACCCCCCGCAGCGTCAGCACCGTCGGCCCCGCGTCGACCGGCCCGGCGTCCGACGGCACGGTGCGCGCCTTGCCCCCGACCGCCCCCGCCGCCTCGAGCAGGGTCACCGCATGGCCCGCCGCCTGCAGCCGGACCGCAGCCGCCAGCCCGCCGAAGCCCGCCCCGATGACGATGATGCGCTGCGCCATCCGTCAAGGTTGCACGACATAAATCTGTAAGTCTAGATTTACACACGCCCGGCCGGGTGCGATAGTCACCCCGGGGGGCTGCACCCCAAGGAGGCACGCGCGGATGCCACTCGACACGCGGATCGACCGGGCCGTGCGCGACGCGCTGGCCCATGCGGCGACGGGCGAGACCCCGCCGCGCCTGGCTGCGGCCCTGCCTTACGCCGTCCTCCCCGGCGGGGCGCGGATCCGGCCGACGATCCTGATGTCGGTGGCGCTGGCCTGCGGGGACGACCGGCCCCGCCTCACCGACGCCGCCGCCGCCGCGCTGGAGCTGATCCACTGCGCGAGCCTCGTCCACGACGACCTGCCCGCCTTCGACGACGCCGCGACCCGCCGCGGCAAGCCGGCGGTGCACCTGGCCTTCTGCGAACCGCTCGCGGTGCTGGCGGGCGACAGCCTCATCATCGCGGCCTTCGAGACGCTCGCCCGCGCCGGGGTCGACGACCCCGCCCGCGCGCTGCGGCTGGTCGCGCACCTCGCCCGGCGCACCGGCATGCCGATGGGCATCTGCGCGGGCCAGGGCTGGGAGTCCGAGCCGCAGATCGACCTCGCCGCCTACCACCACGCCAAGACCGCCGCGCTCTTCATCGCCGCGACCCAGATGGGGGCCATCGCCGCCGGCAAGGACCCCGACCCGTGGGAGGAACTCGGCGCCCGCATCGGCGCGGCCTTCCAGGTCGCCGACGACCTGCGCGACGCGCTCGAGACCGAGGCGCAGACGGGCAAGCCCGCTGGCCAGGACGCCCGCCTCGGCCGGCCCTCGGCGGTGCAGGAATGGGGCCTCGCGGGGGCCGTCGGCCACCTGAAGGACATCCTCGCCGGGGCCATCGCCTCGATCCCGAAATGCGACGGCGAGGCGATGCTCGCGCAGATGGTCCGCGCCTATGCCGAGAAGATGACGCCGGTCAGCCTGACCCCGCAGGCGGCGCGGGCGGGCCGGTGACCGAGCTGTCCACCGGCCCGGCGGCCCCGCGTGCCGGGCTGTCCTGGACGGCGCGGCTGGCTGCAAGCCCCCGGTTTCACGCGCTGTGCGACCGCATCCCCGGCCTGCGCCACATCGCGCGGGCCGAAGGGCAGGCGCTGTTCGACCTGGTGCAGGGCTTCGTGCGGTCGCAGGTCCTGGCCGCGCTGGTTGCGGGCGGCGTGCTCGACCGGCTGGGGCAGGGGCCCGCCACCACCGCGCAGCTCGCCGCGCTGGCCGACCTGCCGGGCGACCGCGCGCTGATCCTGCTGCGGGCCGGCGCGGGGCTGCGGCTGATCCGCGAACGGCGCGGCCTGTGGCACCTGACGGCGCGGGGCGCGGCCTTCCTGGCCGTGCCGGGGCTGGCCGGCATGGTCGCCCACCACGCGGCCTTCTACCAGGACCTCGCCGACCCGCTCGCGCTGCTGCGCGGGCAGGGCGACACGGCCCTGTCGCAGGTCTGGCCCTACGTCTTCGGCGCGGGCGCCGCGACCGACCCGGGGCGCGCGGCGGCCTATTCGCGGCTGATGGCCGACAGCCAGCGCCTGGTGGCCGACGACACGCTGCGCTCGGTGGACCTGACGGGCGCGCGGCACCTGATGGACCTGGGCGGCGGCACCGGGGCCTTCCTGCGCGCCGTCGCGGCGCGCCACCCCGGGCTGCGCCTGACGCTCTTCGACCTGCCCGCGGTGGTCGCGGGGGCGACCGGCCCCTTCGCCATCCACCCCGGCAGCTTCCGCGACGACCCGCTGCCCGCCGGGGCCGACACGATCACCCTGGTGCGCGTCCTCTACGATCACGCCGACGCCACCGTCGCGGCCCTTCTGGCCAGGGCGCGCGCCGCGCTGCCGCCCGGGGGCCGAATCATCGTGTCCGAGCCGATGTCGGGCGGCGACCGCCCCGACCCGCGGACCGACGTCTACTTCGCGCTCTACACGCTCGCGATGCGCACCGGCCGCACCCGGTCGCAGGCCGAGATCGCGGACCTCCTGGCCGCAGCGGGCTTCACCGGCATCGCCGCGCCACGGCCCTTCCGGCCCTTCGTCACGGCGGTGGTGACGGCCCGCGCGTGACGCGCTCCCCCGAAAGATTACACGGGTGTATGTCTAGTTAAGTTGACAGTCCAAAATGTAAGCATAAGATGACGCCATGCCGAAGCCCCGGCCTGGAACGGGGGGCACCGCAGATGGGGAACAAGGTGAGGACGCACGCCGTCATCCTGCAAGGTCCGCGGGCGCTGTCCGTGTCCGACGTGGGGCTCGCCGCGCCGGGCGAGGGCGATGTCGTCGTCCGGATCACCCATTCCGGCATTTCCACCGGCACCGAGAAGCTCTTCTGGGAAGGCACCATGCCCGCCTTCCCGGGCATGGGCTACCCGCTGGTGCCGGGCTACGAATCGGCGGGAGACGTGGTCGAGGCTGCCCCCTCGACCGGCTTCCGCCCCGGCGACCGGGTCTTCGTGCCCGGCGCCACCTGTTTCGGAGGTGAGGCGCGCGGGCTGTTCGGAGGGGCCGCACGCCACCTCGTCACCCCCGCCGCGCGGGTGACCCGGATCGACGCGGGCCTCGCTGCCGAAGGGGCGCTGCTCGCACTCGCCGCGACCGCCCGCCATGCCATCGCGGGCTTCCAGACGCGCCTGCCCGACCTGATCGTCGGCCACGGCACGCTCGGCCGGCTTCTCGCGCGGCTGACGCTCGCCGCCGGGGGCCAGCCGCCGACGGTGTGGGAGACGAACCCCGCCCGCCGCGATGCCACCGCCTATCCGGTGATCGACCCCGAGACCGACCCCCGCCGCGACTACCAGGCGATCTACGACGCCTCCGGGGCCGTCGGCCTGATCGACACCCTGATCGGGCGGCTGGCCCGGGGGGGCGAGCTGGTGCTCGCGGGCTTCTACACGCAACCCGTCGCCTTCGCCTACCCGCCCGCCTTCATGCGCGAGGCCCGCCTGCGGATCGCGTCCGAATGGACCCCTGCCGACATGACCGCCACCCGCACCCTGGTCGAATCGGGCGCGCTCAGCCTTGCGGGCCTCATCACCCACGCCGCCCCCGCCGGGGACGCCGCGGCCGCCTACGCCACCGCCTTCACCGACCCGGCCTGCCTGAAGATGATCCTCGACTGGAGCGCCGTCCAATGACCGAAGTGCCCAATCTGCGCGACTTCGACGCCCGCCTCCGCGCCGAGGCGCACGAGGAGCCGACGCTGGAGATCCCCGCGGCCGAGCCCACGAAGAAGACGCAGATCATCGCCATCTACGGCAAGGGCGGGATCGGCAAGTCCTTCACGCTCGCCAACCTCTCCTGCATGATGGCCGAGATGGGCAAGCGCGTGCTGCTCATCGGCTGCGACCCGAAGTCGGACACGACCAGCCTTTTGTTCGGCGGCAAGGCCTGCCCGACGATCATCGAGACCTCCACCCGCAAGAAGCTCGCGGGCGAAGAGGTGCGGATCGGCGATGTCTGCTTCAAGCGCGCCGGGGTCTTCGCGATGGAACTCGGCGGCCCCGAGGTCGGCCGCGGCTGCGGCGGGCGGGGGATCATCCACGGCTTCGAGACGCTCGAGAAGCTCGGCTTCCACGACTGGGATTTCGACTACGTCCTGCTCGACTTCCTGGGCGACGTGGTCTGCGGCGGGTTCGGGCTGCCGATCGCGCGCGACATGGCGCAGAAGGTGATCGTGGTCGGGTCGAACGACCTGCAGTCGCTGTATGTGGCCAACAACGTCTGCTCGGCGGTGGAGTATTTCCGCAAGCTCGGCGGCAACGTCGGCGTGGCGGGGATCGTCATCAACAAGGACGACGGGTCGGGCGAGGCCGCGGCCTTCGCCAGGGCGGTGAACATCCCGGTGCTCGCGGCGATCCCGGCGGACGACGATCTGCGGAAGAAATCCGCGAACTATCAGATCGTTGGCTCGCACAGCACCCCGTGGGGGGCACTGTTCGAGGAGCTCGCGGTGAACGTCGCCGAAGCCCCGCCGCTGCGCCCGAAGCCGCTGAGCCAGGACGGCCTCCTGAACCTCTTCGACGCCCATACCACCGGCGCGGATTTCGTCCTGGAGCCCGCGACGGACATGGACATGCGCGGCAAGAACGCCGCCGCGAAACCCAGCCTTGAAGTGGTCTACGACCATGCTTGACCTCGACGCCCTGGCCCGGCTCGACGCTGCCCTCTCCCCCATCCCCTCTCCCACGGGAGAGGGGAGGTGCCCGACCTCCGTCGTCGTGCCGGAACCTGTCCGCAGCGCCCCCCTCTCCCGTGGGAGAGGGGCCGGGGGAGAGGGCCTTTTCGCATGAACGACGCAACCCCCATCGACGGCCTCGGCTGCCACGCGCCCGGCGCGATGGCGGATGCCGCGCGGGCGGCGGGGAACGGCAAACTCCTCACGCAGTTTGCGAAGGACTACCCGCAAGGTCCTCACGACAAACCGCAATCCATGTGCCCGGCCTTCGGCTCGCTGCGCGTGGGCCTGCGGATGCGGCGGGTGGCGACGGTGCTGTCGGGGTCGGCCTGCTGCGTCTACGGGCTGACCTTCGTCAGTCACTTCTACGGGGCGCGCCGGTCGGTGGGGTATGTGCCCTTCAACTCCGAGACGCTGGTGACCGGCAAGCTCTTCGAGGACATCCGCGAGGCGGTGCACGCGCTCGCCGCGCCCGGCGACCTCGATGCGGTGGTGGTGACGAACCTCTGCGTGCCCACGGCCAGCGGCGTGCCCCTGCGGCTTTTGCCGAAGGAAATCAACGGGGTGCGGATCGTCGGCATCGACGTGCCGGGCTTCGGCGTGCCGACCCATGCCGAGGCGAAGGATGTGCTGGCCGGCGCGATGCTCGCCTACGCCCGGGCCGAGGTCACGGCGGGGCCGGTGCCTGCGCCGGTGGCGGGGCGGGGGGACCGGCCGACGGTCGCGCTTCTGGGCGAGATGTTCCCGGCCGACCCGGTGATGATCGGCGCGATGCTGGCCCCGATGGGGCTGGCGGCGGGTCCGACGGTGCCGTGCCGCGAGTGGCGGGAGCTTTATGCGGCGCTGGATTGCGGGGTCGTCGCGGCGATCCATCCGTTCTATGCGGCAAGCATCCGCGAGTTCCAGGCGGCGGGGCGCGTCATCGTCGGATCCGCTCCCGTGGGCCATGACGGCACTGCGGACTGGCTGAGGAACATCGGCGAAGCCTATGGGATCGCTGCGGAAAAAGTGGCGGCGGCGCAGAACGCCTTCCTGCCCGCGATCCGGGGGGCGCTGGCGGCGAAGCCGGTCCGGGGGCGGATCACGGTGTCGGGGTATGAAGGTAGCGAGCTGCTGGTTGCACGGCTGCTGATCGAGAGCGGGGCGGAGGTGCCCTACGTCGGCACCGCCTGCCCAAAGACCCCGTGGAGCGACGGCGACCGGCAATGGCTTGAATCCAAGGGCGTTTCGGTCAGGTTCCGGGCGAGCCTCGAGGACGACCTGATGGCCGTCGACGCGCTGGCCCCGGACCTCGCGATTGGCACGACGCCGGTGGTTCAGCACGCGAAATCGAAAGGGATTCCGGCGCTTTACTTCACGAACCTCATCTCGGCCCGCCCGCTGATGGGGCCCGCCGGAGCCGGCTCGCTGGCCGAGGTGGTGAACGCCGCCATCGGCAACGCCCCGCGCATGGCGCGCATGACCGCCTTCTTCGCGGGGGTGGGTCAGGGCGACACGGCGGGCATCTGGGAGGGCGCGCCGAACCTGCGGCCGGACTTCCGGGCGGTGCACCAGAAGAAGCTCGACCGCGCCGCGAAGGCGGCCAAGGCGGAGGAGATGATATGATCTTCCGCACGTCTTCCCGGCGTCTTCCGCACGTCTTCCACCTGTCTTCCGTTTCGCCCCTTTCCGCGCAACGCGCGCCGGTCGGCACGGGGGGCGCAACATGCTGATCCTCGACCACGACCGGGCGGGCGGCTACTGGGGCGCGGTCTATGCCTTCTGCGCGGTGAAGGGGCTGCAGGTCGTCATCGACGGGCCGGTCGGCTGCGAGAACCTGCCCGTCACGTCGGTCCTGCACTACACCGACGCGCTGCCGCCGCATGAGCTGCCCATCGTCGTCACCGGCCTCGGCGAGGAGGAGCTGGGGCGCGAGGGGACCGAGGGCGCGATGCGCCGGGCGTGGAAGACGCTCGACCCGGCGCTGCCGGCGGTCGTCGTGACGGGCAGCATCGCCGAGATGATCGGCGGGGGCGTCACGCCCATGGGCACGAACATCCAGCGCTTCCTGCCGCGCACGATCGACGAGGACCAGTGGCAGGCGGCGGACCGGGCGATGACCTGGATCTTCACCGAGTTCGGCCAGACCAAGGGCCGGATGCCGCCCGAGGCACCGCGGGCCGCGGACGCGAAGCCGCGCGTCAACATCCTGGGGCCGATGTACGGCACCTTCAACATGGCGTCGGACCTGCACGAGATCCGCCGCCTGGTCGAGGGGATCGGGGCCGAGGTGAACATGGTGATGCCGCTCGGCAGCCATCTGGCCGAGATGCGCAACCTCGTGAACGCCGATGCCAGCGTGGTGATGTACCGCGAGTTCGGCCGGGGCCTCGCCGAGGTTCTGGGCAAGCCCTACCTCCAGGCCCCGATCGGCATGGAGTCGACGACCGCCTTCCTGCGGACGCTGGGCGGAATGCTGGGGCTCGACCCCGAACCCTTCATCGCGCGCGAGAAGCACAGCACGCTGAAGCCGCTGTGGGATCTGTGGCGGTCGGTGACGCAGGACTTCTTCGCCACGGCGAGTTTCGGGATCGTGGCGAACGAGACCTATGCCCGCGGCATCCGGCTGTTCCTGGAGGAGGACCTGGGCCTGCCCTGCGCCTTTGCCGTGGCCCGCACGGCGGGGAAGAAGACCGACAACGAGGCGGTGCGGCGGATGATCCGCGACAGGCGCCCGCTGGTCCTGATGGGGTCGATCAACGAGAAGATTTATCTGGCCGAACTCGCGGCGGGGCACGGGCCGCGGCCGTCCTTCCTGCCGATGTCCTTCCCCGGGGCCGCGATCCGGCGGGCGACGGGCACGCCGGTGATGGGCTATGCGGGCGCGGTCAACCTGGTGCAGGACATCTGCAACGCGCTGTTCGACGCGCTCTTCCACGTCCTGCCGCTGGCGTCCGAGATGGACCGCGCGGCGGCGACGCCCGCGACGCTGCGGCGCGACTTTCCCTGGGACGCGGACGCGCAGGCGGCGCTGGACCGGATCGTCGCCGAACACCCGATCCTGACCCGCATCTCAGCGGCCAAGACCCTGCGCGACGCGGCCGAGCGTGCCGCGCTCGATGCGGGGGCCGAGCGGGTCGTGCTGGAAACCGTCGAGGCCCTGCGGGGCGACATGGGAGGACGAACATGAGCGACTTCACCGCACAGGGAGCCTGCACGTCGGGCGGCGGCCACCATGCCCACCGCACGCCGAAGGCCGAGTTCCGCATCTACTTCGCGCTGATCTTCCTGCTCGCGCTGCCCGTGGGGGTCGCGACCTGGATCACCCGCATCGCCACCACCGGCCGGCTGCCCGCGATGGGCCCGCTGGCCCGCGCCTGGGCCGACGCCCGGGCGATCACGCCTTCGATCTTCCGCGCGTGAGCCACGCGCGGAAGCAGGATGCAGGACGCGCCCCCTGCATGACCGATCCCGGCTCCGCCGCAAGGCGGGTCCGGGGCGCCCCACGGCCGCAAGGCCGGAAAGGCAACCCCGCCGCAGGGTTTGCGGCGTCAGTCTGCCCATCCGGAGGATAGAATGGCTGATAGAACTGACCTGTCGTTCACAGGTCTCACCGACGAGCAGGCGCAGGAACTGCATTCCGTCTACATGAGCGGGCTCACCTTGTTCACCCTGGTGGCCATCATCGCGCATCTGGCGGTCTTCATCTGGCGCCCGTGGTTCTGAGGAGGATCAGGATATGTCCCGTTTCTACAAGATCTGGCTCATCTTCGATCCGCGCCGCGTGTTCGTGGCGCAGGGGGTCTTCCTCTTCCTTCTGGCAGCGATGATCCACCTCGTCCTGCTGTCGACCCCCGGCTACAACTGGTTCGACATCGCCGCGGCCAAGTACAACCGCGTCGCCGAAGCGCCCGCGCAATAGCCGACGACCCCTGGGTCGCGGGCGGGAGGAATCCCGCCCGCCCGCGCCCGAACGCCCGCACCTTTCACCCGCTGACCGGCGCGCGCCCGCGCCCTTCGCGTGGCACCACGACATCACCGGACGGAGGCCGCGTGCCCCCGCCCATGCCAATACGAGGAGGGGAAGCATGGCACTGCTCAGCTTCGAACGAAAATACCGCGTGCCGGGGGGCACGCTCGTCGGCGGGAACCTGTTCGACTTCTGGGTCGGGCCCTTCTACGTCGGCTTCTTCGGCGTCACGACGTTCTTCTTCGCGGCGCTCGGCACGATCCTGATCTTCTACGGAACGGCGATGGAGGGGGTGTGGAACCCCTGGCTGATCTCGATCGACGCGCCGCCGATCGAATACGGCCTGGGGCTCGCGCCGCTGCTGGACGGGGGGCTGTGGCAGCTCATCACGCTCTGCGCGACGCTGGCCTTCATCTCCTGGGCGCTGCGCGAGGTGGAGATCTGCAACAAGCTCGGCATCGGGTATCACGTGCCGGTGGCCTTCGGCGTGGCGATCTTCGCCTATGTCACGCTGGTCATCATCCGCCCGGTCCTGATGGGGGCCTGGGCCTACGGCTTTCCCTACGGGATCTGGAGCCACCTCGACTGGGTGAACAACACGGGCTACCAGTACGGCAACTTCCAGTACAATCCGGCGCACATGCTCGCGGTGTCGTTCTTCTTCACCACGGCGCTGGCGCTGGCGCTGCACGGGTCGCTGATCCTGTCGGCCGCGAACCCCGAGAAGGGGCGCGAGATGCGCACCGCGGACCACGAGGACACCTACTTCCGCGACCTGATCGGCTATTCGATCGGCACGCTCGGCATCCACCGGCTGGGCCTCTTGCTGGCGCTGAACGCGGGCTTCTGGTCGGCGGTCTGCATCGTCATCAGCGGCACGATCTGGTTCGACCAGTGGGTCGTCTGGTGGGACTGGTGGCTGAGCCTGCCCTGGTGGGCCGGCATTCCTGGAGGCGTCAATGGCTGAGTATCAGAACATCTTCACCCAGGTGCAGGTGCGCGCGGCCCCCGAGATGGGGATGGTCGAGGCGGTCGACCTGTCGAACCGGGGCAGGAACGCGTCGTTCTCGAACCTCTTCGGCTGGTTCGGCAACGCGCAGATCGGGCCGATCTACCTCGGCGCCTTCGGGGTCATCTCGCTGGCGACGGGCACCATCTGGTTCACCATGGTCGGCGGCTGGTTCTGGTACCAGGCGGGCTTCAACCCGGCGGTGTTCCTGCGCGACCTGTTCTGGCTGTCGCTCGACCCGCCGGCACCCGAATGGGGCCTGCGCTTCCCGCCGCTGGCGCAGGGCGGCTACTGGCTGATCGCCTCGTTCTTCCTGCTGATCAGCGTGCTGACCTGGTGGGTCCGCACCTACCTGCGGGCCGAGGCGCTGGGGATGGGCAAGCACGTCGCCTGGGCCTTCGCCAGCGCGATCTGGCTGTTCCTGGTGCTGGGCCTGATCCGGCCGATCCTGATGGGGTCGTGGAGCGAGGCGGTGCCCTACGGCATCTTCAGCCACCTCGACTGGACGAACCTGTTCTCGATCACCTACGGCAACCTGTTCTACAACCCGTTCCACGCGCTGAGCATCGTGTTCCTCTACGGGTCCGCCCTGCTGTTCGCGATGCACGGGGCGACGATCCTGGCCGTCAGCCGCTTCGGCGGCGACCGGGAGCTGG
>CAZNPW010000049.1:0-20479 GCA_964575185.1 uncultured Exiguobacterium sp.
GGGATGACCGTCGTCGCCGAACCGGGCACCGCGACGACGATCCTGGGCTTTTCGCCGAAGTCGCCGGTCATGCAGGACAAGGCGGTGCGCGACGCGATCTTCCTCGGGATCGACCGGGCGGCGGTAGCGACGGTGCTGTTCGAGGGCTTCGCCGATCCGACCGTCGACATCTTTCCCACCACGGTGCCCACCGCGGGCACCCGCACCCCGCTGCCCGCGCGCGACGTGGCGGCGGCGCAGGCCGCGCTGGCCGCGGGTGGCTGGACCGGCGACGGGTCGGGCTGGACGAAGGACGGGATGGCGCTGGAGATCGCCTTTCTGGTGTCCGAGGAGGCTTTCCCCGGCTCGCGCCGGATCGCCGAGATGATCCAGGCCATGCTGACGGAGGTCGGCATCAAGGCGAACATCGAATCGGTCGACCTCGCGGTGATGCACCAGCGCCGCCCGGCCTTCGAGTACGACCTGACCTTCTTTGCCACCTACGGCGCGCCCTACGATCCGCACGGCTCGCTCGGCGCATCCTTCGTCACCGCGTCGGACACCGGGCCGGACGGGAAGATCTACGTCCATCCCGAGCTCGACAAGCTGGTGGCGACCGCGCTGGACACCGGCGGCGATGCGCGCGCGGGCGCGATGCAGGCGGTCTACGACTGGATCCGCGACAACACGGCGGCCAGTCCGCTGGTCGTGGTGCAGCGCATCTGGGCGGTCAATCCGCGGGTGAAGGGCTTCACCCTGCCCGTCACCGACTACGACCTGCCGTTCAAGGGCATCACGCTGGGTTGAGCCGATGCGAGCGATGTTCCTGCGGCGGGTGGGGCTGGCGCTGCTTCTGATGCTGGCGGCGACGGCGCTGACCTTCTGGCTGGTCACGGCGGCGCCCGGCAACGTCGCCGCCCTGATCGCCGAACGGGCGGCGGGCGCCGGGGCGGACGGGGCGATGATCGCGCGGATCGCGGACGACCTGGGTCTGAACGACCCGTTCCCGGTGCGTTACGTGCGCTGGGTCGGGGCGGCGCTGACCGGCGACTTCGGCATCTCGTTGCGCACCGGCAAGCCCCTGTCGCAGGAGTTTGCCGAACGCATCCCTGTCACGCTGACGCTGCTGGCGGGCGGCGGGCTTCTGGTGCTGGTGCTTTCGCTGGCGATGGGGATCGCCGGGGCGGTGTCGAACGGCGGGATCGCCGACCGGCTGTTGCACGGGCTGTCGCTGGCCGGGGCCTCGACGCCGAACTTCTTCGTCGCGGCGATCCTGGTGATCGTGTTCTCGGTCGGCCTCGGCTGGGTGCCGACCTTCGGCGTCTCGGGCTTCACCTCGTGGCTTCTGCCCTGGGTCACGATCGCGCTCTTTCCGGCTTCGGTGCTGGCCCGCGTCGTGCGGGTCAACCTGCAGGACGCCATGTCGCGCCCCTTCGCCACCACCGGCTTCGCCAAGGGACTGACCCGCCGCGCGGTGCTGCTGCGCGAGGCGCTGCCGAACATCGCCATCCCCTACATGACGACCTTCGGCGCGCAGTTCACCCTGATGATCATCGGCGCCATCGTGGTCGAGCGGGTCTTCGGCCTGTCGGGGGTCGGTGCGTTCTTCATCGAGGCGATCCGGTTCCGCGACTTCATCGGGATGCAGGCGGTGCTGACGCTGTTCGTCGTGTTCTTCGTGTCGGTCAACCTGGTGGTGGACATCCTGGCGATGCTGGCCGATCCCCGGATGCGGAGGCCACGGAAAGCATGAGCGGCGTGAAGGCATGGCCCTGGGCGATCCTTGCGCCTGCCGTCGTCTTCGTCCTGATCGGCGTCTTCGCGCCCTGGATCATGACGCATGACCCCGCCGCGCAGGACTATGCCGCCGTGCTGCAGGGGCCGTCCGCCGCGCACTGGCTCGGCACCGACTATCTCGGCCGCGACATCTTCAGCCGGATCATCGGCGGCGCGCGCACCTCGCTCGTCGCCATGGCGGTCGTGCTGGTGGCGGCGCTGGCCATCGGGGTCGTCATCGGCTCGTTCGCGGGCTATGTCGGCGGGCGCACCGAACTGGTGCTGATCTCGGTCATCGACATCGTGCTGGCGCTGCCCTCGCTGGTCATCGCGCTGGCGCTGATGGGGGCCTTCTCGGGCGAGAACTTCGCCTGGCTCAGCGACTACTGGAAGATGATCCTCGCCCTGACGCTGGCCTGGTGGGCGAACTATGCGCGGATGAGCCGCGCCGTCGTGGTGGCCGAGCTGCAGCAGCCCTACATCGAGGCGGCCCGGGTGATGGGCGCGTCGCATCTGTGGATCTTCGGCCGCCACATCCTGCCGCATGTGCTGGGGCTGGTGGTGGTCTATGCCAGCGCCGATGCGGGGGCGCTGGTGCTGGCCATCGCGACGCTGTCGTTCCTGGGCCTCGGCGTCGCGCCGCCCACGCCGGAATGGGGGCAGATGCTCGTCGACGGCATGTCCTACATCGAGGAGTATCCCGCGCTGGTCATCATCCCCGGCCTGGCGCTGACGGCCGTGGTGGTGAGCTTCAACCTGCTGGGCGAAGCCTTCGCGCTGCAGAAGGTGCCGCGCGCGGTGCGGGGGCGGTTTCTCGCGCGCAAGCGCGCCGCCCGTGCGGCGGAAGAAACCGCCCGCAAGGCGGCGGAGGCATGAGCGCCCCCGGCCGGAACGCACCGGTCTATCAGGTCGAGGGGCTGGTGATCGACCTCTACACGCCCACCGTCTCGGTCCGCGCGGTGGACGGGGCGGGGTTCGAGGTGGCACCGGGCGAGACGCTGGCCATCGTCGGCGAAAGCGGGTCCGGCAAGACGGTGATGACGCTCGGGCCGCTGGGCCTCTTGCCCGAGGGCGTGGCGGTGGACCTGCGCGGGCAGGCACGGGCCGACGGGCGCGACATCCTGTCCCTGTCGCCGCAGGAGCTGTCCCGGCTGCGCGGCGGCTTCTTCGGGGTGATCTTCCAGGACCCGATGTCGGCCCTGAACCCGATGCTGCGGATCGGCCCCCAGCTTGCCGGGCAGGCCCGGCGCTTTGCGGGCCTTTCGCCCGAGGCCGCGCGGAAGGAGGCCGTGTCCCTGCTGGCCCGGCTCGGCATCCCCGACCCCGAGGACCGCTACCACCGCTATCCGCACGAGCTGTCGGGCGGGATGCTGCAGCGCGCGATGATCGCGCTGGCGCTGGCGGCCAGGCCCCGCGTGCTGATCGCGGACGAGCCGACGACGGCGCTCGACGCCACGGTGCAGGCGCAGATCCTGGCGCTGATCCGCCAGATCCAGAAGGAGGACGGGATCGCCGTCATCCTCATCACCCACGACATCGGCGCGGTGTCGGTGCTGGCCGACCGGGTGGCGGTGCTTTACGCGGGCCAGGTGGCGGAGGAGGGCACCGCCATCGACGTGCTGACCGCGCCGGTGCATCCCTACACGCGGGGGCTGCTCGCCTCGGTGCCCGATTTCCGCTCCGACGCGGCCTCGGGCACGCGCGAGATTCCCGGCATCCCGCCCAGCCAGACGCGGCTCGAACCCGGCTGCCGCTTCGCCGACCGCTGCGACCGGGTGCAGCCGTCCTGCCGCATCCACCGCCCGCCGCTGCTGACCGTCGGCCCGGGGCCGGTGCGCCACCGCGTCGCCTGCCCGCCGGTCGTCGCCGCCGAGGGGATCGCGACCTATGCCTGACGCCATCCGCGCCTCCGGCCTCAAGGTGCATTTCAGGTCCGGCGGCGGACTGGTCCGCGCGGTGGACGGCGTGGACCTGACCGTCGCGCAGGGGGCCTTCCACGGCATCGTGGGCGAGTCGGGCTGCGGCAAGACCACGCTGGCCCGGGCGCTGATCGGCTTGCAGACGGCGACGGCGGGAAGCGTCGACATCCTCGGGCGCGACCGCGCCGCCTGGGCCAGGGCGGATCGCCTGGGCTTCGCCCGCGCGGTCCAGTTCATCTTCCAGGATCCGCTCGGCTCGATGAGCCGCCGGCAGACCGTCGGCCAGACGCTGGAGGAGCCGCTGCAGATCCACGGCCTGGGCGACGGCAGGGCCCGCCGCGCCCGGGTGGCCGAGCTTCTCGACCTCGTGGCCCTGCCCGCGACCGTGCTCGACCGCCTGCCGCGGTCGCTGTCGGGCGGCCAGCGGCAGCGGGTCTCGATCGCCCGGGCGCTGGCGCTGTCGCCGCAGCTCCTGATCTGCGACGAGCCGCTGTCGGCGCTCGATGTCTCGGTCCGCGCGCAGATCGTCAACCTTTTCGCGCGGTTGCAGGCGCAGCTCGGCCTGACGATCGTGATCGTCGCCCACGACCTGGCGATCGTGCGCGAGGTCTGTTCGGCGGTGACGGTGATGTATCTCGGCCGCGTCGCCGAGGAGGGGGCGGCGAAGCCCCTGTTCGCCGACCCGGCGCATCCCTACAGCCAGGCGCTGCTGTCCGCCGTCCCCTCGCCCGACCCGCGGGTGGAGGCGGTGCGTCCCCGCATCCTGCTGCAGGGCGACCCGCCCAGCCCCCGCACCCCGCCTGCCGGCTGCCGCTTCTCCACCCGCTGCCCGCTGGCCCAGCCGGTCTGCCGCGACACCGAGCCGGCGCTGCGGCCCGTTCCCCATGCCGGGGCCGCCGCCTGCCACTTCGCCGACGCGGGCGCGCACGCGACGATCTGACGGAAGGCCATGGCCGCGCCGGCTGGATTCCCGGCAGGGTCGCCTGCGTCGCCGGCGCAGAGCTCAACCGGGGCCCGCGACCTACCCCCGGCCGCGCTGGCGGCGGAAGGCGCTGGGAGCCCGTGCGGTCGGCCATCCACCAGCCCCAGAGGCCCGTGACCACGGCGAGCGCCAGCATCGCCTGCCCGATGCGGCCTGCATCCGCGCCCGGAGTCGCATCGCCCGGAGGGAGCTCGCGATCATCAGGGCCGCGAAGAAGGCGACGAGGCCGCCGAGGCCGCCAAGGACAAGCCGGATGCTTTCGCGATTGGCCAGGATGTCGGGCAGGCCCTGGAAAAGCGCGGCGAGGCCGGCGAGCAAGAGGGTGATCGCAATGATGCGGTCGCGTTTCGGGTGGATCATCGGAAATGCCTCGTCCAAAGACCGCTGCCTTGCGGCCCGGGGGGCGGGAGTCAATATGGAGGGGTGAAAGGGGACATCATGACCGACGACAGGTTTCCCGGCTGGCACGGCACGACCATCCTGGCCGTGCGGCGCGGCGGCCGCGTGGTGGTGGCGGGCGACGGGCAGGTCAGCGTCGGGCAGACGGTGATGAAGGGCACGGCGCGGAAGGTGCGCCGCCTCAGCCCCGGCGGGCGGGACGTGGTCTGCGGCTTCGCGGGCAGCACGGCGGACGCCTTCACCCTGCTGGAGCGGCTGGAGAAGAAGCTCGAGGCGGCGCCGGGGCAGCTTGCGCGGGCGGCGGTCGATCTGGCGAAGGACTGGCGGACGGACAAGTATCTGCGCAACCTGGAAGCGATGCTGATCGTGACCGACGGGCGCGACCTGTTCGTCATCACCGGCGCGGGGGACGTGCTGGAGCCCGAGCATGACGTGGCCGCGATCGGGTCGGGCGGGAACTTCGCGCTGGCCGCGGCGCGGGCGCTGATGGGCACGGACATGGACGCCGAGGCGGTGGCCCGCCGCGCCATGGCCATCGCGGCCGACATCTGCGTCTACACCAACGGCAACCTGACGGTGGAGGCGATCCATGCGCCCGGATGAGGCCCCGGAGTTCAGCGCGGCCGACATCCGCGCCGCCGTCGGCGCGGGGCACCTGACCGAGGCGCAGGCGGCGACGGTGCTCGCGCTCGCCCGCGACCGGGCGGGCAAGCGCGCCGGGCTGCCGGCCGAGGACGAGCCGTTCGAGTTCTTCCGCGGGTTTTCCGAGATCTTCGTGAGCGTCGGCCTCCTGATCCTGATGGGCGGGATCGTGGGGCTGCTGACCGTCTTCGGCGGCTTTGCGATGCTCGCGGCTCTCCCGCTCGCCTGCGCCGGGATCGCCTGGTGGTGGGCCACCTATTTCACGCTGAAGCGGCGGATGAACCTGCCGTCGATGGTTCTGGTGTCGCTGTTCGCGGGGGGGATCTACGTCTCGGCCATCACCATCGTGGGGTTCGACACAGGCCGGGTAAGGCTGCCGTTCATCGTGGCGGGGGCGGTGACGGCGGTCGCGCTCGGGCTGTGGTACCGGACCTTCCGGCTGCCCTTCACGGCCTTCCTGATCGGGCTGGCCGCCCTGGGCGTGGTCTATGCGACGACGGCCTCGCTGAACAACCTGACCGATCTGGCGACGGGAGCGGGGGCGGGGTTCGGCGCGCTGTTCGACTTGCGCAACAGCCCGGCCTTCGCGCTGGCGACGCTGAGCTTCGGCGTGGCGTGTTTCCTGGCCGCGATGTGGTTCGACACGCGCGACCCCTATCGGCTGGGCCGGCACGCGGCGACGGGGTTCTGGCTGCATCTGCTGGCGGCACCGGCGCTGGTGAACACGGTGGCCTTCACGCTCTTGAACATCGGGGGCGCGGCGGGGTATCTGGCGCTGACGGCGGCGCTGGCGGTGATCGCGGGGCTGGCGCTGGTGATCGACCGGCGGTCGTTCCTGACCGCGGCCATCGTCTATATCGCCGCCGTGCTGGGCTGGCTGTTCGTCGACGCGCAGGGGGGCAATCCCGGGCAGCTCATCGCGGTGACGCTGATCCTGGGCGGGTTCATCACCGCGCTCGGGACCTGGTGGGTGCCCTTGCGGTCGGGCCTGATGCGGGCCCTGCCGGCCTTCCCCGGCAAGGACCGCCTGCCGCCCTATGGAGTGCCCGGATGACCGACCTGACCCCGCGCGAGATCGTGTCGGAGCTCGACCGCTACATCATCGGGCAGCGCGACGCCAAGCGCGCGGTCGCGGTGGCGCTGCGCAACCGCTGGCGGCGCAAGCGCCTGGGCGCGGACCTGCGGGACGAGGTCTATCCGAAGAACATCCTGATGATCGGGCCGACGGGGGTGGGCAAGACCGAGATCAGCCGCCGGCTGGCGCGGCTCGCGCGGGCGCCGTTCCTGAAGGTGGAGGCGACGAAGTTCACCGAGGTGGGCTATGTCGGCCGCGACGTGGACAGCATCGTGCGCGATCTGGTCGATGCGGCGATGATCGACACCCGCGCCCGGATGCGCGAGGAGGTCAAGGCGCGCGCGGCGAAGGCGGCCGAGGACCGGGTGATCGAGGCGGTGGCGGGCAAGGATGCCCGCGAGGCGACGCGCGAGATGTTCCGGCGGAAGCTGCGGGCCGGGGAGCTCGACGATACGGTGATCGAGGTGGAGGTGACCGAGGCCCCCGCGATGCCGTTGGGCATGGCCCCGCCGGGGATGGAGATGCAGATGCAGGGCCTGCAGGACCTGTTCGGCCGCGCCTTCGGGGGGCGCACGGCGAAGAAGAGGATGACCGTCGCCGAAAGCCACGAGGTGCTGGTGGCGGCCGAGGCCGACAAGATGCTCGACGACGAGGCGGTGAAGGCCGCCGCCATGGAGGCGGTGCAGGAGAACGGGATCGTGTTCCTGGACGAGATCGACAAGATCTGCGCCCGGGCCGACGCGCGCGGGGCCGATGTCAGCCGCGAGGGCGTGCAGCGGGACCTTCTGCCGCTGATCGAGGGCACGACGGTTTCGACCAAATACGGGCCGGTGAAGACCGACCACATCCTGTTCATCGCGAGCGGCGCGTTCCATGTGGCCAAGCCTTCGGACCTGCTGCCCGAGCTGCAGGGGCGGCTGCCGATCCGGGTGGAGCTGGCGCCGCTGACCGAGGGCGATTTCGTCCGCATCCTGACCGAGACGGACAACGCGCTGACGCGGCAGTATGCGGCGCTGATGGGGACGGAAGGCGTGGCCGTGACCTTCACCGACGACGGGATCGCGGCGCTGGCGCGGATCGCGGCGGAGGTGAACCGGGCGGTGGAGAACATCGGGGCGCGCCGGCTTTACACCGTGATGGAACGGGTGTTCGAGGAGCTGTCCTTCACCGCGCCCGACCGCGGCGGCGACAGCGTCACGGTCGACGCGGGGTTCGTGGAAAAAAACCTGGGCGCGCTGGCACGGTCGGCGGACATCTCGCGTTACGTCCTGTAATCCACGGGGACGTCGATGCGCCTGATCCTTGCCGCCGCACTGCTGCTGGCCGCCTGCACGCCGCGCGGCGCGCTGACCACCTACCCGGAGGCGCTTGGCATCGGGCGCAGCGAGGACGTGTTCGTCGGCACCACGCGCAAGCTCGACCCGGCCACCGGCGAGTTCGGGGCGGAACGGTCCGAGACCATGACCTACGCCGAATATGCGATCTCGGTGCCGCCGGACCGCGAGGTCGGCACGATCCGGTATCCGCGCCGGGGCGCGACCCCGGACCCGCGGACCGACTTCCTGACCATCGGGCGCACGATCTTTGCCAGCGAGGCCGATTTCCGGCGCAACCTGCGCATGGATATCCGGCAGGAGGGCAACGAGGCCACGATCTTCGTCCACGGCTACAACAACAACTTCGCCGAGGGGCTGTATCGCATCGCGCAGCTTGCCGCCGACCTGGACCTGCCGGGCGAGGCGGTGCACTTCGCCTGGCCGTCGCTGGCGCGCCCGCTCGGCTACGTGACCGACCGCGATTCCGCGGTGTTCTCGCGCGACGGGCTGGCGCAGCTGATCACCGAGGTCCAGGCGGCGGGGGCCGACCGGATCCTGCTGGTGGCGCATTCGATGGGCGCGCACCTGACGATGGAGGCGCTGCGGCAGCTTGCCATCGGCGGGCGGCGCGACGTGCTGGACAAGATTTCCGGCGTGGTGCTGATCTCGCCCGACATCGACGTGGACGTGTTCCGCATGCAGGCCAAGGCCATCGGACGGCTGCCCGATCCCTTCATCATCTTCACCTCGTCGCGCGACCGGGTGCTGCGGCTGTCGGCCCGGCTGACGGGGCAGCGCGACCGGCTGGGCGCGCTGACCGACATCGGCCGGGTCGACGACCTGGCCGTGACGGTGCTGGACGCCAGCGCCTTCAGCGAGGGACCGGGGCATTTCAACGTGGCGAACTCGCCCGCGCTGATCCGCGTGCTGGACCGCATCGGCGAAATCGACCGGGCCTTCGGCGGCGACGCGGCGGGGCGGACGGGGCTGATCCCGGGGGCGGTGCTGACGGTGCAGAACGCGACGCGGATCATCCTGGCGCCGGTCGCCGCGATCGGCGAGGGCAACCTCAGGCTCGCCGGGCCGCGCTAGCGGCGGCGCAGGTAGACGTAGAGCGCGCCGTCGCCGCCGTGGCGGGCGTGCGCGGGGGTGACCTGGAGGACCGCGGGGGCGAGCGGGGGCAGGCGGAGCCATTGCGGCACCTGGTGGCGCAGCGCGCCGATGCGGCGGGGGATGGGCAGGCCGTCGTCGCGATCCTTGCCCTTGCCGGTGATGACGAGGACGAGGCGGAGGCCCTGATCCTGCGCATTCAGGACGAAGCGGATGAGCTCCGGATGCGCCTCGGCCAGCGTCAGCCCGTGAAGGTCGAGCCGCGCCTCGGGCGCGAGCTTGCCGCGCGTCATGCGGGCGTGGGTGCGGGCGTCCATCTGCACCGGCTGGCCGCGCAGCGCCTGGGCGACCGGCAGGGCGAGGTCGTCCAGCGCGGCGGTCAGGGCGCGTTCGCCGAGGCGGAAGCGGGGGAGCGGCGGGTCGGCCAGTGGCGGGACCGACTGCGGCGGGGCGGGGGCGAAGGCGGGCAGGTCGGCGCCTTCGGCGTCGCCGGATGCCGGGACGTCCGCGCGCAGCGCGCGCGTCGTGCGCGCAACCGTGTCCCACAGCGCGCGCTCTTCGGGGCTGAGCGTGCGGTGCCGCTTTTCCGGGGGCGGACGCATCCTGCGGCCGCGTCAGGGCGGCGCGGCGCGCCGCAGGCGCGGAACCGCCCGGTCGCGTCCGGCCGCCGGCGGCGGGATCCGCGCCCGCGAACGCGAAGCCGCCCTGACCGCGCGGGCCGCCGCGACCGCGCCCCGCATCAGTCGCCGGTGGCGACGAGCTGCCAGTTCGGGTCGTCGGACCCCATGCGGCGGGCGAAGGTCCACAGGTCGCGCTGGCGCTTGATCTCGGTCGGGCTGCCTTCGACGACCTCGCCCGCCTTGTTGCGGACGACCTGGGTGGTCTCGCCGACGTAGCGCACGGTGATCTCGGCGGTCTTCGTCGCCGGGTCGAAGGTCGCCTCCTGCAGCGCCATCTCCTTCAGGCCGACGAAGGTCGCCTCGACCGTCAGGCCGTTCGCCTCGCGCGCGGTGACGGCCTGCGCGAAGCTGTCGGCGACGTCGGTGTCGAGGAAGGGGCGGATGCGGTCGATCTCGCCCTTTTCGAAGGCGATGAGGATCATCTCGTAGGCGCCGCGCGCGCCCTGCAGGAAGGTGCCGACGCTGAACCCGGGCTCCGCCGCCTTCATCGCGGCGAGCGCCTTGGCCGAGGCCGAGCCGTCGGGGACGTGGTCGACGATGTCGCGGTCGGGGCCGCCCTCGATGACCTCGAAGTTCGCGCGGGCGCGGGGGCGCAGCTCCTCGAGCGGCACGGGGGGTTTCTCGAAGCCTTCGCGCGTGCCGAGGACGGAGCGGAGCTTGACGACCAGGAAGATCGCGATCCCGGCGAGGACGAGGAGCTGGAGGAGCGAGTTGTTCATCTTTCCTTCGGGCCCGGGCAGGCATAGCATGAGGGGCTGTTGCCGTCTATGTAGGGTGGGGGTCCGGCCAAGTCTACCTGCCGCCGCCCCGCCCTGGCGAAAGGATGCGACGGATGCCCATGTTCTTGCTGATCTTCGGCCTGCCCCTGGCCGAGATCGCCGCCTTCGTGATCGTGGGGCAGTGGATCGGGGTGTTCGGGGTGCTGGCGCTGGTCCTGGCCTCGACCCTGTCCGGGGTGGTGCTGCTGCGCGGGGCGGGCGGGCGCGGGGGGCTGTCGGACCTGCGGTCCGCGATGGACCGGCGGAGCGGCAGCGCCGGGGCGGCGGTGGCGCGGCAGGCCTTCCGCGCGGCGGCGGCGGTGATGCTGATCGTGCCGGGGCTGCTGACCTCGGCCTTGGGCCTCGTGCTGCTGATCCCGGCGGTGCAGCGGCGGATGGTGGCGCGGATGGGGGTGCGGATGGCGGCGATGCGCCCGCGCACGCCACCGGACGACGTGATCGAGGGCAGCTACACCGAACTGCCGCCGGCCCACCGGCGGCGGGACGCCCCGTCGCCCTGGAACGACCAGGGGTAACGCCCTGCGCTTCCGCTGACCGCTTGGCGCGGAGCGCATCGCTGCGCTATTGCTGACCGTGGGACCGGGGGCGCGGGGGACGCATGTACGACTACGCGGTGCTGATGGAGTGGGCGGAGATCGCCGTCCGCTGGCTGCATGTCATCACGGCCATCGCCTGGATCGGAAGCTCGTTCTACTTCATCGCGCTCGACCTTGGCCTGCGGCGCGACCCGAAGCCCGCGTCGGGCGCCGACGGGGACGAATGGCAGGTCCACGGCGGGGGGTTCTACCACATCGAGAAATACCTCGTGGCCCCCGCCGACATGCCCGGGCACCTGACCTGGTTCAAGTGGGAAAGCTACGCCACCTGGCTGTCGGGCTTCGCGCTCCTCGTCCTCGTCTATTACCTCGGGGCGGAGTTCTACCTCATCGACCCGGCCGTCGCGGATCTGGCGGTGTGGCAGGCCGTCGCCATCTCGATCGCCTCGCTGGCGCTGGGCTGGATCGCCTACACCACGCTGTGCCGTGTCTTCGTCGATGCCGACCAGACCTGGCTGATGGTGGCGCTGTTCGGCGTCCTTGTCGCGGTGTCATGGGGATACACGCAGGTCTTCTCGGGGCGCGGGGCGCTCCTGCACCTCGGGGCCTTCACGGCCACGATCATGACGGCCAACGTCTTTCTGGTCATCATCCCGAACCAGAAGATCGTGGTGGCCGACCTGAAGGCGGGGCGCAGGCCGGATCCGGTCTATGGCAGGATCGCCAAGCAGCGCAGCACGCACAACAACTATCTGACGCTGCCGGTGGTGTTCCTGATGCTGTCGAATCATTACCCCTTGGTCTTCGCGACGCAGTGGAACTGGCTGATCGCGAGCCTCGTGTTCCTGATGGGGGTGACGATCCGGCACTGGTTCAATACCCGCCACGCGCGGAAGGGCAGCCCGCACTGGACCTGGGGCGTCACGGTGATCCTGTTCCTGGTCATCGCCTGGCTGTCGACCGCGCCGCAGCGGCCCGTGGGGGCGGCGGAGGCGGCGGTGCCGGCGGGCGTGCAGCGCTTCATCGACGCGCCGGGGTTTCAGGAGACGGCGTCGATCGTGCAGGGGAGCTGCGCCATGTGCCATGCCGCGGATCCGTCCTGGCCGGGGATCCTCTGGGCGCCGAAGGGCGTGCTTCTGGAGACGCCCGCGCAGATCGCGCTGCATGCGGAGGACATCCTGATGCAGGCCGGGCTGAGCCGTGCCATGCCGCCTCCGGGGTCGGGGATCGTGCTCGACGCGGCCGACCGGCAGGCGATCGTGGACTGGGTGCGCGCGGCGCGGTGAGGGCGTCTGCGGGCGTGCCGGGGGCGCGCACGGGACGAACCCGCGGGCGCGCATGGGGCGGAGATCGTCAACCGGTCGCGGTGCCCTGCGCCACCGTCACCTCCGCCCGGCGGCTGCCCGCGATGCAGCGGCGGATGTTGGGCAGGTCGTTGCCGTCGATCCAGGCCCGCGCGGCCGCGGGCGTCTTGCCGTGCCGCGCCCAGCGGGCCACGAGGCGGCGGTCGAGTTCGGCTTCGGGCACGTCGATCCAGACGGTCAGGTCGAAGAACGGCGACAGCGCGGGCCAGCGGCCCTCGTCGAGCAGCAGCCAGTTGCCCTCGACGAGGAGGATGCGGTCGGCGTCGGTCACCACGTCGGCGGCGGCGCGGGAGAGTTCGAGGTCGCGGTCGAAGATCGGGATCGCGACCTCGCCCCCCGCGCGCAGGCGGGCCATCAGGACCAGCAGCCCCTCGATGTCGAAGGTCTCGGGCGCGCCCTTGCGGCTTCGCAACCCGCGGGCGTTCAGGACCGCATCGTCGTAGTGGAAGCCGTCCATCGGCACCACGCGCGCAAAGGGCAGGAGGCCCGTCAGCGCGGCCGACAGGGTGGACTTGCCGGCCCCGGGCGGGCCGGCCAGCGCGACGATGCTGCGCGGTCCGGTGGCGCGGGCGCGGATCAGGGCCGCCAGCGCCGCCGGCGTCATGCCGCGGCCGCCACGCCGTCGGGCACCCTCGCGCCGGTCATGAAGGCCACCGCGTCCGACATCGAGTAGTCGCCCGGCCTGATGACGCAGAGCCGCTTGCCCAGGCGGTGGATGTGGATCCGGTCGGCGACCTCGAACACGTGGGGCATGTTGTGCGAGATCAGGATGATCGGGATGCCGCGGGCCTTCACGTCGCGGATCAGCTCCAGCACCCGGCGGCTTTCCTTGACCCCCAGCGCGGCGGTCGGTTCGTCCAGGATCACGACCTTGGACCCGAAGGCCGCGGCGCGGGCCACGGCCACGCCCTGGCGCTGGCCGCCCGACAGCGTCTCGACCGCCTGGTCGATGTTCTGGATCGTCATCAGGCCCAGTTCCGACAGTTTCGTCCGGGCGAAGGTGCGCATCGCCGGGCGGTCGAGCTGGCGCAGGAGCCTGCCCATGAGGCCGGGTTTGCGCAGCTCGCGCCCCATGAACATGTTGTCGACGATCGACAGGGCGGGGGACATGGCGAGCGTCTGGTAGACCGTCTCGATCCCGTTCTGCCGCGCCTCGATGGGGGTCTTGAACTGGACGGGCCTGCCGTCGAGCCGGATTTCGCCCTCGTCGGGGATCACCGCGCCCGACACCGCCTTGATGAGCGTCGACTTGCCCGCACCGTTGTCGCCGATGACGGCGAGGATCTCGCCCGGCATCAGGTCGAAGTCGCAGTTGTCGAGCGCCGTGACCTTGCCATAGCGCTTGGTCAGGCCGCGTCCCGTCAGGATGGGTTCCATGATGCTCTCCTTCAGCCCGAAACCTTGCGGATCCACTGGTCGACCGCGACCGCCGCGATGATGAGCACGCCGGTCAGCAGCACCTTCCACTGCGGGTCCGCGCCCAGCATGTTCAGCCCCATCGACATGATGCCGACGATCAGCGTGCCGAACAGCACCCCCAGGATCGACCCGCGCCCGCCGAACAGCGAGATGCCGCCGATCACCGTCGCGGTGATGGCCTGAAGGTTGAAGTCGGTGACGACGGTGGAGGGCGAGATCGAGCCGTTGCGGCCGATCGACACCCAGGCCGCCAGCGCCGCGATGACGCCGGCCAGCGTGTAGACGGCGATCAGGACCTTCTTCGTGCTGATCCCGGCGAGTTCCGCCGCCTCGGGATCGTCGCCCACGGCATAGATGTGGCGGCCGAAGGCGGTATGGTTCAGCATGAACCACAGGCCGATGTAGAGCACGATCATCGCCACGACGCCCAGCGTGACGACGGCCGGGCCGATGCGGAAGTTGATGGCGAAGACGTGCAGCCAGGGCGTCACCGCGGTCACGTCGGCCTCGCGCATCGTCTCGTTCGCGGAATAGATCAGGCATATGGCCATGATGATGTTCCACGTGCCCAGCGTCACGATGAAGGGCGGCAGGCGGAGGCGGGCGACGAGGTTGCCGTTGACGAACCCCCAGAAGGCGCCCAGCGCGAAGCCTGCGGCAAGCGCCAGGACGATCGGCACCGCGATGTCGCCCGGATCGCCCGTCGTCACCACGAGGTTGCCCATCACGACGAAGGAGAAGACCATGATGACCCCGATGGCGAGGTCGATGCCCGCGGTCAGCACCACCAGCGTCTGCGCCGCGGCCAGGATTCCCACCACGGCCACCTGCTGCAGCACCAGCGTCAGGGTGTAGGCGGCGAAGAAGCGGTCGGCCGCGATGCCGAAGAAGGCGATCAGCGCCACGAGGACGATCAGCGGCACGAGGGCCGGGTTGCCGTGCAGCGCATGCTGCAGGCGGTGGACCGGCGACCTGCGTTCCTCGAACTGGGCAACCTGCGTCGCGCTGCCCGCGAGGGCCTTTTCGTATTCCTGCGCCATGGGACTTCCCTCCCCCCGATGTGTCCCGGCACCCTCCCGCGCCGGCTTGCGAAAAGGGCGGCACGAGCGCCGCCCTTCCTGCTTTCGTCAGCATCCGTCAGGTTGCCCGGTCAGGCAACGGGACAATCAGCCCCAGCAGAGTTCGGTGCCCTTCGTCGTGTCGATCGACGCCACGCCGTCGACCGGCTTGTCGGTGACGAGCGCCACGCCGGTGTCGAAGAAGGCCTTGCCGGGGGTCGGCGCGGGCTTGGACCCGTCGGCGGCGAACTGGGCGATCGCCTCGATGCCCAGCGCGGCCATCTGCAGCGGATACTGCTGCGCGGTCGCGCCGATCACGCCTTCCTTCACCGAGGCGACGCCCGGGCAGCCGCCGTCGACCGACACGATCAGCGCCTGGCCTTCGAGGCCCACCGCCTTGAGCGCCTGGTAGCCGCCGACCGCGGCGGGTTCGTTGATCGTGTGGACGAGGTTGATGCCCGGATCGCGCTGGAGCAGGTTCTCCATCGCGGTGCGGCCGCCTTCTTCGTTGCCGTTGGTCACGTCGTTGCCGACGATGCGCGGATCGGTCTCGTCGCCGATGACGTTGGGGTCCTTCACGTCGATGCCGAAGCCGGTCATGAAGCCCTGGTTGCGCAGCACGTCGACGGTGGGCTGCGACGGCGTGAGGTTCAGGAGCGCGATCTTCGCGTTGGCCGCGTTGTCGCCCATCGTGGCCTTGGCCCAGGCGCCGATCAGGCGGCCGGCCTCGAAGTTGTCGGTGGCGAAGGTCGCGTCGGCGGCGTCGGCCGGGTCGAGCGGGGTGTCGAGCGCGATGACGAGGATGCCCGCCTCGCGCGCCTTGGCCAGCGGCTCGACGATGGCCTTGGTGTCGGAGGCGGCGATCAGGATCCCCTTCGCGCCCGAGGCGATGCAGCTTTCGACCGCGGCGACCTGGCTGTCGTTGTCGCCGTCGACCTGGCCCGCGTAGGACTGCAGCGTGATGCCCAGCTCCTTGGCCTTCGCCTCGGCGCCTTCGCGCATCTTGACGAAGAAGGGGTTGGTGTCGGTCTTGGTGATGAGGCAGGCGTTGATGGCTTCCTGCGCCATGCCCGCACCGGCCGACAGGGCAAGCACGGTCGCGCCCAGAAGGGCCTTCGCTTTCAGGTTCATGTGTATCCTCCCAAGGTGCGGCCGGTGACCGGCCGCCAGATCCAACGCAGACGTTCCTCCCGCCGCGCCGGGTCGCAGGAAAGACCGATTCCCCCGCCCCCGTCAAGATAAATCCATGCGCGTGATTTATTGTTGACAGCCGCCGCCGCGCCGCGTCAAGGTCGCCCCGCCGGGGGCGTCCGGGAGGGGGCGCCGGCGGCACGGGAGGTCGTGTCGATGCTGATCGGGGTGCCGCCGCTTCTGGGGCCCGAGCTTCTGTTCGCGCTGCGGTCGATGGGCCACGGCGACGAGATCGCGGTGGTCGACGGCAACTACCCGGCGCAGGAGCACGCCCGGCGGCTGGTCCGGGCGGACGGCCTGGGCGTGCCGGCGCTGGTCGCGGCGATCCTCGCGGTGATGCCGCTCGATGCCGACACCCCGCCGGGGGCCTGGCGGGCGGCGCTGCACAACCGGCCCGGCGAGGCGTCGGACTTCCACCGCGCGCTCGATGCGCTGGTGCTGCGGCTGGCGGGCGCGGCCCCGGCCCCGCTGGCGGGCGAGGCGCTCTATCCGCGCATCCGCGCCGCGCACACGGTCGTCGCCACGACCGAACCCGCGCTGTTCGCCAACATCATCCTGCGCAAGGGCGTCGTGCCCGCGGCGGCCTGACGATGACCCCGACCGATATCCCCGACGCGCCCGTCCCCACCGGGGCTGCGACGGGGGCGAACCAGACGGGCGTGCGCGACCACAACGAACGTCTGGTCCTGTCGCTTTTGCACCGCCACGGTGCGCTGGCGGCGGTGGAGCTTGCGCGGCTGACGCGGCTGTCGGCGCAGACCGTCAGCGTCATCACCCGCAGGCTGGAAGCGGACGGGCTGCTGGTCCGGTCGGCCCCGGTGCGCGGCAAGGTCGGCAAGCCGCAGGTGCCGGTGGCGCTGAACGCGGGCGGGGTGCGGTCGCTCGGCCTCATCATCGGGCGGCGGGCGAGCGAGATCGCGACGATCGACTTCCACGGCCGGATGCTGACCCGGCGCGAGGTGGTCTATCCCTACCCGACGCCCGGACGGGTGATGGCCTTCGCGGGCGAGGCGCTGCCGCAGATGCTGGACGAACTCGGCGAGGACGGCCGGGCGCGGCTCGCGGGGATCGGCGTGTCGGCACCCTTCCAGCTGTGGAACTGGCTGACCTCGGTCAACGCCCCGGCCGAGGAGATGGACCGCTGGCGCGGCTTCGACATCCCGGCGGCGGTCGCGGCGACGACGGGGCTGGAGGTGGCCTTCCAGAACGACGTGACCAGCGCCTGCACCGCCGAGCACATGTATGGCCGGGGGCGCGAGTTCGCCGACTACGCCTATTTCTACATCGGCAGTTTCATCGGCGGCGGCATTGCGCTGGGCGGCACGGTCTATCCCGGACGGACGGGCAACGCGGGCGCGGTCGGCACGCTGCCCATGCCCGACGGCACGGGCCGGGCGACGCAGCTGATCCGCAACGCCAGCATCTACACGCTGGAGGCCGACATCGTCGCGGCGGGCAAGGACCCGCGGGGCCTGTGGACCTTCCCGCGCGACTGGGCGGGCTACGAGGCGCAGGTCGGCCCCTGGATCGCCAACACCGCGCGCCACCTGGCGCTGGGGGCGGTCGCGGTCTGTTCGGTGGTGGACTTCGAGGCGGTGCTGATCGACGGCGCCTTCCCCGAGGCGATCCGCGGCCGCGTGGTCGCGGCGGCCCGCGCCGCGCTGGCGGAGGTCGACACGCAGGGCATCGCCTCGCCGCGAATCGAGGAGGCGCGGGTGGGACGCAACGCGCGGGTCATCGGCAGCGCCGCCCTGCCGATCCTGGCGCGGTATCTCCTGACGCCGGGGGCATTCCGGTAGAAGACGGATTTTCAAGGAAAAATCCGGCAGGGGGGCGGAAACGCGATCACGATCAGGTCCGGCATGTGATTCCTCCTGTCCTCGCGCACCATGTTAGCACCGTCACGCCACAGCGTATCCACTGCCTCTTGCAACCCTTGCTAACGCGACTATTCTTGCAGCGACCGCAAGCAAGGAGAACGCATGGCCATCCTCCTGCGACGCATCCGAAAGCTGCCCGACGGCCGGCTCGAAACCTTCCTGCCGATGACCAACGCCGACGGTTACTTCATTCTCGCCGACCGCGTGGTCGACCCGCAGCACAACAAGGCAGCGAACCAGTTCTATGTGAAGGACATCGCGGCCGTCGCCGCCCGCATCCGCGCCGGGGGCGTCTCGCTGCGGATGAAGGGCGACCTGACCGGCCAGCCGAACCTCATCAGCGCAGCCGAGATCGAGATCGTCGACGGCAGCGAGGATGACCCGTTCGCGACGTTCTCCGAATGGTCCGGCGCTGCCGACGACAAAGCCTTCGCAGCGTTGTGAGGCTCGCACCCTTCGACCTCGTGGTCGTACCGTTCCCTTACAGCGATCGCCTGGCCGAAAGACGCAGGCCCGCGCTGGTCGTCTCGCACGAGGATTTGCCGGACCTGCTCGGCCGCGTCTGGCTGGCCATGATCACCAGCAACGTGCCGGCGCAGCTGGGCGATGCTGCGCTGGCCGACAGCCTCGCCTGCGGGCTGCCCGTGATGTCCACGCTGCGCGCCGGCAAACTCGCGACGCTCGACCGCGACCGCGTCCTGCGTGTCATCGGTCGCCTCACGCCGCGCGACGAGGAGGCCGCCCGCGCCGCCCTCAGGGCCTGCGCGGGGTTCTGATCACTCCGCCGGCACCCGCGCCGCCTCTTCCGCCAGCGGATGCGGCAGGTGGACCAGCATCTCCTTCGGGCAGACCTGCAGGAAGTTGCCCCGCTCCACCGCCCAGTCGGAAAGGATGCGGCGGGCCTTCAGGCTGCCCGTCTCGGCCGCGTGGGCGGTGACCAGCGCGTGCAGCTGCGCCTCCCAGTGCGGCCGGGTGACGGCGCAGGTGACCAGGCTTTCCATGTTCATGAAGGCCGCCGCGCGCCCTTCGGGGTCGTGGACATAGGCCATGCCCCCCGTCATCCCGGCCCCGAAGTTCGCCCCGATCCGGCCCAGGATCACCGCGACCCCGCCGGTCATGTATTCGCAGCCGTTCGACCCGCAGCCCTCCACCACCACCTTCGCGCCCGAGTTCCGCACGGCGAACCGCTCCCCCGCCCGGCCCGCGGCGAACAGGAACCCGTCGGTCGCGCCATACAGCACCGTGTTGCCGATGATCGTGTTCTCGCTCGCCTCCAGCGGGCTCGCCATCTGCGGGCGCACCACGATCGTCCCGCCCGACAGCCCCTTGCCCACGTAGTCGTTGGCATCGCCCGACACCTCGAGCTTCAGGCCCCGCACCGCGAAGGCCCCGAGGCTCTGCCCGCAGCTGCCGGTCAGCTTCACCGCCAGGTGGTCGGGCTGCAAGGCGTTGCGCATCCCGAAGCGCTTCACGATGTGGCTCGACGCCCGCGTCCCGATCGTGCGGTGGGTGTTCCGCACGGCGTAGGACAGCTGCATCTTCTCGCCGTCCTCGAAGAACCGCGCGCCGTCGCGGATGATCTCGGCATCCAGCGTGTCGGGCACGTGGTTGCGCGGCCTGGACCGGTCATAGGTGATGCGGCTCGCGCCATCCACCGTGATGAGCAGCGGGTTCAGGTCCAGGTCGTCGAGGTTCGCGGCCCCCCGCGACACCTGCGTCAGCAGGTCCGCCCGGCCGATGATCTCGTCCATCGACCGCGCGCCGATCCCGGCCAGGATCTCCCGTACCTCCTGCGCGTAGAAGGTGATCAGGTTCACCACCTTGTCCGCACTGCCGGTGAACTTCTGCCGCAGGCCCTCGTCCTGCGTGCACACCCCCACGGGGCAGGTGTTGCTCTGGCACTGCCGCACCATGATGCAGCCCATGGCGATCAGCGCGGCGGTGCCGATGCCGTATTCCTCGGCCCCCATCATCGCGGCCATCACCACGTCGCGGCCCGTCCGAAGGCCCCCGTCGGTGCGCAGCGTCACCCGCTCGCGCAGGTTGTTCATCGCCAGCACCTGATGCGCCTCGGTCAGCCCCATCTCCCAGGGCAGGCCGGCATACTTGATCGACGTGGCGGGCGACGCCCCCGTGCCGCCGTTGTGGCCCGAGATCAGGATCACGTCGGCCTTGGCCTTCGCCACCCCCGCCGCGATGGTGCCGACGCCCGAGGCCGACACCAGCTTCACCGTCACCTTCGCCCGCGGGTTGATCTGCTTCAGGTCGTAGATCAGCTGCGCCAGGTCCTCGATCGAATAGATGTCGTGGTGCGGCGGGGGCGAGATCAGCGTCACCCCCGGCGTCGAATGGCGCAGCCGCGCGATCAGCGCCG
>CAZNPW010000050.1:0-19685 GCA_964575185.1 uncultured Exiguobacterium sp.
CGGCCGTGCCCACGCCGGTCGCGGTGTAGAAGCCCGGGATGCCCGCGCCGCCCGCCCGCATCCGTTCGGCGAGCGTGCCCTGCGGGTTGAACTCCACCTCGAGCTCGCCCGCGAGATACTGGCGCATGAACTCGGCGTTCTCGCCGACGTAGGAGGAGATCATCTTGCGCACCTGGCGCGTCCGCAGCAGCAGGCCGATGCCGAAGTCGTCGACGCCCGCGTTGTTGCTGGCGAAGGTCAGGCCGTGGACGCCCGCGTCGCGGATGGCGGCGATACATAGCTCGGGGATGCCGCAGAGGCCGAAGCCGCCGCTCGCGATCAGCATGTCGTCGCGCAGCAGCCCGTCCAGCGCCGCGCGCGCGTCGGGATAGATCTTGCCCATGCGTCCCCCGTGCCCCGTCTGCGCCGGACTATTCCGCCGCCATGCGGCGCGTGTCAATTCGGCGCGCGGTCGCCGCTGCGGCGTGCCGCTTGCCAGGGCCGCCGGGCGCCGCCTATGCAGGAAGCCGCGGCCGCTTGCCGGAACCGGTAGACGGAAGGCACTTAAACTGCCTCGGGCCCTGCCCGTGCGGGTTCGAGTCCCGCAGCGGCCACCAGCATGCGGAAGGGCCGCCCCGGCGACGGGACGGCCCTTCGGCGCGGCGGATCAGACGAAGATGAAGTCGTTCGCCTGGATGTTGGCCGCGGTCTCGCTCTGGATGGTGATCGCGAAGCCCGCGACGCCCGTGAGCGTGATCACGACATCGGCGCCGACCTGGGCCTTGACCCAGCCGGGGTTCGCGGTGTCGACCACGTCGATGCGGATGAAGTCCTCGAGGTCGTTGTAGTCGGTGATGATGTCGAGGCCGTCGCCGCGCTTGTAGTCGAAGATGTCGACCCCCGCGCCGCCCGACACGAGGTCGGCCGCCGAGCCGCCGCGGACCACGTCGTTGCCCGCGCCGCCGCCGACGGTATCGTTGCCGCGACCGCCGATCACCGTGTCGTTGTCGCTGCCGCCGACCACGAGGTCGTTGCCGAGCCCGCCGTCGATCGTGTCGTTGCCGGCCCCGCCGCCGAGCGTGTCGTTGCCGAGGTTGCCGAGCATCGAATCGTTGCCGGCCCCCGAATCCATCTTGTCGGCCAGGTTCGACAGCGAGATCGTGTCGTTGCCCGCCAGAATCCCGGCGAGGAAGGCGCGGTCGTCGACGGTCGTGTCGGTGTCGATCGCCGCGGCGAAGTCGGCGGCGCTGGCTTCCATCGCGCTGAGCCGCAGGGTGGGCTGCCAGCCGGTCGTCCCGAAGCCGGTGTTGAGCTGCAGGTTCAGGAGCGTGCCGCCGTTGATCGTGCCGGTGGTGCCGCCGGTCAGGGTCACGTCGTCCATGTAGGCGAGCATCTGCGCCCGGTCGGGGCCCACGTTGTCGGTGGCCGACAGCCGGAACTCGAAGTTGCGCAGGCCGACCGGGAAGGACCCGGAGTTCAGCGCGACGACGGAATTGTCGAACAGCGTCGACAGGTCGAAGGTGTCGATGTTGAAGGCGCCGGAGGCGGTCAGGCGGACCATGTGTCTGTCCTTTCGCGTGTTGCGGTGTCTTGCGGGCAGAGGCCGGGCAAGTCCGCGGGCACCATGCCCTTGGCCGCAGGTCCGAACTCCGGGGTGTCCCGTTGCGGATCACGCTGCCGGTGGGCCGGGGCGGGAATGTGGCGGTGCCGGGGTTTCATCACCGGCGAAAAAGGTGCGTTTCAGGCGCGGATTTCCCGCGGGTGGCGCGTTGCGGCAATGCGACCGGCATCGTCGCCGGACGGGAAACGGTCGCGGGCGGGTCCGCGACGCTAGATCAGGATGTCGTCCTCCACGTCGGTCGGGTTGATGTTCTGGATCACGATGCGCAGGTTCAGCACCTCGGACGGGTCCGAGACGCGGAAGATCGTCAGGATCGTGTCGCCGTCCTGCGGCTGCAGGTCGACCTGCCAGGTGCCGGGCCGCAGGATGTTGATGTCGATCCGGTCCACGTCGTCCTGGAAATCGCGGATGACGTCGTTGCCGTCGTTGCTGGTGAACACGAAGGCGTCCGCCCCCGCCCCGCCGGTCAGGACATCGTTGCCGGTGCCGCCGTCCAGGCTGTCGTTGCCGGTGCCGCCGAACAGCCGGTCGTTGTTGCTCTGCCCCGACAGCGTGTCGTTGCCGTCGCCGCCGTAGAGCCAGTCGTTGCCGTTGTTGCCCGACAGCGCGTCGGCCCCGCGGTTGCCGAAGAGGGTGTCGTTGCCGGTCGCGCCATAGGCGCGGTCGGCCTGGTTCGACAGCACGAGCCGGTCGTTGCCCGCGAGCATCTGGTTCAGGAGCGCCCGGTCGTCGGCGCGACCGGCGCTGCGCAGCGCCGTCTCGACCGCGGTGGCCTGGACCGTCAGGTCCCACAGCGCGAAGACCGTCTGGGTGCCCGACCCGTCGAGGAGCCGGATCGCGCCCACGGTGCCCGCGACGAACGCGCCGCCCGACAGCGCGAACCCGTCGCCGAGCAAGGTCAGGTTCTGCGCCACCCCGCCCTGCGACAGCGGCAGGATCCAGCGGCTGTCGTAGGTCTCGCCCTGGAACGTGAAGCTGCCCCGCGCGACGGCCGGGTTGCCGGTGCGCAGCGCCAACAGCGACAGGTCGAAGGCGCCGAAGTCCGTGGCCCGGTTGAATTGCGCCAGCATGAACGGCTCCTGCCAATACCCCGGCGATCATGCCCCGGCCCGGGCAGGAAAGGCAAGGCCGCGGAAGGGTGGCCCGACGGCTCAGCGTTCCTTCACCGTCTCCATCGCGACGTAGGTGCTGGTCGCGGCGACGTGGGGCAGGGCGCTGATCCGCTCGCCCAGGACGCGGCGGTAGGCCTGGATGTCGCCGGTCCGCACCTTCAGCAGGTAGTCGAAGCGGCTGGCGATCATGTGGCATTCCTCGATCTCGGGCACCTCCGCCACCGCGCGGTTGAAGGCCTGCAGCGCGGCCTCGCGGGTGTCGGAGAGGCGCACCTCGACGAAGGCCACATGCGCCTGGCCGAGCCGCAGGTGGTTCAGCCGCGCGTGGTAGCCGGTGATGATCCCGGCGGCCTCCAGCCGCTTCAGCCGCGCCTGGACCGGGCTTTTCGACAGGCCGACGCGGCGGGCGAGGTCCACCGTGCTGATCCGGCCCTGCGCGGCCAGTTCGCGCAGGATCGCGCGGTCGAAGCGGTCGAGGTCGTCCGGCATGGGATGGGTCCCTTCGTCAGGACGAACGCCCCGGGATCGGGCGCACATCGGGAAGATCGGCGGCGGGAAGGGGTGTATCATGGGTGGAACGAAAGGTCACCGCCCATGCCCCGCGACGACGCCCTTCCCCTTTCCCCGCCGCCCGGCGAGGCCGCGCTGGTCGCGGCGCTCGCGGCTGAGGCGGCGCTCGACGCGCCGGCGCGGACCGCCATCGTGGCCGCCGGGGCCGACCTTGTCCGCCGCATCCGCGCCGCCGCGAGACCCGGGCTGATGGAGGTCTTTCTCGCCGAATACGGCCTGTCGACCGACGAGGGCGTGGCGCTGATGTGCCTGGCCGAGGCGCTGCTGCGGGTGCCCGACGAGGGCACGATGGACGCGCTCATCGAGGACAAGATCGCCCCCGGCGACTGGGGCCGGCATCTGGGCCGGTCGGCCAGCGCGCTCGTCAACGCCTCGACCTGGGCGCTGATGCTGACGGGCCGGGTGCTGGATGACCGGGAACCCGGCGTGGTCGGGCACCTGAAGGCCGCCGTCCGCCGCCTGGGCGAGCCGGTGATCCGGCGCGCCGTCGGCCAGGCGATGAAGGAGATGGGCCGACAGTTCGTCCTGGGCGAGACGATCACGGCCGCGATGGCGCGCGCGCGCGAGGCGGAAGGCCGGGGCTACACCTACAGCTACGACATGCTGGGCGAGGCCGCGCGCACCGACGCCGACGCGCGGCGCTATCACCTCGCCTATGCCGAGGCGATCACCGCCATCGCCGGGGCGGCGACGGGCACCGACATCCGGGCGAACCCCGGGATCAGCGTGAAGCTCAGCGCGCTGCACCCGCGCTACGAGGTCGCGCAGGAGGCCCGCGTGATGGCCGAACTCGTGCCGCGGGTGCGCGCGCTGGCGGGCCTCGCGCGGGCCGCCGGGATCGGCTTCAACATCGACGCCGAGGAGGCCGAGCGGCTGGCGCTGTCGGGGCGCGTCATCGCGGCGGTGCTGGAGGACGGGGCGCTGGCCGGATGGGACGGGTTCGGCGTGGTCGTGCAGGCCTACGGGCGGCGCGCGGGGGCGATGATCGACGGGCTGCACCGGCTGGCCCTGCGGCTGGACCGGCGGATCATGGTGCGGCTGGTCAAGGGCGCCTACTGGGACGCCGAGGTCAAGCGGGCGCAGGTGCTGGGGCTGGCGGAGTTCCCCGTCTTCACCCGCAAGCAGGCGACCGACGTGAGCTTCATCGCGCTGGCGCGGCGGCTTCTGGGGATGACGGACCGGATCTATCCGCAGTTCGCCACGCACAACGCCCACAGCGTCGCGGCGGTGCTGCACATGGCGGAGGGCATGGGCGTCACCGACTTCGAGTTCCAGCGCCTGCACGGCATGGGCGAGCGGCTGCACGACCTGGTGCTGCGGGACCGGGGCACGCGCTGCCGCATCTACGCCCCGGTGGGGGCGCACCGCGACCTGCTCGCCTACCTGGTGCGGCGGCTTCTGGAGAACGGCGCGAACTCGAGCTTCGTCAACCGGATCGTCGATGCCGCCGTGCCGCCCGAGGCGGTCGCGGCCTGCCCGCTGGCGGCGATGGACGGGCTGTCGCTGCCGAACCCGGCGATCCCGGCGGGGCCGGGGCTGTTCCCGGGGCGGCGGAACGCGGCCGGGTGGGATCTGGCCGACGGCCCGACGCTCGCCGCGCTGGGGTCGGCGCGCGCGGCGTTCCGGCAGGTGGAGTTCGCCGCGGGGCCGGTCCTCGCCACGCCGGGGGGAGACGGGGCCGCGGTGCCGGTGCCGTCGCCGGCCGACGGCCGCCGCGTCGGGCGGGTCGTCGCGGCGACCGCCGCCGACGTTGCCGCGGCGCTGGCCGCCGCGCGCCCCTGGGACGCGCCCGACCGTGCCGCGGTCCTGCACCGCGCCGCCGACCTGCTCGAGGCCGATCACGCCGCGCTCTTCGCGCTGCTGGCGCGCGAGGCGGGCAAGACGCTGCCCGACGCGGTGTCGGAACTGCGCGAGGCCGTCGACTTCCTGCGCTATTATGCCCAAGGCATCGCCGGGCTGGTGCACCCGCCGCGCGGCGTTCTGGCCTGCATCAGCCCGTGGAACTTTCCGCTCGCGATCTTCACGGGGCAGGTCGCGGCGGCGCTGGCGGCGGGCAACGCGGTGCTGGCCAAACCCGCGCCGCAGACGCCGCTGGTGGCGGCCCGGGCGGTCGGGCACCTGCACGCGGCCGGGGTGCCGCGCGCGGCGCTGCAACTTTTGCCCGGCGACGGGGCCGTGGGGGCGATGCTCACGCGCGATCCGCGGGTGGCGGGGGTGGTGTTCACCGGATCGACCGCGACGGCGCGGGCGATCCGCAGCGCGATGGCCGACCACCTGGCCCCGACCGCGCCGCTGGTGGCCGAGACGGGCGGGCTGAACGCGATGGTCGTCGATTCGACCGCGCTGCCCGAACAGGCGGTGCGCGACGTGCTGGCCTCGGCCTTCCAGTCGGCCGGGCAGCGGTGCTCGGCGCTGCGCTGCCTCTATGTGCAGGAGGACGTGGCGGAGGCCGTGGAGGCGATGCTGATGGCGGCGATGGACGAACTGCGGCTCGGCGATCCCTGGGACCTTGCCACCGACGTGGGCCCGGTGATCGACGCGGCGGCCCGGGACGGGATCGACGGCTATGTCAGGGGCTGCGGCGACCGGGTGATGAAGCGCATGGCGGTGCCCGCGGGCGGGCATTTCGCGGGGCCGACGGTGATCCGCGTGGGCGGGATCGGCGACATCCCGCGCGAGGTCTTCGGGCCGGTCCTGCACGTCGCGCGGTTCCGGGCGGGCGATCTGGAGCGGGTTGTTTCCGACATCAACGCAACGGGTTACGGCCTGACCTTCGGGTGTCACACGAGGATCGACGGCCGGGTGCAGACGCTGACCTCGGGCGTGCGCGCGGGCAACGTCTACGTCAACCGCAACCAGATCGGCGCGGTGGTGGGCAGCCAGCCCTTCGGCGGCGAGGGACTGTCGGGAACGGGGCCGAAGGCCGGCGGGCCGCTGTATCTGGCCCGGCTGACCGAAGCGCCGGTGCCCGAGGCGGTCGAGGACGGGACCGAGACGACCGAGGCGGAGGCGCGTGCGGCGCTGGCGGCGCTGCCGCCGCCGCCCGGGCCGGAGGTGCTGGACCTGCCCGGGCCGACGGGGGAAAGCAACCGCCTGACGCTGAGCGCCCGCCCGCCGCTGCTGGCGCTGGGGCCGGGGCGGGCGGCGGCGGCGGCGCAGGTGGCGGCGGTGGCGGCGCTCGGCGGGCAGGCCGTGGCGGCACCGGGGCTGGCGGCTACGGCGCTGGAGCGGCTGGCCATCGGGGGGGCGGTTTTCCGGGGCGACGGAAGGGCTTATGCCCGGGCGCTCGCGCGGCGGGAGGGGCCGATCCTGCCGCTGATCGGGATGCCGGATGCAGGCCACGCGCGGGTGGAGCGGCACGTGTGCATCGACACGACGGCGAGCGGGGGGAACGCGCAGCTGCTGGCGGCTGCGGGGGAGTGAGGGGCGCCCGGGGGATCTTCGCCCGGACATCCTTGTCCCGCGGCGTGCGGGCGGCCTGCGGCGTGCGGGCGGATTGACGGCCGCCGTCGCGTCGGACACCGTCCTGCCCATGTTCCCGATCCGCGACCACAACCCCTCGCGGCGCGCGCCGGTGGTCTGCTATGCGCTGATCGCGGCCAACGTGCTGATCTTTCTCGGCTACTGGCTGACGATCCCGACCGAGCGCGGGCTTGCGATCTTCTTCTACACCTGGGGTCTGGTGCCGGATTTCGTGGTGCGGGGTTTCCAGCCGCAGACCGTGCTGACGAGCATGTTCCTGCACGGCGGATGGCTGCACATCGCGGGCAACATGCTGTTCCTGTGGGTTTTCGGGGACAATCTCGAGGACGAGATGGGGCATCTGCCGTTCCTCGGCTTCTACCTGGCGAGCGGCGTGGCGGCGGCCGGGTTGCAGATCGCGGCGGACCCGGGCTCGCAGGTGCCGATGGTGGGCGCCTCCGGGGCGATCGCGGGGGTGCTCGGGGCGTATCTGCTGATGTTCCCCAAGGCCAAGGTCGACGTGCTGTTCGTCTTCGTCATCTTCTTCAAGATCATACCGATCCGGGCGTGGATCGTTCTGGGGATCTGGTTCGCGCTGCAGGTGGCGAACGGGGCGGTGACGCCGACCGATGGCGGCGGGGTCGCCTATTGGGCGCATGCGGGGGGGTTCGTGGCGGGGGTGGTCCTGGCGCTGCCCCTGTGGCTGCGGCGGGGCGGAACGGGGTTCTGGGACCGCACGGGCGGCGCGCCGCCGCACCCCGAGGCGGTATATGCCCCGTCGCGCATCCCGCGGGTCGGCCGCCGGTGAGCGGCGGGCCGGGCGGCGGACATCGGGCGCGCCGGCAGGCGGGTCAGGCCGGGTCCATCAGGAACTGGTAGCTCGCGGGGACGTAGCGGAAGCCGTCGCCCGCGGTCTCGACGAAGCCCAGCGCCGGGAAGGGCATGTGGTATCCGACGAAGGGCACCCGGTCGGCCGCGAGCATGCCGAAGACGCGACGGCGGGTCGCGGCCGCGGCGGGCTTGTCGGCGTCGAAGCGCACCTCCCAGTCGGGCTTCGCGAGCGACCAGACGTAGTGGTTGGCGGTGTCGGCGGTGATCGCCAGGCGCCGGTCGCCCGAGTCGAGCATGAAGATCATGTGCCCCGGGGTGTGTCCGGCCGCCAGCATCGCGGTGATGCCGGGCGCGACGGTGCCGCCGTCGTCGAGCAGCGTCATGCGGTCGGACAGCGGGCGGACGAGCGTGTCGAAGCCTTCGTTGCCCTGGGCCATCCAGTGGTTGTGCTCGACGCTGCCCGCGACGTAGGCCGCGTTTCCGAAGGTCGTGCCGCCCTCGCCGCCGAGGCCGCCGATGTGGTCGGGGTGCATGTGCGTCAGCACGACGTGGGTGATCTGCCCGGGCTGCACCCCTGCGGCGGCGAGCGCGGCCGTGATCCCCTGGGGGGCCATGCCGGTGTCGAAGAGGATGAGGTTCGTGCCGTCGTTCACGAGCGTCGGCGTGAAGAAGCCCTGCATCCGGTCGGCGGGGATGAAGTTCTGCGCGCTGAAGGCCGCGAACGCCTCGGCCGGGACGTTCATGCCGAAGGTTTCCTGCGGCTTGTCCTGCGTGCGGGTGCCTGCGAGCAGCGTCGTCACCTCGAACCGGCCGACGCGGAAGCGGTGGAAGGGCGCGTTGCCGAGGCCCGGGGCTGCGGCCTGGGCGCGCGCGGCGCGGGGCAGGGCGGGGATCAGCGGCAGGGCGGCGGCGGCGGCGAGCGCCGAACGGCGGGACAGCATGGCGGGGCTCCTCGTGGCGGGTCTGGGCGCGGAGCTAGCCCGCCGCACGGCGCGGCAACCTGCACCGGCGCACAGGGGGCTGTGCGGGGCGCGCCGTGCGCGTCACTCCCACCAGGGGTCGATCGCCGCGATGTCGTCGTCGGACCAGCCGAAGTGGTGGGCGAGTTCGTGCACCATCACATGCGCCACCATCTCGCCCAGCGTGACGTTGCCGCGGTCGGCCCATTCGTCGAGGATCGGGCGGCGGAAGAGCCAGATGGTGTCGGGCTGGGTGGGCTGGTCGGTCACCGACTTTTCGGTCAGGGGGATGCCGTCGTAGAGGCCGGTCAGGTCGAACGGGTCGGCCAGGTCGAGGTCGGCGAGCAGATCGTCGGGGGCGAAGTCCTCGACCCGCAGCACGACGGCGCGGGCGGCGCGCGCGAAGGCCTCGGGCAGGCGGCCTATGGCCTCGCGCGCGAGGGTCTCGATGGCGGCAAGGTCGGGGGCGATCTGGTCCTGCATGGCGGGGATGTAGTGCTGCGGCCGGGCGGGCGCAAAATCCTTGGACGGATTTCGGCAAGTTCCCTGGCAGGAACTTGGGCCCGCGGGTCGGCCGCCCGTCATGGACAACCGCCGCCCCCTGTGGCACGGACACGCGGCCATGTCCGAGACCTCCATGTCCACCGCCCCCGCCGCGCGCCCCGTCGTCACCCGCTTCGCGCCCTCGCCGACCGGCTGGATCCACGTGGGCAACCTGCGCACCGCGCTGATGAACTGGCTGATCGCGCGGAAGGCGGGCGGGACGTTCATCCTGCGGCTGGACGACACCGACCGCGAGCGGTCGACGCAGGAATATGCCGACGGGATCATGGCCGACCTGACCTGGCTCGGCCTGCACTGGGACCGGGTGGAGCGGCAGTCGGACCGGATCGGGCGCTACATCGAGGCGGCCGAGGGGCTGCGCGCGGCGGGGCGGCTTTACGAGGTGTTCGAGACGCCGGTGGAGCTGGACCTCAAGCGCAGGAAGCAGCTGAACATGGGACGGCCGCCGGTCTACGACCGCGCCGGGCTGGCGCTGACCGGGGAGGAGCGGGCACGCCTGCGCGCCGAGGGGCGCGGGGGCTACTGGCGGTTCCTGCTCGACCGGCAGCGGATCGCCTGGGAGGACGGGATCGTCGGGCCGGTCGGCATCGACGCGGCGAGCCTGAGCGACCCGGTGCTGATCCGGGCGGACGGGCAGGTGCTTTATACCTTCGCCTCGAGCGTGGACGACATCGACATGGGCGTCACGCACATCGTGCGCGGGGCCGACCATGTGACGAACACGGCGACGCAGATCCAGATCATGCGGGCGATGGGCGGGGAGCCGCCGGCCTTCGCGCACCACAGCCTGCTGACCGGGCCGGGGGGCGAGGAGCTGTCGAAGCGCCTCGGCACGCTGTCCCTGCGCGACCTGCGCGCGCGCGGGGTCACGCCGCTGGCGCTGCTGAGCCTGATGGCGCGGCTGGGGTCGTCGAAGCCGGTGGAGCTGGCGGGGTCGCTGGAGGAGCTGGCCGCGGGGTTCGACGTGGGCAGTTTCGGGACCGCGCCGACGAGGTTCGACGCCGGGGATCTGTTTCCGCTGACCCGCGCCGACCTGCGGCGGCGGGACCATGCGGCGGTGGCGGAGGAGGTGCGCAGGCTCGGGGTGCCCGACGCGCTGGCCGAGCGGTTCTGGCTCGTCGCGCGCGAGGCGATCGGGGTCATGGCGGACCTGGGCGACTGGTGGGCGGTCGTGCAGGGACGGGCCGCGCCGCTGGTCGATGCCGAGGACGCCGGATTCGTGGCTCAGGCGCTGGCCATGCTGCCGCCGCAGCCGTGGGACGGCGGCACCTGGGGTGCCTGGACCGCGGCGGTGGGGCAGGCCACCGGCCGCAGGGGCCGGGCGCTGTTCCGGCCCTTGCGCCGCGCGCTGACCGGGCGGGACGCCGGGCCCGAGATGGCGGACCTGATGGCGCTGATGCAGGGCGCGCCGCGCCTGGGGTGAGGCCGGACCGGGGGTTTCACACCCCCGGACCCCCGTGGAGTATTTGCACCGGAAAGAGACGCAGCCGCGCTTCGCGAAGGGACCGACGATGCCGACACCCGCGAAGTTCGTTCAGGGCAACCTCTTCCGCCACGTGGCGGTGATGTCGCTGACGGCATCGGTCGGGCTGATGGCGATCTTCGCCGTCGACCTGATCAACATGCTCTACATCAGCCTGCTGGGGAAGGAGGAGCTCGCCGCCGCGATCGGCTTTGCCGGGGCGATCCTGTTCTTCACCTCGGCCTTCGGGATCGGGATGGGGGTGGGGGTGGGCGCGCTGGTGGCGCGCGCGCTGGGGGCGGGCGACCGCGAGGGGGCGCGGGCGCGGGCGACGACGGGCATGGTCTGGGGCGTGGGCTTCGGGGCGGTGGTGGCGGTGGTGGTCTGGGTCTTCGTGAGCCCCCTGGTCGGCGCGCTGGGGGCCACGGGCGCGACGAAGGACCTGGCGGTGCGCTACCTGGCGATCGTGATGCTGTCGCAGCCTCTGCTGATGGTGGGCATGATCGGCGGGGCCATCCTGCGCAGCCACGGGGCGGCGCGGCTTGCCATGATGACGACGATCTGGGGCGCGGTCGTGACCGCGGTGCTGGACCCGATCCTGATCTTCGGCCTGCGGCTGGAGCTGACGGGCGCGGCCATCGCCGCCGTCGGGGGCCGCATCGCCATCGCCGTCGTGGCGATCCGGCCGATCATCCGCGAATACGGCGGCTTCGCGGGCCTGACGCCCGCGCGGCTGCTGCGCGACCTGCGGCCCTTGTCGCTGATTGCGGTGCCCGCGATCCTGACGCAGGTGGCGACGCCGGTGGGCCAGGCCTTCGTCACCCGCACCATGGCGCCCTTCGGCGAGGATGCGGTGGCGGGCATGGCCATCGTGGGCCGCATCGCGCCGGTGGCCTTCGGGGTGATCTTCGCGCTGTCGGGCGCGGTCGGGCCGATCATCGGGCAGAACCTCGGCGCCGGGCGGATGGACCGGGTGCGGCGGGCGTTCCTCGATGCCGTGCTCTTCACCGCGCTGGTGATCGGGGCGGTCGCGGCGGTGCTGTTCCTGCTGCGCGGGCCGATCGCCGAGCTGTTCGGGGCGGTGGGGGTGACGCGCGACCTCGTTTTCCTGTTCTGCGGGCCGCTGGCGCTCTTGTGGTTCTTCAACGGGGTGATCTTCGTCGGCAACGCAGCCTGCAACAACCTCGGCCATCCGTTCTGGGCGACGGTGGTGAACTGGGGGCGGAACACGGCCGGCACGATCCCCTTCCTGTGGTGGGGGGCGGGGGCGATGGGGGCGGACGGGGTGCTGATCGGGCCGGCGATCGGCGGGGTGGTGTTCGGGCTGCTCGCCTGGTGGCTGGCGCTGCGGGCCATCGCGCATCCGGCGGTGAAGGTCCCGCCGCGCCCGGTGGACGTGACGGCGGTGCCGGGCGAGGCGCAGGCGCCGCATCCGCCCTGACGTGCCTGATCTTGACGGGACCGCGCGGGCCGCGCTAGGCAGGCGCGGCGCAAGCGGGAGAACCGGTTCGGTCCGGTGCCGAAGGAGCAACCGCCCCGGTAAACTCTCAGGCAACAGGACCGCTGGCGCATCGGAACGCTGGAGAGTGGCCGCCCCGAATCCTTCTCGGACGGCCCGCCGAAGGGATAACGATCTCAGGCGCCCGGAAGGGCAGGGACAGCGGGGGCATCGGGGGCCGCAAGGCCGCAGGATGCGGGGGCGTTTTGGACGATCTTCTTCAATTGCCGCTGGCAGGGCTGCACGCGGCGCTCGGGGCGCGGATGGTGCCCTTCGCGGGCTATGCCATGCCGGTGCAGTACCCGGCCGGCGTGATGGCCGAGCATCTGCACACCCGTGCGGCGGCGGGGCTGTTCGACGTGAGCCACATGGGGCAGGTGATCCTGCGCGGGGACCCCGGCACCATCGCGGCGGGGCTCGAGGCGCTGATGCCCGTCGACGTGGCGGGCCTCGCGCCGGGGCGGCAGCGCTACGGGCTGCTGACGAACGATGCGGGCGGGGTGCTGGACGACCTGATGTTCGCCAACCGGGGGGACCATCTGGTCCTGGTGGTGAACGCCTCCCGCAAGGCGGCCGACATCGCGCATCTGGCGGCGCATCTCGACGCCGAGGTGGTGCCGGTGACCGACCGCTGCCTCCTCGCCCTGCAGGGGCCGGGGGCGGAGGCCGCGCTGGAGGCGCTGGTGCCTGGCGTGGCCGCGATGCGCTTCATGGACCAGGCGGTGGTGCCCTGGCAGGGCGCGGCGCTGTGGGTCAGCCGGTCGGGTTATACCGGCGAGGACGGGTATGAGATCAGCGTGCCGGAGGCGCGGGCGGAGGCGCTGGCTGCGGCGCTGCTGGGGCTGCCGGGGGTGATGCCCGTGGGCCTCGGCGCGCGCGACAGCCTGCGGCTGGAGGGGGGGCTCTGCCTTTACGGGCACGACATGGACGAGGGCGTCAGCCCGGTCGAGGCGGGGCTCGCCTGGGCCATCCCGAAGGTCCGCCGCACCGGCGGGGCGCGCGCGGGGGGCTTTCCGGGGGCGGGGCGCATCCTGCGCGAGCTCGCCGACGGCCCGGCGCGGCTGCGGGTCGGCCTGCGCCCCGAGGGCCGCGCGCCGATGCGCGAGGGCACGGCGGTCTTTGCGGGCGAAACCCCGGTCGGGCACGTCACCTCCGGCGGCTTCGGCCCCAGCGTCGGCGCACCCGTCGCCATGGCGCTGATCGCGGTTGACGCCGCCCGCGCCGGTGCCACCTTGGCGGGCGAGGTGCGGGGGAAACGCCTGCCCGCCGCCCTGTCGCCGCTGCCCTTCCACCCCCATTCCTACAAGCGCTGAGGCCCCCGATGAAGTTCACCAAGGATCACGAATGGCTGCAGGCCGACGGCGATACCGTCACCGTCGGCATCACCGAACACGCCGCGACCCAGCTCGGCGACGTGGTCTTCGTCGAGCTGCCCGAGGTCGAGACCGTCGTGGCCGAGGGCGACGAGGTCTGCGTGATCGAGAGCGTTAAGGCGGCGAGCGACATCCTCGCCCCGCTGGACGGCGAGATCGTGGCGGTCAACGCGAAGCTGGTCGAGACGCCGGCGCTGGTGAACGAGGACCCGCTCGCGGCCTGGTTCTTCAGGCTCAAGGTCGATGACCCGAGCGTGCTCGACCAGTTCATGGACGAGGACGAATACGCCGACTTCATCGGTTAGGACCAAATCCCTTCGAAGGGATTTGCCAATTTCCTTCGAAGGAAATTGGCGTCCCGCAACCGGAGCCGTCATGCCCTTCACTCCCACCGCCTACGACACCTACGACTTCGCCAACCGCCGCCACATCGGCCCGTCGCCCTCCGAGATGGAAGAGATGCTGCGGGTGGTGGGGGCCGAAAGCCTCGATGCGCTGATCGCCGAGACGGTGCCGGAGAGCATCCGGCAGGCGGCCCCCCTGACCTGGCCAGGCTTGCGCGAGCACGAGCTGCTGGCGCGGATGGGGGAGGTCGCGGCGAAGAACCGGGTGATGACGAGCCTGATCGGGCAGGGCTACTACGGCACCGTCACGCCGCCCGCCATCCAGCGGAACATCCTGGAAAATCCGGCCTGGTACACGGCCTATACCCCCTACCAGCCCGAGATCGCGCAGGGGCGGCTCGAGGCGCTGCTGAACTACCAGACGATGGTGGCGGACCTGACCGGGCTGCCGGTCGCCAACGCGAGCCTGCTGGACGAGGCGACGGCGGCGGCCGAGGCGATGACCATGGCGCAAAGGTCGGCGAAGTCGAAGGCGGCGGGCTTCTTCGTGGACCAGAACTGCCATCCGCAGACGATCGCGGTGATCCGGACGCGGGCCGCGCCCCTGGGGATCGCGGTGACGGTGGGGGACCCGGCGGAGATGGACCCGGGTGCGGTTTTCGGCGCGATCTTCCAGTATCCGGGCACCTATGGCCACATCCGCGACCTGAGTGCCGACATCGCCCGGCTGCATGGGGCGCGCGCGCTGGCGGTCGTGGCGACCGACCTGCTGGCGCTGACGCTCTTGCGCGAGCCGGGGGCGATGGGGGCCGACATCGCCGTCGGGTCGAGCCAGCGTTTCGGGGTGCCCCTGGGGTTCGGCGGGCCGCATGCGGCCTTCATGGCCTGCCGGGACGAGTTCAAGCGCGCGATGCCCGGGCGGATCGTGGGGGTCAGCATCGATGCGCGGGGGAACAAGGCGTATCGGTTGTCCTTGCAGACGCGCGAGCAGCACATCCGGCGCGAGAAGGCCACGTCGAACGTCTGCACCGCGCAGGCGCTGCTGGCGGTCATGGCGAGTTTCTATGCGGTTTTTCATGGGCCTGTGGGCCTGCGGGCGATCGCCGAGCGGGTGCATTTCCTGACGCAAAGGCTCGCGCGGGCCCTGACGCTCGCGGGGGCGAAGGTCGCGCCGGCGGCGTTCTTCGACACCATCACGGTGGAGGTCGGGGTCGGGCAGGCGGGGATCCTCGCGGCCGCGCGGGCGGAGGGGCTGAACTTCCGGCGGATCGGGACGGACCGGGTGGGGATTTCGCTCGACGAGACGAGCGACGACCGGGTGCTGGGGAAGGTCCTGCGCGCCTTCGGCATCCACGACCTGCCGCCGCACCGCGCGACGCTCGGGTTTCCCGAGGACATGCTGCGCGCGACGCCCTACCTGACGCATCCGGTCTTCCACATGAACCGGGCGGAGTCCGAGATGATGCGCTACATGCGGCGTCTGTCGGACCGGGACCTGGCGCTCGACCGGGCGATGATCCCGCTCGGGTCCTGCACGATGAAGCTGAACGCGGCCGCCGAGATGATGCCGATCACCTGGCCCGCGTTCTCGACCATCCACCCCTTTGCCCCGCCGGATCAATGGCTGGGCTACCGCGAGGCGATCGACGATCTGGCCGCGAAGCTGTGCGAGGTCACGGGCTATGACGCGATGTCGATGCAGCCGAACAGCGGCGCGCAGGGGGAATATGCGGGGCTTCTGACCATCCAGGCCTACCACAGGTCGCGGGGAGAGGGGCACAGGTCCGTCTGCCTGATCCCGGTTTCGGCGCATGGGACGAACCCGGCCTCGGCGCAGATGGCGGGGATGGAGGTGGTCGTCGTCGGCTCCGCGCCGAACGGGGATGTCGATCTGGAGGATTTCCGGGCGAAAGCGGCGGCGGCGGGGGACAGGCTTGCGGCCTGCATGATCACCTACCCCTCGACCCATGGTGTGTTCGAGGAGACGGTGCGCGAGATCTGCCGCATCACGCATGACCATGGCGGGCAGGTGTATCTGGACGGGGCGAACCTGAACGCGCTGGTGGGGCTGGTGAAGCCGGGCGAGATCGGCAGCGATGTCAGTCACCTGAACCTGCACAAGACCTTTGCCATCCCGCATGGCGGCGGCGGGCCGGGGATGGGGCCGATCGGGGTGAAGGCGCACCTCGCGCCCTTCCTGCCGGGGCACCCCGAGACCGGCGGCGCGGAAGGGCCGGTGAGTGCGGCGCCCTACGGGTCGGCGTCCATCCTGCTGATTTCCTGGGCCTATTGCCTGATGATGGGGGGCGCGGGGCTGACGCAGGCGACGAAGGTCGCGATCCTGAACGCCAACTACATCGCGGCGCGGCTGAAGGGGGCCTATCCCATCCTATTCATGGGCAACCGGGGGCGGGTGGCGCACGAGTGCATCCTCGATACCCGGCCCTTCGCGGCCCATGGCGTGACCGTGGACGACATCGCCAAGCGGCTGATCGACAACGGGTTCCACGCGCCGACGATGAGCTGGCCGGTGGCGGGCACGCTGATGGTCGAGCCGACCGAGAGCGAGACGAAGGCCGAGATCGACCGCTTCGTCACCGCGCTGCTCGCCATCCGCGCCGAGATCGCGGCGGTGGAGCGGGGCGAGATTTCCAGCGCCGACAGCCCCTTGCGCCACGCGCCGCACACCGCGCGCGACCTGGTGGCCGACTGGGACCGCCGCTATTCGCGCGAGCAGGGCTGTTTTCCGCCCGGCGCCTTCCGGGTGGACAAATACTGGCCGCCGGTGGGCCGGGTCGACAACGTGCACGGCGACCGCAACCTGGTCTGCACCTGCCCGCCGGTGGAGGCCTACGCGCAGGCGGCGGAGTAGCGGCCGCGGGTCCGGGTGGGGCCGGACGTCAGGCGAGCACGACCTTGCGCGTGTCCATCGGGATGCCGGCGCCGACCGCGGTGCGGGCCTGACGCAGAAGCTCCTTCAGGCGGCTTTCGGAGTGGACGGCATAGCAGCCGTAGTTCGGATCGAAGAGCAGCGCCACGTTGTTCGTGCCGGCCGTGTTGGCATAGGCGATCTTGTGGTTGGTCAGCCCGACGAGGAAGACCCCGGTGTCGGCCCACAACCCCGCCGCCGTCTTCTGCGCGGTGCTGTAGTTGACCTTGGCGGTCTGGCTGAGCCCGGCGGTGGCCATGACCTTGGCATTGCGCTCCTCGCGGTCGGACCCCCAGTCGTAGAACCGCTGGTAGATCAGGCCCTGGAGCAGGAAGGGCTTGGAGCTTTCCGCCCGCACGCCGTTCAGGATGTTCTTGCACCATTCGGCCGAGAGGCCCGAGCAGACGCCCTGATTTGCGGAGGCGGTGGTGGTGCCCTTCGCATACTTGATCTCGGTGTCGTAGTCGTTGCTGCTGGTCCACAGCAGTTCCCTCTGCTTCACATCGACCATGTCGGCGCACTCCCCTGTGAAAACCCCGGTGGCGCGGAGGCTGACATCTGACCCGGCGGAAGGCAAGGCGGATGCAGGTCAGGCGAACCGGACCTGCCGCGGGTGGGGTCTGCCCGACGGCGGGCCCCGCCGGGCTTTGACTTCCGCCGCGCCGGGCGGCAGGCTGGCGGGCATGTCACCCCTTTCCCCCGGGTTTCGTGCGGGCCTGATCGCCGCGCTGCCGATCATGCTGGGCTACGGTCCCATCGCCTTCGCCTTCGGCGTCGCCGCGACCAGGGCCGGGCTGACGGGGGTGGAGGCGGTGGCGCTGTCGGTGCTGATCTACGCCGGGGCGAGCCAGTTCCTCGCCCTCGCGCTGTTCACCGGGGGCGTGCCGCTCCTGGTCGCTGCCGTCACGCTGACCGCGATGAACCTGCGGCACGTGCTCTATGCCCCCGCGCTGCTGCAGGCGGCGGGGGCGGATGCGTCGCGGCGACAGGCGAAGGTCTGGGCCTGGGGGCTGACCGACGAGGTGTTCGGCGCGGCGATGGGGCAGCTTGCGCGCGGGCGGCGGTTTTCCGAAGGCTTCATGCTGGGCCTGGGCGCGGGGGCCTATGGGGCCTGGGTCGCGGGCACCGCGGCGGGGGCGCTGGCGGGGGGCGGGGCGATGGCGGCGTATCCCGCGGTGGAGGCGGGGCTGTCCTTCATGCTGCCCGCGCTGTTCCTGGCGCTGCTCCTGTCGGTCCTGACGCGGCGGAAGGTGCCGGTGGTGGCGGTGGCGGGGGCGGTCTGCGTGGCGGTGACGCTGGCCTGGTCGGGCACGGCGGGGATCCTGGCGGGGATGCTGGCCGGGGCGGCGGCGGGGGTTGTCCGGCGATGAACCCGGAGCTTCTGGCGCTGGCGGTGATCGTGGGCGCGGCGAACTATGCCTTTCGCTACGGGCCGACGCGGGTGGACCTTGCGGCGATCCCCGAGGGCGGCTGGCTGTCGCGGGCGCTGGAGGCGATCGGGCCGGCGGCCATCGCCACGCTGGTCGCGGCGTCGGTGCTGCCCTACGTGCGGCCGCTCGAGGCCCCGGTGCCGCTGGCTGCGGGGCTGGCGGCGGTGCCGGGGGTGTTCGCGGCCAGCCGGTCGGTGGTGGGGGCCACGCTCGCGGGGGCGGTGGCCTATGGGGTGGCCTTCGCGCTGATCTAGTTTCAGCGGGGGACGAGGCGGCGGCGCAGGTCGTGGAGCGTGGCGGTGAGCGCCGAGAGCTCATCGGCCACGCGGGCGACGGCCTGCGGGCTGCCGGGGGTTTCGGCGAAGAGGTCGCGCCGGGGGTCCCGACGGAGGTAGCCGAGGCGGGTGAGCTCGCCTTCGAGCAGGTCCACGATCAGGGCGGTCTGCGATTCGCGGGGGCGGTCGTCGAGATACCTTTTCAGCGCCTCGTGCAGGTCGGGGGTCAGGCGGAAGGCGATGGTTTCGGACTTGCGCAGGTCTTTCGGGTAGTCGTCGGCGAAGCGGCGCAGGCCCTTGTGGGGGAAGGGGTTTTTGGGGTCGTCCATGGCATTCTGGCCTTTCTGGTGCGTGCATTGCAGATTTAGCTTGTATAACTCTGCAATACAAGCTATAAGGTGTTCGTCACCGAGACGATGTATCACGCAACGCAACAGAAAAGGAAGACCATGCACGATCAGACCGTTTCCGACCGTTTGACCCCCGGCGCCATCGCCCTGCCGCGCGGGCGCTATTTCGGCCCCTGCGCGGGCCGGGACCTGGCGCTGGCGTTTGAAATCGGCGGGGAGGCGGTGGACCACTTCATGTTTTGCGACGTCGGTTATCCCGTGATGCAGGCGCGCCCCAGCCCCTCTGCGGCCCATGTGGTGCCGGAAAGCTGGACGCTCATGTCGCGGCACGTCGGGCGGGACGAGATGGCTCCGCTGCGGCGGTCGTCCTACGTCCGCGACCTGGTGGCGCCGGCGAGCGCCATCGAGGCGTGGCAGCGGCCCGACGGGTCGATCTGCACGGTGGAACTGCGCCGGGACAGCGCCCCGGACGCGCTGCGGAGCCTGTACGGCCCGCGGTCCATCGCGCTGTTCCTGCACATGAACGACGGGTCGGGCGAGGGCGGGTCGAACCTGAGGTTTCTGGAGGAGCGGGCGGCGTGCACCGGCCCGTATGGCGGCGAGGGGCTGCTGGAGGACCTGGCACCCCGGCTGGCGGATGGCGCGGTGGTCGTGACGGATGGCGTCTTGGCGGCGGAGGGGTTCCGCGCGGGGCGAGGCTTTGCGCTCTGCGGTATCCATTGGGAGCCGCTTGGCCAGGTCGGTCCCAAAAGCAGGTACGGGCACCCGCCGTTCGTCTGGCGGGCGCACGTGCGGGCGGCCTGAAGCGGCGAAGGCGTGAGGGCGGTGGTTGACAAGCCCCGCCCCTTCGTCCACATCGGCCCTCGCGACCGGGGCAGTAGCTCAGTTGGGAGAGCGTATCGTTCGCAATGATAAGGTCAGGGGTT
>CAZNPW010000051.1:0-18938 GCA_964575185.1 uncultured Exiguobacterium sp.
CAGCTCGATCTCGTCGCGCTGGCGGCCGAGTTCCAGGGCGGTCGCGGCGGCGATCTCGGGGTCGCGGGTGGCGAGGTCTTCGGTGAAGAAACCGGCGTCGCGGTGCGGGGCGTTCATCGGGGCCTCTCCTCAAGCTGGACTTCGCGGGACATAGAGCAGTCCGGGCCGTCGGGAAAGGCGCGAAAGCGACGGGGCGGGGGCGGCTTGCGAAAGGGGGGCGGGGCGGTCAAGGATGCCGACCATGCCGCGCGCCATCCACTTCGCCGCAAGCCCCAGCCCCGCCGCGCAGGAGGCGTTCGCGGCGCTGACCGCGCGGCACGGGCAGCATGCCGCGGAGCGCGCGGAGGTGGTGGTGGCGCTGGGCGGCGACGGGTTCATGCTGCAGACGCTGCACCGGGTGCAGCCCCTGGGGGTGCCGGTCTACGGGATGAACTGCGGGACGATCGGCTTCCTGATGAACGGCTACATGCCCGACGCGCTGCCCGAGCGGCTGGAGGAGGCCGAGGAGGCGGTGATCCACCCGCTCGCGATGCGGGCGGTGACGCCCGAGGGCGAGGTGGTGGAGGCGCTGGCGATCAACGAGGTGTCGCTGCTGCGCGCTGGCCCCCAGGCGGCCAAGCTGCGCATCAGCGTCGACGGCACGGTGCGGATGGAGGAGCTCGTCTGCGACGGGGCGCTGGTCTCGACGCCTGCCGGGTCGACCGCCTACAACTATTCGGCGCACGGGCCGATCCTGCCGATCGGCGCGGGGGTGCTGGCGCTGACCGCGATGGCGGCGTTCCGGCCGCGGCGCTGGCGGGGGGCGCTGGTCGCGGCGACCGCGGTGGTGGGGATCGAGGTGCTGGAGCCGGTCAAGCGCCCCGTCCGCGCCGACAGCGACGGCCGGTCGGTGCCTGCCGTGCTGTCGGTCGAGGTGCGGTCGGAGCCGGGGGTGCGGCACCGCATCCTGTTCGACCCCGGGCACGGGCTGGAGGAGCGGCTGCTGAACGAGCAGTTCGTCTAGGCCCGTCCCCAGGCCTCGAGCTTGCGGTAGAGGGTGGAGGGCGCGACGTCGAGCGCGCGGGCGGCGGCGGGGACCGAGCCCTGGTGGCGCGCGAGGGCGGCGGCGATGACGCGGCGTTCGACCTGGGCGAGCGTCAGGCCGGCCAGGTCGTCGGCCGCGGGCGGTGCGTCGGGGGGCGGCGGCGCGGCCCGGGTCAGGTCGGGGGGCAGCATGGCCGGGGTCACGGTGCCGCCGTCGTGCAGGACGGCGACGTGCCGGACGGCGTTCAGGAGCTGGCGCACGTTGCCCGGCCAGGGGTGGCGGCGGATCAGCGCCAGGGTATCGGGCGCGAGACCGTCGAAGAGCTTGCCCTCCTCGGCACCGAACCGGGCGAGCGCGGCACCGGCGATCTGGACCGCATCCTCGCCGCGGTCGCGCAAGGGCGGGATGTGCAGCGGCACGACGTAGAGGCGGTAGAACAGGTCCTCGCGGAACTGGCCGTGGCGGACGCATTCCGCCGGGTCGCGGGTGCTGGCGCAGATGATGCGGACATCGACCTTGCGCGGGCGGGCGGCCCCTGCGGCACCTGTGGTCGGGACGGTCGAGGTCTGCAGGAGCCGCAGGAGCCGCGACTGCACGGCCGCCGGCATGTCGCAGATGTCGTCGAGAAAGAGCGTGCCGCCGTCGGCGGCCTGCACCGCGCCGGGGCGGTCGAGGAGGCCGAACAGCTCGGCATCGAGCTGGTCGGGCGGGATCGCGGCACAGTTCAGCGCGACGAAGGCCCCGCCCGCGCGGGGCGATCCGGCGTGCACGGCGAGCGCCGCGAGGTCCTTGCCGGTGCCGCTTTCGCCGGTGATGAACACGGTCGCCATCGACCGGGCGACGGCGGCGATGCGCGCCTGCAGCGCCTGCATCGCGGCCGACGTGCCCCAGACGGCAGCCTCGGGCACGACGCGGTCGGCGGCGCGGCCGGCGGGCACGGCCTGCCTGCGGCGCGCGGCGGCGACCGCCTGCAGAAGGCGCGCTTCCTCGACCGGCTTGACGAGGAAGTCCTGCGCGCCGCCGCGCATCGCCTCCACCGCCACGTTGACCGACCCGTTCGCGGTGACGACGACCACCGCCACGTCGGGCCGCAGCACCATCAGGTCGCGCATCAGCGACAGCCCGTCGCGGTCGGGCAGCTGCAGGTCGAGCAGCACGACCTCGGGCACCGTCTCGCGGAACAGCGCCAGCCCTGCGGCGGCGGTGGCGGCGATGCGGACCTGGTAGCCCGCCTTCGCCAGGGCGGCGCTGTAGATCATCTGGAGCGAGGAGGTGTCCTCGATCACCAGGACCGTGGCCCCGCGCGGGCGGGCGGTGGTCATCCGTCGGACATCAGCCGCCCGGGAAGGGCGCGCCCTTCGGCGGCAAGGAAGGCAAGGCCCGCATCGACGGCCCCCAGCACCTCGTCGCGGGCGGCACCGACCGCCTGCGTGTCGGAGGCCGCCTTGCAGGCCCGGCCGAGCCGGGCGGCGGCGTCGTGGATGCGCGTCGCGCCGACCGACCCGGCGAGGCCGATCAGCACGTGCGCCTGCGCCCGCAGGATCGGCGCGGGCGGGCAGGGCGCGCCGGGGGCAAGCGCCTCGCGGGCCGAGGCGAGGTCTTCGGCCAGGCGCTCCACCAGATCCTGCGCGACATCCGGGCCGGTCATGGCGAACAGCCGTGCCAGCGTCGGCCGGTCGAAACCCGCGCGGGCGAAAGCATCGGCACCGTCGTCGGCCGGCGCGGCCGCGGCGTCGAGGGCGGCGATCAGCCCGGCGGCGGCGGCGCGCAAGCCGTGCAGGTCGCGCGCGTCTCGCCGCTGCAGCAGCGCCAGCGCCGCGGCGACCGCGGGGTCGGGCGCGTCGGGCAGGTCGTGCGGGGCCTGGGCGTCGGACAGGGGCGTCTCCATGGCGGTGCGGTGACGGTGCGGCGCTCCCGGCGGGAAGTCCAGCCGGTCATTGCCTGCCGTCGCGGCTTTCGGCGAGCCCGAGCGTCCGCAGCGCCGCCGCGATGTCGGTCAGCGACGCGGGGTCGTCGATCGTGGCGGGCATCTTCCAGGGGCTCCCGTCGGCGATCTTCGCGATCGTGCCGCGCAGGATCTTGCCCGACCGGGTTTTCGGCAGGCGGTCGACCACGACCGCGCGGCGGAAGCCGGCGACGGGGCCGATGGTGTCGCGGACGCGCGCGACGGTCTCGGCCACCACCTCGGCCGCCGGGCGGTCGCAGCCGCGGTTCAGGCACAGAAAGCCCACCGGCACCTGCCCCTTCAGCGGATCGGCCACGCCCACGACGCAGCATTCCGCCACGTCGGGGTGGCCGGCCAGCACCTCCTCCATCGCGCCGGTCGACAGGCGGTGCCCGGCCACGCTGATGACGTCGTCGGTGCGGGCCATGACGAAGACATGGCCGTCCGCGTCGACCATCCCCGAGTCGCCCGTGTCGTACCAGCCGGGGAAGCGGTCGAGGTAGCTGCGGGCGAAGCGGTCCGGCGCGTTCCACAGGCCCGCCAGCGTGCCCGGCGGCAGCGGCAGGCGCAGCGCGATGTTGCCGAGCGTGCCGGGGGGGACGGGCGCGCCCCCGTCGTCGAGGATCGCGATGTCGTAGCCCGGCATCGCGACGCCGGGGCTGCCCGGGGGCACCGGGAGCGGCCCGAGGGCGAGCGGGTTGGCCGCGATGGCCGCGCCGGTCTCGGTCTGCCACCAGTGGTCGACCACGGGGACCTTCGCCGTGCGGGCGGCCCAGGCGACGGTATCGGGGTCGGCGCGTTCACCGGCGAGCCAGATGGCGGTCAGGCGGCTCAGGTCGTGCGGCTGCGCGCGGTCGCCCGCGGGGTCCTCGCGCTTGATCGCGCGCAGCGCGGTGGGCGCGGTGAAGAAGGTCTTCACCCGGTGCTGCGCCATGACGCGCCAGAAGGCGCCGGCGTCGGGGGTGCCGGTGGGCTTGCCCTCGAACATGACGGTCGTGGCGCCGGCGAAGAGGGGTCCGTAGCAGATGTAGCTGTGGCCGACGACCCAGCCCACGTCCGAGGCCGCCCAGAACACGTCCCCCGCGCCGCAGCCATAGAGGGCGGCCATGGTCCAGGCGAGCGCGACCGCGTGGCCCCCGGTCGGGCGGACGACGCCCTTGGGCGCGCCGGTGGTGCCCGAGGTGTAAAGGATATAGGCCGGGTGGTCGCCCGCGACGGGGGTGCAGGGGGCCGGGGCCGCGTCCATCGCCGCCCGCCAGTCGATGTCGGTCGGGCCGAGGTCGGCCCGAAGCTGCGGGCGTTGCAGGACGACCGTGAAGGCCGGGGTGTGCGTCGCCATCGCGACGGCCTGGTCGACCATCGGCTTGTAGGCGACGACGCGGGCGGGCTCGACCCCGCAGCTTGCCGCGATGATCGCCCTGGGCGTGCAATCGTCGATGCGGACGGCGAGTTCGGCCGCCGCGAAGCCGCCGAAGACGACCGAGTGCACCACCCCGATCCGCGCGCAGGCCAGCATGGCCACCAGCGCCTCGGGCACCATGGGCATGTAGATGATGACGCGGTCGCCCGTGCCCAGGCCGCGGGCGGCGAGCGCACCGGCGAGGCGGGCGGTCTGCGCCTGAAGCTGCGCATAGGTGACGCGCGTGACCTGCCCGGTGTAGGCGCTGTCGTGCAGGATCGCCGTCTGCCCGCCGCGCCCGGCGGCGACGTGGCGGTCGACCGCGTTCCAGCAGCCGTTCAGCCGCCCGTCGGCGAACCATTCCGCCGTCGTGCCGGAGGGGGCCGTGTCCCAGTCGACCGCCCGGGCGGCGCGCAGCCACCAGCCCTGCGGGTCGGCCGCCCAGGCCGCGCGTTCGGTTGCATAGGTCATGACGCCCCCCCGGGGTCTGACTTTACCCGCCCCTCAGCGGATGCCAAGCGCCCGCAGCGCGTCGCGCATCCGCACCGTTTCGGTCAGCACGTCGTCGGACAGCGTGTTCATGTAGGCCTGGTGGACGTATTCGACCGCAAGCCACCCGTCATAGCCCGCCGCGCGCAGCGTCGCGACCATAGCGGGGATGTCGAGCGTGCCGCAGCCCCACTTGGCCTGCAGCGCGCCGGGGCGGGCCTGGCGCATGTGGACGTGGCCCGCGTGGGGGGCCAGCGGGTCGATCGCGTCCTGCGGCCAGCCCATGCAGGCGAAATGCGCGTAGTCGAGCGCCAGCCGCACGCCCGGGGCCTGGCGGAGGAGCGCCAGCGTCTCGGCCGGGCTGGACAGGAGGCCGCCGACGTGCGGCTCCACCGTCAGGGTCAGGCCGTGGGCGCGCGCGACGGGCAGCAGCGCCCGCAGGCTTGCGGCGCAGTCGCGCAGGCTGTCGGGCTTCGGGCCCGCGCCGCTGACGCCCGGCAGGACGAAGACCGACGCGATGCCGGCCTCGGCGGCAAAGCGGCAGACGGCGGCGAAGTCGGCCTGGTTCGCGGCCCGCGCGGCGGGATCGGTCAGGGCGCGGTCGGCGGGGCTGTCGCCGAACAGCCAGTAGAGGTTCGCGCTGCGGATGCCCATCCCGCGCACCTCGGCCGCCGTGCCCGCGGGGTCGGCCAGCAGCCGCGCCCTGGGCAGGGCGGACCCATGCAGGAGCCCGAGGTCGATCGCCCCGAAGCCCAGCGCCTGCGCGACCGCCCAGACCTCGGGCAGCGTCAGCGCGGGAAAGGACCAGCTCGTGACCGAAAGCTGCATGTGGCCTGTCCACTTGGGGGCGAGGCGCGCAGTTTCCGCGAAGCGGGGCGCGGTCTGCAACGGCGATTCTGCGCGGCCGCCCGCGAAAACTCCTTGCCAGCGTGAAAGTGGTCAGGCCACTATCCCCGCGAGCCGGTCGGGGGAGCGATTCGGCCGAGCCTTATGGGAGGATCCACATGAAGATGCTGACCGTGTCGGCGCTGGCGCTCTGCGCCGCGCTTTCGACTGGTGCCTGGGCGCAGCCGGTGACGGCCACGCCGGGCCAGGACGTGCCGATGGTGCTCTTGCCCAAGTTCCTGGGCATCCTGCCCTTCGACCAGGCCAACCGCGGCGCGCAGGAGGCCCACGCCGAGCTGAAGAACCCGGCCGAGCTGCTCTATACCGGCCCGACGCCGGAAAACTCGGTCGCCGGGCAGATCGAGGTGATGACCAACGCCGCCAGCCAGGGCCAGAAGGTCGTGATGCTGTCGAACAACGCGGGCGACCAGATCGTGCCCGCAGCCGAGGCCGCGCAGGCGGCCGGCACCAAGGTCGTGACCTGGGACAGCCCGATCCCCTCGGGCACCGGCGAGACGGTCTTCGTCGCGCAGGTCGACTTCAACCAGATCGGCGTGGTGATGGCCGACATGGCGCTGTCGATCATGGGCCCCGACGGCGGCGAGTTCGCCGTGCTGTCGGCCACCCCTGACGCGGCCAACCAGAACGCCTGGATCGCCGCGATGAACGAGGCGCTGAAGGACCCCAAATACGCCAAAATCAGGCTGGTCGATACCGTCTACGGCGACGACCAGTCCGAGGTCAGCTACAACCGCGCGCTCGCGCTCGTCGACAGCTACCCGAACCTGCGGCTCATCATGGCCCCCACGTCGGTCGGCATCGTCGCCGCCGCCAAGGCGATGCAGGACGAAGGCCTGTGCGACAAGGTCAAGGTCTCGGGCCTGGGCGTGCCGGCCGAGATGGTCAGCTATACCATGAACGGCTGCGCGCCCGAGTTCGCGCTGTGGTCCTTCGTGGACCTCGGGTATCTGACCTACTACACGTCATACCTGCTCGCCACGGGGGCGCTGAAGGGCGAGGTGGGCGAGGCGTTCACCGCGGGGCGGATGGGCGATTTCACCATCGAGAAGGACCCGACGCGCGAAAACGGCAACCGCGTCCTGATGGGGCCCTTCACCGTCTACACCAAGGACAACGTCGAAGCTGCCGCCCAGTAAGGCCTATCGCCGATCCGGCCCCTGGTGCTCGCAGGGGCCGGGCTTTCCGCCGATGTTCGATCCTGAAAGGCCGGGGCGTGGGCGCACCTGTTCTGGAAATGCTGGGCGTGACCAAGACCTTCGGGCCGACGCAGGCGATGGTCGACGTCTCGCTGGCGCTTCTGCCCGGCACGATCCACGCGCTGGTGGGCGAGAACGGGGCGGGGAAGTCCACGCTCATCAAGACGATGACGGGCATCCACCGGCCCACCTCGGGCACGATCCGGGTGAACGGCCAGCCGGTCGCCTTCGCCGGCACCCGCGACGCGCAGCGCGCGGGCGTCGCCGCGATCTACCAGGAGCCGATGGTCTTCCCCGACCTCACGGTCGCCGAGAACATCTTCATCAGCCACCGGGCGCGGCGGCAGTGGATCGACTGGGCCCGCCTGAACGCCGAGGCCGCGGCGATCATCGCCCGGCTGGGCGTGCGCCTCGACCCCACGCGCCCGGCGGCGGAGCTGACCCTGGCCGAGCAGCAGACGGTGGAGATCGCCCGCGCGCTGAGCCTCGACGTGCGCGTGCTCATCATGGACGAACCCTCGGCCAGCCTGTCCGACCACGAGGTCAAGCGGCTGTTCGGCATCGCGCGGTCCCTCCGCGACCAGGGGGTCGCCGTCCTCTACATCAGCCATCGCCTCGACGAGATCTTCGCGCTGTCCGACACCGTGACGGTGATGCGGGATGGCCGCCACATCTCCACCCGCCCCACGGCAGACACGACGCAAGCGTCGCTGATCGCCGAGATGGTGGGGCGCGACATGGCCGGCCGCTTCGCCCGCACCCCCGGCCACGCCACGGACGAGGTGCTGCTGCGGGTCGCGGGCCTGGGCCGTACGGGGGCCTTCCGCGATGTCAGCTTCGAGGTGCGGAAGGGCGAGATCGTGTGCCTGTCGGGCCTCGTCGGCGCGCGGCGGACCGACGTGGGGCTGGCGCTCTTCGGCGTCGCCCCGGCCGACCGCGGCACGGTCGAGGTCGCGGGCCGCGCCGTCACCATCGCCAGCCCGCGCCAGGCGCAGGCGCTGGGCATCGCCTACGTCTCCGAGGACCGGCGCAAGATGGGCCTCGCGGTCGAACAGTCCATCGCAGCCAACCTGACGCTGCCGATGCTCGACGCCTACGCCAACCGCTGGGGCATCATCGACCGGATGCGCGAGATGGCCGACGCGGTGGACTACCGCCGCCGCCTGCAGATCAAGGCCGCGAGCCTGACGGCGCATGTCGGCACCCTGTCGGGCGGCAACCAGCAGAAGGTGTTGCTCGCCAAGTGGCTGAACACGCAGCCCAAACTGCTGATCGTGGACGAACCCACGCGCGGCATCGACGTGGGCGCCAAGGCCGAGGTCCACGCCATCCTGCGCGACCTCGCGGCCAGGGGCGTGGCGGTGATCGTGATCTCCTCCGACCTGCCCGAGGTCATGTCGCTCGCCGACCGGATCCTCGTGATGCGCGAGGGGCGGCTGGTCGCTGCCTTCCCGGGCGAGGGCGCGACCGAACAGGCGGTGATGCGCGCCGCGGTGGGGGCGGCATGACGCGGCTGTCGCCCACCGCGCTGCGGGTGCTCGCGCTGCTCGCGGTCTTCGCGCTCACGGTCGCGTTCTTCGCGACGCAGGTCGACAACTACCTGAACGCCCGGCTGTGGAACCGGACCTCCACCTCGGTCGCGATCATCGCGCTGATCGCGGTGGGGCAGGCCTTCGTCGTGCTGACGCGCAACATCGACCTGTCGGTGGGGTCGGTGGTGGGCTGCGTGGCCTATTTCACCGGCGGGCTGGTCGCGGCCTTCCCCGACCTGCACCCGCTCGCCGTGGTGGCGCTGGCGGTGGGGGCCGGGGCGCTGTTCGGGGCGCTGAACGGGGTGCTGGTGGCCGTCGTCGGGCTGCCGTCGATCATCGTGACGCTGGCGACGCTGGCGATCTTCCGGTCGGTGCTGGTGCAGTCCTCGGACGGCGCCTCGATCACGACCGGAAGCCTGCCGGGGTGGCTGACCGGCTTCGCGCAGGACAATGCGTTCGAGATCGGCGCGTTGCAGTTCCGCTGGATGGTCCTCATCACCCTGGCCGTGGTGGGGGTGGCCCACGTCTACCTGACGCGCTTCCGGTCGGGCCGGCAGTTCTACGCGGTGGGCTCCAACCCCGACGCGGCGCGCTTCGCGGGGATCAGCATGGGGCGGACGGTGTTCCTCGCCTTCGTCCTCTCGGGCGCGCTCGCAGGCCTCGCCGGGTTCATGTTCCTGTCGCGCTTCGGCAACATCACGGTCGTCGCGGGCCTCGGGTTCGAGCTGAAGTCGGTCGGCGCGGTCGTCGTCGGCGGGGTCAACATCTTCGGCGGCAGCGGCTCGGTGATCGGCGTACTGATCGGGGCGAGCCTGATCGACCTGATCGACACCTCGCTGGTGCGGTGGGAGCTGGTCAGCGAATTCTGGCGCGAGGCGGTGCTGGGGGTGCTGATCCTGGGCGCGGTGGTGCTCGACACCGTGCTGTCGCGCCGCCTGATGCGCCGCAAGGTGGCCGAGGCGGAAGCGGCCCGCGGGAAGGCGCCGGTCGCATGACCCTGCGGGAACGCCTGGCCAGCTACGAGGGCTTCCTCCTGGTGGTGCTGCTGCTGCTGTTTGCGCTGAACGCCGCGGTGCTGCGCGACGAGGCGGGCAACTCGAGCTTCCTGACCGGCGAGAACCTGGTCAACATGTTCGAGCTGTCGGTCGAGAAGATCATCGTCGCGCTGGTGATGGCCTTCGTCATCGTCAACGGCGAGATCGACCTGTCGGTCGCGTCGATCATGGGGCTTTCGGCCTGCGCCTTCGGCTGGCTGTTCCAGCAGGGCGTGCCCGCGCCGCTGGCGGTGCTGCTGTGCCTGGGCATCGGGCTCGCCTGCGGGGCCTTCAACGCGGCCTGCATCGTGCGGCTCGGCATCCCGTCGCTGGTCGTCACGCTGGCGACCATGATCGCCTTCCGCGGCATCGCGCGCATCCTGGTCGAGGACCGGGGGATCACCGACTTCCCCGTCTGGTTCGACCGGCTGGGGCAGGCGGGGCTGGTCGGGCCGGTGCCGCTCGCGGTGGTGATCTTCGTCCTCGGCGCGGTGGCGGCCTGGGTCATCCTTGAACGGTCGGCCTTCGGGCGCAAGGTGACGTTCATCGGCGCGAACCGCGCGGTGGCGGAGTATTCGGGCATCGACGTGGGCCGGATCAAGACCTGGATCTTCGTCGCCTCCGGCGTCGTCTCGGCGCTGGCCGGGCTGCTCTACGCCGCCCGCCTCGGCGCGGTCCGGGGCGACGCGGCGGCGGGGTTCGAGCTCGACGTCATCACGATGGTCCTCCTCGGCGGGATCAGCATCTTCGGCGGGTCGGGCACGATGGTGGGCACCGTGCTGGCGATCCTGATCGTGCTGACCCTCCGCAACGGCATGGGGCTCGCCAACGTCACCGGGTACATCCAGACCGGCGTGCTGGGGGTGCTCCTGATCCTGTCGGTGATGGTGCCGATGATCCGCGACCGCCTCGCGCGGCTGTTCCGCAGGGGGGCCCATGGCGCGTAGCGCGATCCTGCGGCTGGACGATCCGATCGGGCGCAAGTCGGTGTCCGAGCTTGTCGTGCAGCGCATCCTCGACATGGTGAAGGCCGGATCGCTCGCCCCCGGCCACAAGCTGCCGGCCGAACGCGATCTGGCCCAGCAGCTGAACGTCAGCCGCCCCACGGTGCGCGAGGCGCTGCGGGCGCTCGCGATCCTGGGCGTGGTGGAGATCCGCCACGGCGGCGGGGTCTACGTCACCTCGCTCGACGCCGAGCTCCTGTCGCCGATGGAGTTCTTCGTCACGCTCAGCGCCTCGAACATGGCCGAACTGTTCGACGCCCGCATCCAGTTCGAGCCGATGATCGCCCGCATGGCGGCGGAACGGCTGACCGACGACCAGCTCGCGCGCCTGGCCGCGCTGGTCGCGCAGCAGGTCGCCGCCCCCGACGACGCCGAACTGTTCCACGACACCGACGTGGAGTTCCACAAGACGATCCTCGACGCGAGCGGCAACGCCTTCCTGTCGCGCTTTGGCAAGATGCTGCAGGTGCTGGGCGACCAGGGGCGCAAGGCGTTCCAGAAGCGCCGGTCCATCCGGGCGCAGTCGGTGCTGGACCACCAGGCGATCCTCGCCGCGCTGACCGCGCGCGACCCCGACGGCGCGCACCGGGCGATGCGGCAGCACATGGTGAACGTGCGCAACGCGCTGAAGGAGGTGACGGGTGCCTGAGGCGCGGATCGCGGTGCTGGGCGCGGGCTGGTGGGGGGCGCAGGTCTACATCCCGGCGCTGCTGCGCAACCCCGACTGCCACCTCGTGGCCGTGAACCGCCGCAACCCTGACGCGCTGCGCCAGATCACCGAACGCTTCGGGATCGCGCGCGGCTACACCGACGACCGCGCCCTGCTCGCGGCAGAGCGGCTCGACGGGGCGGTGATCGTCTCGCCGCACACGGTGCATTTCGCGCAGGCGATAGCCTGCCTGGAGGCGGGGTGTCATGTCCTGGTGGACAAGCCGCTGACGACCGCCGCCGCCGAGGCGCGGGCGCTGGTGGCGAAGGCGGCGGCGGTCGGGCGGCAGATCGTGGTGCCCTACGGCTGGAACTTCAAGGACTTCACCCGCCGCGCGGCGGACCTGGTGGCCGCCGGCCGGCTCGGCGAAATCCGGCACGTGGCCTGCCAGATGGCCAGCCCCACGGCCGACCTCTTCGGCGGCGAGGGGTTGGCGGAGACGGCGGGGCACATGTTCCGGCCCGAACGCAGCACCTGGGCCGACCCCGCCAACGCCGGCGGCTACGGCTGGGGGCAGCTCAGCCACGCGCTGGGCCTGATGTTCGCCGTGACCGGCCTCGCCCCCGCGCAGGTCTTCGCCATCGGCGGGACCAGCGCCGCCGGGGTCGACTACTACGACGCGCTGACCGTGCGCATGACGAACGGCGCGACGGCGGCGATCTCGGGCGCGGCGACGGTGCCCAAGCACCGCGGCTACCAGCTGGACCTGCGCGTCTTCGGCACCGAGGGGATGCTGCTCCTCGACGTCGAACGCGCCCGGATGGAACTGCGCCGCAACGACCGCGACGACGTGGTGATGAACCTTGCGCCCGACGCCGGGGCCTATGCGGCCGAAGAGCCCTGCGACCGGCTGGTGGACATCTGCCTGAACCGCGCGGTGCGCAACGAGGCCCCCGGCGAGGTCGGGATGCGCGCGGTGGAGGTGCTGGACGCGATGCACCGCTCGATGCGCTCCGGCACCGTGGAGCCCGTGTGATGTGGGGCGCGACGAAGGCGCAGATCGTCCGGGGCGGCTTCTCGACCCCCCTCGACGCGCCGATGATTCCGCCGTTTCCCTTCACTTTCCGTGATGTGGAGATCCTGACGCTGTGCTGGCGGACCGACCCGGCGGCGATGCGGCGGCTTCTGCCAGAACCGCTTGAAATCAGGGGTGATGTGGTCATGGCCCACATCTACAAGATGCACGATACGGAATGGCTGGGGCCTTACGCAGAAGTCAACGTGATGTTCGGCGTGCGGCTAGGGGACGTGGAGGGCAGCTATTCACCCTACCTCTTCCTCTCCTCCGACGTGGGCGTGACGCAAGGGCGCGAGGTCCATGGCCAGCCGAAGAAGCTCGCCGAACCGCGGCTCGAGGCGCGGGGAGACCTGATGGTCGGGACCTGCACGCGCAACGGGATCGACGTGCTGACGGGGACGATGCCCTACAAGCAGCGGCCCGCGAAGATCGACGACATCGACCACTTCCCGTTCCGCACCAACATCAACCTCAAGGCCGTCGACCACATCGACGGCACGCCCGCCATCCGGCAACTCACCTCGCGCGCGCTGGCCGACGTGACCGTGACCGAATGCTGGCGCGGCCCCTGCACCGTGGAGCTGCGTCCCAACGCGCAGGCCCCCATCCACCGCCTGCCGGTGGTCGAGATGCTCGACGGCTTCCACTGGCGCGCGAGCTTCACGCTGGTGCCCGGCACGGTGCTGCTCGACTACCTGAAGGAGGGATGATGGCCAGTCACGCATGGGTCCTGGGCGTGCGCCCGGGCTACGAGGACGAATACAAGGCCCGCCACGACGCGCTCTGGCCCGAGATGGACGCGACCCTGCGGCGGTCGGGCATCCGCAACTACCACATCTTCCGCCACGGCCTGACGCTGATCGGCTATTTCGAGACCGACGACCTTGCCGCGACCATCGCCTACCTCAAGGACGACCCGGTGAACGCGCGCTGGTCGGCGCACATGGCCGACATCATGGTCATCGACATCGACCCCCGGACGGGCTTTCCCTACCTTCTGCCGAAACCCTGGAGCCTCGATGAAACCCCTTGACCTGGCAGGAAAGACCGCGCTCGTGACCGGCGGCAACCGCGGCATCGGCGCGGCGGCGGTGCGGGCGCTCGCGCAGGCGGGCGCCGCGGTGACCTGGACCGCGCGCAGCGCCGCGAGCCTCGCGCAGGGGCCGACCGAGGGCACCGGCACCGTCGCCGACGCGACCGACCGGGCGGCGACGGCAAGCCTCATGGCGCAGGGCTTCGACATCGTGGTGAACAACGCGGGCGTCATCACCCCCATCGGCCACATCGCCGACGTGGCGATCGACGACTGGGCCGCGAACATCGCGATCAACCTGATCGCCGCCTTCCACGTCACGCAAGCGGCCATCGTCCACCGGCCTGCAGGCGGCGTGACGGTCGTGCACCTGTCCTCCGGCGCCGCGCGCACCGCGATGGAGGGGTGGTCGGCCTACTGCGCCGGGAAGGCGGGCCTCGCGATGCTCACCCGCAGCGTGCACCTGGAATGCGCGGCGCTTGGCGTGCGGGTGTTCGGCTTCGCGCCGGGGGTGGTCGACACGGGCATGCAGGGGGCGATCCGGGCTTCAGGGATCAACCCCGTCAGCCGCATCCCGCGCGAGTCCCTCGCGGCGGCGGAGGTGCCGGCCCACGCCATCGCCTGGCTCGCGACCCCCGCCGCCGACGGCTACGCGGGGCAGGAGGTCGACGTGCGCGACCCCGCCTTCCGCGCCGCCTGCGGGCTGGAGCCCCTGCCGTGAAGGTCGTCGTCACCGACGCGACCTTCCCCGACACCGCCGCCGAGGAAGCGGCGGCCCGGGCGCAAGGCGCTGTTTTCGAACGCCATTCCTGCAAGACGGCCGAGGAGGTCGCGCAGGCGGTCCGGGGCGCCGACGTGGCCGTGGTGCAGTTCGCGCCGCTCGGGGCCGCGGCCATCGCGGGCCTGGCGCCCGGCGCGCGGGCGATCCGCTATGGGGTGGGCTACAACAACTTCGACCTCGCGGCGCTGGACGCGGCGGGCGTGCGGGCGGCCTACGTCCCCGACTACTGCACCGACGAGGTCGCCGACCACACCGCCGCCGCCATCCTCACGCTGCTGCGCAAGCTGATCCCGCTCGACGCGCAGGTGCGCGGCGGCGGCTGGAACGTCGTCGCGGTGACGCGGCCGCTGCCCGCGTTCCGCGACACGACCGTGGGCTTCCTCGGCTTCGGCCGCATCGCGCAAGAGGTGATGCGGCGGCTTTCTCCCTTCGGATTCAGGTTCATCGCGGCCGATCCTTATGCGGTGCATGAAGGCGTGCGGATGGTCGACCTGCCGACCCTGCTGACGGAGTCCGACGCGCTGACCCTGCACGCCCCGGCCACGGCCGAGACGGTGCGCATCATCGACGCCGCCGCACTCGCGCGGATGAAGCCGACCGCGGTGCTGGTGAACAGCGCGCGGGGCGACCTGATCGTGGAGGACGCGCTGGCGCAGGCGCTGGCCGCCGGGCGGCTGGCGGCGGCGGCGCTCGACGTCTTCGCGGTGGAGCCGCTGCCGGCCGATTCGCCCTTGCGGTCGGCCCCGAACCTTCTGATGACTCCGCACGCGGCCTGGTACTCCGACGTGGCCGTGCACCGGCTGCAGGGGCTGGTGGCCGACGAAATCACCCGCGCCCTGACCGGCCAGCCGCCCCGGCGGCCGATCCCGGGGACGATCGCATATGAGGTAAGCCCATGAAACTGCTGCGCTACGGCCCCCGCGGGGCGGAACGCCCCGGCATCCTGGACGCCCAGGGCCGCATCCGCGACCTGTCGGGCATCATCCCCGACCTGGCGGGCGAGGTGCTGACGCGGCTCGACACGCTGCACGTCGACCCTCAGGACCTGCCGCTGGTCGAAGGCGACCCGCGCCTCGGTCCCTGCGTCGGCGGGACGGGCAAGTTCATCTGCATCGGCCTCAACTACTCGGACCACGCCGCCGAGACCGGGGCCAAGGTGCCGTCGGAGCCGATCATCTTCATGAAGGCGACCTCCGCCATCTGCGGCCCGAACGACCCGATCCTGATCCCGCGCGGGTCCGAGAAGACCGACTGGGAGGTCGAGCTCGGCGTCGTCATCGGCCGGGCCGCCAAGTATGTCGACGAGGCCGACGCGCTGGACCACGTCGCGGGCTACTGCGTCATCAACGACGTCAGCGAGCGCGCCTTCCAGACCGAACGGCAGGGCCAGTGGACCAAGGGGAAAAGCTGCGACAACTTCGGCCAGACGGGGCCATGGCTGGTCACGAAGGACGAGGTGCCAAACCCGCAGGACCTGGCGATGTGGCTGCGCGTCGGCGACCGGACGATGCAGGATGGCTCCACAAAGACAATGGTTTACGGGGTGGCGCATCTGGTGTCCTACCTGTCGCAGTTCTTCACCCTGCACCCCGGCGACATCATCTCCACCGGCACGCCGCCGGGCGTCGGCCTCGGCATGAAGCCGCCGCGCTACCTGAAGCCCGGCGAGGTCGTGACGCTGGGCATCGCGGGCCTCGGCGAGCAGCGGCAGGTCTGCGTGCAGGGATGAAGGTCGCGCGCGTCGAGGCGATCCCGGTCTCCTACCCCGAGCCGAACGACCACTCCCGGCACCGGTCGGTATGCCTCGTCCGCATCACCTCGACCGACGGCGCGGTGGGCTGGGGAGAGTGCTGTTCCTACTTCCCCGAGGCGTCGCGGGCCGCGAAAGCGCTGGTCGACGGCATGGCCGAACTGGTGGTGGGCGAAAGCGTTCTCGCCACCCATCGCGTCTGGCACAAGCTGCGCCACCATTCCTGGTGGTACGGCAACGGGGCCGGGATCGCGTCGCTCGCAATCTCGGGCATCGACATCGCGCTGTGGGACCTGAAGGGCAAGACGCTGGGGGCCCGGGTGCTGGACCTGCTCGGCGGGCCGGTTCACGACCGGATGCCGGGGGTGGCGAGCCTGCACGCGACCGAGGCCGACATCGACGCGATGGCCGAAGGAATGGCGCGGCACCTCGACGGCGGGTTGCAGGGCGTGAAGGTCGGATTCGGGAAGAAAGGAGACGCAAATCTGGGCTTCGACCACGCCCGCGATGTCCGTTTCGTGCAAGCCCTGCGCGAGGCGATCGGCCCCGACAAGCGCATCATGATCGACCTCGGGATCAAGAACTTCTGGGACGTGCCCACCGCCATCGCCCGCGCCCGCGCCTTCGAGGCCTTCGACGTCCATTGGCTGGAAGAGCCGCTCGGCGACCGCGACCCGAAGGGCTACGCGGCGCTTCGAGCGGGCACCTCGCTCAGGCTCGCCTATGGCGAAAAGGAGTGGAACTTCAAGGGCGTGGAGGAGATCGTCACGTCCGGGACGGTCGACGTGATCGGCCTCGACCCCGGCCGGATCGAGGGGATCACCGGCTTCTGGAAAGCCGCCGAGATCTGCGCCGCCCACCGCCGCCAGGCGAACGCGCACAACTTCTCCACCGCCATCGTCAGCGCGGCGTCGCAAGCGCTGAGCTTCGCCAGCCCCGCCTGCCGGGAACTCGAACTCCAGCCCGTCTACGGCCCGGCGCAGGCCGACCTCGTGGATCGCCCGGTGTGGCACACCGGCGGCTGGATCGACCCGCCGGAGGGCCCCGGCCTGGGGATCACCGTCAACGAGGACCTCGTGCGGTCGGCGAGGCTCGACTGATGCTGGACTGGGGGCTCACCGGCCAGACCGTGATCGTCACCGGCGGGGCCGGGGCGATCGGCCGGGCGGTCTCTGCGGGCTTCGCCGAGGCCGGGGCGAAGGTCGCGGTCGTCGATCTCGACCGCGCGGCGGTGGATGCGACCGCCAGCCTGCTGCCCGGCGCCAAGGGCTTCGCCGCGAACCTGGCGGACTTCGCCCGCCTGCCCGCGCTCGTGCAGCGCATCGAGGACGCACTGGGCCTCGCCACCCACCTCGTGAACATCGCCGGCATCATCCGCCGCACGGCAGACCTCTTCAGCGTCACCGAAGCCGACTGGGACGCGCAAGCCGACGTGAACCTCAAGGCCATGTTCTTCCTCACGCAAGCCTTCGCGGCCCGGCTGCGCGACAGCGCGACCCCCGGCTCGGTCGTCAACTATTCCAGCCAGGGCTGGCAGTCGGGCGGCTTCGGCGGCTCGGTCGTCTACAACGCGACCAAGGGCGCGGTCACGACGATGACGCGGGGCATGGCGCGGTCCTGGGCGCCGCTGAACATCCGCGTCAACGCCATCGCCCCCGGCCTCGTCGACACCCCGATGATGCAGGGCACCGGCCAGACGCCCGAGCAGTTCCAGGCGATGGTCGACACGATCCCGCTGAAGCGCCTCGCGGTGCCCGAGGACCACGTCGGCGCGACGGTGTTCCTCTGCAGCCCCATGGCGCGCTACATGACCGGGGCGACGGTCAATGTCTCGGGCGGATTCCTGATGTACTAGGGCGCGGCGGGGTCGACCAGCCCGCGCGCCTTCAGGTCGGTCCAGAGTGCCTCGGGGATCGGCAGCGCGGCGTTCGCCGCGTTCGCGCGCACCTGCGCCGGGCTGACCGCCCCGGGGATGACCGACACGACGGCCGGGTGGCGCAGCGGAAACTGCAGCGCGGCGGCCATCAGCGGCACGCCGTGGGCGGCGCACACATCACGGATCGCGCGCGCCCGCGCCCGCACGGGGTCGGGCACCGGGCCGTAGTTGTACTGCACATGCGGGCTCTCGGGGTCGGTCAGCAATCCGCTCGCGAAGGGCGCGCCGATCACCACCCGCACCCCGCGCCGCAGGCATTCCGCCATCGGCCCGGCCAGCGCCACCTGATCGACCAGCGTGTAGGGCATGGCGACGAGGAAGAAATCCACCCGGGCGACCGGCGCGAACACCTCGAACGCGGCCAGCGTGTTGATCCCCATCCCCACGGCGGAAATCTCCCCCGCCGCCTTCCGCGCGGCGAGCCAGGCCCAGCCCGAAGCCTCCAGCGCCGCGACGTGGCCCGCGAAGGCCGCGCCGTGATACGCCTGGTCGAGATCGTGGACGATCAGCGCATCCACGTTCGGCACCCCCAGCCGCAGCTGCGACTGCGAAAGGCTCTCGGCGAACCCCGCCGCCGAATAGTCGTAGGTGACGGCGAAGTTCAGCCCGCCCGCCCATTGCACCCGCGCATCCTGCCCCCGCGCGGCAGGCCGGTAGACGCGGCCGACCTTGGTCGAGACCAGCGCCCGGTCGCGGTCGACCCCGCGCAGGAAGGTGCCCAGCCGGTGTTCCGACAGCCCGTGCCCGTACCAGGGCGCGGTGTCGAAGAAGCGCACCCCGGCCTCCCAGGCGGCAGCGAAGGTCGCGGCCGCTTCCGCCTCGGTCCAGGGGTGGAAGATGTTGCCGAGCGGCGCGCAGCCCATTCCCAGCCGCGGCCAGGCGGCGGGAAAGGCGGGGGCGGGCGGCGCGATCACGGTCATCCCCGGCATCCAAACGCCGGAGGCACCAAAAGGAAAGCCCCCTCTCTTTCCGGCCCAAATACTCTCCGGGGGTGAGGCGCGGCCCGCGCCGAGGGGGGCGGACAGCCCCCCTTGACCCCGCCGCCGCCTGCGCCGACATGACCCGAAAGGAGATGGCGATGCTTCTGTGGGTCGGCCTCGGCAATCCCGGCGCGGAATACGCGGGCAACCGGCACAACATCGGCTTCATGGCGCTGGACCGGATCGCTGCCGACCACGGCTT
>CAZNPW010000052.1:0-18560 GCA_964575185.1 uncultured Exiguobacterium sp.
CGCGTCCAGTCCGTCTGCCTGCGCCTGATCGTCGAGCGCGAGATGGAGATCGAGGCCTTCCGCGCCCGCGAGTTCTGGACGGTGACCGCCACGCTCGCCACCCCGCGCGGGCAGGAATATCAGGCGCGGCTGACGACCCTCGGCGGCAGGAAACTGGACAAGTTCGACATTCCGACAGCCGAAGCCGCCGAAATCGCCGTCGCCGCTGTCACGAATCGGACATTGGCTGTCACCTCGGTCGAGGCGAAACCCGCCAGCCGCAACCCCTATCCGCCCTTCATGACCTCCACCCTGCAGCAGGAGGCCAGCCGCAAGTTCGGGATGGGCGCCAAGGCCTGCATGTCGGCCGCGCAGCGGCTGTACGAGGCCGGGCACATCACCTACATGCGCACCGACGGCATCGACATGGCACCCGAGGCGGTGATGGCCGCGCGCGACGCGATCCGCGCCAGGTTCGGGGCGGGCTACCTGCCCGACTCCCCCCGCATGTACAAGAATAAGGCCAAGAACGCGCAGGAAGCGCACGAATGCATCCGCCCGACCGACATGATGGCCGCGCCCGACACCCTGCGGCTGGAGGATGACCAGCGCCGCCTCTACGACCTGATCTGGAAGCGCACCATCGCCAGCCAGATGGCCGCCGCGCGGCTGGAACGCACCACGGTCGACATCGCCAGCCCCGACGGCCAGGTGGGCCTGCGCGCCACCGGCCAGGTGATCCTGTTCGACGGCTTCCTCAAGGTCTACGACCAGGGCCGCGACGACGAGGACGACGAGGACGGCCGCCTGCCGCAGATCATGCAGGGAGAGGCCGCCGAGAAGCGCGCCGTGACCCCCGAACAGCACTTCACGCAGGCCCCGCCGCGCTACACCGAGGCCACGCTGGTCAAGCGGATGGAGGAGCTCGGCATCGGCCGCCCTTCGACCTACGCCTCGATCGTCACCACGATCCAGGACCGCGAATACGTCCGCAAGGACAAGAACCGCCTGATCCCCGAGGACAAGGGGCGGCTGGTGACGGCCTTCCTGTCCAACTTCTTCCGCCGCTACGTCGAATACGACTTCACCGCCGACCTCGAGACCGAACTCGACGACGTGTCGGCCGGGGCGCGCGACTACAAGGACGTGCTGGCGCGCTTCTGGCGCGACTTCAGCGCGGCGGTGGCCGAGACCGCCGACCTGCGGATCGGCGAGGTGCTGACGAAGATCGACGAGTTTCTCGCGCCCCACCTCTACCCCGCCCGGGCCGACGGGGGCGACCCGCGGCTCTGCCCGACCTGCGGGCAGGGGCGGCTGCAGCTGAAGACCGCGCGGTCGGGCGGGGCCTTCATCGGCTGCGACCGCTATCCCGACTGCCGCTTCACCCGCGCGATCGGCGCGGCCGAGGGCGAGGAGGGCGGCGACCGCGTGCTGGGCGACGACGGCGGCGAGCAGGTCACCCTGCGCTCGGGCCGCTTCGGCCCCTACGTCCAGCGCGGCGAGGCGACCGCGGACCAGCCCAAGCCCCCCCGCGCCAGCCTGCCCAAGGGCTGGGCCCCCGACACGCTGACGCTCGACCAGGCGCTGCGGCTCCTGTCGCTGCCGCGCGAGGTCGGCCGGCACCCCGACGACGGCGCGGCGGTGGAGGCCGGGATCGGCCGCTTCGGCCCCTACGTCAGGCACAACGCCACCTGGGCGAACCTGGCCGAGGTCGACGAGGTCTTCACCATCGGCATGAACCGCGCGGTCGAGGTGCTGGCGCAGAAGACGCAGCGCGGCGGCCGCACCGCCACCGCCCTGACCCCGCTGCGCAGCCTGGGCGAGCATCCCGACGGCGGCGAGATCGTCGTGATGGCGGGGCGCTACGGGCCTTACGTCAAGTGGGGCAAGGTGAACGCCACGCTGCCCAAGGGGGTGGAGCCCGAGGCGCTCGCGTTCGACGCGGCGCTGGTGCTGATCGCCGACAAGGCGGGGCAGGGGCGAAAAGGGGGGGGCAAGGCCGGGGCCAGGCCCGCCCGCGGCACCGCCAAGGCCGCGGCGGCCAAGCCCGCTGCCCCGAAGGCCGCGCCGAAGCCGGCCAAGACCCCCGCCGCCAAGACGCCCGCGACCCGCAAGGCACCCGCGCGGAAGAAGGCTGCCGGATGATGCGCGCGCTCGCCCTTGCCCTCCTGCTCGCCACGCCCGCCGCCGCGCAGGACGCCGCGACCCCCGCCTTCGCCCCCGGCACCTACGGCGACCCGTTCGACGACACCGGGCTGTTCCAGGGGTGCATCGCCGACGCCGGGGTCACCGTCTGCACCATCACCTCGCGGCTGGCGAACCTCGTCGCGCGGTCCGACACCAGCCCCGCGGCGCCCTTCGCGGCGCTCCAGGGCCTGCCCGCCGACACGCCCGTCGCCGTGACCGGCGACATCACCGCGATGGGCGACGTCAGCGCCGACATCGTGCTGTCGACCGTGGAAACGGGCGAGCCGGACCCCTATGCCGCCACGCTGGCCGCGCTGCAGGGGGCCTGGGTCTCGCTCGACGATCCCGCCTACGCCCTCGAGTTCGCGGGCAACGAGCAGATCGAGACCTACGATGGTGCGGTGCAGGGCTATTACATGACCAGCCTCGAGGCCGCCTGCCCGGACGGGACCGGCCCCGGTCCGGTCCTCTTCGCCGTGATGATGGGCGGCGATTCGCAGGCCGAAACCTGGTGCTACACGATCCTGAAGGCCGACGGGACGATGCTGGAGATGACGCTGGAGGGCGGCAACGGATCGACGCTGCGCTTCCGCCGACCCTAAGGGGTCAGCCGCGCGGGTCGATCAGCCGCGCCATCAGGGTCCGGGCGCGGATCACCCCCACCTGCCCCTGCGGCCCGGTGACCGCGATGTCGCCCGCGCCGTCGCGAATCGCCGCCATCACGGCCTTGACCGGCGTATCCGCCGCGACCGCCCCCTCGCCGCCGGTGCCCGGCTCCATCACGTCCTGCGCGGTCAGCACCGTCAGCGGGTTCATGTGCGCGACGAAATCCGCGACGTAGCCGCTGACCGGGTTCGCGATGATGTCGCGCGCGGTGCCGCACTGGACGATCCGCCCGCCCTCCATCAGGGCGATCCGGTTGCCGAGCTTGAAGGCCTCGTCGAGGTCGTGGCTGACGAAGACGATGGTGCGGCGCAGCCGCGCCTGCAGGTCCAGAAGCTCGTCCTGCAGCCGGGTGCGGATCAGGGGGTCGAGCGCGCTGAAGGGTTCGTCCATCAGCAGGATCGGCGCCTCGGTCGCGAAGGCGCGCGCCAGGCCCACGCGCTGCTGCATCCCGCCCGACAGCTCGCCCACCTTGCGGTCGGCCCACTGCGCCAGGTTCACGAGGTCGAGCTGCCGGTCAACCCGGTCGTCCCGTTCGGCCGGGGCCATGCCGGCAAGCTCCAGCCCCAGCCCCACGTTCTCGCGCACCGTGCGCCAGGGCAGCAGGCCGAACTGCTGGAACACCATCGCGATGCGCGTCAGCCGCAGGCGGCGCAGGGTCGCGGGATCGGCCGTCGTCACGCTGACCATGCGGTCGCCGTCGTGCACCCGCACCTCGCCCCGCACGACCGGGTTGAGCGCGTTGACGGCGCGCAGCAGGGTCGACTTGCCCGACCCCGACAGCCCCATCAGCACCAGGATCTCGCCCTGCGCCACGGTCAGGTCGCAGTCGTGCACCCCCAGCACCTGCCCGCAGGCGGCCTGCACCTCGGCGCGCGTGCGCCCTGCGTCCATCATCGGCAGCGCGACCCCGGGGCGGTCGCCGAAGACGATGGACACCCGGTCGAACTCCACCGCCTTCATCGCCTGACCCGCAGCATCCGGTCGAGGATGATCGCCAGGACCACGATCACCAGCCCCGCCTCGAACCCCATCGCGGTGTTGACGCTGTTCAGGGCCCGCACCACCGGCACGCCCAGGCCGCTGGCACCCACCAGCGCCGCGACCACCACCATCGACAGGGACAGCATGATCGTCTGGTTCAGCCCCGCCATGATCTGCGGCATGGCCCAGGGCAGTTCCACCTTCCACAGCCGCTGGCGCGGCGTGGCGCCGAAGGCCGTCGCGGCCTCGGCCAGCGCGGGCGGCGTGGTGGACACGCCGAGCCAGGTCAGCCGGATCGGTGCCGGCAGCACGAAGATCACCGTCGCGAGCAGACCCGGCACCATCCCGATGCCGAAGAACACGATGGCCGGGATCAGGTAGACGAAGGTCGGCAGCGTCTGCATCAGGTCCAGCACCGGCGACAGCGCCGCATAAAGCCGCGGCCGGTGCGCGCAGGCGATGCCGATCGGCACGCCGATCGCCATGCAGACCACGCAGGCCGCCAGAACCAGCGTCAGGCTTTCGGTCGTCTCGTCCCAGTAGCCCTGGTTCAGGATGAACAGGAACCCCAGCACGACCAGCGCGACGATTTTGAAGGACCGCTGCAGCCACCAGGCTAGCGCCGCGAACAGCGCGATCAGGACCAGCGGATGGGGGGCCTGCAAGGCCCACAGGATGCCGCCGATCATCGTCTCCATGATCGCCGCCAGCGCGTCGAAGAAGCCGCCCGCGTTGGCCTTCAGCCAGTCGAAGGCGGCCTTGGCGGTCGCTCCCACGGGGATCTTGGTGTCGGTCAGCCAGTCAAGCATGGCAAGGCCGCGCTGCCCTCTCCCCCGGCCCCTCTCTTGCGGGAGAGGGGAGGCACCCGGTCACGGGCGCCGCGCCGGGGGTCGGGGTCACCCCTCTCCCGCGGGAGAGGGGCCGGGGGAGAGGGCAGCGCACGGCGCCTACTGCAGCGCCGCGGTGACCGCGGCCAGCGCGTCGCCGCCGTCCCTGGTCGTGACGCCTGCGAGCCACGGCCCCAGCACGGCCGGGTTCTTCGCCAGCCAGGCCTTCGCCGCGTCGCGCGGGTCGGCCCCGTCGTTCAGGATCGCGCCCATGATCTCGTTCTCCATCGGCAAGGAGAACTCCAGGTTCTGCAGCAGCCGCCCGGTATTCGGGCATTCCTTGACGAAACCCGCGCGGGTGTTCGTCGCCACCGTCGCGCCGCCGAAGTTCGGGCCGAAGACCTCGTCCCCGCCGGTCAGGTAGGTCATCTGGAACCGCGCGTTCATCGGGTGCGGCTCCCAGCCCAGGAAGACGATCGGCGCGTTGGCCGCGTCGGCCCGCGCGACCTCCGACAGCATCCCCTGCTCCGAGGACTCCATGACCTGGAACCCCGCCAGCCCGAACTTGTTCTCGTCGATCATCCCGATGATCAGCCGGTTGCCGTCGTTGCCCGGCTCGATGCCGTAGATCCTGCCCTCGAGCGCGTCCTTGTTCGGGGCGATGTCCGCGAAGTCCCTGATCCCCAGCGCCGCCCCGGCGGCGTTGGTGGCCAGCGTGTATTTCGCGCCTTCCAGGTTCGTCCGCACCGTATCGACCGTGCCCGCCGCGCGGTAAGGCGCGATGTCGCCCTCCATCGTGGGCATCCAGTTGCCGAGGAACACGTCCACGTCGCCCTGCGCGAGCGCGGTATAGGTCACGGGCACCGACAGGAGCTTGGTCTCGGTCTCGTAGCCCAGCGCCTCGAGGATCAGGCTCGTCGTGGCCGTGGTCGCCGTGATGTCGGTCCAGCCGACATCGCTGAAGATGACCTTGTCGCAGCGGGGATCGCTCTGGGCAAAGGCCGGCGCGGCGGAAAGCGCCACAACGAGCGCGGTTGCAGTCAGTCTCATCGGATCTTCCCTGTCGTTTTTGTTGATTGACGAGTCAATAAACCTCAGGCTACGGGGTCTGGCAAGACGTGAGATGCCGCAGGAACCCGATGCCCAAGCTGGGGATGGAGCCTATAAGAAAGCAGGCCCTGGTCAACGCCGCGATCGTCGAGATCGGCCGTTCCGGCAGCCTCGACGTGACCGTCGCCCAGATCGCGCGGCGGGCGGGCATGTCGCCCGCGCTGGCGCACCACTACTTCGGGTGCAAGGAGGACATGTTCCTCGCCGCCATGCGCCACGTCCTGACGCTCTACGGGGCCGAGGTGCGCGGCGCGCTCGCGGTCGCGCAGGGGCCGCGCGGCCGGGTGCGCGCGATCCTTGCCGCCTCGTTCAGCCCGGCGAACTTCCGGCGCGAGGTCGTCGGGGCCTGGCTGAACTTCTGGGTGCTGGCGCAGACGGTCCCGGGGGCGCGGCGGCTGCTCGCGATCTACCAGCGGCGGCTGCGGTCCAACCTGCGGTCCGCGCTGCGGCCCCACCCGTCGGCGGAGCGGCTGGCCGACGCGCTCGGCGCGCTGATCGACGGGCTCTACCTGCGCGAGGTGCTGAAGGGCGGCGCCCCCGACGGCGCGGCGGCGGTGGCGCTCGCCATGGCCTACGTCGAGGCCGAGTTCGGCGCATGACCCCGCAGCCGCAGGCCAGCCATTTCGTCGACGGCCGCTATCTCGACGACCCCGCAGGCGAGCCGGTCGAGGTCATCTTCCCCGGCACCGGCCAGGTCATCGCCCGCCTCCACGCCGCCACCCCCGCCGTCATCGAGGCAGCGCTCGCCGCCGCCGCGCGGGCGCAAGGGGCGTGGGCCGACACCCGCCCGGTCGACCGCGCCCGCATCCTGCGCCGCGCCGCCGACCTGATCCGCGCGCGCGCCGAGGACCTCGCGCGGCTGGAAACCTGGGACACCGGCAAGCCGATCCAGGAAACCCGCGTCGCCGACTGGCCCAGCGGGGCCGACGCGCTGGAATACTTCGCGGGCCTCGCCCCCAGCGTGACCGGCGAGACGATCCCGATGGGCCGCGATTTCGTCTACACGCTGCGCGAGCCGCTGGGGGTCTGCGTCGGCATCGGGGCCTGGAACTACCCGTCTCAGATCGCCTGCTGGAAGGCCGCGCCCGCGCTCGCGCTCGGCAACGCGATGGTGTTCAAGCCCTCCGAGGTCACCCCCCTCGGCGCGCTGAAGCTGGCCGAAATCCTCACCGAGGCCGGCCTGCCCCCGGGCCTCTTCAGCGTCGTGCAGGGCCGCGGCCCGGTCGGGCAGGCGCTGGTGACCGACCCCCGCGTCGCCAAGGTCTCGCTGACCGGATCGGTCGCCACCGGCGCGAAGGTCTATGCCGCCGCCGCCCAGGGCATCCGCGCCGTCACGATGGAACTCGGCGGCAAGTCGCCCCTCATCGTCTTCCCCGACGCCGACCTCGACTCCGCCGTCGGCGCGGCGATGCTCGGCAACTTCTACTCCGCGGGCCAGGTCTGCTCCAACGGCACGCGGGTCTTCGTCCACGCCAGCGTGCAGGCCGATTTCCTGTCCCGCCTGAAGGCCCGCACCGAACGCATCGCGCTCGGCGACCCGCACGACGACGGCACGCAGATGGGCCCGCTGGTCAGCCAGGCGCAGGTCGACAAGGTGATGGGCCACATCGCCACCGCGCGGGCCGAAGGCGCGCGGCTCGTCACCGGCGGCGACCGCGCGGCGACCAACGCAGGCTTCTTCGTCCGGCCCACCGTCTTCGCGGGCGTGACCGACGCCATGACGCTTGCCCGCGAGGAGGTCTTCGGCCCCGTGATGGCCGTCCTGTCCTTCCACGAGGAAGACGAGGTTGTCGCCCGCGCCAACGCCAGCGCCTACGGCCTGTCGGCGGGCGTCTTCACCGCCGACCTCGCCCGCGCCCACCGCGTGATCCGCCGCCTGCAGGCCGGCACCACCTGGATCAACGCCTACAACCTGACGCCGGTGGAGGCGCCCTTCGGCGGGGTCAAGCTGTCGGGCGTGGGGCGCGAGAACGGTCGCGCGGCGGTCGAGCACTACACGCAGGTCAAGTCGGTCTACGTGGGCCAGGGTCCGGTCGATGCGCCCTACTGAGACGGCCGAGGTCGTCATCGTGGGCAGCGGCTCGGGCGGCTCGGCGATGGCCTTCCGGCTCGCGCAGGCGGGCGTCGGGGTGATCGTGGTCGAGGCCGGGGGGTCCGACATCGGCCCCTTCATCCAGATGCCCGCCGCGCTGTCCTTCCCGATGAACATGGCGCGCTACGACTGGGGCCTGCGGACGGAACCCGAGCCGCACCTCGGCGGCCGCAGCCTCGCCACCCCGCGCGGCAAGGTCATCGGCGGGTCGTCCAGCATCAACGGCATGGTCTACGTCCGCGGCCACGCGCGCGACTTCGACACCTGGGCCGAGATGGGCGCGGCCGGCTGGGGCTATGCCGACGTGCTGCCCTACTTCCGCCGGATGGAGACGTCGCACGGCGCGCGGTCCGCATACCGCGGCACCGACGGCCCCCTGCACGTCACCCGCGGCCCGCGCAGGAATCCGCTCTTCGACGCCTTCATCCAGGCGGGCGCGCAGGCGGGCTACCCGGTGACCGCCGACTACAACGGCGCGCAGCAGGAAGGCTTCGGCGCGATGGAGGCGACGATCTGGAAGGGCCGCCGCTGGTCCGTCGCCCATGCCTACCTGCGCCCGGCGCTGAAGACGGGCCGCGTCCGGCTGATCCACGCCACCGCCCGCCGGGTGGTCTTCGACGGGCCCCGCGCCACGGGGGTCGAGGTCGACCGCGACGGCCAGACCGAGGTGATCGGCGCGGGGCAGGTGGTGCTCGCCGCCAGCGCGATCAACACGCCGAAGCTTCTGATGCTGTCGGGGATCGGGCCGGGCGACCACCTGCAAGGCCACGGCATCCCCGTCCTCGCCGCGCGCGAAGGCGTCGGCGGCAACCTGCAGGACCATCTCGAGGTCTACGTCCAGTTCGCCGCGCGCCAGCCGGTGACGCTCTACCGCTACTGGAACCTCTGGGGCAAGGGCCTGATCGGGGCGCAGTGGCTGCTCAGCCGCCGCGGCCTCGGCGCGTCGAACCAGTTCGAGGCCTGCGGCTTCATCCGCTCCGCCCCCGGGATCGACTACCCCGACATCCAGTTCCACTTCCTGCCGATCGCCGTGCGCTACGACGGCCGGTCGGTGCCGCAGGGCCATGGCTTCCAGGCCCATGTCGGCCCGATGCGGTCGAAGTCGCGCGGCACGGTGCGGCTGCGGTCGGCCCAGCCCGGGGCGGCCCCGCTGATCCGCTTCAACTACATGAGCCACCCCGACGACTGGACCGAGTTCCGCACCGCCATCCGCCTGACGCGCGAAATCTTCGCGCAGGCACCGATGCAGCCCTTCGTGAAGTCCGAACTCCAGCCGGGCGCGGCCCTGCAGACCGATGCGCAGATCGACGCCTTCATCCGCGACCACGCCGAAAGCGCCTACCACCCCTGCGGCACCGCGCGAATGGGCGCGGCCTCCGACCCGCTCGCCGTGGTCGACCCGGAGGGCCGGGTGATCGGCACCGAAGGCCTGCGCGTCGCCGACACCAGCATCTTTCCCCAGGTCACCAACGGCAACCTGAACGCCCCCGCGATCATGACGGGCGAGAAGATGGCCGATCACCTGCTCGGCCGCGCACCGCTCGCGCCCATGAACCTGCCGCCGGTCATGGCCGACGACTGGCGGGTGGCACAGCGGTAGGCGCGGCACGTTCTCCTCGCCCGGTCCGCGTCGTTAACCTTCGTGAAGATTTCCCTTGTCTTGCCACGATCCTGTGGTGGGATGCGGCATGGGCAGGATCATCCCCTTCCGTCGCCGCCGGTCCCCGCGCGTCCCGCTCGCCATCCTGGCGCTCGCGGCGCTGGCATCCGTGGTCCTGCCCGATCGCAATGCGCGGGCCGACACCGGCGCCGCGGTGCGCGTCGTCGACGACGGCGACACGCTGTGGCTGGGGGAGGAGAAGATCCGCATCTTCGGCATCGACGCGCCGGAACTCGACCAGACCTGCGGCACGGGGCGGACGGCCTGGGACTGCGGCCGCTGGTCGGCCGATGTCTTGCGCAGCGCCGTCGCGCCCGGCATCACCTGCGAGGGCCGCGACCGCGACCGCTACGGCCGGCTTCTCGCCACCTGCACGGCCGACGGCCGGGACCTCGGCGAGGCGATGGTCGCCGCCGGCGCGGCGACGGCCTACGTGCGGTATTCGGACGCCTACAGCGACATCGAGGCCTTCGCCCGCGCCAAGGAGGCGGGCATCTGGGCCGGCCCGATGCAGGAGCCCGAGGCCTTCCGCCGCGCCGCCCCCCGGGCGCAGGCGGCCGCGGGCGGCTGCACCATCAAGGGCAACATCACCGCCAACGGCCGCATCTACCACGTGCCGGGGCAGGAGAACTACGACAAGACCCGCATCGACCCGCGGCGCGGCGAGGCCTGGTTCTGTTCGGCGGCCGAGGCCGAGGCCGCCGGTTTCCGCGCCGCGCGGCGGTAGCCGGATCCTTGGAAGGATCCGGACCGGAACCTTCCAAGGTTCCGGGGCCCGCGGTCAGGCCGCGCCCACCGCCCGGGCCCTCACCCACATCGCGGCCAGGATCGACAGGGCCGAGGTCACCAGCATCAGCGCCACCAGCGGCAGCGCCGTCCCCCCGCCCTCCAGCAGCCAGCCGCCGAGCTGGCTGACCGCCGCGCCGCCGCCGATGGTGATCGCCCCGCCCAGGCCCGCCGCCGACCCCGCAAGCTCCGGCCGCACCGACAGCATCCCCGCGTTGGCCGACGGCAGCAACAGCCCGTTGCCGACCCCCACGAAGACCTGCAACCCGAAAAACGCCGCCGCCGGTGCCGCCTCCAGCACCTCCATCGCGAACAGCGCCGCCAGCCCCGCCGTCGCCACCAGCGCGCCCGCCATCATCATCCGGTTGATCCCGACCCGCGCGGCATACCGCCCCGACAGCCCGTTGCCGACCAGATACCCCACCGCCGGGGCCGCGAACCAGGCTCCGAGGCCCGCGGGGCTGAGGCCGTGCACCTTCGTGCCCACGTAGGGCGCGCCGCCGAGGAAGGCGAAGAACGCCGCCGACGCGCTCGCCGCCGCCAGCACGTAGCCCCAGAAGCGCTGCGACCGGAAGAGCTGCGGATAGGCCCGGAACTGCGCCGCGAAGCTGACGCTGCGCGCCCGCGCGGTCTCGCCCAGGTCGGCCCAGACCAGCCAGCCCACGGCGAGGCCCCCCGCCGCGAGCATCCAGAACGACGCCCGCCAGCCGAAAACCTGCTCCAGCGCGCCGCCGATCACCGGGCCGATCATCGGCACCACCGACATCCCCATCGTGACCCAGCCGATCATCGCCGCCGCCTGGTCGGTCGGCACCATGTCGCGCACGACGGCCCGGCTGACGGCAAAGCCGCTCGCCACCGCCGCCTGCACCATGCGGCAGGCGAAGAACACCTCGAAGGTCGGCGCCGCGAGCGCCCCCAGCGTCGCGGCCACGAACACCCCCAGCGCCCCCAGCATCACCGGACGCCGCCCGAACCGGTCCGACAGCGGCCCGATCAGGATCTGGATCGCCGCCGTCATCGCCAGATAGCCGCTGACCGTCAGCTGCGCCGCCGCGTAGGGCACGCCGAAATGCGCCGCGATGGCGGGCAACGACGGCAGGAACACGTTCAAGGACAGCGCGGCGAGGCCGGCGATCAGGATCAGCGTGGCGATGCGCGGGGGGGAGGAGCGGTCGAGAAAGGCCATGGGGGCGGGGCTACGCCGCAAGCCCGGGCTTGTCCACCCGCCGGCCGCACGGGCCCGCCCCGCCTTCCGCCCGCGAAACCCGTTTGACCGGGGGCGCAATCCCGTTACCTTCCGGCCGGACGAGGGGGACGCGCATGAAGGACATCCTGGCCGAGCTCGACGCGCGCCGCCGCGTCGCCCGCCTCGGCGGCGGGCAGGCGCGGATCGACGCGCAGCACGGCAAGGGCAAGCTCACCGCCCGCGAGCGCGTCGAACTCCTGCTCGACGAAGGCTCGTTCGAGGAGTTCGACATGTTCGTGCAGCACCGCTGCGCGGACTTCGGGATGGAAGCGCACCGCCACCCCGGCGACGGCGTGGTCACCGGCTGGGGCACGATCAACGGCCGCCAGGTCTATGTCTTTTCGCAGGACTTCACCGTGCTCGGCGGGTCCGTGTCGGAAACCCACGGCGCGAAGATCTGCAAGATCATGGACATGGCGATCCAGAACGGCGCGCCGGTGATCGGGATCAACGACAGCGGCGGGGCGCGGATCCAGGAGGGGGTCGCCTCGCTCGCCGCCTACGGCGAGGTCTTCCAGCGCAACATCATGGCCTCGGGCGTGGTGCCGCAGATCAGCCTGATCATGGGCCCCTGCGCCGGTGGAGCCGTCTACTCCCCGGCGATGACCGACTTCATCTTCATGGTCAAGGACACGTCCTACATGTTCGTGACCGGCCCCGACGTGGTGAAGACGGTGACGAACGAGGTCGTGACGGCCGAGGAACTCGGCGGGTCCGCGACGCACACCCGCAAGTCCTCGGTCGCCGACGGGGCCTACGACAACGACGTCGAACTCCTCGCCGAGACCCGTCGGCTGTTCGACTTCCTGCCGCTCAGCAACCGCGACCGCGCCCCCGTCCGCCCCTTCTTCGACGACCCCGGCCGGCTCGAGCCGTCGCTCGACACGCTCGTCCCCGACACCCCCAACCAGCCCTACGACATGAAGGAGCTGATCCTGAAGACCGCCGACGAAGGCGACTTCTTCGAGATCCAGGCCGCCTTCGCGGCCAACATCATCACCGGCTTCATCCGCATCGAGGGGCGGACGATCGGCGTGGTGGCCAACCAGCCCATGGTCCTCGCGGGCTGCCTCGACATCGACGCCAGCCGCAAGGCCGCCCGCTTCGTGCGCTTCTGCGACGCCTTCGAGATCCCGATCCTGACCTTCGTCGACGTGCCGGGCTTCCTGCCCGGGACGGGGCAGGAATACGCGGGCGTCATCAAGCACGGGGCGAAGCTCTTGTTCGCCTACGGCGAGGCGACGGTGCCCAAGGTCACCGTCATCACGCGGAAAACCTACGGCGGGGCCTACGTCGTGATGTCCTCGAAACACCTGCGCGGCGACATCAGCTATGCCTGGCCCACCGCCGAGGTCGCGGTCATGGGCGCCAGGGGTGCGGTGGAAATCCTGTATCGCAGCGAGCTCGGCGACGCCGAAAAGGTCGCCGCCCGCGTCCGGGATTACGAGGACCGCTTCGCCAACCCCTTCGTCGCCGCCGAAAAGGGCTTCATCGACGAGGTCATCATGCCCCAGTCCACCCGCCGCCGGGTGGCCCGCGCCTTCGCGAGCCTGCGCGGCAAGCGCCAGACGAACCCGTGGAAAAAGCACGACAACATCCCGCTCTGACATGGAAGACCTGATCCCCGTCCCCTCCGGCCAGACCGTCACGCTGCTCGACGTGGTGCTCGACGCGCCCGGCCCCGCCGGCCCCGTCGCGCGCTTCCGCTTCCTCGCGCCCGGCATCGGCGACGGCAGCGTCGCCTTCGAGGCCGCGGTCGCCGACATGCAGGCGCTGTGCCGCACCTACGCGATGCCGCGCGTCGCAGGCACGGTCCCGCAGCCCACGCAGATCATCATCTCGCTGTCCGCCGCGCCCGTGGCCTTCGGCGCGCCGACCGGCACGGTGCAGTATTTCGAGGCCTACCGGATCGCGGGCGACACCTGCATCTGGGAGGCTTTCTGATGCGCCCGCAAGATGTTGTGCCATGCGCGCGCCGCCTACCGCCGGTTGCGGCGGTGCGGCCACAGAGCGGCGGTTTGGCCACACCCCGGTGTCCTTTCCGCCGCCCGTCCGCTATCGTCGGAACAGGTCGGCTCCGTCCGGCCTTTACCTCGGCAGGTCCTGCGGCATGCAGGCCCGAAGAACCATGGAGTAGAGGATGTCGACGCGCACCCGTATCGTTCTTGCCCTGGGCCTGGTCGCCTTCACGGCGGCCTGCGCCCCCCAGCCCACCGAAACCGTCGTCCTGGACGAAGCCGTCGTCACGGTGGAGCCCACCTACAGCGGCAAGTACGGCAACTGACTTGCGGGCGGCAGCCGGGGGACTCCGGCTGCCCGTTCCCCCCCGCGGCCGGTGCCCGCCATGCTGAAGCACCGCGGCTTTCCCGGCCGCCTTCCGGGATCGGATTTCCAGTTCGTCATCCGCCACGCCAACGACAAGGGCGCGACCCGGATCATCCGCCGCGAACGCTTCGCCGACCGCAAGCCCGCCGACCGCCGCGCCGACGAAGCCTTCCTGGCAGCCCTTCTGGCCCGGTTCGGCGCAGAGCCCTTCCCGCGCGGCAACCTCGACGCGGGCCGCCTCTCCTGGCTCTTCGGGCGCGAGGTGGTCGCGGCCGAAGACCCCTTCGATCCCGAAAGCTACGCGGCGATGCTGAAGCTCGACCTGCGGCGCGCCCGCGCGACCTTCCCGCAGCTTTTCCCCGGCGCCGACCCGGAGGAGGAGGCGTGACCGATCGGCAAGGGCCTGCCGACGGATCACGGATCGGTGTCCGCCTCTTCCGTAATCGCGCCGGTTCTGTAGGATCGGCGGCCATAACAACAGCACGCAGAGGCGAAGCAGAATGCAATCGAACGTCATCCTCATGGGCCTTGCGGGCGTGGTCCTGTCGGCCTGCATGCAGACGCCCGTCGAACGCGGCGTCGGCGGGGCCATCGCCGGGGCCGCGCTGGCCGACGCGATGGACGAGAACATGGTCGCCGGGGCCGCGCTCGGCGCGCTGGGCGGGGCGGCCACCTGCGGCATCCGGGGCCTGCCGCCCTGCCGTTCCTACTGACCTGACCGCCACCAGGCGGGCATCGGGCCGCGGCGGGGCAACCCGTCGCGGCCCTTTCGCGTCCCGGGGGTGCCGATGTTCCAGAAGATCCTGATCGCCAACCGGGGCGAGATCGCCTGCAGGGTCATCAAGACCGCCCGCCGGATGGGCATCGCCACGGTCGCCGTCTACGCCGACGCCGACCGCGCCGCGCTGCACGTCCGCATGGCCGACCAGGCGGTGCACATCGGCCCCTCGCCCGCCGCGCAAAGCTACCTGCGGGTCGACCGCATCCTCGACGCCATCCGCGCCACCGGCGCGGACGCGGTGCATCCCGGCTACGGCTTCCTGTCCGAAAACCGCGACTTCGCCGCCGCGCTGGAGGCGGAAGGCGTGGCCTTCATCGGCCCCCCCTCCCCCGCCATCGCCGCGATGGGCGACAAGATCACGTCGAAACGCATCGCCGCCGAGGCCTTCGTCTCCACCGTCCCCGGCCACATGGACCTGATCGCCGACGAAGCCCACGCCGTCCGCATCGCCCGCGACATCGGCTATCCGGTGATGCTGAAGGCCAGCGCCGGCGGCGGCGGCAAGGGCATGCGCATCGCCTGGGACGACGTGCAGGCGCGCGAGGGCTTCGGGGCCTCCCGCCGCGAGGCGCTGGCCTCGTTCGGCGACGACCGCATCTTCATCGAGAAGTTCGTGACCGACCCCCGGCACATCGAGATCCAGGTGCTCGCCGACACCCACGGCACCTGCCTCTATCTCCACGAACGCGAATGCTCGATCCAGCGCCGCAACCAGAAGGTCATCGAGGAGGCACCCTCGCCCTTCCTCGACCCCGCCACCCGCCGCGCCATGGGCGAACAGGCCTGCGCGCTCGCCCGCGCCGTGGGCTACACCTCCGCCGGCACGGTGGAGTTCATCGTGGACGGCAACCGCAACTTCTACTTCCTCGAGATGAACACGCGGCTCCAGGTCGAACACCCGGTGACCGAGCTCATCACCGGCATCGACCTCGTGGAGCAGATGATCCGCGTGGCGAACGGCGAACGGCTGGGCTTCTCGCAGGAAGACCTGACCATCGACGGCTGGGCCATCGAAAGCCGCCTCTACGCCGAGGACCCGACACGCGGCTTCCTCCCCTCCACCGGCCGCCTCACCCGCTACCGCCCGCCCGCCGAAGGCCCCGCGCCCGACGGGATCGTCCGCAACGACACCGGCGTGACCGAGGGCGGCGAGATCTCCGTCTTCTACGACCCGATGATCGCCAAGCTCTGCACCTGGGGGGCCACCCGCGACGCGGCCATCGCGGGCATGCGCGCCGCGCTCGACGCCTTCGAGGTGGAGGGCATCGGCCACAACCTGCCCTTCGTCCAGGCCGTGATGGACCACCCCCGCTTCATCGCGGGCCAGATCACCACCGCCTTCATCGCCGAGGAATACCCCGACGGGTTCAGGGGCGCGACGCTCGACGCGCCCACCCTCCGCCGCATCGCTGCCGCCGCCGCCGCCATGCACCGCGTCGCCGAAATCCGCCGCACCCGCATCTCGGGCACGATGGACAACCATACGCGGCGGGTGGGCGACGACTGGGTGGTGACGGTGGGCGCGGATCACCCCGTCACCATCGCCGCCGACCCGGCCGGATCGACCGTCACCTTCGCCGACGCCACGGCGGTCCGCGTCACCAGCGACTGGACGCCCGGAAACCCGCTCGCCCGCCTGACGGTGGACGGCCAGCCGCTGGTGCTGAAGGTCGCGAAAATCCCCATGGGCTTCCGCATCCGCCACCGCGGTGCCGACCTGCGGGTGCTGGTGCGCACCCCCCGCCAGGCCGCGCTCGCCGCACTGATGCCGGTGAAGGCCCCGCCCGACACCTCGCGCTTCCTCCTCTGCCCGATGCCCGGCCTCGTCACCCGCATCGACGTGGCCGCGGGCGACGCGGTGCAGGAGGGCCAGGCGCTCGCGACGGTCGAGGCGATGAAGATGGAAAACACGCTCCGCGCCGAACGCGCGGGCACCGTCCTGCGCGTCGCCGCGGCACCCGGCGACAGCCTCAAGGTCGACGACGTCATCCTCGAGTTCGCGTGACCTGGGACAGCATCCCCGCCCCCGTCCTCGCCGCCGTCATCGGCGGCGCCTTCATCGCCTTCGGCTGGATCGTGAACGGCTGGCAGAACCGCCGCGAGGCCGCCCACCTGCGATACGAACGCACCCGCGACGTCCACCGCGCCCTCTACGCCGAGATCGGCGCGCATCTGGCCAACCTGCAGGCGGGGCAGGGTCTGCAGGCACATCTCGACATGATGCTCGCCCGGATGGAGGCCGAGCCCGACTTCGTCCCTTTCGTCCCGCGCGACGAGCCCGACCAGATCTTCGATGCCATCGTCGGCGAGATTCACGTCCTCCCGCGGGTGACGATCGACCCGATCGTGGCCTACTACAGCCAGGTCAAGGCCACCGCGGCCTTCATCGACGACATGCGGGGGGATGCCTTCGCCAGGCTGTCATCCGCGCGACGCGCCGCGATGTACCAGGACTACATCCTGATGAAGCAGCAGGCCGACAGGTTCGGCGAATACGCCAAGCGGGTCATCGCGATCTATGCGGAAAAGGGGCAGGCGGCCGCCGAGGCCTTCGCAGCGAGCCGGAAGGCCGGTCAGTAACCCGGCTGCGGCCCGGTGCGGCCCGTCACGGGGATCGGGGTGTTCGGCAGGTCAGGAAGCTTCGGGCTGTTGGCCATCACGCATCTCCCAAGGTCGTCGAGAACATAACCGCTCTGCCCGCCGTTTTCAATCCGCGCGCCACCGATGCCCCGGACGCCGCCCCGTCACGCCCGCAAGGACAGCCCCTGGCCCGCCGTTCTTCCACCTACCGCCCCGCGGGGTTGCGCTCCAGCACCTCCTGCCGCCGCAAGGGCGACCGGTCGATCGTGTTCAGCACCTCGCGCAGCTCGATCGGCAGGGGCTGGCGGCGCATCGCGCGGCCGTCCTTGTCGACCAGCACCAGGCTGAACCCGCGCGGCCGGAACTCCGCCCGCGCCTCGGTCCGGGCGGCGGGATCGGCGTCGGTGACGACCACCGTGTCGCGCAGCGCAAGCTCCCCCGCGTCGCGGCGCAGAAGCTCCATCTGGCGCACGAAGTTCGGATCGTTCGGGCTGTCGGCAAAGACGATGACCGCGCGGTTGACGAAGATCAGGTCCGCCAGAACCACGTCCGCCGCCGCCAGCGGGTCGGCCGGCGTCCCCGCCGCGACGCCTGCGGCAGGCCCCGCGACATCGGCCGCCGCCGCCTCCTGTCCCTGCGCGGCCAGCGGCACAAGGCAAAGAAAGATCGCGAATATCCGTTGCATGTCGCCTCCGTCGCAGCACGATATAGGCGGCGCGCGCCATGGGGGGAAGGACGACCGATGACCGATCTGGAGGCCTGGAGGGCGCTCGCCGCGCGCGAGCTGCAGGGCGGCGACCCCGACGCGCTCGCCACCACCACGCTCGAAGGCATCACGGTCAGGCCGCTCTACACCGCCGCCGACGCGCCCGCCGACCCCGGCCTGCCGGGCCTGCCGCCCTTCACCCGCGGCGTCCGCGCCACGATGTATGCAGGCCGCCCCTGGACGATCCGGCAATACGCGGGCTTCTCCACCGCCGAGGAGACCAACGCCTTCTTCCGCCAGGCGCTCGCCGCGGGCCAGCAGGGCGTCAGCGTCGCCTTCGACCTCGCCACCCACCGCGGCTACGACAGCGACCACCCCCGCGTCACGGGCGACGTCGGCAAGGCGGGCGTCGCGATCGACTCGGCCGACGACATGGCGCGCCTCTTCGACGCCATCCCGCTCGACCGCGTGTCGGTCTCGATGACGATGAACGGTGCCGTCATCCCCGTGCTCGCCTGCTTCATCGTCGCGGCCGAAGCGCAGGGCGTGCCGCCCGCCGCGCTCTCCGGGACCATCCAGAACGACATCCTGAAGGAGTTCATGGTCCGCAACACCTACATCTACCCGCCCG
>CAZNPW010000053.1:0-18180 GCA_964575185.1 uncultured Exiguobacterium sp.
CCACATGAAGCGCCAGGGCCGGGTGTGGATCCGGGTCTTCGCGGACGTGCTGCTGTCGGCCAAGCCGGTCGAGGTGCGGATGGGCTCGGGCAAGGGATCGACCGACTACTGGGCGGCCAAGGTGAAGCCCGGCCGGATCATGTTCGAGATCGACGGCGTGAACGAGGAGACGGCGCGCGAGGCGCTGCGGCTCGGCGCGATGAAGCTGCCGGTCCTGACCCGGGTGGTCGCGCGCGAAGACTGGTAGGATGGGCAGTATTGCCCATCCTACGGTCGGCCCCTGCCGGTGACGGCGGGGGTCTTTCCTTTGGGGGGCCGGGGCATGGCCGAACTGTCTTCGCTGTTCGTCACCCGCCTCTACCGCGCGGCCCTGCGCGACCAGGGAAGGGTGGACCTGGCCGAGCTCGACGCCGCCTGCCGCGGGATCGCCGCGGATGACGAGGCCGGGCAGGCCTGGTGCGAGGCGAACGGCTATCCGGGGTATACGAGCTATGCCTCGCTGAACGACCTCGCCTGGCGCGTGCCGGTGTTCAAGGCGCTGGAGAAGGTGCTCCACAAGCACGCCGCGGTGTTTTCGCGCGAGGTCGGCTTCGACCTGGGGGCGCGGAAGCTGCGGCTGGATTCGCTCTGGGTGAACGTGCTGCCGGAGGGCGGCAGCCACTCGAGCCACATCCACCCGCATTCCGTGATCAGCGGCACGGTCTACGTCGCGATGCCGCCGGGGACGAGCGCGATCCGGTTCGAGGACCCCAGGCTGGCGATGATGATGGCCGCGCCGACGCGGGTGAAGGAGGCCGCGCGGGAGTTGCAGCCGTTCGTCTATGTCACGCCGGAGGCCGGGGAGGTGCTGATGTGGGAAAGCTGGCTGCGGCACGAGGTGCCGATGAACATGGCCGAGGAGGAGCGGATCAGCGTGAGTTTCAACTATGGGTGGGGTTAGGGTCGGGGTTGAGGTCGAAACCGTCGAGATTGCGGCTGTGGTGAAGCACGCGGACTATCATGACGTCGGCAAAGCCATCTGCCGAGGCAAAGAAGATTGTGTGCTTGCCGGCCAGGATTGACCTGACTCCCCGCCCCAGTTCTTCTCGACAGGCGGACCCGGCGTTTCACTTCCGAAAAGCGCGCGGCTCGAAGGCGACGGGATCGAAGTCGACGGGATCGAAGTCGACGACGCGGCCGGCCTCGATGTCCTCCATGCCCTTGTCGATTTCCGCCCTCAGCCGGTAGAAGTCATTTGCGCCGTCCTCCTCCATGATCCGGCGCAGGCCTGCACGGACAACCTCGGACACGTTCGAGTATGGGCCGGACCTGATCTGCCGGTCGACATAGTCTTCCATCTGCTTCGTCAGGTGCACGTTCGGCATCTGGTTCTCCTTATGGCGGATCGTGGCAGATACTGACATATCGGGTCCGGGTGAGCGAGGCGGAACGCCCGCGGAAACGCCCTTGCACATCCGGGAGTCCCCCGCTAAACGCCCCCATCCGCGACGCCCGCAGGGGAATCGCGGCGTGACCCATTGATCCGCCGGGTGCACGGTGACCCCACGGGGCCGTCCGGCGAGTGTGAGAGGAGCGGCGCATGGACGCCAAGGACCTGCGGGGGAAGACCCCCGAGCAGCTGCGCGACCAGCTGGGACAGCTGAAGAAGGAAGCCTTCAACCTGCGCTTCCAGCAGGCGACGAACCAGCTGGAGAACACGGCGCGGATGCGGGCCGTGCGCCGTGACGTGGCGCGGATCAACACCGTGCTGACCGAAAAAGCCCTCCAGGCCGCGAAGTAAGGGGTAAGCCATGCCGAAACGCATCCTCCAGGGCACCGTCACCTCGGACAAGAACGCGCAGACCATCACCGTGCTGGTCGAACGGCGCTTCAAGCACCCGCTGCTGCAGAAGACCGTGCGCAAGTCGAAGAAATACCGCGCGCACGACCCGGAGAACAGCTTCAAGGTCGGCGACACCGTGCGCATCGAGGAATGCGCGCCGATCTCGAAGACGAAACGCTGGCATGTGGTGATGGAAGCCGAGGCTTCCTGACCCCCACGCTCATCGAAACCCTGGGGCGTGCCCCAAAGGTCGGGAGACTGACGAATGATCCAGATGCAGACGAATCTGGATGTGGCTGACAACTCCGGCGCGCGCCGGGTGCAGTGCATCAAGGTTCTGGGCGGGTCGCACCGCCGTTATGCCAGCGTCGGCGACATCATCGTGGTGTCGGTGAAGGAGGCGATCCCCAAGGGGCGCGTCAAGAAGGGCGACGTCCACAAGGCCGTCGTCGTGCGGACGGCCAAGGAAGTGCGGCGCGAGGACGGGACCTCGATCCGCTTCGACCGCAACGCCGCGGTCATCATCAACAAGCAGATGGAGCCGGTCGGCACCCGCATCTTCGGCCCCGTGGTGCGCGAGCTGCGGGCGAAGAACTTCATGAAGATCATCAGCCTTGCGCCGGAGGTGCTGTGATGGCCGCCAAGCTGAAGAAGGGTGACAGGGTCGTGGTCCTGACCGGGAAGGACCGCGGCAAGTCGGGCGAGATCGAGACGGTCATGCCGGCCGAGAACAAGGCGGTCGTGGGCGGCGTCAACATGGCGATCCGGCACACGAAGCAGTCGGCGTCCAGCCAGGGCGGCCGCATCGCCAAGGCGATGCCGATCGACCTGTCGAACCTGGCGATCGTCGACAAGAACGGCAAACCCACCCGCGTCGGCTTCCGCATGGAAGGCGACAGGAAGGTGCGGTTCGCCAAGACCACGGGCGAGGTGCTGTGATGCTGGATGCCGCGACCTACACCCCGCGCCTGAAGGCGCAGTACCGCGCGACCATCCGCGCCGCGCTGAAGCAGGAGTTCGGCTACCGCAACGACATGATGATCCCGCGGCTCGACAAGATCGTGCTGAACATGGGCGTCGGCGAGGCGGTGAAGGACACCAAGAAGGTCAAGACCGCCGCAGAGCAGCTGAGCCTGATCGCCGGGCAGAAGGCCGTCATCACCCATGCCAAGAAGTCGATCGCAGGCTTCCGGGTGCGCGAGGAGATGCCGCTCGGCTGCAAGGTGACGCTGCGGGGCGACCGGGCCTACGAGTTCCTCGACCGGCTGATCACCATCGCCCTGCCGCGCGTGCGCGACTTCCGGGGCGTGAAGCCCACGTCCTTCGACGGGCGGGGCAACTATGCGATGGGCCTGAAGGAGCAGATCGTGTTCCCCGAGATCGACTTCGACAAGGTCGACGACGTGCTCGGGATGGACATCATCATCTGCACCACCGCCAAGACCGACGCCGAGGCGAAGGCGCTGCTGCGCCATTTCAACATGCCCTTCACCGACACCGTGAGGACCTGACACATGGCCAAGAAATCCATGGTGAACCGCGAAGTGAAGCGGGCGAAGCTGGTGAAGCAGAACGCCGCCAAGCGGGCCGCGCTGAAGGCGGTGATCGCCGACCAGAGCAAGCCGATGGAAGAGCGGTTCAAGGCCACGCACAGGCTGGCCGCGCTGCCGCGCAACTCATCCGCCACGCGCCTGCACAACCGCTGCCAGCTGACCGGCCGGCCGCACGCCTATTATCGCAAGCTGAAACTGTCACGCATCATGCTCCGGGATCTCGCCTCGTTCGGCCAGATCCCCGGCATGGTGAAGTCGAGCTGGTAGGGGGAGAGCGACGATGTCCATGAACGATCCCCTCGGCGACATGCTGACCCGCATCCGCAACGCGCAGCTGCGCGGCAAGAGCACCGTCTCGACGCCGGCCAGCAAGCTGCGCGCCTGGGTGCTGGATGTGCTGCAGTCCGAAGGCTACATCCGCGGCTACGAGAAGAGCGATACCGACAACGGGCAGGGCGAGCTCGTCATCAGCCTGAAATACTACGAAGGCACGCCCGTCATCCGCGAGCTGCACCGCGTGTCGAAACCAGGCCGCCGCGTCTACATGGGCGTGGGCCGGATTCCGTCGGTGCGCAACGGGCTGGGGGTCAGCATCGTCTCGACCCCCAAGGGCGTGATGTCGGATGCCAGTGCACGCGCGGCCAATGTCGGCGGCGAAGTGCTCTGCACCGTGTTCTGAGGGAGGGTCGTATGTCCCGTATCGGCAAGAAACCCGTTCCGCTCGCCAAGGGCGTCAGCGCCGCGATCAGCGGCCAGACGATCGAGGTCAAGGGCCCCAGGGGCACCCGCAGCTTCACCGCGACCGACGACATCACGCTCGCCATGGACGGCGAGGCGGTGAGGGTCACGCCGCGCGGCACGTCCAAGCGGGCGCGCCAGCAGTGGGGCATGGCGCGGTCGATGGTGGAGAACCTGGTGACCGGCGTGACCACCGGCTTCAAAAAAGAGCTGGAGATCCAGGGCGTCGGCTACCGCGCCGCGATGGCGGGCAACGTGCTGAAACTGTCGCTCGGCTACAGCCACGAGGTCAACTTCGACATCCCCGAGGGGGTGAAGATCACCGCGCCCAAGCAGACCGAGATCGTCGTGGAGGGCATCGACCAGCAGCTGGTCGGCCAGGTCGCCGCGAACATCCGCGACTGGAAGCGGCCCGAGCCCTACAAGGGCAAGGGCATCCGGTACAAGGACGAGTTCGTGTTCCGCAAGGAAGGCAAGAAGAAGTAAGGAGCGCATGATGGCAACCACCAAGAGAGAGCTGTTCCTCAAGCGCCGCCTGCGCGTGCGGAACCGGATCAAGGCCACGTCCCACGGGCGGCTGCGGCTGTCGGTCCACCGGTCGTCGAAGAACATCAGCGTCCAGCTGATCGACGACCTGCGGGGGGTGACGCTGGCCGCGGCCTCGTCGCTGGAAAAGGACCTGGGGCTGGTCGGCAAGAACAACGTGGAGGCCGCCGCGAAGGTGGGCGCCACGATCGCGGAGCGGGCGCGCGCGGCGGGGGTCGAGGAGTGCTACTTCGACCGCGGCGGCTTCCTGTTCCACGGCAAGATCAAGGCTCTGGCGGAGGCGGCCCGCGAGGGCGGCCTCAAGTTCTGAGGAGTAGGACAGATGGCAGAACGTGAGAACCGCCGGGACCGCCGCGACGACCGCCGTGGCGACCAGCGCGAGGAGAACCCCGAGTTCCAGGAGCGTCTGGTCGCGATCAACCGCGTGTCGAAGACGGTGAAGGGCGGCAAGCGCTTCGGCTTCGCGGCGCTGGTGGTCGTGGGCGACCAGCGCGGCCGCGTCGGCTTCGGCAAGGGCAAGGCGAAAGAGGTGCCCGAGGCGATCCGCAAGGCGACCGAACAGGCCAAGCGCAGCCTGATCCGCGTGCCGCTGCGCGACGGGCGCACGCTGCACCACGACATCGAGGGCCGCCACGGGGCGGGCCGGGTGGTGATGCGCACCTCGGTTGCGGGGACCGGGATCATCGCCGGCGGCCCGATGCGCGCGGTGTTCGAGATGCTGGGCCTGCAGGACGTGGTGGCCAAATGCGTGGGGTCGACCAACCCCTACAACATGATCCGCGCCACCGTCGACGGGCTGACCAAGCAGGCCAGCCCCCGCCAGACCGCCGCGCGCCGCGGCAGGAAGGTCGGCGACATCCTGAAGAAGCCCGAAGCCGAGCTGGTGGAGGCGTAGATGGCCACGATCGTCGTCAAGCAGGTGCGGTCCGCCGCGCGTCGTCCCGCGGTGCAGACCGCGACGCTGAAGGGCCTGGGGCTGAACAAGATGAACCGGACCCGCGAGCTCGAGGACACGCCGTCGGTGCGCGGCATGGTCCATGCCATCCGCCACCTGGTGGAGATCGTCGAGGAGCGGCCCTGAGCGGCTGCCTCGTGCAGAAAGGAGAACGCCCCGACCGCAAGGCCGGGGCGTCTTTCATTCCGGTGGTCCGGCCCGGGCGATCCGGGCCTGGCCGCGTCACTTGTCGCGGTTCTGCTTCAGGCGCCCGTCGTTCTCGGGATCCTTCACCTGGCCCTGGCCGTGGCCCGTCTGGCCCTTGTTCGACTCGCCGCCACCGTTTTCCTTCAGGCGGCCGTCGTTCTTGGGGTCCTTGACCTGACCCTGGCCGGAAGTGTTCTGCGCCATCGCTGGTCTCCATCGTTCCGCGGCGCCGGACCTTCCGGGCCGCCCGTGGAGAGGGGAACCCGGAGTTCCGTGCGATGTTCCGGCGACCTATCCGTAGGATGGGCAGTATTGCCCATCCTACCGGCGCAGGATCGCCCGCAGCTCCGCAGGACGGAAGGCGCCGAGCGCCCAGCCCGCGAGCCCGTAGCTGCCCGCGCCGAGCAGGACGAGCATCCCGAGCGCCCCCCAGCGCCAGCCCCGCGCCTCCATCAGCGGTTCGAGCCAGGCGCCCGCGGCCCAGAGCACCAGGCCCATCGCCGCGCTCGCCGCGACGATCCGCCAGCCGCGGTGCATCAGCCGGGTGTCGATCCGCGCCTCGTCCCCCATGCCGCGCGAGCCCCGCCAGAGCTGGGCGACCATGATCCAGCCCGACAGCGTGGTGGCGAGCGCCGCGGCGGCGAAGCCGATCAGCGGCATCAGGCCGATGGCGATCAGGGCGTTGGTGACCATCGACCAGACGGCGTAGCGGAACGGGCGGCGGGTGTCCTCGCGCGCGTAGTAGAGCGGTTGCAGCACCTTCTGCAGCACGAAAGCGGGCAGGCCCAGGCCGTAGAGCGCCAGCACCAGCGCGGTGTTGGCGCTGTCGGTCGCGGTGAAGGCCCTGCGCTCGAACAGGACGGTGACGAGCGGAAGCGCGATCACGACCAGCGCCACCGCCGAGGGCAGGGTCAGGGCCAGCGCGAACTCGGTCCCGCGGTTGAAGCTGTCGCGGCCGCCTTCGGCGTCGCCCGCGCGCAGGCGGCGCGAGAGATCGGGCAGGAGCACGGTGCCGATGGCGATCCCCACGACGCCGAGCGGCAGCTGATACAGCCGGTCGGCGTAGGTCAGCCAGGCGACGGCGCCTTCGGTGAAGCTCGCGACCTGGCGGCCGACGAGGAGGTTGATCTGCACGACGCCGCCCGCCAGCACCGCGGGGGCGGCGATGACGGCGAGGCGTTTCAGTTCGGGCGTGACCTTCGGCCGACCGGGCGTGAAGCGGAAGCCCAGCCGGTGCGCGGCGACCCAGGTGAAGGCGAGCTGCGCGATGCCGGTCAGAGGCACCGTCCAGGCGAGGGTCAGGCCCATGTCCCAGCCCTGCGCGTCGGCCAGCAGCATGGCGGCGATGAACATCAGGTTCATCAGCACGGGCACGAAGGAGGCTTCGGTGAACCGCCCGAAGGCGTTCAACACGCCGGACAGGAGCGCCACCAGCGAGATGAAGAGGATGTAGACGAAACCGATCCGTCCATACAGCACGGCCAGGTCGAACCGTTCGTCGCCGACGAAGCCCGATGCCATCGCCCAGACGAGCCAGGGCATCGCCAGCGTGCCGATGACCGAGAAGACGATCAGGATCGCGGCCAGCCCGTTGAAGGCGTCGCGCGCGAAGCCCGCGGCGTCTTCGCCCGCCTCGAGCTTCTTGGCGAACATCGGCACGAAGGCCATGTTGAACGCGCCCTCGGCGAAGAAGCGGCGGAACATGTTGGGCAGCGAGAAAGCGATGAGGAAGGCCTCGGCCACCGGCCCTGCACCGAGGTAGGCCGCCATCATGATGTCGCGCGCGAAGCCCGCGCCGCGCGACAGCAGCGTCCAGGCCCCGACGGTCAGGAACCCCGTCATCAGGCGGATGGGTTTCATCCCCGCGCCCGTTCGGCCCCGTCGGCGATGGCCTGGCGGAGCTTCTTCTCCAGCGCCTCCTGCCGGGGTTTCTGGTAGAGTTTCAGGCCGAACATGTCCTTGACGTAGAACGCATCCACGACCTGCGCGCCATAGGTCGCGATCACCGCGCTCGCGATGTAGATGTTGTTGGCGGCGAGCGTGCGGGTCAGGTCATACAGCAGGCCGGGGCGGTCGCGGGTGTCGACCTCGATGATCGTGTAGATGTCCGAGCCGTCGTTGTCGAAGGTGATGTGGGTCGGGAAGCGGAACTCGCGGTCGCGCTTCTTCACCCGGTCGCGGTCCTTCAGCGCCTCGCGGGCGACGACCTCTCCCTTCAGGGTCTTGTCGATCATGCCGCGCAGGCGGGGGAGCCGCGCGACCTCGTAGGGCCTGCCCTCGCCGTCCTGGACCCAGAAGACGGCGGTGGCGTAGCCGTCCTTGGAGGTGTAGGTCCGCGCGTCCACCACGTTGGCCCCGACGAGCGCCAGCGCGCCCGCAAGGCGGGAGAAAATGCCCGGGTGGTCGGCCAGCGCGAAGGCCGCGCGGGTGGCGTCGCGGGCGGGCTCGGGGTGCAGGTCCATGCGGATCTCGTCGTCGCCGAGGCCGCGGAGAAGCCGGGCGAAGACGGCCTGCGTGTCGGTCGACAGGCCCTGCCAGTAGGGCGCGTAGTGCCGCGCCTCCTCCACCGCCCAGTCGGCCTCGGGCCAGTCCAGCGCGGCCTTCAGCGCGCGCCGGGCCTCGTCCTGCCGGTTCTCGCGGTTCAGCGTCTCGAGCCCGCCTTCCAGCGCCTCGGCCGTGTCGCGGTAGAGCTGGCGCAGCAGCATGGCCTTCCAGTTGTTCCACGTCCCGGGGCCCACGCCGCGGATGTCGCAGACCGTGAGGACCGTCAGCAGGTCCAGCCGCTTGCGGGTGCGGACGGCCTTGGCGAAGTCGCGCACCGTGCGGGGGTCGCCGATGTCGCGCTTCTGCGCCATGTCGGACATCAGGAGGTGCCAGCGCACCAGCCACTCCACCGTCTCGGACTCCTCGGCGTCGAGGCCCAGGCGCGGGGCCACCCGGCGGGCGATCTGCGCGCCGAGGATCGCGTGATCCTCGGGCCGGCCCTTGCCGATGTCGTGCAGGAGCAGCGCCACGTAGAGCACGCGGCGGTTCACCCCGGCCTTCAGGATGCCGGTCGCGACCGGCAGTTCCTCGACCAGCTCGCCGCGTTCGATCTGGGCGAGCGTGCCGATCGTCTGGATGATGTGCTCGTCGACCGTGTAGTGGTGGTAGACGTTGAACTGCATCATCGCCACGATCGGCTCGAACTCGGGCAGGTAGGCCGCGAGCACGCCGAGCTCGTTCATCCGCCGCAGCGCCCGCACCGGGTTGCCGTGGTCGAGCATCAGCGACAGGAAGATGCCCGGCGCCTCGGGCGACTGGCGCAGGTCGTCGTCGAAGCGGTCGAGGTTGGCCGCGATCAGCCGCATGATGTTGGGGTGCAAAAGGTGCCCGGTCTGCATCGCGACCTGGAAGGCGCGCAGCAGGTTCAGCTTGTCGGCGAGGAACTCCGCGCCGTCGGCCACGTCGAGCCGCCCCTGCACCAGCCGGTAGGGCCGCGGCACGGTTTTCGCGCGGCGGAACAGCCCGGCCAGCCGCGCCTCGGGCTTGGCGTGGCGGGCCTCGAGCTCGGTCAGGAACACGCGCGTCAGGTCGCCGACGCGGGTGGCGTGGCGGAAGTAGTCCTGCATGAAGATCTCGACCCCGCGCCGCCCTGCCACGTCGCCATAGCCCATCCGCTGGGCGACCTCGACCTGCAGGTCGAAGGTGAGCGTGTCCATCGCGCGCCCCGCGATGAGGTGCAGGTGGCAGCGCACCGCCCAGAGGAAATCCTCGGCCCGGGCGAAGGCGTCGAACTCCTCGCGCGTCAGGAGGCCCGCGCCGACCAGCCCTTCGGCCGACGGCACGCGGTGGAGGTATTTGCCGATCCAGTAGAGCGTCTGCAGGTCGCGCAGGCCCCCCTTGCCCTCCTTCACGTTCGGCTCCAGCACGTAGCGCGCGCCCTGGCGGGCGTGGCGCTGGCTGCGCTCGGCGAGCTTGGCCTCGATGAAGGCCGCGCCGGTGCCGCGGAAGAGATCGCCCCAGAGCGTGTCGGACAGCTCGGCCTCGAGGCCTGCGTCGCCGGTGACGAAGCGGTGTTCCAGCAACCCCGTGCGGACCGTGATGTCCTCGCGCGCGATGCGCAGCGACTCCTTCACGGTGCGGCTGGCGTGGCCGACCTTCAGCTTCAGGTCCCACAGGATGTAGAGCATGGTCTCGACCACCGACTCCGCCCAGGGGGTGATCTTCCACGGCGTGAGGAACAGGAGGTCGATGTCGGACTGCGGCGCCATCTCGGCCCGGCCGTAGCCGCCGACGGCGAGGACGGCGATGCGCTCGCCGCCGGTCGGGCTGTGGGCGGGGTGGATGTCGCGGGTGGCGAGCGCGAAGGCCGCCCGCACCACGCGGTCGATGATGTCCGACAGCGCGCGCGTCAGGGTGCGGGCGGACCGGGGGGCCGTGGCGAAGGCCGCGACGCAGGCCGCGGTCTCGGACGCGCGGAAGGCCGACAGGTGGCGGACCGCCGCCGCGCGGACGGCCCGGGCGTCGGCCTCCGGCGGCAGGGCGGCACGGATGCCCGCGACGAGGTCGTCATGTGCCGCGTGCAGGATCTCAGAACCCGGCACCGCCGAAGGACCGCGGCGCGGGATCGACGATGACCGCCCGGCCGTTCTGCACCTGCGCCACCGCAAGCCCGCGGTCGTTGGTGCCGTCCGGCCGGAGCCGGAAGATGCCGTTGACGCCGACGAACCCCGCGGGCTGGGTCAGCGCCGCCGTCGACAGCGCGTTGCCGCCCTGCCGGGCGAGCGCGCCCACCGCCGCGATGCCGTCGTAGGCGAGGCCCGAGATCGGATGCGGCTCCTCGCCGTAGGCCGCGCGGTAGCGCGCCTGATACTGCGCGAAGACGGCGGGGTCGGGCATCGCGAACCAGCCGCCCTGCAGGCTCGGCAGCGCCAGCGCCTCGGCCGGGATGTCCCAGCGGGTCAGGCCGATGAAGCGCTGCGTCGCCGGGCTGACGCCGTTGTCGATCAGCGACTGGCTGATCAGCGACAGCGCGCCGTCGGTGCCCGCGGTCAGGAAGATGCCGTTCGCGCCGGAGGAGCGCGCCTGGGCGGCGATGGCCGGGGCGGCGGCGCGGATCTCGCTCTGCCCGAAGGCGTAGCCGGCGCTGCCGACGACGGCGCCGCCCGCGGCTCCGACCGCCGCCTGGATGGCCGACCGCCCGATCTCGCCCGCGGGGGTCTGGTCGTAGACGACCATGATCCGCGGCGCGCCGTTGCGGGCGGCGTAGCCGGCCAGGCGCCGGGCGGTGTTCTGGAAGGTCGGGCCGAGCACGAAGACGTTGCCGCCGGCGATGTCGGTGTTGTTGGAGAAGCTGAGCACGTTGATGCCCCGCGACGCGAGCGCCACGCCGGCCGCGTTCGCTTCGGGTGCGCGGACCGGGCCGAGCACGATGCGCGCGCCTTCGTCGGCGGCGCGGACGGCCATGGCGGCGGCCTGCGCGGGGTTGCTCGCGGTGTTGTAGACGCGCAGGTCGACCTGCACGCCGGAGAGGTCCGCGATGGCCAGCCGCGCGGCGCGCTCGAGGCTGCGCGCGAGGATCTCGTCGCCCGGCTGGCCCGAGCCGCCGGGCACGAGCAGCGCGACCTGAACCGGCGCGCCGGGTGCGAGGGCCGCTCCGCCGGACTGCGGCGCGCCGACCGGCACGCAGGCCGACGCGACCGCAAGGCCGCCCAGCGCCGCGGCCCGGTGCAGGCCCCGCCGACCCGTGGCCCAGAGCTTGCGCAGCGTGGCGAGAATTGACATCCTGAAAATCCCGTTCCGTGATCCTGCCGGACCCTACCGGCTGACGGGGCCGAAGTAAACGCGGGCAGGACGGGATCCGGCATGGCGACGACCCCCCACGCGGCCGACCCCCGGCCGATCGCGCCCGGCCTGCATCTCGTGGCGACGCCGATCGGCGCGGCGCGCGACATCACGCTGCGCGCGCTCGACCTTCTGGCCGGGGCCGACGTGCTCGCGGCCGAGGACACCCGGACGCTCCGCCACCTGATGGACATCCACGGAATCCCCCGCGCCGGCCGCCCCCTGATCGCCTGCCATGCGCATAACGAGGCGGCGGCGGTGCCGGGGATCGTCGCGCTGGTCGCGGCGGGCCAAAGCGTGGCCTATGCGTCGGATGCGGGCACGCCGCTCGTCTCGGACCCGGGCTTCGCGCTGGCGCGCGCGACGATCGCCGCGGGGCTGGCGGTGCATGCGGCCCCGGGCGCGTCGGCGGTGCTGTGTGCCCTGGCGGTGGCGGGTCTGCCTGCGGAACGGTTCTACTTTGCGGGATTTCTGCCCCCGAAAGGCCGGGCACGGGAGGAGGCGTTAGGGGAATCTTCGGTGATTCGCGGCACGGTGGTGTTCTACGAGAGTCCACGGCGGCTGGCGCAGATGCTCCATGATCTTCGGTTGCACTTCGGCGATGACGCGCAGGTCGCGGTATGCCGGGAACTGACGAAACGCTTCGAGGAGGTCACGCGGGGACCGCTCGCGGAGGTCGCGGCGGGCTTCGCGGGTGTCGACGTGAAGGGCGAGGTGGCGGTGGTCGTCCACCGGCAGCCGCGGGCGGCGGCGGTGGCCGCCGATGTCGACGCGGCGCTCGGATCGGCGCTGTCGCGCCTGTCGCTGCGCGACGCGGTCGATCTGGTTGCGGCGGAAACCGGGCTGGTGCGGAAGGACGTCTATCAGCGGGCGCTGGCCTTGCGGAACGGGGGGAAATGATCATGCAGACGCAGCGGGCCCTTCGCGGGGCGCGGTCCTACCAGGCCGGACGCGCGGCCGAAGCCGACGTGGCGCGCCACTACGCCGGCCGCGGCCTCACCATCGCCGCGGAACGCTGGCGCTGCGGCCGGGCCGAGATCGACCTGATCGCCCGCGACGGTGCGACCGTGGTGTTCATCGAGGTCAAGCAGAGCCGCACCCATGCCGAGGCGGCCGAACGGCTCGGCCCCGCGCAGGTGCACCGGATCATGCAGGCGGCGCAGGTGTTCTGCGACGGGGAACCGAAGGGGCAGTTCACCGACGTGCGGTTCGATCTGGCGCTCGTCGACCATCAGGGACGGATCGACGTGATCGAGAACGCGCTGGCGGCCTGACTTGCAAGTCCCTGTTCCCGCGGGCAAGCAGGGGGCGGACAGCGCGGGGACGGGTCATGCTATCGGTTGCCTTGCAGATGGACCCGGTCGGCGGCGTCAACCCCGCTGCCGACAGCACCTTTCGCCTCGGGGTCGAGGCGCAGGCGCGCGGGCATCGGCTGTTCTGCTACACGCCCGACCGGCTGACCTTCGACGCGGGACGCGTCACGGCGCGGGGGAACTGGGTGACGCTGCAAGCGGTCGCCGGGGACCATGTGGATTTCGGGCCCGAGGTCGAGGTCGATCTGGCGGGGATGGACGTGGTCTGGCTGCGCCAGGATCCGCCCTTCGACATGGGCTACGTGACGACGACGCACGTTCTGGATTTTCTCGCAACGCGGACCCTGGTGGTCAACGACCCCTTCTGGGTGCGCAACTGCCCGGAAAAGCTTCTGGTCCTGCGGTTTGCCGACCTGACGCCGCCCACGCTCGTGACGCGCGACCTGGCCGCCGTGCGGGCCTTCAGGGCGCGCCACGGGCGGGTCATCGTCAAGCCGCTCTACGGCAACGGCGGGGTCGGGGTCTTCCGGCTCGACGAGGCGGACCCGAACCTGCCCGCGCTGCACGAGATGTTCACCGCCACCGCGCCCGAGCCTTATGTCGTGCAGGCCTTCCTGCCTGCCGTGGCGAAGGGCGACAAGCGGATCATCCTCGTCGATGGCGCGCCCATCGGCGCGATCAACCGCGTGCCGCAGCCGGGCGAGACGCGGTCGAACATGCACGCCGGGGGCCGGCCGGAGCCCGTCGGGCTGACCGACCGCGACCGCGCGATCTGCGCCGCGATCGGCCCGACGCTGCGCGAGAAGGGGCAGGTCTTCGTCGGCATCGACGTGATCGGCGACTGGCTGACCGAGATCAACGTCACCTCTCCCACCGGCCTGCAGGAACTGGAGCGGTTCGACGGCACCAACGGTGCCGCCCGGATCTGGGAAGCGGTGGAGGCCCGGCTCGCCGCGCGGCGCTGAGGCCGGGCTTGCGGATGCACATGGCGCGCGTGCGCGCGTGCGCCCCGCATCACCGACGCACGCGCCCCGTGTCCGAACGGCGCCGGGCCGGCACGCGGTCGAGCGGCGCCTGCGCCGGGGCCTGCATGGCGGGCGCTCCGGTCCACGTTCTGCGGGGGCGGGCCGCCGGGCGAAGCCGGGGCGCTCGCGGCGGCGACCGGCGCGATCCGGCGCGACGCATCGCGCCGTCCGGCGGACCGGCAGCGGGCGGCCGGGCGCGCCGCCGATCCGCGCGAGGTCGGCGGCGTCGTCCATGCCCGGTCCTTCGCCGCCGCCCGGACGCCGATGCGGCCTGCGTCGTCAGCCCTTCGCCATGGTCAGCCGGTAGCTCAGCGCCTCGGCCAGGTGCGGCCTGCGCACGCCGGCCGATCCGTCGAGGTCGGCGATCGTGCGGGCCACGCGCAGGATGCGGTGGTAGCCGCGCGCCGTCAGGCCGAAGCGCTGCGCGGCGCGCAGGAGCAGGTCGCGGCCTTCCGCATCGGGGGCGGCGATGTCGTCGAGCATCGCGCCGCTTGCGTCGGCGTTGACGCGCAGGCCCCCGACCCCCGCGAAGCGGCGGGCCTGGACCGCGCGGGCCGCGGCGACGCGCGCGGCGACGCTGGCCGAGGTTTCGCCCGTGGGCGGCAGGTCGAGGTCCTGGAAGGCCACCGGCGGCACCTCGATGCGCAGGTCGAAGCGGTCCATCAGCGGCCCCGAGATGCGGCCGAGGTAGTCCTCGCCGCAGACCGGCACCCTGGCGCAGGCCCGCGCGGGGTCGGCGAGGTAGCCGCAGCGGCAGGGGTTGGCGGCGGCGACCAGCAGGAAGCGGCAGGGATAGCGGACATGGGCGTTGGCGCGCGCGACCATGACCTCGCCCGTCTCGATCGGCTGGCGCAGGGTGTCGAGGACCTGGCGGGGGAACTCGGGGAACTCGTCCATGAAGAGGACGCCGTTGTGCGCGAGGCTGATCTCGCCCGGCTTCGCCCCGCGCCCGCCGCCGACGATTGCGGCCATGCTGGCGGTGTGGTGCGGCTCGCGGAACGGGCGGGCCCGCGTGATGCCGCCTTCGTCGAGCAGCCCCGCGAGCGAGTGGATCATCGAGGTTTCCAGCGCCTCGGGGGCCGAGAGCGGCGGCAGGATGCCGGGCAGGCGGGCCGCGAGCATCGACTTGCCCGACCCGGGCGAGCCCACCATGATCATGTGGTGCCGCCCGGCGGCGGCGATTTCCAGCGCGCGCTTGGCGCGTTCCTGGCCGCGCACGTCGCGCAGGTCGCGCGCGGCGGGTGCGGGCATGACCTCGCCCGCCTCGGCCGGGGCGATCGGGGCCTGGCCGGTGTAGTGGCGGATCACCGCGTCGAGCGAATCGGCCGCGATCACCTGGGTCGCGCCGACCCAGGCGGCTTCGGCCCCGCAGGCGCGCGGGCAGAGGAGCGCGCGGTCCTCCTCGGCCGCCGCGAGTGCTGCGGGCAGCGAGCCGATCACCGGCACGAGCCGCCCGTCGAGCGAGAGTTCGCCCAGCGCCACGGTGCCCTCGACCACGTCCTTGGGCAGGATGTCGATGGCGGCAAGGAGCGCGAGCGCGATCGGCAGGTCGAAGTGCGAGCCTTCCTTGGGCAGGTCGGCGGGCGACAGGTTCACCGTGATCCGTTTCGACGGCAGCGCGATCGACAGCGCGGCGAGCGCCGCGCGGACGCGTTCCTTCGCCTCGGACACCGCCTTGTCGGGCAGGCCGACCAGCGCGAAGCTGGGCATCCCGGGCGCGAGCGCGCACTGCACCTCGACCATCCGCGCGTCGACGCCCTCGAAGGCCACGGTGAAGGCGCGCGCGCCCATGGGCAACCCCTGTTAACCTTCATGCTGGTTAACGGGCGGGGGTGAACGAAGGATTAACGTTCGCCTTGCGGTGCCGTCGCACGGGGGCGTTGCCCCCTCGCCCCCCAGGATATTTCCGGGAAGATGAAGACCGGGGTGCTCAACGGCCGGAGGCGACCATGGCCATGAAGGCCGGCCAGGCCTCGGGGTCGGCCGCGGTCGCGTCGCGGCACGGCGCGCTGCAGAAACCCCAGCGTCGGCCGTCCAGCTCCAGCACATGATGCACCGGGTCGCCCGAATAGGGGCAGCGGTCGTTCAGCGCCGCGGTGCCCTCGACGGCCTGCGCCGGCAGGGGGATGGGGCCGGGCCAGGGACGGGTGGGGTGATCGCGGCGGTAGGAGTCCTGGTCGGGGCCGTCGACGAGGCCCATGGCGCGCCAGCGGCGGAAGGACGGGTGGGCGAGGTGGGCGTCGACGTAGGCCTGCATCGCGGGCGGCACGGGCAGGGCGTAGGTGGCGATGCGGGTGGCGACGGGGGCGAAGAAGACGTCGGCGATGGAGTAGGCCCCGCAGAGCCAGGGCCCCGCCGCCCCCGTCGCGTCCCGCGCCCAGGCCCAGATGCGGTCGAGCCGGGCGAGGTCGGCGGCGACGGGTCCGGGGACCGGCACGTCGGTGTAGCTCACGCGCAGGTTCATCGGGCAGTGGCTGCGGAGCGCCTGGAAGCCCGCGTGCATCTCGGCCGTGACGGACCGGGCGACGGCGCGGGCGTCGGGGTCGGCGGGCCAGAGGCCGGCCTCGGGGTGGCGCGCGGCGAGCTCCTCGGCGATGGCGAGGCTTTCCATCACCACCGGACCGCCGTCGATCCGCAGCGCGGGCACGGTTCTGGCGGGGGCGAAGTCGCGCAGCAGGCGGGGCAGCGCGTCGGTGTAGAGCCGCGCGCGGTGCAGCGTGACGGGGATGCCGAAGGCGTCGAACAAAAGCCAGCCGCGCAGGGACCAGCTGGAATAGGCGCGGTCGCCGATGGCGAGGTGATAGGTCATGGGTCGCAGGCGTAGCGGACCGGGGCCGGGCTGGCAAATGATGCCGCGTGATGCGCGCCGTCACGGCTGGCGATTGATCGCGGTGACGTGGCCGCGCGACAGGATGGTGAGCGACAGGGGCTCGATCCGGTGGGTGAAGAGGTCGCGGGGGGCCGCGCCGGTGGCCCAGCCGATCGCGGCGAGGATCGGGCCGAAATGCGCGACGATGACGGTGTCCTGTCCCTCAAGCCGGTCGAGCGCCGCGCCGACCCGCGCCGCGAGCGCGTTCCAGCTTTCGCCGCCGGGGGCGGCGATGGCACCGGGCGCGTCCCAGAAGGCGCGGAGGAGGGCGGGGTCGCGCGCCTCGGCCTGATCGTGGGTCAGCCCCTCCCACGCGCCGAAGTGGATCTCGCGCAGGGCGCGGTCGTGGGGGAGGCGGGGACCGGGGGACAGCGCGTCGGCGGTGGCGATGGCGCGCGCCAGGTCGGAGGAGACGACGCGCGCCGCGGGCAGGGCGGCGCGCAGGCGGGCGAGCGTGGCGGTGTCCGACAGGTCGGCGGGCAGGTCGGTCCAGCCGGTCATGCCCTTGGCATGGGTCGGGCCGTGGCGGACGAGGTATAGCGTCACGCGGGCAACCGGCCCTTCAGCACGAGGGGCAGCCCCGCCATCACCCCCACGACCAGCCCCGCCTGCGCTGCGACCGCCTGGTTCAGCCGCCCCTGCGCGTCGCGGAAGGCGCGGGCCAGCGCGTTGTCGGGCACGATGCCCCAGCCGACCTCGTTCGTCACCGCGATGACCGGCCCGGGGGCGGCGGCCATGGCGGCGACCAGCGCCGCGCTTTCGGCCGCGAGGTCCGCCCCGGCGAGCATCCGGTTCGTCAGCCACAGGGTCAGGCAGTCGACCAGCACCACGCCGGTGGCGGCGTTGAGCGCGGCGGCGAGGTCGTGCGGGGCCTCGACGGTCGCCCACTCCGCGCCCCGGTCCTCACGATGACGTGCGATGCGCCGGGCCATCTCGTCGTCGCGCGGTTCGGCCGTGGCGATGTAGGTGCGCGGAAGCCCGCTGGCGCGCGCAAGCCCTTCGGCAAACGCCGATTTTCCCGACCGCGCCCCGCCGGTGACGAGCGTGACGGGCGGTAAACCGATTTTTAATCCGGTCAAGGGTCAGCCCCGTAGATGGAACAAAAGGCCGCACGACGCATACATGACCTGACGGGGGTTTGGACCATGGCGCTTGACGGATATACCGACCAGACGATGTCGCGCCAAGCCATGCGCGCCGAGCTTCTGGATGCCGAGACCGAGCTGCGCCTCGCCTATGCCTGGCGCGACCGCCGCGACGAGCGCGCGCTGCACCGGCTGGTGACCGCCTACATGCGGCTGGCGATCAGCATGGCGGCCAAGTTCCGCCGCTACGGCGCGCCGATGA
>CAZNPW010000054.1:0-17906 GCA_964575185.1 uncultured Exiguobacterium sp.
TCGTGGACGAGATGGCCGACCTGATGATGGTCGCGGGCAAGGAGATCGAGGCCTGCATCCAGCGGCTGGCGCAGATGGCGCGGGCCTCCGGCATCCACCTCATCATGGCGACGCAGCGGCCGTCGGTCGATGTCATCACCGGCACGATCAAGGCCAACTTCCCGACGCGGATCAGCTTCCAGGTCACGTCCAAGATCGACAGCCGCACCATCCTGGGCGAGCAGGGGGCCGAGCAGCTCCTCGGCATGGGGGACATGCTCTACATGGCCGGCGGCGGGCGGATCGGGCGCATCCACGGGCCCTTCGTCAGCGACGAGGAGGTCGAGGAGATCGTCAACCACCTGAAATCCTTCGGCCCGCCCGAATACATGTCGGGCGTCGTCGAAGGCCCGGCCGAGGAAGAGGCCGACATCGACGCCGTCCTCGGCCTCGGCGGCGAAGCGTCCGACGACGCGCTCTACGACCAGGCGGTGGCGATCGTGGCGCGGGACCGCAAGTGCTCCACCAGCTACGTCCAGCGCAAGCTCGGCATCGGCTACCAGAAGGCGGCGCGTCTGGTGGAGAAGATGGAGGACGAGGGCGTGGTCACGAAGGCCAACCACGTCGGCAAGCGCGAGATTTTGGTGGGGGAACGGTGAGGGGTGGTAACGTCTCCGGGAGAGAACACGCTAACGCCGTAAACTCGCCCTACATGATCTGCGGTGGAACTTAACCAGACCTTAACGGTTCGATGTCAAGCCCAAGACGACTTGTGACGTAGCTCGGTTCCGTGATGTAGTGTAAGAAGACTGAAGGGGAGAAAAAGATGCCGGACCTCGTGACGGACCCGAAGCTTCTGAGTGCGCTTCGGGCGGCCGCGATGACGCAGATGAGCTACGATGAGCTCAGGCAGCAGCGTATCGACTACATCGTAGCGTGCCTGTCGGATGAAGGAACCAAGGTGACTAAGGCTCAGGTAGTCAAGGAGCTCGACAAGCTGGCTGGCGCGGCGGTGTAGTGACTCCAAGTGATCCTTTTCGATCTGACTAGCTCTGAGGCTAACCCAGTCTACCAGTCTATGGCGATCGCTAATGGCGATCGCCAGTTCAGCTTTTTACAGTCTCTGGTCCTTGCTGCACTGGCAAGCAATCAGCACTTTCTGTCAGACACAATTCTAAAGGCGCTAAACTTTCAAGCGATTGCGTGCTTGCATACAAGTGCGGGCTTATACCGGCCGTGTAAGGTTACTGTCGGCGACTATACCCCTCCCCCAGAGTTTCAGGTTCCGGGATTGATGGAGAATTTCATCAATTCTGTGAATCGCGCGTGGGAGACAGCGGATCCGGTCAGCCTTTCAGCCTTTATTCTGTGGAGACTGAACCATATACATCCCTTCATTAACGGGAATGGACGTACCGCGCGTGCTGCAGCCTACTTTGCTTTGTGCGTCAAGCTTGGTGGATGGTTGCCGGGAACTCCGATCCTTCCGGCGCGCCTGAAGATGATTGACCCAGAATACATTGCTGCGATCAAGGCAGCGGATGCAAGCATAGCGAGCGGGCACCTTGACCTTTCGTCTCTTCATGAACTGATTACGCGTCTGCTTATAGAGCAGATTGGGACTGAGGACGGTTCCTGAGTCGATAACTCTCCTTTCCAACGCCGATTGAACGGATCGGCTACTGGTGTTCGTCGTGCGACATCCTATCTTCCCTCCATGAAAACCCTTGCCTTCACCCTCGCCGCCCTCGCCTTCGCACTTCCCGCCCAGGCCGAGCCGCTGCCGCTGTCCGCCCTGTCGGCCTATCTGAACGGCATCACGACGGCCGAGGCGGACTTCACCCAGATCAACGCCGACCAGACCATCTCCACCGGCCGCGTCTACATCCAGCGCCCCGGCCGCGTCCGCTTCGAATATGCGCCGCCCGACGACAGCCTGGTGCTGGCGAGCGCGGGGAGCGTCGCCATCTTCGACGGCAGGTCGGACGCCGACCCGGAGCAGTATCCGCTCTCGCGCACGCCGCTGAGCCTGATCCTTGCCGCCGACATCGACCTGTCGCGCGCCCGCATGGTGATCGGCCAGACCGCCGACGCCACCACCACCCGGGTCACCGCGCAGGACCCCGACAACCCCGACTACGGCACGATCGAGCTCGTATTCTCGGACGATCCGGTCGCGCTGCGGCAATGGGTCATCACCGACGACACCGGCCAGCAGACGACCGTGATCCTGGGCGAGCTGCAGACCGGCGGCAGCTTCCCGTCCTCGCTGTTCTCGATCACGACCGAGCAGCAGCGGCGGGACTAGCGCCGCCCGCAGCCGCGGAGCTGGCCGTCGTACATCGCGGCGCGGGCGGCGACGCCTTTGGCGACATCGATCAGCCAGGGCTTGGCAAGATAGCTCTGGTTGGCATAGCCCGTCCGGCCCTCGTGATAGGCCAGATACTGGTTGTATGCGTCGCCCTTAGGGATGCCGAGGCGCATCCATGTCTCGTTCACGTACCAGCCCATGAAGTCGGTCGCATCCCCGATGTCGTCGCGCCGGGCGCGGCGGCCGCCTTCCTCGTCGCGATACTCCTCCCAGGTGCCGTCGACCGCCTGGCTGTAGCCGTAGGCGCTGCTCATCCGGCCCATCGGGATGATGCCGAGCGCAAAGCGGTAGGGCGTGCGCGCGTCCCCGACGAACTTCGATTCCTGGTGGATCATCGCCATCAGCACCGGCACCGGCACGTCCCAGCGCCGTTCGGCATCCTGCATCGCGCGGAAATAGGACGGCCGTTCCTGCGCCAGCGCGCAGGCGTTGTCGAGGTTGCGCGGGGCCGAGTAACGGCCCGCCCCGCAGGAGGCGAGAAACAGCAGCAAAACGCCCGCGCGCGCCGCGCGTCCCGTGATCATCCTGCCCATGTGCCCCTCGAAGGTCTTGTTGTTGCCACAAGCATACCCCAGCTTTGGCTGCAGGGCAAAGCCGCCGCGGATCAGATGTGCGCGATGTCGCCGCGCGCGGCCGCGCAGGGACACACTGTTTCTGCGCCGGGCCCGCCGCGCCGATTGCACGCCCGCGGGACGGCCCCTAAGCTGTACCGCGTGAGGGACGCGCGACACATGCATGCCACGCAGGCGAAATACCACATCGGCCAGATCGTGCGGCATCGCAAGCATCCGTTCCGCGGCGTGGTCTTCGATGTGGACGCGCGGTTTTCCAACACCGACGAATGGTACGCCGCGATCCCCGAGGACAGCCGTCCTGCCAAGAACCAGCCCTTCTACCACCTGCTGGCCGAACGCGACGAAAGCTACTACGTGGCCTACGTGTCGGAACAGAACCTCGTGCCCGACGACACCGGCCAGCCGGTCGGGCACCCCGACCTGCCCGACCTCTTCGGCGATTTCGCCGACGGGCGCTATCCGCTGCAATTCCGGATGAACTGACCGCCGCGCGGAAACCTTTCGTCAATGCGGCGCGGGCATGATCGGCGCATCAGGTGGCGAGGTGCGCATGGAACTGACGGTGGAAGGGACGGGCGGGGTGCTCGTCGTGCGGGTGCAGGCCGCGCGGATCGACGCGGCCGGCGCGATAGGCTTCAAGGAAGCGGTGCGTGACCTGACCGCGGGGCAGGGCGGGCCGGTGGTGCTCGACCTGTCGCGGGTGCTGTTTCTCGACAGCAGCGGTCTCGGGGCCATCGTCGCGGTGAAGAAACTGCTCGGCCCCGACCGCCCGCTGGAGCTTGCGGCGCTGTCGCCCGGGGTGGAAAAGGTGTTCCGGCTGACGCGGATGGACAGCGTGTTCACGATCCACGCGCAGGTGCCGGCGGGCCTCCGCCATGCCGGATAGCGGCGGGCCGGCCTGCGACCTGCCGGTGCTTCTGCGGCTGCAGATCCAGGGCACGCCCGACGCCGTGTCGGCCGCGCTGCAGGCCCTGTTCGCCGGGCCGGACCGGCTGGCGCTGCCCGCGGATACGGGCAGCGACGCCCAGATCGTCCTGGCCGAGGCGATGAACAACATCGTCGAACACGCCTATGCCGACCGCGACGGGCTGATCGACGTGACGCTCTGGGCGGCGCCCGACGGGCTTCTGTGCCGCCTCGTCGACAACGGCGCACCCATGCCGTCCGTCCTCCCGGGCGGCAGCCTGCCGCCGTCCGGCCCCGACGACGGCTTGCCCGAAGGCGGGTTCGGATGGTTCCTGATTCGCGCCCTCGCCTCCGACATCGTCAGCCAGCGGCGCGATGGGATGAACCACCTGACCTTCAGCATCCCGGCGAAACGATCCCCCGCGGCCGCGCGGGATTGCGCGCGATGCGGCGACGGTGCCACGAACAGGCCTTAGTTCGCCCGCGAAAACTTCGCAGGCTGCGGGCAATGTCGCACCTGTAGCTGCATAAAGCTTCACCCCGGCGGCGCGGCGTATCGCCCCCACCCAGTCCGTGTCGCCGGGGTTCTTCCACAGCAGGCCGACAGGTCCGGTGCGGCGACCCGCATCGCGCCGCGCACCGTCGGGGGAGCCTGCCGGCCGGTCCGTCCCGTCTTTCGCAGCCGCCGCGCCTTTGTCCTTTCACCTGGCGGCCCGGCCGGGGTAGCACATGGGACGACGGCAGGGGTGACAACGATGCGCGATTTCCAGCGTCCGGGGCGTTCGGCGGTATTCTCGACGCGGGGGATGGTCGCGACCTCGCACCCGCATGCGGCGCGCACAGGGGTCGAGGTGCTGCGCGCGGGCGGCAGCGCCGCCGACGCGGCGCTCGCCGCGGCGCTCGTCCTCGGCGTGGCCGAGCCGCACATGTGCGGCCTCGGCGGGGACATGTTCGCGCTCGTCCGCACGGCGGACGGGGCGACGGTGGCGCTGAACGGCTCCGGCCGGGCACCCGCAGCGCTCGACCCTGCGGCGCTGCGGGCTGCGGGGCACGCGGCGATGCCGCTCCACGCGGCGGCGGCGGTCACGGTGCCGGGCGCGGTCGACGGCTTCGCCGCGCTTCACGCGCGCTTCGGCCGCGCGCCCTGGGCCGAGGTGCTGGCCCCCGCCATCCTCGCCGCCGACGCGGGCCTGCCGGTCGCCCCGCGCGTGGCCTCCGACTGGCCCGCCGACGCCGCCGTGCTGCAGGGCCGCGCGCGCGAGGTCTTCGCGCCGCGCCGCAAGGGCGAGGTGTTCCGCCACGACGGCCTAGCCGGGGTGCTGCGCATCATCGCGCGCGACGGACGCGACGGGTTCTACGCGGGCGCGGTGGCCGACGACATGGTGCAATCCCTGCGCGCGGCTGGCGGGGCGCACGCGGCCGACGACTTCACGGCGACCCGCGCGACCTGGAGCGAGGTGCTGGCGGCGGATTACCGCGGCGCGCGGCTGCGCGAGCACCCGCCGAACGGGCAGGGCGCGACGGCGATCCTCATCCTGAACATCCTGGCGCGGTTCGACCTCTGCGCGATGGACCCTTACGGGGCCGACCGCATCCATCTCGAAGCCGAGGCGACCAAGCTCGCCTACGACGCGCGCGACCGGATCATCGCCGACCCCGACCACACCGCGCGGCTGGGCTTCATGCTCGATCCGGGCACCGCCGCCCGGCTGGCCGCGCTGATCGACCCCGCCCGCGCCCTGCCCGATCCCGCGCGCGCGACGGAGGCCCTGCACCGCGACACCGTGCTGGTCACGGCGGTGGACGAGGACCGCACGGCCGTGTCGCTGATCCACTCGATCTTCCACGGCTTCGGGTCGGGCCTGGCCTCGGACCGCCACGGCATCCTGTTCCAGAACCGCGGGGCGGGGTTCTCGCTGGAACCCGGCCACCCGAACGAAGCCCGCGGCGGCAGGCGGCCGCTGCACACCATCATCCCCGCGGTGCTGGAAGCGGACGGGATCATGCCCTTCGGCGTGATGGGCGGGCAATATCAGGCCACCGGGCACGCGCGGATCGTCACCGCGATCCGCGACTTCGGGATGGAGCCGCAGGCGGCGATCGACGGCCCCCGCGCCTTCGCCACGGCCGACGGGCTGGAGGTGGAGACGACGCACGACCCCGCCGTGCTGGCGGCGCTCGCCGCCCGCGGCCACCGGATCCTGCCCGCCTCCGGCCCGATCGGCGGTGCGCAGGCCATTGTCATCCACCCCTCGGGCGTGCTGGAAGGGGCCTCGGACCCCCGCAAGGATGGCATCGCCCTTGGCTACTGACCGCAGGATCGACCCCTGGCCCGAGCTCTCCTCCCGCATCCTCGCGCTGACCGCGGGCGAGACCGATACGGTCGCGCTGATGGCCACGGTCGCCTGCGAGATCCACCACGGCCACCCGCGCAGCGACTGGACCGGGTTCTACCGCGTCGTCGCACCGGAGCTTCTGAAGATCGGCCCCTACCAGGGCGGGCACGGCTGCCTCGTCATCCCCTTCTCGCGCGGCGTCTGCGGGGCGGCGGCGCGGACGGGCCGGGTGCTGAACGTGCCCGACGTGGCGGCCTTCCCCGACCACATCGCCTGTTCCGCCTCGACCCGGTCCGAACTGGTCGCGCCGGTGCGGAACGGCGCGGGGCGGCTTCTGGGGGTGCTCGATCTCGACAGCGACACGCCGGCGGCCTTCACGTCCGCCGACGAGGCGGCGGTCGCGGCGCTGCTGGTGCGCGTCTTCCGGGACGCGGCCTGATGCACGGATCGCACCTTTCCGGCTCCGATACGCGCGCCGCGCCCCGTCACGTTTGAGGAAATCGGACAATGGCGCAGATCACGCTTCTCGACGGCGGAATGGGGCAGGAGCTGCTGCGGCGGGCCGGGGACCGGCCGACGCCGCTCTGGGCGACGCAGGTGATGATCGACCACCCGGGGCTCGTCCAGGCGGTGCACGCCGACTACTTCGCCGCGGGGGCCACGATCGCCACGACCAACACCTACGCCATCCACCGCGACCGGCTCGACCCGGCGGGGCTCGGGCACCTCTTCCACGTCCTGCACCTGCGCGCGCTGGCCGAAGCGCATGCGGCGCGCGCCGCGCACGGGCGGGGGCGGATCGCGGGCGCGCTCGGCCCGCTGGTCGCGTCCTACCGGCCCGAGGTCACGCCCCCGGTGGCGGAGGCCGCGCCGAAGTTCGCCGAGATCGGGCGGCTGCTCGCGCCGCATGTCGACCTGTTCCTGGTCGAGACGGCGGCATCCGTCCTGCAGGCCGAAGGCGCGCTCGCGGGGCTGCGCGACCTCGGCCGGCCGGTCTGGCTGTCGGTCAGCGTGAACGACGCCGACGGCAGCCGCCTGCGGTCGGGCGAGCCGGTGGCCGATCTCGCGCCGCTGGTCGCGCGATACCGGCCCGACGCGGTGCTCGCCAACTGTTCGGTGCCCGAGGCGATGGGGGCCGCGATGGCGGCGCTGGCCGGGATCGGGCGGCCCTTCGGGGCCTATGCGAACGGGTTCACCCACATCAGCGCGGCCTTCCGGGGCGAGCGGCCGACCGTCGATGCGCTGACCGCGCGGCGGGACCTGTCGCCTGCGGTCTATGCCGACCATGCGATGGGGTGGGTGGCGCAGGGGGCGACGATCGTCGGCGGCTGCTGCGAGGTCGGGCCCGACCACATCGCGGCGCTCGCCGCGCGGCTGCGCGCGGCCGGGCACGCGATCGCATGAGGGACTTCGACTACCGCCCCCCGGACGGCGACCCGGTGATCCTGCACCGGGACGCGGCGATGGTCGTGGTGGACAAGCCCGCGGGCCTCTTGTCGGTGCCGGGCAAGCTGCCGGGGCGGCAGGACTGCCTCCTGGCGCGCCTGGTGGCGGCGGACCCGCGCGTGCTGCTGGTGCACCGGCTCGACTGCGACACCTCGGGCGTGATGGTCTTTGCCCGGACCGGGGCGGCGCAGGCCGCGCTGGGGCGGCAGTTCGAGACGCGGGTGGCGCGCAAGACCTATGCCGCGCGGGTCCGGGGCGAGATGGCCGAGGACGCGGGCCGCGTGGATCTGCCCATCGGCGTGGACTGGCCGAACCGGCCGCGGCAGATGGTGGACCCCGCACGCGGCCGCGCGGCGGTGACCGACTGGGCCGTGACCGGACGCGTCCCGGGCGAGACGCGCCTGCGGCTGACGCCCCTGACGGGGCGCAGCCACCAGCTCCGCGTCCACATGGCGGCGCTCGGGCACCCGATCCTCGGCGATCCGATCTACGCCGAGGGAGAGGCCGCGGCGTTCCCGCGGCTGATGCTGCACGCCGAAGCGCTCGAGGTGCGCCACCCGGCGACGGCCGAGTGGCGGCGCTTCCGGTCGGACGTGCCGTTCTGACGGCAGGGCCGGAGCGCGGGGGCTTTGCCCCCTGCACCCCCCAGGATATTTGCGGGAAGATGAATGGCCATTCCGGTTTCCGGATGCGGCCGTTACGACTCGCCCGGAAGGAGACAGCCGATGCCCCCGCGCTTCGCCGCCGACAGCCCCGCTGCCCTGCCGCTGCACGTGGTCGACCCCGGCGGCGGGGTGGCGGGGCACGAGGCCTGGCTGACGGCCACCGGATTCAGGGGCGGGCCCGGCGAGCTGCGGCTCTTGCCGGGGCCGGGCGGGCTCGTCGGCGCGGTCGTCGGGCGCGGCACCGCGGCGGAGCGGGCGCGGGTGCGGTTCGGGCTGGCCAGGGCCGCGGGCGCGCTGCCGGGCGGGGACTGGCGCTTCGCGGGGCTGGCCCGACACGAGGCGGCCGAGGCCGCGCTGGGCTGGCTCCTGCACGGCTACCGCTTCGACCGCTATCGCGCGCAGGGCGCGCCCGTGCCGCGCCTCGTCGCACCCGAAGGGGTCGATGCGCGGCGGATCGCGGTGCTGGCCGAAGCCGAGTTCCTGACCCGCGACCTGATCAACACGCCCGCGAACGACCTGCCGCCGGAGGCGCTGGAGGCCGCGTTCCTGGAGACGGCGGGGCGGTTCGGGGCGGTCACGTCGGTGCGGATCGGGGAGGAGCTCCTGCGCGACGGCTTCCCCATGGTCCATGCCGTCGGCCGCGCGGCGGCGGTGACGGGGCCGCGCGCGCCGCGGATCCTGGAGATGCGGTGGGGTGACCGCGGGCCCGCGGTCACGCTGGTCGGCAAGGGGGTCTGCTTCGACACCGGCGGGCTGGACCTGAAGCCGTCGGCCAACATGGCCCTGATGAAGAAGGACATGGGCGGGGCGGCGACGGTGATCGGGCTCGCGCAGGCGATCATGGCGCTCGACCTGCCGGTGCGGCTGCGGGTGATCGTGCCGACGGTGGAGAACAGCGTCGCGGGCGACGCGATGCGGCCGCGCGACATCCTGCGCAGCCGGAAGGGCCTGACGGTCGAGATCAACAACACCGACGCCGAGGGGCGGCTGATCCTGGCCGATGCGCTCGCCTGGGCGGACGAGGACAGCCCCGACCTGGTCGTCAGCTTCGCGACGCTGACCGGCGCGGCGCGGGTGGCGCTGGGGCCGGATCTGCCGGCGGTCTTCGCCGACGACGACGCGCTGGCGGCGCGGCTGACCGCGGACCCCACGGACCCGCTGTGGCGGCTGCCCTTCTGGGTGCCTTACGAGGCCCAGATCGAGCCCGGCATCGCCGACCTCGACAACGCGCCCGCGGGCGGAATGGCGGGGGCGATCACCGCGGCGCTGTTCCTGCGGCGGTTCGTGTCGGCGCGCTATGCGCATCTCGACATCTACGGCCACCAGCCGGCCGACGCGCCGGGGCGGCCGAAGGGCGGGGTCGGGCAGGGCGCGCGGGCGGTGCTGGGGGCGATCGAGTCCCTGGTGTCCGGGGCGCTGGCGTGACCGACCGGCGGGTCACCCCGTCTTCGGGCCGCGTGGCGCATGCGTCGCTGCGCGGGGTGGTGGACGCCCAGGCCTTCACCGACGGAGACCCCCTGCGCGTGACCGCCGCGCTGACCGACCTCTGCGCCGCGCCGGGGGGCGCGCGGGACCGCCAGCTCCTGACGGGCGATGCGTTCCTGGTGATCGACCGGCGGGACGGCTGGGCCTTCGGCCGGGCCGACCGCGGCGGGTCCTGCGGCTGGGTGGCAGAGGGCGACGTCGGCCCGGCCTTGCCCCCGACGCACTGGGTGGCCGCGCTGGCCACGCATCTCTACCCCGAACCGCGGGTGCAGGCGCGCGCGGGGGACGGCCTGTCGCTGGGGGCGAAGGTCCGCGTGACGGCGCAGGCGGGGGCCTGGGCCGAAACGCCGGGCGGTTTCGTGCCCGCGCGCCACCTGCGGCGGCTGGGCAGCTGGGAGGCCGACCCCGTCCCGGTGGCGGAGCGGTTCGTCGGCACCCCCTACCTCTGGGGCGGCAACAGCCGCCTCGGGCTCGATTGCAGCGGGCTCGTGCAGGCGGCGTGGCTCGCGTGCGGACGCGACTGCCCCGCCGACAGCGACCAGCAGGCCGCGCTGGGCCGGGTGGTCGACGACGCGCGGCGGGGCGATCTGGTGTTCTGGCCCGGCCATGTCGCCATCGTCACCGGCCCCGACCGGATCGTCCACGCGAACGGCCATGCGATGGCGGTCGCGCCGGAAGGGCTGGCCGCGGCCGCCGCCCGGATCGCCGCAGCGGGCGGCGGTCCGGCGCAGATCCGGCGCCCGCCCGGATGGCCTGCCGGGCAGGGCTAACGGGCCGCGACCGCCGTGCGGGCCGGTCGGCCTGCACCGCTCAGCCCGACCGGGGCACCCCGTCAAGGCGGTTGCGGGCCTCCTGCACGAAAAGACGCGCGGCGGTTTCGGTCACCTTGGGCGTCATGTAATCGCCGGCAAGAAGCTCGCCCTCGAGCCGTGCCAGCACCGCGCGGATCGAGAACTCGTCGAACTTGGACCCCGTCTCGCACAGATAGATCGCCGTGGAGGACGCGGCGGGCAGGATGTCGTGGGCGTAGAACCCGAAGCCGAGGCTCGCCTCGACCCTGCGGCAGAGCTCGGCGATCTCGGCCATGCGCGGCAGGGCCACGGCGACGTAAAGATGGTTGAGCAGACCGGGATCACGCGGCGTGTTCGATGTATGGACCGACGGGCTGCCTTCGCCCGTATCCCGCGCCCGGACCAAGACCGCGTAGGCCGTGGCTCCGATGCACATTGCGCGCAGGCACACGAAGTAACGCCTGTCCCGGTAGGTCTGGGTCGTGTCGATGAAGGCCGCATTGTATCTGGCCGGGTCGATCTGGTCGGTCAGGCGGACCTCGGCACCCGATCCGACGCGGGCGTTCGAGAAGATCGTCCCATGGACCGGGGGGTCGCGGAGCAGGGTGGGCATCGGGACGCCGGCCGCCGTCAGTTCCACGTTCGTGACCTGCTTGTCGCCCATGATGCGCCCGGCGCGGGGCGCGTTGCAGACGATGCTGCGCTCCGAACGCGCCTGTGCGGTCTCGACGATGCCGACGATCTCGGCGAAGGCGCGCGGTGATCCGATGCAGGATTCGTTGTAGACGGGCACGATCACCGCCTCGCCGTAGCGCCGGTCCGAAGAGAAGAAGCCGTTCGACGTCGCGTGAAGATCGACGGTGCAGCCCAGCGCGTGAAGATGGGCTACGAAGCGCGGCCAGAAGACGTCGGGCTCGCACTTGCCGTGCCCTCCGAGCCCGTATCCGTCCGTTCCGACGATGACGATGTCCATCAGGCAACCATCCCCCGCGACGCAACCCCATCGCCTCGTTGCCTATGCCGGACCAGCCTGCAGGGCAAGGCTCCGGCCGGCGGCGGCGCACGACGGTCAGGCGGCGGCGTCATTGCGCGGCGTCCCCGCGTGGCCTATATGCGGCAGCGAGAGGTTGGCGCGGGCAGGCGCCTCGCCAACCCGGTCAGGCCCGGAAGGGAGCAGCCGCAACGAGCCCCGTCTGGGTCGTGTCCAGCCTCTCACCCCCCGTGCCGTCGGCGTCCGCATGTCCCGCAGGGGTGTTCCCGGGACCGTCCGACGCGCATCGGCTGCCGCCGACCGCCGCCGGGATTGCCGCGACCCCCCGACGCTATCGCCGATCCGGCCGCGCCTGCCGGTGCGACGCCCGCCGCGCCGCGCCGCGCGGGCGGGACGGGCGGCGCGGGGGGGCATGGCCGTCGCCGCCCCTTACACGTTCCTTACGCCGCAGGCCGATCTTCGGCATGGCGCGCTTACGCGCGCAGGCCCCATGTGCTGGCACGCTTTTGACGGAGCCTGCGGTGGCCGACATCCTCTATCTTGCGCTGGCCCTCGCCGGGTTTGCCGCCTTCGTCGCGGCCGTCGCAGCCGCCGGGCGGCTGTGATGTTCGACCTGATCCTCGGGCTCGCCGTCGCAGCAGGACTGTTCATCTATCTCGGCGTGGCCCTGCTGCGGCCCGACCGGTTCTGAGGCCGCGATGACGCTCACCGCCTACCTGATCTACTTCGCCGCGCTCGTCGGCCTCGGCTGGGCGGCTTCCGTCTGGATGGCGCGGGTCTACGACGGGCGCCTGCCTGCGGGCCTCGCGCGGGCCGAGGGCGCGGTGCTGCGCCTGTGCGGGGTGGACCCCGACCGCGGCATGGGCTGGGCCGCCTACGCGCTGGCCGTGCTGGCCTTCAATGCGGCGGGGTTCGTCCTGCTGTATGCGATCCTGCGGGCGCAGGGCGCGCTGCCGCTGAACCCCGACGGCATCGGCGGCATGGCCCCCGACCTCGCCTTCAACACCGCGGTCAGCTTCGTCACCAACACCAACTGGCAGGCCTATTCGGGCGAGGCGCAGCTGAGCTACCTGAGCCAGATGGCCGGGCTGACGGTGCAGAACTTCGTCAGCGCGGGCACCGGCATGGCGGTGGCGGTGGCGGTGATCCGGGGCTTCGTCGCCCCCCGGGGCGCGACCTTGGGCAACTTCTGGGTCGACATGACGCGGTCGGTGCTGTGGATCCTTTTGCCCATGTCGGTCGTGCTGGCACTGTTCCTGGCCTGGCAGGGCGTGCCGCAGACGCTGCAGGGGGCCGTCACCGCCACGACCGTGGAGGGCGAGGCACAGGTCATCGCCCGCGGCCCGGCCGCCGCGCAGATCGCGATCAAGCAGCTCGGCACCAACGGCGGCGGGTTCTTCGGCGTCAACTCCGCCCATCCGTTCGAGAACCCGACGGTCGCGTCGAACATGGCGCAGACGCTCGCGATCCTGCTGATCCCGGTGGCCTTCTGCTTCCTCTTCGGCCGCATGGCGGGTGACCGGCGGCAGGGGCGGGCGATCTTCGCCGCGATGGCGGTGATGTTCGTGGCCGGCCTCGCGGTGATCCACGCCTCCGAGGTCGCGGGCAACCCGGCGCTCGGCATCGGCGCGAACATGGAGGGCAAGGAGCAGCGCTTCGGCGCGATGCTGTCGAGCCTCTGGGCCGCCAGCACGACCGCCGCCTCGAACGGGTCGGTCAACGCGATGCTCGACAGCTTCATGCCGCTGTCCGGCCTGGCGATGATGCTGTTCATGCAGGTGGGCGAGGTGATCTTCGGCGGCGTCGGCGCGGGGCTTTACGGGATGCTGCTCTATGTCGTGCTCGCGGTGTTCCTGGCCGGGCTGATGGTCGGCCGCACGCCCGAATACCTCGGCCGCAAGATCGAGGCGCGCGAGGTGACGCTGGCGATGCTCGCCTTCCTGTCGATGCCGCTGGGGATCCTCGTCGGCGGTGCCATCGCGATGACCGTGCCGCAGATGGTCGCCAGCATCCAGGACGCCGGGCCGCACGGCCTGAGCGAGACGCTCTACGCCTATTCCAGCGCCACCGGCAACAACGGCAGCGCCTTCGGCGGCTGGGGTGCGGCGAACCCCTGGCAGACGACCGCGCTCGGGATCGTGATGCTGCTCGGCCGCTACGCGATCATCGTGCCGATGCTGGCCATCGCCGGGTCGATGGTCCGCAAGACCCGCGCGCCCGTGACGAGCGGCACCTTCCCGACGCACGGGCCGCTGTTCGTGACGCTTCTCGTGCTGACGGTCGTGATCCTCGGCGCGCTGACCTTCTTCCCCGTCCTTGCCCTCGGCCCCATCGCGGAAGAGACCGCGCGCCTGGCCGGGCAGAGCTTCTGAGGCCCGATCATGTCCACCCATGCCAAGACGGCCGACCTGCGCGGCCTCTATCCCGCGGCGATCCGCGAAAGCCTGGTCAAGCTCGACCCCCGCGCGCTGTGGCGGAACCCGGTGATCTTCGTCACCGCCGTCACGGCGGCGCTGACGACGGTGCTGGGCCTGCGCGACCTGCTGGCGGGCACGCCCGGCGCGCTGACCGCGCTGCACATCGCGGCCTGGCTGTGGCTCTGCGTGCTGTTCGCCAACTTCGCCGAGGCGCTGGCCGAAGGCCGGGGCCGCGCGCGGGCCGACACGCTGCGGGCGACCAAGGCCGAGACGCGGGTGCGGGTGCTCGCCGGGCCGGACGACGACCCGGCGGGCGCGGTGCAGGCCGCCTCCACCTCGCTGCGGCCGGGCCAGTTCGTCCACGTCGCCGCCGGCGAGATCATCCCGACCGACGGCGAGGCCGTCCGCGGCATGGCGAGCGTGAACGAAAGCGCGATCACGGGGGAATCCGCCCCGGTGATCCGCGAGGCCGGGGGCGACCGGTCGGGCGTGACCGGCGGCACCACGGTCGCCTCGGACTGGCTGGTGATCCGCATCACCGCCGAGCCGGGGAAGAGCTTCCTCGACCGGATGATCGCGCTGGTCGAAGGCGCGGAGCGCCAGCGCACCCCGAACGAGATCGCGCTGAACATCCTGCTGGTCGGGCTGACGCTGATCTTCCTCTTCGTGGTGGTGACGCTGCCCGCCTTCGCCGCCTGGTCGGGGACCATGATCCCCGTGGTGGTGCTGGCGGCGCTGTTCGTGACGCTGATCCCCACCACGATCGGCGGGCTTCTCTCGGCCATCGGCATCGCCGGGATGGACCGGCTGGTGCGCGCGAACGTCATCGCCAAGTCGGGCCGCGCGGTCGAGGCGGCGGGGGACGTGGACACGCTTTTGCTCGACAAGACCGGCACCATCACCTTCGGCAACCGGATGGCCGATGCGCTTCTCCCCGCCCCCGGCGTCACCGCGCAGCGGCTGGCCGAGGCGGCGGCGCTGGCCTCGCTCGCCGACGAGACGCCCGAGGGGAAGTCCATCGTCGACAAGGCGCGCGAGATGCTGGGGTCCGTCCCTGCCATGCCCCCCCGCGCCGAACCCGTGGCCTTCACCGCGCAGACCCGGCTGTCGGGGCTGGACCTCGCCGACGGGCGGCGCTTCCGCAAGGGCGCGTCCGACGCCGTGATCCGCCTGACCGGGCAGACCCCCGCCGCCGCCCTGCAGGCGCAGGTCGACGCCATCGCGCGGTCGGGCGGCACGCCGCTCCTGGTGGCCGAGGGCGACGCGATCCTGGGCGCGGTGCATCTGAAGGACATCGTGAAGCCCGGCGTGCGCGAGCGTTTCGCCGAGCTGCGCGCGATGGGCATCCGCACGGTGATGATCACCGGCGACAACCCCCTGACCGCCGCCGCCATCGCCGCCGAGGCCGGGGTGGACGACTTCCTGGCCGAGGCCACGCCCGAGATGAAGCTCGACCTCATCCGCCGCGAGCAGGCGGGCGGCCGGCTCGTCGCAATGTGCGGCGACGGCTCGAACGACGCGCCCGCGCTCGCGCAGGCCGACGTGGGCGTGGCGATGAACGCAGGCACGCCCGCGGCGAAGGAGGCCGCGAACCTGATCGACCTCGACAGCGACCCCACGAAGCTGATCGAGATCGTCATGGTGGGCAAGCAGCTCCTCATCAGCCGCGGCGCGCTGACCACCTTCAGCATCGCCAACGACGTGGCGAAGTATTTCGCGATCCTGCCCGCGATCTTCGTCGCGGCCTATCCGGGGCTCGGGGTGCTGAACGTCATGGGCCTCGCCTCGCCGACCAGCGCGATCCTGTCGGCGGTGATCTTCAACGCGCTGATCCTCGTCGCGCTGGTGCCGCTGGCGCTGCGCGGCGTGCGCTACACGCCCGCGGGCGCAAGCGCGCTCCTGCGCCGCAACCTCGCGGTCTACGGCCTCGGCGGGCTGATCGTGCCCTTCATCGGCATCAAGGCCGTCGACATGGCGCTCGTCGCGCTGAACCTTGTGTAAGAGGCCGTCATGCTGACCCACCTTCGCCCCGCCATCGCGCTGACCGTCCTGTTCACGCTGCTGACGGGCCTCGCCTATCCCCTCGCCATGACGGGGGTGGCGCAGGCGCTGTTCCCCGCGCAGGCCGACGGCAGCCTGATCGTGCAGGGCGACCGCACCGTCGGATCGACCCTCATCGCCCAGAACTTCACGGGCGCTGCCTACCTGCACCCCCGGCCCTCGGCCTCGGGCTGGAACGCCGCCGGGACGGGGGCCTCGAACCTCGGCCCGACCTCGGCCGCGCTGATCGCCGACGTGGCCGAACGCCGCGCGGCCTGGGAGGCGCTGAACGGCGCGCCCGCGCCGATCGACGCGGTGACGGCGAGCGCCTCGGGCCTCGACCCCGACATCGGCGTGGACACCGCGCTGGGCCAGGCGGCGCGGATCGCGGCGGCGCGCGGGGCCGACCCGGCCGCCGTTGCGGCGCTGATCCGCGGCGCGGTGCGCGGGCCGCTGTTCGGCCTCTACGGCGAGCCGTCGGTGAACGTGCTGGCCACCAACCTGGCCCTTGACGCGGCCTTTCCGATGGCCCCCGCTGCCACCCCATGACCGACGAAGGCCCCCGCCCGTCCCCCGAGGCGCTGCTCACCCGCGCCGCGCGCGAGGGGCGGGGGCGGCTGAAGCTGTTCCTCGGGGCCGCGCCGGGGGTCGGCAAGACCTGGGGGATGCTCGACGACGCCCACCGCGAGCTCGCCAAGGGAGTCGACGTGCTCGCCGCGCTGATCGAGACGCACGGCCGGGCCGAGACGCAGGCGAAGCTGTCCGGCCTGCCGCAGCTGCCGCGCAAGGCGGTGCTCTACCGCGGCCGCGCGCTGGCCGAGATGGACCTCGACGCGCTGCTCGCCCGCCGCCCAGAGCTCGCGCTGATCGACGAACTGGCCCACACCAACCCCGAGGGCAGCCGCCACGAGAAACGCTGGCAGGACGTGGAGGAGGTGCTGGGGGCCGGGATCGACGTCTACACCACGCTGAACATCCAGCACATCGAGACGCTGAACGACACCGTCGCCCGGATCACCGGCGTCCGCGTGCGCGAGACGGTCCCCGACCGCGTGATGGCCATGGCCGACGAGATCGAGCTGATCGACCTGCCGCCGGACGAGCTGGTGGACCGGCTGAAGCAGGGCAAGGTCTATCCCGCCGACCAGGCCTCCCGCGCGCTGTCGTCGTTCTTCGTGAAGGGCAACCTGACCGCGCTGCGCGAGCTTGCCATGCGCACCGCCGCCGACCGGGTCGACGCGCAGCTGCGCGAGCACATGGCGCTGAACGCGATCGAAGGCCCCTGGCCCGCGCAGGAGCGCATCCTCGTCTGCGTCAACGAAAGCCCCGCGGCGCGCGAGGCGATCCGGGTCGCCAAGCGCAGCGCCGACCGGGCGCGGGCCGACTGGATCGCGCTGCACGTCGCCTCCTCGCACACCGAGGCGCTGCGCGACGCCGACAAGGACCGCCTGGCCGCGTCGCTGCGGCTGGCCGAGCGGCTGGGGGCCGAGCTCGCGACGCTGACCGCCGAACGCGACGTGGCCGAGGCGGCGCTGGGCTTCGCGCGCGACCGCAACGTGCGCCGCATCGTCATCGGGCGGCCCCGGCCGCGCCCCTTCTGGACGCGCGGGCTGGCCGAGGACGTGGCGGGCGACCTTCTGCGGGCCGCGGGGTCCTTCGAGGTGACCGTCGCCGCCGAACCCGAAGACCGCGACCGCCGCCGCACCCTGCGCCTGCCGCGCCCGAGCGCCGACGTCATGGCCTGGGCCGAGGCGGCGGGGGCCGTGGCGCTCGCCACCGCCTGCGCCTTCGCGGTCGAACGGCTGTTCCCCGTCGCGAGCCTCTCGGTCATCTACATGACCGCGGTGGTCGCCGTGGCCTCGCGCCGGGGGCTCGTGCCGGCCGTCGCGGCGTCGGTCCTGGGC
>CAZNPW010000055.1:0-17641 GCA_964575185.1 uncultured Exiguobacterium sp.
CGCCCGGCCGGACGCGCGCCGCGCTGGCGCGGCTGCCCGTCGCGGCGCTGCGGCTCGACCCCGGCACCGCCGAGGGGCTGGCGCGGCTGGGCCTGCGGCGGGTGGAGGACATCATGGGCCTGCCCCGCGCTGCGCTGGCGCGCCGCTTCGGCCAGGGGGTGCTGCGGCGGCTCGACCAGGCGCTGGGGCTGGAGCCCGAGCCGGTCAGCCCGGCCCGCGCGCCGCTGCACTTCGCCGCCCGGCTGACGCTGCCCGACCCCATCGGACTTCTGGACGACGTGCAGGCGGGGGTCGACCGGCTCTTGCCGCAGCTGTGCCTGCGGCTGCGCGAGCGGGGGCGGGGGGCGCGGCGGGTGCGGCTGCAGGCCTTCCGCACCGACGGCACGGTCGCGGTGGCCGAGGTCGGCCTCGCCCGCCCCGCCGACGACCCCGACCGCATCCGCCCCCTGCTGGCGCTGAAGCTGCCCGACATGGACGCGGGCTTCGGCTTCGACCTTCTGCGGCTGCAAGCGGTCGAGAGCGAGCCGCTTCATCCCGCGCAGCACAGCGGGGGCAGCCGGGCCACCGCCGACGCGCGGGCGCGCCAGGCGGCGGACACCGGGCTCGACGACCTGGTCGGGCGGCTCGGCGCGCGGCTGGGGGTCGAGGGCGTGGTCCGCCCCGCGCCGTCCGACAGCCACATCCCGGAAAAGGCCGTGACGGCCTTCGCCGCCGCCTGGGCCCCGCCCCCCGGCGGCCCCTGGCCCGCGCCCCCCGGCCCCCGCCCGCTGGTCCTGCACCGGCCCGAGCCGGTGGACGACGGCGGCGCCGCCGACCCCACGCCCCCCGCCGCCTTCCGCTGGCGGCGGCAGGATCTGCGCACCCGCGTCGCCACCGGGCCGGAGCGGATCGCGCCGGAATGGTGGCTCGACGATCCCGCCTGGCGGTCGGGGCCGCGCGACTACTGGCGCGTCGACACCGACCGCGGCGACCGGCTGTGGCTGTTCTACGCCCATGGGGCCGAGGCCCCGGGGGGGTGGTTCTGCCACGGCGTCTTCGCGTGACCCCGCCTCCTGCAGCCGGGAGGCCGCCGTTACCGGGCGAGGCCCGCGAAACTGTCGTGGACATACCGCTTGTCGCAGTAGCCGCATTCGGCCCAGCCGCGATCCTCGGGGATCACCAGCCAGACGCGCGGATGGCCGAGCGCGCCCTCGCCGCCGTCGCAGGCCACCTTCCAGCGGCTGACGATCTCGGTCTCGGGGGCGGGGATCGGCATGGGTCTCTCCATCTTGCGACCTGCATACCGGATGGGCGCGGGCCGGGGCAAGCCCGCGGCGGAACTGCGGTGGCGCGCCGACCGTTATCCCATAGCACCTGCGCCCCCGCCCCCTTGACAGGCGATAGCCTGCCCGCGCCTTTGCACTGCCGGGACAGGGGGGCCATGTAGCAGGCATCGCGCCGCGCTCATGCGGCATACGGAAAGGACACGACCATGGCCATCATCAACGGCACCAGCGGCCCGAACCGCATCAACGGCACGAACAGCGACGACCGCGTGCTTGCGGCGGGCGGCAACGACACCGTCTTCGGCAACGGGGGCGACGACACGATCTTCGGCCAGACCGGCGACGACGACCTGTTCGGCGGCACCGGCAACGACCTGCTGTATGGCGGGGCCGGGCAGGACTTCCTGATCGGCGGCAGCGGGGCCGACGCCTTCGTCTTCGCCACCCGCCCCGCCGGCAACGGCTGGGCCGAACTCGACACGATCTTCGACTTCGTGCGCGAGGACATGATCGCCATCGACAACGACCTCTATCCCGCGCTCGGCGACGAATCCGGCTATCTCGCGCCCTGGGCCTTCAAGGTCATCGGCAACGGCCAGGCGGTCGATGCGAACGACCGGATCATCTACAACCAGCTGACCGGCGTGCTGAGCTACGACTGGAACGGTTCGGCCTCGGGCGGGCGGGTGGCGCTGGCCGACCTGCGCAACGAGCCGACGCTCACGGCGGGCGACATCTACATCTTCTGACGCCCGCACCTGCCCGCGGCACCCCGCCGCGGGCAGGTGGAACTTGCACGACCCTTGCGCCATGATGCGGGCATGGACTGGCAGGACGACGGCATCCTTCTCTCCGCCCGCCCGCATGGCGAGACCTCGGCGATCGTGGAGCTGTTCACGCCCGGCCATGGCCGCCATGCCGGGGTCGTGCGCGGCGGCCAGTCGCGCAGGGTCCGCCCCGTGCTTCAGCCCGGCGCGCAGGTCGCGGCCAGCTGGCGCGCGCGGCTTGGCGAGCACATCGGGGCCTTCGTGCTGGAACCCCGCGCCTCGCGCGCCGCGCTGTGGGACGACCGCACGGCGCTCGCCGGGATCGGTGCCGTCACGGCGCTTTTGGCGGCCACGCTGCCCGAGCGCGAACCGCACCCGCACCTCTACGCCGCCACGCTGACGCTGCTCGACGCCATGGCGCTGCCGGACTGGGCCGGGGTCTACCTGCGCTGGGAGACGGGGCTGCTGGCCGAACTCGGCTTCGCGCTCGACCTCTCCACCTGCGCCGTGACCGGGGCGACCCGGGATCTCGCCCATGTCAGCCCGCGCACCGGGCGCGCGGTATCGCGCGCGGCGGCGGCGGGGTGGGAGGACCGGCTGCTGCCGCTGCCCGCGGCCCTCGGGGGCACCGGGGTCGGCGGGCTGGCCGACGCCTTCGCGCTGACGGCGCATTTCCTGACGCGCGAGGCGTTTCACGGCCGACCGCTGCCCTTCGCCCGGACCCGGCTCGTGGCGCTGCTGGCCGGAACGGACGCGGTCATGTCGCCCCTGGCATAGCGGGAACCCGGACGCCGCCGCAGCGTGGCCCATGGCCCTAAGATACCTGCCGCTTCCGCTGCGCCATCCTTCCGGCGCACCCGACCTGCGCGACTTCGCCCTGCTCGCGGGCCTCGACGCCGCCGTCCGCGCCACCGTCGTCAGCGTCATGCCGGTCGCCGTCCACGCCGCCGTCGGCACTGCCGGGGGGACGAGCGCGGTCTACTTCGCCGCCGGGGCGGCGGCGCTGGTCTGGGGACTGCTGGTCCCCGGGCTGACGCGGCTGATCCCGCGGCGCTGGGTCTACACGCTCGGCTGCCTGATGCTCGTCTGCGGCATGTCGCTGGCGCTGGTCGGCTCTGCCACGGCGCTGACCTTCGCGCTGAAGCTGAACGCGATGGGCACCGTCACGCTGTTCGTCTGCCTGAACGCCTACGTGCTCGACCATGTGGAGCGCGCCGACCTGTCGCGCAGCCAGTCGGCGCAGATGGTGATGGCCGCGCTGCCCTGGACCGCGGGGCCGGTGCTGGGGGTCTGGCTGCACGGGCTGTGGCCGCCTGCGCCGTTCCTGCTGGCGGGGGCCTTCGCGCTGGTGCTGCTGGCGACCTTCTGGTGGCTGCGGCTCGGCAACGGGCGGCAGATCGCCCGCGCCGCGCGGCCCGCGCGCAATCCGCTCGCCTACCTGCCGCGCTTCCTGCGGCAGCCGCGGCTGGTCGCGGGATGGCTGTTCGCCGTTGTCCGGTCGGCCGGCTGGTGGGTCTTCGTCGTCTACCTGCCGATCTTCGCGATCGAGGCGGGGCTCGGCGACGAGGTCGGCGGGGTGGCGCTGTCGGCCACCAACGCGCTGTGGTTCGCGGCCCCGCTGATCGCCCGCCTGGCGCGGCGGCTGACGCTGCGCCGCACGGTGCGGCTGGCCTTCGCCTTCGGGGCCGCGATGTTCGCCGCCGCCGGACTGCTCGCAGGCGCGCCCTGGGCGACGGTCGCCGCGCTGGTGCTGGCGACGCTCGCGCTGTGCGTTCTGGACACCGTCGGCGGGCTGCCCTTCATGATGGCCGTCCGGCCGTCGCAGCGGACCGAGATGGCGGCGGTCTACGCGAGCTTCCGCGACGTGTCGGGCATCGCCACGCCCGGGGTGGCGTGGCTCGTGCTGCTGGTGGCCCCGATCCCGGGCATCTTCGTCGCCTGCGGGGCGGCCTTCGCGGCGGCCTTCGTCATCGCGGGGCGGCTGCACCCGCGGCTGGGCGTGCCACGTCAGACCGCCGCGTTGGCCACCAGCCAGGCGGCCGCGTCGCGCAGCGCCTGATCGGCGGGGATGAAGGTCATCCCCATCTCCTCGCGCGCGCGGGCGTTCGACACGCGGTCGATCTGGCCCATGCGGGGCAGGATCGACCGGATCTCGGCGTCCCACAGGGCAAGGATGCGCAGAAGCCAGACGGGCGCCGTGCGGGTGGCGATGCGGCGGTCGGGCCAGGCCTCCTTCAGGATGCGCGCCATGTCGGCGAACCACAGCGAGCCTGCGCTGGCGATGTAGCGGCGGCCCGCGGTGGCGGGCAGGTCCATCGCCAGACAGTGCATCCGCGCCACGTCGCGCACGTCGACGATCCCCAGGCCGAAGGGCGGGTTGGCGGGGTCGCGGCCTTTCATGATGCGCTCCACCAGCCCGAGCGAGGAGCCGTAATGCCGGTCGAGCGGCGGCCCGAGAACCAACGCGGGGTTGATGGTGGTCAGCGCCACCCCCGGATGGTCCTTGGCGAAGGCCCAGGCCGCCTGTTCGGCGCGCAGCTTGGACAGGCTGTAGGGCACCGTGCCCGGCGCATCGGGGTCGAGCCAGTCGCTTTCGTCCTGCGTGCCGCCTTTGCGTTCGTCGAAGACGGCGGCCACCGACGAGGTGACGATCATCCGCGTGATCCCCGCCGCGTGGGCCGCGCGCATGGCGCGCAGCGTGCCGTCCACCGCGGGCCGCACCAGCTCGTCCGCGTCCGTCGGCTGGCGGATCGGGAAGGGGCTCGCGGTGTGCATCAGCACCTCGCAGCCCCGCGCGGCCTCGGCCCAGCCGTCGTCCGACATGAGGTCGGCACGGACGACCGACAGCCGGTCGCGCGCGCCCGCGGGCAGGTGCGGGGCCAGGGCCGCCTGCACCTCGGTCAGGCGGGAGGGGCTGCGCGCGGTGCCGCGGACGGTGTGGCCCGCCTGCAGAAGCTGCAGCGCGACGTGCTTGGCGATGAAGCCGGTGATGCCGGTCAGAAGGACGGTGGCCATGAGCGGTCTCCTTTGACCGGCACTTAAACTTTCCGCTGTCAAGTTCAAGTGCGCGCGTCGTCGATCCGCCGCCGCATCTCCTCGATCGCCGGGCCGAGGCCGCGGAAGATCGCCTCGCCGACCAGGAAATGCCCGATGTTCAGTTCCTCCACTTCCGGGATCGCGGCGATGGGCGCGACGTTCTCGTAGGTCAGTCCGTGGCCCGCGTGCACTTCGAGCCCCAGCGACCGGGCATGCGTCGCGCCGCGGGCAAGCAGCCGCGCCTCGGCCTCGGCGGCGGCGAAGGCGCCTTCGGCGAACAGGTCGGCGTAGTGGCCGGTGTGCAGTTCGACCACCGCCGCGCCGATGGCGCGGCTCGCGTCGATCTGCGTCCGGTCGTGCGCGATGAACATGCTGACCCGGGCACCGGCCTGCCGCAGCGGCGCGATGTGGTCGGCGAGCCAGCCCTGGTGGCCCACCACGTCGAGGCCGCCCTCGGTCGTGCGCTCCTCGCGCTTTTCCGGCACGAGGCAGACGGCATGGGGACGGTGGCGCAGCGCGATGGCCTGCATCTCGGGGGTGGCGGCGCATTCGAAGTTGAGCGGGATCGCGATGCCCGCCATCAGCGCCTCGATGTCGGCGTCGCGGATGTGGCGGCGGTCCTCGCGCAAGTGGGCGGTGATGCCGTCGGCCCCCGACGCCTCGGCCAGCAGCGCCGCGCGCAGCGGGTCGGGCACCGCGCCGCCGCGGGCGTTCCTGACGGTCGCCACGTGGTCGATGTTCACGCCCAGCCGCACCCGGTCGATCATGGCACTCCCTCCGGTCGCGGCGACCTTACAGGGGCGGTGCCGCCCCGTCATCCCCGCCGCCCGACATTTGCGCCCGGAGCCGCCGCCGCCGTTCGGCGCGTTCGCCCGCGCGCTTGGCGCGCGCGCGCTGGTAGGCCTCCACCACCGGGATGGTGATGTAGTAGGACGCGATGCCCGCCAGGATCGCGGGGCCGGCGCTGCCGACGAAGTAGGGCCACCAGATCGTGGACCAGAAGTTCGCGAAGCCGTGCCAGTTGACCGGCGCCGCGGTGAAGATCGCCAAGAAGTTGCGCCACAGGTCGGACCCCGCTTCGGCGAAGGCCATGCCGATGGCCTCGCCCGACAGCGGGCTGTCGATGCCCAGCAGCCAGTGCCCGAAGCCCACCGAGAACACCGCGATGAAGGGCGTCGTCAGCGGGTTCGACGCGAAGGTCGCGAGCAGCGCGGCCAGGATGTTGCCCCGCACCACCCAGGCGAAGCCCCAGGCCGCGAGGAACTGCGCGCCCGGGATCGGCAGGAACGACACGATCATCCCCGCGAACACCCCCCGCGCGACCTTGCGCGGGTCGTCGGGCAGCCGCGACAGGCGATGCATGACATAGCGCGTCGCCCGCCGGAAGCCGCCGTCGGGGTAGACCATCTGGCGCGTCCAGGACAGCCAGCCGCGCGGGCTTCTGCGCTTGAACACCATGATCTACGGCCTGCGCGCGAGGTCGCGGTGGCGCGCGACCTGGGCCACGTCGGTCTCGGCCTCGAGCGCGGTCATCACCAGGTGGAGGTGTTCCGCGTCGCGCAGGTCGACGTCGACGATCAGCTTGTAGAAATCCGGCTTGCGGTCGGTGAAGCGCAGGTCCGAGATGTTCGCTTTCTGCTCGCCGATCAGCGTGCAGATGCGGCCGAGCACGCCCGCGTCGTTCGATATCGTCAATTCCAGCGACACGGTGAAGACCGGCGCGTGGCGGCCGGACTGCCACTGCAGGTCGATCCAGCGGGCCGGCTGCTCCTCGAACTCCTCCAGCGCCGGGCAGTCGATGGCGTGCACGACGACCCCCTGGCCGCGGTAGGTGATGCCGACGATCCGCTCGCCCGGCACCGGCTGGCAGCATTGCGCGCGGCGGAAGGTCTGGTCGGCGGGCAGGCCGATCACGGCGCGGGCGCTGTCGATCTCCTCGGCGACGGCGAGCGTCAGCTCGGGATAGAGCGCCTCGATCACCCGCCGCGCCGTCATCTCGGCCGAGCCGAGCCGGGCGAGCAGGTCGGTCTCGTCCGACAGGCCCAGCATCCGCGCGGCGGTGCGCAGCGCCTTGTCGGTGGCCTTCTTGCCCACATGGTCGAAGGCCGCCCGCGCGAGCTCGTGCCCGAGCTTGACGAACCGCCCCTTGTCCTCCTCGCGCAACGACTTGCGGATCGCGGCCTTGGCGCGGCCGGTGGTCACGATGTCGATCCAGGACGCCTGCGGCTTCTGGCCCTCGGCGGTGATGATCTCGACCGACTGGCCATTCTTCAGCCGCGTCCACAGGGGCACGCGGATGCCGTCGACCTTGGCCGACACGGTCGCATTCCCGATGCGCGTGTGGATCGCATAGGCATAGTCCAACGGCGTCGCCCCCCGGGGCAGCTGCACCACGTCGCCCTTGGGCGTGAAGCAGAACACCTGGTCGGAGTACATCTCGAGTTTGACATTTTCGAGGAACTCTTCGGTGTCCTCGGCACCCAGCCGCTCGTTCAGCGTGGCGATCCAGCGCGCCGGGTCGACGGCAAAGCGGTTCTGCGCGCGCACCCCGTCGCGGTAGGACCAGTGCGCGGCCACCCCGGCCTCGGCCACCTCGTGCATCTCGCGCGTGCGGATCTGCACCTCCACCCGCTTGCCGTCGCGGCCCGAGACGGTGGTGTGGATCGACCGGTAGCCGTTCAGCTTGGGCTGGCTGATGAAGTCCTTGAACCGCCCCGGCACCGCCCGCCAGCGCTGGTGGATCACGCCCAGCGCGCGATAGCAGTCGGCCTCGGTGCCCGTGATGATGCGAAAGCCGTAGATGTCGGACAGCCGGCTGAAGGCCAGGTCCTTTTCCTGCATCTTGCGCCAGATCGAATAGGGCTTCTTGGCCCGGCCGTAGACGTCGGCCTCGATCCCCGCGCGGTCGAGCTCGGTGCGGATGTCGCCGTTGATGCGGTGCACCACGTCGCCCGCCTCGCGCTGCAGCGTGACGAAACGGCGGATGATCGAGTTGCGGGCCTCGGGGTTCAGGACCTTGAAGGCCAGGTCCTCGAGCTCCTCGCGCATCCACTGCATCCCCATCCGGCCGGCCAGGGGGGCGTAGATCTCCATCGTCTCGCGGGCCTTCTGGGCCTGTTTCTCGGGCCGCTGGAACTTGATCGTGCGCATGTTGTGCAGTCGGTCGGCGAGCTTGACCAGGATCACCCGCATGTCGCGGGACATCGCCATGAAGAGCTTGCGGAAGTTCTCGGCCTGCTGGCTGCCGCCCTGGGTCAGCTGCAGCTTGGTCAGCTTGGTGACGCCATCGACCAGCTCCGCCACCTCGCCCCCGAACTGGCGTTCGACCTCGGCGTAGGTGGACTTCGTGTCCTCGATCGTGTCGTGCAACAGCGCGGTGACGATCGTCGCGTCGTCCAGCCGCTGTTCGGTCAGGATCGCGGCGACGGCGACGGGGTGGGTGAAGTAGGGCTCGCCCGACTGGCGCAGCTGGCCCTCGTGCATCGCCCGGCCATAGTCGTAGGCCCGCCGCAGGACGGGTTCGTTGGTGCGCGGGTTGTAGTTGCGGACGAGGGCGACCAGATCCTCGACGTCGATCATGGCCGCACCACGGGCCTCAGTCGTCCCCTTGCGCCGCCATCAACGCGCGCAGAAGCTTCTCCTCCGACATGTCGTCGATCGCCGGGCGGTCCATGTCCGAGCCCATCAGCATCGCCATCTGGTCCTCTTCGGGCTCGTCGACCTCGATCTGGGTCTGGTGGCTGGCGATCAGGCGCTCCTGCAACTCGGCGGCGCCCTGCGTCTCCTCGGCGATCTCGCGCAGCGCGACGACGGGGTTCTTGTCGTTGTCGCGGTCGACCGTGACCGGCGAGCCCGCCTGGATCTCGCGCGCGCGGTGCGCGGCGAGCATCACGAGGTCGAAGCGGTTCGGCACCTTGTCGACGCAGTCTTCAACGGTCACGCGCGCCATGAGGCTCCCCGGGTCATCCTTCGGAAAGCCGCGACATAGGCGGTCCCCCGGGCAAAGGCAAGGCGTCATCCGGCAGCGGCACCACGGCGGCGCGGTCGGCGGCGGGAAGGGCGTCCAGCATCTGCGCGACGGTGCGGCCGGTGACGGGGTGCCGCCAGCCCGCAGCGACGCGCGCCAGCGGCACCAGCACGAAGGCGCGGTCCTGCAGCCTTGGGTGCGGCAGGACCAGCCCCCGCGGCGCGACGCGCGCCTGGTCGGCCAGCGGCAGGCCCGCCCAGCGCGCCTGCTCCGCCGCATCGGGCTGCACCGAATCACCGAAGGCCAGCAGGTCGAGGTCGAGCGTCCGCATCCCCCAGCGCCGGTCGCGCCTGCGGCCGAAGGCGTCCTCCACCGCGTGCAGCCCCGCCAGCACGCCCTGGGCATCCCGCCCGCCCGCGTCCAGCACGCAGGCGGCGTTCACGTAGTCGGGACCCGCCCCCGCGGGGACGCACGGCGTCGCGAACAGCCCGCTCCAGGCGAGCGGCCGCAGACCCGCCGCCGCAAGGTCCCCGAGCGCAAGCCGGAGGGTCTGCGCGGGGTCCCGCCCCGCCCACGGCAGATTCGCGCCCAGCGCAACCAGAGCGTGTTGCGGCCGCGCGTCACCGGACATAAAACTTCCCGTTACACTCACTTGTCGTTGCCGGTTTCGCGCTGATATCGAGGGGCGTCCGCCGGTGATTAGGGCAGGCGGGCGGTGACGTCCATCACGGCCTCTGCGCGGCCCACGGATATCTTCTGAGGGGAAGGGTACATGTTTTACAAGGACGAACGGCTTGCGCTGTTCATTGATGGTTCCAACCTTTACGCCGCGGCCAAGGCGCTGGGCTTCGACATCGACTACAAGCTCCTGCGGTCCGAGTTCATGCGCCGCGGCAAGCTGCTGCGGGCGTTCTACTACACCGCGCTGCTGGAATCCGAGGATTACTCGCCGATCCGCCCGCTGGTCGACTGGCTGCACTACAACGGCTTCACCATGGTGACGAAGCCCGCCAAGGAATACACCGACAGCCAGGGCCGACGGAAGGTCAAGGGCAACATGGACATCGAGCTGACGGTCGATGCGATGGAGCTTGCGCCGCGGGTCGACCACATCGTGCTGTTCTCGGGCGACGGCGACTTCCGCCCGCTGGTCGAAAGCCTGCAGCGCCAGGGCGTGCGCGTGTCGGTCGTCTCGACCATCCGCAGCCAGCCGCCGATGATCGCCGACGAGCTTCGCCGCCAGGCCGACAACTTCATCGAGCTCGACGAGCTGCGCGAGGTCATCGGCCGCCCCCCGCGCGAGCCGCGCCCGGTCGTGACCGACCCCGAGCAGACGGCGGCCCAGTAGCTTTACGTCACGCCCGGCAGGGCCTAGGTATCGCGCATGGCCCTGCCTTCCCTGACCCTGTATCTGGCCGCGCCGCGCGGTTTCTGCGCCGGCGTCGACCGCGCGATCAAGATCGTGGAACTCGCGCTGCAGAAATGGGGCGCGCCCGTCTACGTGCGCCACGAGATCGTGCACAACCGGTTCGTGGTCGATGACCTGCGCGCCAAGGGCGCGGTCTTCGTCGAGGAGCTCGACGACTGCCCCGGCGACCGCCCCGTCATCTTCAGCGCCCACGGGGTGCCCAAGGCCGTCCCGGCCGAGGCCGCGCGGCGCGAGATGATCGCGGTCGACGCGACCTGCCCGCTGGTCACCAAGGTCCACAACGAGGCCGCGCGCCACCACGAGGCCGGGGTGCAGCTGGTCTACATCGGCCACGCGGGCCACCCCGAGACGGTCGGCACCATGGGCCAGCTCCCCCCGGGCGAGGTGCTGCTGGTCGAGACGGTGGCGGACGCCGCGACGCTCGCGGTGCGCGACCCGCAGCGGCTCGCGCTCATCACCCAGACCACGCTCAGCGTCGACGACACCGCCGCGATCCAGGCCGCGCTGGTCGCGCGCTTCCCCGCGATCCGCGTCCCCGCGCACGAGGACATCTGCTACGCCACGACCAACCGCCAGGCGGCGGTCAAGGCGATGGCCCCGCGGATCGACGCACTCCTGGTCATCGGCGCGCCGAACTCGTCGAACTCCAGGCGCCTGGTCGAGGTCGGCCGCGCCGCGGGCTGCCGCTACGCCCAGCTAATCCAGCGCGCCGCCGACATCGACTGGCGCGCGCTCGCGGGGGCCCGCGCCGTCGGCCTGACCGCCGGTGCCAGCGCGCCCGAGGTGCTGGTGGACGAGGTGATCGCCGCCCTGCGCGCCCGCCATGACGTGACGGTCGAACGCGTCGAGACCGCGGTGGAGGACGTGGAGTTCAAGGTCCCCCGCGTCTTGCGCGAACCGGCATGAGGCGGGACGCGCGTCCGGCGCGGGTGCGCGCGTGATCCCCCGCAGCGCGCTGGCGCTCGGGATCGCGGGCCTGATCCCCTTCGCCTGGTCGGCCATCACCGAACTGTCGCCCGCGGCCTTCGCCTGGACGCTCGCCACGGTCGGCCCCCGCTTCGCCGGGCCCTACATGGGCCTCAGCTACGGCACGATCATCCTCGCCTTCATGTCCGGCGTCCTCTGGGGCTTCGCCACCCGCGCGGCGGGAAAGGAGGCGGCGCTGGGCTATGCGCTGTCGGTCATCCCGGCGCTGTGGGCGTTCTTCTTCGTGGGCAACGGCCCGACCTCCAGCGCCATCTGGCTCGCGGCAGGGTTCCTGCTGCTGCTCGCCCTCGACGCGATGTTCGCCGAACGCGGCCTTGCCCCGCCGTGGTGGATGCGCCTGCGGATCGGCCTGACGGCGGCGGTCCTCGCCTGCCTCTCGGTCACGATCTTCTGACCCTCTTTCCGGCCCAAATACTCCCCGCGCGGAGCGCATCGGGAGCGGGGCCTGCGCAGCCAGGACCGCGACGGGAAAGGCTTGCGCCGCAGGCGCTCATTTCGATTCACGCTTGGCGCGTGACCAGAACGGTGGCCCCGAACGCCACCGTCGCCGCGACGATGATCGACGGCCCCGCCGGCGTGTCCCAGGTCAGCGAGCCCCACAGCCCCGCCAGCACCGCGCCGCCCCCGATCGCGCTGGCCGCCACGGCCATCGCCTCGGGCGTGCGCGCCAGCCCGCGCGCGGCGGCGGCGGGGATGATGAGCATCGCCGCAATCAGGAGCGCGCCCACGACCTTCAGCGCCACGGCCACGACCAGCGCCAGCGCCAGCGTCAGAACCAGCCGCTCGCGGTCGGGGTCGATCCCCGCGGCATGGGCGAGGTCGGGGTGCAGCGTCGCAGTCAGGAGCCGGTCCCACCGCCAGGCGAGCAGCCCCGCGACCGCCAGCGCCCCGCCCCAGATCCACGCGAGGTCCGTCCGGCTGACCGCCAGGATGTCGCCGAACAGATAGGCCGACAGGTCGGTCCGCACCGTCGGGAGGAAGCTGACGGCGACCAGCCCCACCGCGAGCGCCGCATGCGCAAGCACGCCCAGCGTCGTGTCCATCGCCCAGCCCTTCGCGGCCAGCGTGCTGACCGTCGCGGCCATCGCCAGCGCCACGACCAGCGTGCCGAAGCCGAGCGGCAGGTCGGTGGCCAGCGCCAGGGCCACGCCCAGGATCGCCGCATGGGCGGTTGCGTCGCCGAAATAGGCCATCCGCCGCCAGACGACGAAGCTGCCCAGGGGGCCGGTCGCCAGCGCCAGCCCGACCCCGCCCAGCGCCGCGCGGGTCAGGAAGTCATCGAGCATGGTCGTGGTGGTCGTGCTGGTGCGGCCCGCCCGCGTGGTCGTGGTCATGCGCGTGCTGGTAGAGCGCGAGCGCGCCTTGCGTTCCCAGCCCGAACAGCGCCCGGTATTCCGGTGCCGCCGACACCACGCGCGGCGCGCCTTCGCAGCAGATGTGGCCGTTCAGGCAGATCACCCGGTCGCTGGCCGCCATCACGACGTGCAGGTCGTGGCTGACCATCAGCACCCCCGCCCCGGTCGCGTCGCGGACCTCGGCGATCAGGCGGTAGAAGGCGGCCTCGCCGGGCTGGTCCAACCCTTGCGTCGGTTCGTCCAGCACCAGAAGCTGGGGGTCGTGGAGCAGCGCGCGCGCCAGCAGCACGCGCTGGAACTGCCCGCCCGACAGGTCGGTCATCTGCCGCGCCGCGACCTCGGGCAGGCCCACGCGCGCCAGCGCCGCTTCCGCCGCGGGATCGGCCACGCGCGCGGGCAGCGACAGGAACCGCCGCACCGTCAGCGGCATGGCGCGGTCGATCGCCAGCCGCTGCGGCACATACCCCACCCGCAGCCCCGCCTGCCGCAGTACCCGGCCCGCCGCCGCCGGGATCATCCCCAGAAGCGCGCGCAGCAGCGTCGACTTGCCCGATCCGTTCGGCCCCAGCACGGTCACGATCTCGCCCGCGCGGACCTGCAGGGTGATGTCGTGCAGCACCTCGGCCCGCCCGTGGCGGACGCACAGGTGCTCGGCCGCGATCAGCGTCATGGCGCCTCCGCGCAGCGGGGGCAGAGGCCCAGCGCCTCGACCGTCGCGCGTTCGACGGCGAAGCCCAGGTCCGCCGCCGCACGGTCGAGCGCGGCGAGCGCGGGGGTGGCCTGCGCCTCGGCAACCGCGTTGCAGGCGCGGCAGATCAGGAAGGCCGCGGCATGGCTCTCGCCCGGGTGCATGCAGGCGGTGAAGGCGTTCAGCCGCTGCACCCGGTGCGCCAGCCCCTGCGCCACCAGGAAGTCGAGCGCCCGGTAGGCGACGGGGGGCTGGTTGCCGAAGCCGTCGGCGGCCAGCCGTTGCAGCACCTCGTAGGCCCCGCGCGCGCGGTGATCCTCGAGCAGGATCTCGAGCACCCGCCGCCGCACCGGCGTCAGCCGCGCGCCCTGCGCGGCCACCTGCGCCTCGGCGCGCGCCATCAGCGCGCCCGCGCAGGCGCCGTGATCGTGGTGATGGAAGGCCGGTGCGGGCATGGGTTGACTGTTACGGTATAACATATATGGACGCAAGCGACCTTTGCAGGAGCCACCGTGCGTCATCTCATGTCCGCCGCCTTCGCCAGCCTGATGTCCACCGCCGCCATGGCCGAGGTGCCGCGCGTGGTCACCGATCTACCGCCGGTGCAGTCGCTGGTGGCGCAGGTGATGGGCGATCTCGGCGCGGCCGACCTGCTCCTGCCCCGGGGGGCGAGCGAACACGGGTTCCAGTTGCGCCCCTCGCAGGCGGCGGGGCTGCAGGATGCGGGGCTGGTGGTGTGGGTCGGGCCTGAACTGACGCCCTGGCTCGCGACGGCGCTGGACGGGGTGCCGGCCAGCGTGCCGCGGCTGGAACTGCTGACCGTCGCAGGCACCGCGTTGCGGCCCTATCCCGACGCGGGCGGACAGGACGGTTCGCAGGCAACGAAGGCAGCCACCGACCCGCATGCCTGGCTCGACCCGTCGAACGCCGAGGTCTGGCTGGCCGCCATCGCGGCGGAACTCTCGCGGATCGACCCCGACAACGCCGCCTCCTACGCCGCCAACGCGCAGGCCGCCATCGCCGCGACCGAGGCGCTGGATGCCGAGGTGCAGGCGACCCTCGCCCCCGTGGCGGGCACGCCGATCGTCGTCTTCCACGAAGCCTACGGCTATCTCGCCGCCCGCTACGGCCTCGACATCGCGGGCGCGGCGGCGCTGGGCGATGCGGCGGCACCCGGCGCGGCGCGCCTGCGGGCGCTGCAGGCGACCGTGGCGGGCGGCGGGAAGATCTGCCTCTTCCCCGAACCGCAATACGACCCGGCGCTGCTGGCGCAACTGACCGACGGGACGGGCGCGGTGATGGGCGGTGCGATCGACCCCGTCGGCACGACGCTCGAACCCGGACCGGGCCTCTACGCCGACCTGATGCGCGGCATGGCCGCGACGATCGCGGCCTGCGTCGCGCCAAGCTGATTTGATCAAACTTGAAACCCGCCCCGGCCCGTGGTCTGTCCACCGGGCGGGGGAGGGGACGCCATGCGCATCTTCATCAACGGCTTCGGCCGGATCGGCCGGTCGGTGCTGCGCGCCTGGGCCGAGACGCCGGGGCGCTGGCCGGGCCTGACCGTCGCGGGGATCAACGACATCGCCGACCCGGACATGTGTGCCTACCTCTTCCGCTTCGACAGCGTCTTCGGCCCCTTCCGCGGCCGCGCCGCGCGCGACGGCGACGCGCTGGCGGTGGACGGGCGGCGCATCCCGCTGCACCGCGCGGCGGACCTGTCGGCGCTCGACCTGCGCGGCATCGACGTGGTGATGGAATGCGCGGGGCACTGCGCCACGCGCGCCATCGCCGAGCGGGGGCTGCGCGCCGGGGCGGCGCGGGTGCTGGTCAGCGGCCCCTGCGCGCCGGCCGACCTGACCGTGGTGCGGGGCGCGAACGACGCGGCGCTCGGCGCGCAGCCCGTCGTGTCGAACGCGAGCTGCACGACCAACGCGGTGGCCCCGCTCCTGCGCTGCCTCGACGACGCCTTCGGCATCGTCACGGGCAGCATGACGACGATCCACTGCTACACCGGCAGCCAGCCGGTGACCGATGCGCCGGGGCCGGACTTCGCCCGCAGCCGCGCCGCCGCGCTGTCGATGGTGCCGACCACGACCTCGGCCGGCGCGCTCGTGGACCGGGTCCTGCCGCACCTCGCCGGGCGGGTGATCGCCCAGGCGGTGCGCGTGCCGGTCGCGAGCGTCAGCGCGGTGGACCTGACGGTGCAGCTCGCCCGCCCCGCAACGGTCGCCGCGGTGAACGGCCTCCTCGCCGCGGCGGGCGGGGTGATCGGCACCACCGACCTGCCGCTGGTGTCGTCGGACTTGCGCGCGCGCCCCGAAAGCGTGGTCATGGCCCTGCTCGAAACCCGCGCCGCAGCGCAGGGCCTGCTGCGCGTCTTCGGCTGGTACGACAACGAATGGGGCTTTTCCAACCGGATGCTCGACGTGGCGCTGCGGATGGGATGACGGCCCGCCGCCATCCCTTTCATCTTGCCAGAAATACCTCGGGGGTGCGGGGGCTGGCCCCCGCTCCGACCTCGCCGTCAGACCGACGGCTCCTCCAGCCGCCCGACCAGCAGCTTGTCGATCCGCCGGTCGTCGAGGTCGATGACCTCGATCCGCCAGCCTGCCACGACCACCGCATCGCCCAGCGCGGGCAGCCGCCGCAGGTGGTGGATCACCAGCCCCGCGACCGTCTCGTAATCGCCCGCCTCCTCGCGCGGGATCGACAGGCGGTCGCAGAACTCGTCCGCGGGCATCGAGCCGGACACGAGCAGGCTGCCGTCCTGGCGTTCCACCACGTCGGGCTCTTCCTCCTGCGCCTCGGTGAAGGTGCCCGTGATCGCCTCGAGGATGTCGCCGGTGGTGATGATCCCCTCGAAACTCCCGTATTCGTCGTAGACCAGCGCCATGTGGTTGGGGCTCGCCCGCAGGATCTCGATCACGTTCAGCGCGTCCGCCATGTCGCTGACGACCGGCACCTCGCGCATCAGGTCGGCCACGATGATCGGCTTCCCGGCCGCCAGCGCCGCGAAGGCGTCGGTCACATACAGCACCCCCAGCACCTCGTCGCCCCGCCGCACCGGCATGCGCGGGCGGCCGATCGCCTCGATCTGGCGCAGCACCTCGGCCGGGGGGGCGTCGGCGTCGATCATCGCCACGTCGCGGCGCGGGGTCATCAGCGCGCGGGCCGACCGGTCGGCGAGCCGCATGACGCCCGTCAGCATCTCCTGCTCCTCGTCCTCGATCACCCCCTCGAACCGCGCCTCGGCCAGGATCGTGCGAACCTCCTCCTCGGTCACCCGGCTCTGGCTCTCGCCGCCCTGGCCCAGCACCCACAGCAGAAGCCGCCCCGACCGGTCGAGCAGCCAGACGACGGGGGCGGACACGGTGGACAGCACGGCCATCGCCGGCGCGACCCGGGCGGCGATGCCCTCGGGGTTCTTCAGCGCGATCTGCTTCGGCACCAGTTCGCCCACGATCAGCGACAGGTAGGTCAAGAGCACGACGACCACGCCCACGCCCAGCGTCTGCGCCGTCTCGGGGTCCATCCCCGCCCGCGCCAGCGCCGCCCCGACCCGCGGCCCGATCGTGGCACCCGAGAACGCCCCCGACAGCACGCCGACCAGCGTGATCCCGATCTGCACCGTCGACAAGAAGCGTCCCGGGTCCTCCGACAGCCGCAGCGCCGTCGCGGCCCCCCGCCGCCCGGCGTCCACCATCGTCTTCAGCCGCGCCGGCCGCGACGACACGACCGACAGCTCCGACATGGCGAGCGCGCCGTTCAGCACGATCAGGCCAAGGACGATGAGGATTTCCAGAAGCACGCGCGGGCCAGAGGGGAAGCCCGCGGGGTGCGGGGGTCAGGAACACAAGCCTATAGCGGATTCCGCGGTTCCCTCGCAACCGCAGAACCCCGCCAGGCTTGCATGCGCCTCCCCTCTCCCTCGCGAGAGGGGACGGGGGAGACGGCGGACGCGCCCCCCCGTCACACCGCCAGGCAGACGTATTTCATCTCGAGGTAGTCCTCGATCCCGTGGCGCGAGCCCTCGCGACCCAGGCCCGACTGCTTGACCCCGCCAAAGGGGGCCACCTCGGTCGAGATGATGCCGGTGTTGACGCCGACGATCCCGTATTCCAGCGCCTCCTGCACCCGCGTCACG